>CAVOUE010000006.1:0-202500 GCA_963699545.1 Nitrospirota bacterium | reverse complement strand
TTCCAGAACATTCGGCTATAACACAGTGTTCCTACTTACGCGGTCCTACAACCCCAACCCTAACACAAAGCTCTCAGCACTCAGCGGTCAGTAATCAGCTAAAGAATAAATCCTTCAGCTGACAGCTGTTGGCTGATATGCTGAATGCTTTGTGTTAGGGTCGGTTTGGGCTCTTCCCCCTTCGCTCGCCGCTACTAAGGGAATCTCTTTTGATTTCTCTTCCTCCGGGTACTGAGATGTTTCACTTCCCCGGGTTCGCCTCATACCCCTATGTATTCAGGATATGATACCCCGACTTTACTCGGAGTGGGTTGCCCCATTCGGATATCCACGGATCAACTCTCGCTCGCAAATCCCCGTGGCTTTTCGCTGCCTGCCGCGTCCTTCTTCGCCCCCTGATGCCAGGGCATCCACCATACGCCCTTTCTGTCTTGACCCTTACTTCTTCCCTTCTGTTGTCAAAGAACAAAAAAACTATTCAAAGTTCAACGTTCTTATACCATTGGACGCTGAACGCCGAACTCTCTTATTGGTGGAGGTGAACGGGATCGAACCGATGACCCCCTGCTTGCAAAGCAGGTGCTCTCCCAGCTGAGCTACACCCCCGACAAGAATTTGCCTGGCAAATTCTCTAGTTGTCAGTTCTCAGCGGTTAGCTATCAGTAAAAGATTTTTCCTCGAACCAACAACTAATCACTAATAACCCCAATCTTGCACGACGCAAAATTGGTTGGTGGGCCTAATTGGAATCGAACCAATGACCTCACCCTTATCAGGGGTGCGCTCTAACCAACTGAGCTATAGGCCCGAGGTCCAGTTTCCCCGGCCCTTTATCTAAAAAGTGCGTAGTAAACCGTTTTGCACTTTTTCCTTAGAAAGGAGGTGATCCAGCCGCAGGTTCCCCTACGGCTACCTTGTTACGACTTCACCCCAATTACCGGCCATACCTTAGGCACCTGCCTCCCTTGCGGGTTAGCGCAGTGACTTCGGGTACAACAGGCTTTCGTGGTGTGACGGGCGGTGTGTACAAGGCCCGGGAACGTATTCACCGTGGCGTGCTGATCCACGATTACTAGCGATTCCACGTTCACGGAGTCGAGTTGCAGACTCCGATCCCAACTACGACGAATTTTAGGGATTGGCTCCACCTCACGGTCTTGCACCCCTCTGTACTCGCCATTGTAGCACGTGTGTAGCCCTGGACATAAGGGCCATGATGACTTGACGTCATCCCCACCTTCCTCCAGCTCATCGCCGGCAGTTTCCTCAGAGACCCCCTTGCGGGGTAACAGAGGATAAGGGTTGCGCTCGTTGCGGGACTTAACCCAACACCTCACGGCACGAGCTGACGACAGCCATGCAGCACCTGTGTGAGCTTCCGTATTGCTACGGAATCATCGCCCTTTCGGGTCCTTACCACTCACATGTCAAGCCCAGGTAAGGTTCTTCGCGTTGCGTCGAATTAAACCACATGCTCCACCGCTTGTGCGGGCCCCCGTCAATTCCTTTGAGTTTCAACCTTGCGGCCGTACTCCCCAGGCGGGGTACTTAATGGTTTCGCTTCGGCACAGAACCCTTACGAGCCCTACACCTAGTACCCACCGTTTAGGGCGTGGACTACCAGGGTATCTAATCCTGTTTGCTCCCCACGCTTTCGCGCCTCAGTGTCAGTTCAGCGCCAGAGGGCCGCCTTCGCCACCGGCCTTCCTCCTGATATCTACGCATTTCACCGCTACACCAGGAATTCCACCCTCCCCTCACTGACTCAAGTAATACAGTTTCCAAGGCAATTCTATGGTTAAGCCATAGGATTCCACCTCAGACTTGCACTACCACCTACGCGCCCTTTAAGCCCAGTAATTCCGAACAACGCTTGCCACCTCTGTCTTACCGCGGCTGCTGGCACAGAGTTAGCCGTGGCTTATTCGCAGGGTACCGTCATTATCTTCCCCTACAAAAGGAGTTTACAACCCGAAGACCTTCATCCTCCACGCGGCGTCGCTGCATCAGGCTTTCCGCCCATTGTGCAAAATTCCCCACTGCTGCCTCCCGTAGGAGTCTGGACCGTGTCTCAGTTCCAGTGTGGCCGTTCAACCTCTCAGTCCGGCTACCCGTCTTCGGCTTGGTGGGCCTTTACCCCACCAACTACCTGATAGGCCGCAGGCCCATCCTAAAGTGGATTGCTCCTTTTACCACAAACCTCCCAGCCCGTGGTCTTATGGGGTATTAGCCCAAGTTTCCCGGGTTGTCCCCCGCTTTAGGGTAGGTTACCTACGTGTTACTCACCCGTCCGCCACTAAGTTAACCAACAGCACACAGCTTTCAGCTATCAGCTCATCAGCTCTGAAGGCTTCTTCTCCTCTTTCGCTGATCGCTGAATGCTAACTGCTGAGTGCTGCTAATTAACTCCGTTCGACTTGCATGTGTTAGGCACGCCGCCAGCGTTCGTTCTGAGCCAGGATCAAACTCTCATTTGATACTGGTTTAACTCAAAATCGACAGGTTTACTACGCACATTTTTAGCTATTCAAAGAACGAGATAATAACATAACCTAAACCAATATTCTTTGTCAACACCCCGTTCCGGACAATCCAAAATCAGTAGATATTGAGCCAGGGAAATGAGTATAGTTAAAAAAAATGAGGGGAGAGCGGTGCTATCCGCACGCGCGGATCGTATCGAATATCTCGTATCCCGGGAGGATCTCCCAAGGAGGGCACAACGGATCACATCGCGGAGAGAGCGCAGGACTGTGCGGGAACACTATGGAACAGACCCGTTTTCCTGCAATGAGCGTCGCTATTGTCACCGGTGCGTCAAGGGGGCTCGGAAGAGAGGTTGCCCTTGCGCTGGGACGTTCAGGATATAATGTTGCGGTCAACTATCGTCATTCGTCGGAAGAGGCAGGGGAGGTTGTCCTGAGCACAGGCCCGCGGTCCATCGGGGTGAGGGCGGACGCCGGCAGCTTCCGGGACGTGGAAGAGATGGCCCGGAAGGTTTATGAGAAGTGGGGAAGAATTGATGTGCTCATAAATAATGCCGCTATCACGAGGGACGGGTTGATGATCAAGTGCGGGGAAGACGACTGGGACGAAGTCTTTCGCGTGAATCTCAAAGGATGCTTTAACACAGTGAAGGCTGTGGCGCCGTTCATGATACAGGCACGGAGCGGTCATATCATCAACATATCTTCACGCTCGGGACTGAGAGGGAAGACAGGGCAAGCTGCGTACAGCGCTTCAAAAGCCTCAGTCATCGGCTTCACTTACTCTCTTGCAAAGGAACTGGGGGAGTATAATATAAAAGTGAACTGTGTCCTTCCCGGCTATATGCCCACGGGGATGGGCACGCGTGCGCAAGGGGCCATGAAACAGGCAAGGGAAGAGAGCATCCTTGGGTGTCTCTCAGATCCCGGAGAGGTAGCGGGGTTCATCGCCTATCTCGTGACGACTGAAACCGTCACGGGACAGGTCTTCTGCCTCGATTCGAGGGTATGAGCAAAGGGTTCTTCATCACCGGCACTGACACAGGGGTGGGGAAAACGGTCATCGCGGGAGCGCTGATAAAGGCAATCCATGTTCTGGGTGCGAACGCCTGCGGCATGAAGCCCGTCGAGACCGGATGCTCCCGTATCGGCAATACCCTCTATCCCTCGGACGGCATGTTTCTCAAAAGAGTGGCCGGGATGGACGAGAATATCAATCAGATAACGCCCTATTGTTTCGAAGCGCCTGTTGCGCCATCTCTGGCAGCGGAGATGGAAAGCAAGGTAGTGAGGATTGATAGTATCGTCGAGAAGTTTCACGCGCTTTTACAGAGATATCAGTCAGTGGTCGTGGAAGGAGTAGGGGGAATCCTCGTCCCGATCAGAAGAGACTATTTCGTCATTGATCTCATAAAGCAGCTGGGCCTCCCCGTGATCGTTGTTGCCCGGGCCACCCTTGGGACCCTGAATCATACGCTCCTTACGGTGAACTATGCATTGAAGGAAGGCATCAATGTTTCCGGGATCGTGATCAATTTCACCAGAAGGTCTGAGGGGACCGTGTCGGAAAATACCAACCCCCTTGTCCTTCAGCAGGTGAGTCCGGTTCCTCTATTGGGCGTCTTTCCCTGTCTTGACGACCTCGAAAATGCGACCCTTGAAAGAGCCGCAGTGAAATATCTGGACCTCGGAATCATCCGAAGTCATTTGCAGGTCGCTTAAACGATCGTTCCCTTATAACCCCGCCGCATATCAGGGAAAACGGCACCGCGGAATTCGCTTCTCGCCTTGACTTCGCGTAATCTCTAGTGGTACTTTTATGGACTATGCCTACGGATTATAAAGATACGCTTAACCTTCCACAGACCGCCTTTCCGATGAAGGCCAACCTTGCCCAGAGGGAGCCTGAGATGCTGAGGTCCTGGGATGAGAAAAGGGTGTATGAAAAGATTCAGCAGAAAAATAAAGACAACGGCCCACTTATATGCTCCATGACGGCCCGCCCTACGCGAACGGGCATATCCATATGGGGCATGCCCTGAACAAGATACTGAAGGACATCATCGTCAAGTTCAAGTCCATGCAGGGTTTCTATTCTCCCTACGTCCCCGGGTGGGACTGCCACGGCCTCCCCATCGAGCTCCAGGTGGACAAGAACCTGGGAGACGGAAAAGAGAAGATCGGTATCCTCGAAAAGAGAAAGCTCTGCCGGGAGTATGCCGCCGAATTCGTCGACATCCAGAGGGAGGAGTTCAGGAGGCTCGGGGTGTTCGGGGACTGGCTCTCTCCCTATCTCACCATGACGAACGCCTATGAGGGTGCTATTGTCAGGGAGTTCATGAAGTTTGTGAAGGGAGGATATGTGGAGAGGAGGAAAAAGCCCGTGCACTGGTGTCCTTCCTGCGTGACCGCCCTTGCTGAGGCCGAGGTGGAATATGCCGACAAGGAATCCCCTTCCGTCTATGTGAAGTTCAGGGTCGGTGGACGCGGACGTGGAGAGGTACCTCCCCGGGCTTAAGGGAAGGAACGTCTTTTTTGTCATCTGGACCACGACGCCGTGGACGCTTCCTGCAAACCTTGCCCTTGCGCTTAAGCCGGATTATGAATATGCCGCGATCGCAAAGAATGGCGATGTCCTCATCGTCGCCGAGTGAACTGAAGGAAAGGCTTCTTTTTCAGGGTGAGGTTCTGCATCACGGTCAAGGGTGAAAAGCCTTGAAGGGATGCAGGCTGAGCATCCCTTTATCAGCAGGCGCTCGAAGGTGATCCTGGGAGAGTTTGTGACCGCCGTTGAAGGCACAGGGATCGTCCATATCGCGCCGGGACACGGAGAGGACGACTATGAGGCCGGGCTCAAATATGGTCTCGATATCTATGCTCCTGTGGATGACAAGGGCAGCTTTACGAAGGAGGTCCCTGAGTTCGAGGGACAGTTTGTCTTCAAGGCGAACGATGCGATCATAGAGACGCTCAAGAAAAAAAACGCGCTCCTCGGCGTCGAAAAGATCACCCACTCCTATCCTCACTGCTGGCGGTGCAAGAAACCGGTGATATTTCGTGCCACTGAGCAGTGGTTCATCTCTATGGAGCAAACATCAGCTGAGAGACAGATGCCTAGAAGAGATCAATAAGGTGCAGTGGATTCCCGAATGGGGCAAAGAGCAGGATTTACGGAATGGTCTTTAACAGGCCTGACTGGTGCATATCCCGACAGCGGTCATGGGGTGTGCCGATAACGCTCATCAAGTGCGGTGACTGCGGGGAGTTCGTGGGCGACCACGAGGTGCTGGACGGCATCGTGAGGCTTGTGGAGGCCGATGGTTCCGACATCTGGTTTACGAAAGAAGCTGAAGATGCTCCTGCCCTCAGGATATACATGCAGAAAGTGCGGCCACTCATCGTTCATCAAGGAGCTTGACATCCTTGATGTCTGGTTCGACTCGGGCGTTAGTCACGCAGCGGTCATGGAAAAGGACGAACGGCTTTCGTGGCCCGCGGATATGTATCTTGAAGGGAGTGACCAGCACCGGGGATGGTTCCAGAGTTCCCTGATCGCCGCTGTGGGGACGGAGAACTCGGCTCCTTACAAAACCGTGCTTACCCATGGATTTGTGGTGGACGGGCAGGGGAAGAAGATGTCGAAATCCCTCGGCAACGTTGTGGCTCCCCAGGATATCATCAAGAAGAACGGTGCTGAGATCCTCAGGCTCTGGGTCTCGGCTGAAGATTACCGGGATGACATAAGGATATCCAGGGAGATCATCGACAGGCTGGTGGAGGCGTACAGGAAAATAAGAAATACAGCGCGCTTCCTGCTGGGCAATCTCCATGATTTCGACGACAGGGACTACAGCAGGACCTCCTGGAGATCGACCGCTGGGCCATGTCGCAGATTGCAGGGCCTTGTGGGAAAGGTCACCGATGCATACGAGAACTTCGACTTCCATCAGGTCTATCACAACATCCATAATTTCTGCATCGTCGACATGAGCTGCCTTTTACCTCGATATCCTTAAGGACAGGCTCTACACGTTCAGGGCGGACTCGCCCGAGAGGAGGGCCGGCCAGTGGGTCATGCACCGGATCGTCTCGGTGATGACGCGATTGATGGCCCCCGTGCTTTCCTTCACCGCCGAGGAGATATGGGGTTTCATGCCGGGGAAGAAAGAAGAAAGCGTTTTCCTCTCTCGCTTTCCCGTGGTGGACAAGCGGTTTCTTGACCCGGACCTGGAGGGCAGGTGGGCAGCGCTCATATCCCTGAGAGATGAAGTGAACAAGGCGATCGAGATAAAGAGGCAGGAAAGGTCCCTCGGGAATTCTCTGGAGGCGAACGTCATCCTCTATGTTGCCGAAGGGAGGAGGCTGCAGCGTCTTCTTAAGGACTATGCGGATTTTCTGACCACGCTCTTCATCGTATCCGCCGCAGTGATAAGAACAGACACCGTGCCTGAGGGGACATACAAAGGGGAAGTGGGCTTTGAGGGGGATTCGAGAGGCACAGGTCAGGTTCAGCAGGAGGCTGTTTTTGTTCTTGTGGAAAGGGCACCGGGGAAAAAGTGTGAGCGGTGCTGGAACTGGAGCGACGCGGTAGGCACCTTTGAAGACGCTCCCGAACTCTGTGACCGCTGTTATAATACCCTGAGATGAAGAGATATCCCTATTTTCTCCTTGCCTTTCTCATCGTCCTTGTGGATCAGATAACGAAATTCCTTGCGAGGGTGTATATAGGCACTTTTGATACTATTGAGATACTGCCGTTTCTTCAACTGGTGAGCGTCAGGAATGAGGGCGCAGCCTTTGGAATGTTCAAGAGTTTTGGGAATAGCGCATTCATCGTCGATTTCCCTTGGCAGCCGTGGCCTTCATCGTTTACCTGCTGATGAAAGGCAGGGAGGACAGGTTCGGGCTCTCCTTGATTCTGGGAGGTGCTGCAGGCAATCTCATCGACAGGGTTGTCTTCAGAAAGTCACAGATTTTATCGACATATTTGCCGGAAGGCTTCACTGGCCGGCCTTTAACATTGCGGATTCCGCGCTGACCGTGGGACTTGTTCTTTTACTGGTGGGCTCCCTGTTTCATCACAGAAGAGAGAGTAGCGCGTAGTGCACCCGGTATTGATCCGCATCGGCCCGCTTTCGATCCATACGTATGGGGTCCTTTTAGCGGTGGGTTTTCTCCTTGGTCTTGCCCTTGCGGTGAGGCTAGGGAAGAAGAGAGGGAATCCCTTCGGAGAGAATCGTCGACATCGGGTTTTATGTCCTCCTTGCGGCCATCGTGGGCTCCCGGCTTTTCTTTGTGGTGATCAATGCAGGCCATTATCTCAAGCACCCCCTGGACATTATAAAACTATGGGAGGGGGGCCTTGTATTCTACGGAGGTCTGCTCCTGGCGGTGCCCGTTGCCCTGTGGTATATAAGGAAGCATTCCCTGGATACGGGAGGTCTCATGGATATATTTGCACCGTCCCTGGCCGTGGGCCATGCCGTGGGAAGGATCGGTTGCTTTGCCTCCGGATGCTGTTACGGGAAAGCTTCGGGTCTTCCGTGGGCGGTCACGTTCCTCGACCCTGAATGCGTGGCGAGGACGGGGATACCCCTTCATCCCACTCAGTTATACGAATCCGCGGGGGAATTCCTCAACTTTCTGATCCTCATCACCCTGAGGCGGCATCGCTCCTTCAAGGGACAGTTGTTCTGGACATACATTGTTCTTTACTCGGCACTTAGATTTACCGTGGAATTCTTCAGGGGCGATGAGGTCAGGGGATATGTTGTTGCGGGAATCTCTGTTTCCCAGGTGATAAGCGTGATCATCGGACTTGCGGCAATGGCGGTGATGGCAAAAAGAATTCTCCATAAGGCGGCGCATTAGGTATGCCCTGCTCGGACAAAAAGCCGGGGGTATGAAAAGAAATCTCAGGAACAGGGTATCGAGGCTGGTGAGCGGACTTGTTGAACATCTCAAGGGGTTTGTCCTTGCTTTGATAGCGGTCATCTCGGTCCTCGGCATCGTGGTGGGATATAAATACTACCGGCATACCCAGGAGGACCCTGAGTTCTGCATGTCATGCCACATGATGAAGGAAGCGTTTCAGGAGTGGCAGAGGGGCAAACACAGGGACATTGTGTGCCAGAAATGTCACCACCTGAATCTCATTGAACAGAACCAGCTCCTTGTCACCTATGTGGTAAAGGGGAAGAGCGATTTTTCCGGGACTCATGGCAGGAAGAAGCCGTGGTCCGAGTGCAGGAACTGCCATCTGAGCGAGATAAGCCAGGGCTCGGTGACGCTGCGGAAATCCCACGGCCACGCGAAGCATGTATTCATGCACAACGTGGAATGCAAGGTGTGTCACGGGCGGAGCCTCCATCAGTTCAAACCTGATGAAAGCGCATGTGAGGGCTGCCACAAGGACAAGGGGGTCCACGGCGTCGGGATGGAGGCGTTCTCCTGTCTCAAGTGTCATTCCTTTGGGGAGAAGTCACCCACCATGGTCCCGAAAGACCGCTGCCTGAGGTGTCACAGAGTCCCTGCCAGCGGACCCATGGCGAACTTCCAGTGCCACCAGTGTCATAAGCCCCACGGGAAGATCAAGCTCAGGTCATCAGACTGCTTGGGAGAATGTCACGGAAACGAGGCCAGGGTAGGGCAGCACAATCTCCACATGAAAAAGGGCATGGAGTGCCTCGACTGCCACAAGGCGCACAAATGGGTTGTGGGACAGGGAGAAGCAAAAAATCTCTGCAACCGTTGCCACAGGATCAAGGACCCGAAAACATTTATCTATTGACGCAACGGCTGAGTCCTCCGCCCAGCCATTTCAGAGCCATGCAGGGTATTGACTTCCCTGCTGAGCAATAGCACAATAAGGGCGTGAAGGTTCAAAATGCTCCATCATATCCATAGCGATTTTCAGGGTGCAGGTCATGGTAGGTATGCTGTCACCTATAAACTCGTTGTTCGTGAAAGGAGGGTATCGTATGGCTAGAGAGCGCAAGAAGGGAATCACCCGGAGGGAGTTCGTCAAGGCGTCTGCGTTTGGGGCGGTTGCAATGGGAGTTGCGCCCGAGATCTTTATTCCCCGTCAAAGTGGCGCGGCATCAAAGGAACTTAAGATCCTCGTCTGGTCGCACTTCGTTCCCCGCTTCGACAAGGAATGGTACGATAACTACGCCAAGAACTGGGGGAAGAACAACGGCGTCAACGTCACCGTGGACCACATCGGACTGGCCGAGATCCCCTCCCGGACCGCCGCCGAAATTTCGGCAAGCGCGGGGCACGACCTGATCGAGTGGATCGCACCGCCTTCCCAGTTCGAGCCGAGCGTGCTCGACCTGAGCGACCTCGTCAAGGAGGCGGAGAAGCGGTTCGGGACGATGCACCCGCTCTGCAGACGCAGTTCCTACAACCCGAACACCAAGAAGTTCTACAGCTTCTATCCCGGTTGGACCATCGACCCCGGATGCTACCGGAAGAGCCTGTGGGCGAAGGCGGGCAAGGCCAACGGACCCGAGACCTGGGAAGACCTGATCACCTACGGCGGCAAGATCAAGAAGGAGCAGGGAATCCAGCTCGGCATCGGCCTCTCCCAGGAACTGGACTCCAACATGGCGGCCCGGGGCTTGATCTGGTCCTACGACAGCAGCATCCAGGATGCGAAGGAGAACGTGGTCCTCAACAACCCGAAGACCATCGAAGCCGTCAAGTATATGGCCCGCCTGTTCAAAGAGGCCATGGTCCCCGAGGTCTTCGCCTGGACCGCCGTCTCCAACAATCAGGCCCTCATCGCCGGCAGGGCCGCCTACATACTCAACTCCATTTCGGCCTACCGATCCGCCCAGAAGGAGGTCCCGGAGATCGCCAAGGACATCTACTTCACCCCGGCGCTCAAGGGACCGCGGGGCACGCGGTGGAGCTGCGAGCACGTGATCTACAACTACATCGTGCCCAAGTACTCCAAGAACGCCGATACGGCGAAGAAATTCCTCCTGGACCTGGTGCGAACTACGATCAGGCCATGTACGCACAGCGAGCTCTACAACTCCCCGGCCTTCTTCGACGCCCCCATTCCCTCCGGGGACCGCGGCTACCCGGCGGTGCAAGGGCGCCAAGAAGCTTCGGGATCTTCACAACACCTGGTTCGACGACGATCCCTTTGCGCTCCCGGGGGAAGACAAGGGAAAGCTGGCCGTGCTCAAGGACGCGGAGAAGTGGAGCACCAACGTGGGGCACCCGGGGGCGGCGAACCCGGCCACCGGAGAGGTCTTCGCCACCTTCATCCTGCCGAACATGATGGCCAATGCCGCCCGGGGCATGAAGGCCGACGAGTGCCGTGGCACAGGCCGAGCTCCTGGTGAAAGCCATCTACGCCAAGTGGCGCAAGAAGGGGCTCGTGGGCGGGAAGACCTAGGAACAAAACGTATTCCGGGGGAGGCGGAGAGTTCCCCGCTCTCCCCCGCGCAAGTGAATCATCTCCAGAAACCACAACGGAAACGGACGGGGGAATCGGGTATCATGGCACGAGTTGAAATACGTAAGATCTCGAAGCTGTTCGGGAAGTTCGGGCGGTCGATCACGTGGACCTCGAAACCGTCGAGGGGGAGTTCCTGGTCCTCCTCGGGCCCTCCGGCTGTGGCAAGACCACGCTTCTCCGGATGATCGCCGGCATCGAAGAGCCGACCAGCGGCGATATCCTCATCGACGAACGGGTGGTCACCCACCTCCCGCCGAGGATGCGGAACATCGCCATGGTCTTCCAGAGCTATGCCCTCTATCCCCACATGACGGTCTACAAGAACATCGCCTTCCCTTTGCGCGCCCGGGGGGTGGACAAGAGCCACGATCAAGGATAAAGTCCATTGGGCGGCGGGAATGTTCGGGATCGGGCGGCTGCTTGAACCGCAAACCTCGCGAACTCTCCGGCGGAGAGCGGCAGCGGGTCGCCCTGGCCCGTGCCATGGTCCGGGAGCCGAGCGTCTTCCTCCTGGATGAACCCCTCTCCAATCTGGATGCCCTCCTGCGCACCTCGGCGCGGGAGGAGCTGCGGCAGTTCCAGAAACGGGTGGGGGTCACCACCATCTACGTCACCCACGACCAGATCGAGGCCATGGGGCTGGGGGACCGGATCGTGGTCATGAGCAAGGGCAAGATTCGGCAGGTGGGCACGCCCCGGGAGATCTACCAGTGGCCGGCCGACACCTTCGTGGCCACCTTCGTGGGTTCTCCCCCCATGAACCTGCTCGGAGAGGAAGACATCCTGACGGGATTTCGCCCGGAGACCTTCCTGCCGGCCGATCTCGTCAAAGCCGAGCGACGGGTCAAACCTATCCCTTTGAAGTGACCTGGACGGAATACCTGGGCGCGGAACGGCTCGTATACGGAAATGTCGGGGAAAAGTCCCACGCCCGCCACGTCGTATCGCGGCTGCCGGGCAACGTGACCTTCCCGATCGAACGGGTCGGACGTACACCTTCGGCGTGTCGCGCGACCCGAATCTCCGTTTCTTCGACCGGAAGAGCGGACTGCGGACGGACCGGGGCACGGCATGAGGATGAACGGCAAGGTCGGAAATCTCGGAACCCGGGTTGAAGCCTGGCATCCGGGACCATTCCGGGCAGCTCGCCCTGCTCATGATCGCCCCCGCGATCCTTTATATCGCCGTGCTGATCGGATTCTCGTTCGTCATGGCGATCCTCTACAGCCTCAGCGACGTGACGACGGGCGACCCGACCCTCCGGATCGTCGGCTTCCAGAACTTCGGCGCCATCCTGGACAACTCCGTCTTTCGGCTCGCCCTGAAGAACACTTTCTTGTTCGCCTTCATCTCCCAGATCCTGGTGATCCTCCTTTCGAGGATCGTCGCTACCGCCCTGATGAAGGAGTTCCGCGGCAAGTGGCTGGCCCGGTTCCTCATCATGCTCCCTTGGACGGCGCCGATATCGCTCGGGACGATCGGCTGGCTCTGGATGTTCGATTCGATCTTCAGCCCGTTCGACTGGATCCTCCGCTACGCGGGGCTGCTCGGCTCTCCTGGTGCCCTGCTGGGACCCATGCAGAACCTTTACTGGCTCGGCGTGCCCGGGCTCTGGCGATGGCCTCCGTGATCATCGTCCACGTGTGGAGACTGCTGCCGCTGGCGACGGTGATCCAGCTGGCGGGATTGAGCTCGATCCCCAAGGACCTGCTCGAGGCGGCCGAGGTCGACGGGGCGAGCCCCTGGCGAAGGACGCTGGGAGATCACGATCCCGCTGACCCTTCCCATCATCAGCATCGCCTTCCTGTTCGGGCTCGTCTTCACCTTCACCGATATGACCGTCGTCTACGTCATGACGCGGGGCGGCCCGGTGCACAGCACCCAGGTGCTCTCGACGTGGACCTTCTTCAAGGGGATCGAGGGAGGGGATCTCGCCCAGGGGGCTGCCATCTCCCTTTTCCTGTTCCCGGTCCTCTCAGGCATCGCCATCCTGATGCTGCGGATGGTCCGGAAGAGCGAGGTGGTGTGATGAACGCATGGAAAACGATGCGCCGCGGAGGCCTGTACGCCCTCGTGGGAAGCTTCGCGCTGTTCGGGGCCTTCCCGTTCTACTGGATGGTCATCGCGACGTTCAAGCGGGACCACGACCTGTTCAACCCTGTCGCCAACCCGTTCCTGTTCAACGAACCCCCGACGCTGGACCACCTGCGGCTCCTCCTGTTCGACACGCACTTCCTGACGTACGTCCTGAACACCCTCTGTGTCGGCCTCGCGGTGGTCGCGATCACGCTCGCGGTCGCGGTCCCGGCGGCATACAGCCTGGCCCGCTGGGCACAGGGGCTGGGGCGAAACGCTTGGGATCGGGATCTTCCTCACCTACCTTGTCCCGCCGACTATCCTGTTCATCCCTCTCTCCCGGTTCGCCTCGGCCCTGGGACTTCAGGAGTCCCTCTGGTCGTTGATCCTCATTTATCCGACCTTCACCATCCCGTTCTGCACGTGGCTCCTCATGGGGTTCTTCAAGACGATCCCGAAGGACATCGAGGAGCAGGCCATGATCGACGGGCACTCCCGCCTGGGGGCGATGTTCTGGGTCGTCCTGCCCCTCGGGATCTCGGGGCTCCTGACGGTCGTCGTGTTCGCCTTCACCCTCTCCATGCACGAGTTTATCTACGCCCTCACCTTCATCTCCGTCTCTGCAAAGAAAACGGTCTCCATCGGCGTGCCGACGGAACTTGTGCGCGGAGATGTCTTCCAGTGGGGACCGCTCATGGCAGGGGCGCTTCTTGCAAGCATCCCCGTTGCCGTCGTCTACACCTTCTTCCTGGACCGGTTTATTGCGGGCTTCACGATGGGGGCCGTGAAGTAAGTCTCGGTTGCTCGGCCGCAAACACGCCGCAACAGTAACGAAGCTTATTCGAAATACTCACAATAGCGCAGATAGGTCAAGTCTTACCTTTTTCTTCATCTTCAGTATCAGTTTTAAATACTGCATCGTAAGTTTCGGGGCTCTCTTTCTTCAAACATTCTGGACATATTCCGTGGGTAAACGATGCATCGGAATGTTCTCTAATATAGGTTTCGACTTTTGTCCAATACCCCTTGTCGTCGCGTATCTTCTTGCACCAGGCGCAGATAGGCAGCAAGCCCTTTAGTGTTTTGACCTTGGCGATGGCATCTTGCAGTGCCAGAATAAGTTTCTCCCGCTCTTCTTCAGCCCTCTTACGCTCAGTGATGTCCCTATCAAGGGCAAGAATGTATTTATGCTTTCCCAGCTCTACCAACCCAGCACTCATCTCAACAGGGAAAATAGTACCGTCCTTCTTACGGTGCATGATCTCTGCTTTCATCCAGTCCCCTTTTGACAAGCGCTGGATCCGGCTTGGAGCCTCTTTAGCAGAATCTGGTGCATCAAGAGCCATTATGTTGAGGGCTAACAGCTCATCAACTGCATACCCATGCATTTCCGCTGCCACCTCATTTGCAGCCGCGATTTGGCCAGCTTTTTCTCCCTCAGCCTCCAGAATGAAAATCGCATCTCCCACACGTTCGAACAGCACCCGATAGCGATTCTCACTCTCCAGCAATGCCTCCTCCAGACCCGTCGTCATCCCAAAGTAGTGACTGTCCTCCTCCTTTACTGATTGATAAAAATCGCATTCCAGACAGTCTTTGTATTCTTGGGCAAAGGTGCCTTGGACCCTTACAGCGCACATAGTGCCTGCCACTACCCAACATACCCTCCCTGCATTTTTACCACCGTGAACGCCGTCAAGCCTCCTGTAGATTGCTGCGGGACATACACCAAGCTCCTTGGCGTTCTTTCCGCCAAGCTCTCTTCCGCATCCCTTAACTTCCCAGCAGTTCTTATTTTTCTTCTTCATACTCATCCATTAAGTTGAGCATAATTTCTCCAATTTGCCGGGATTGCCTCTCAATTACCTTGTATCACGCTAACATGCTACTGTCAAGCTGTAACTTTAGGTCAGATTGAGCAAAAAGGGACTTATCTATTGATTGCGAATCCGAAAGCTTCAGTTCTGAGAACCATATAAGAGGTATGAAGCAGGAGGAAGTTATCAGCGGCTGCTGCTGCAGATCAGGACAGCAGGGAAGGGTCGCATTTTTTTGCATTTCTGCAAAAGCGACAGGTAGTTTTCTCATATCTACGAAGGGCTTCTTTGTGAATATCGTTTAAAATCATGGTTATTTTATGTGGCATGGAACCTGCTTTGTATAGTAATGAAGTCAAAAGGAAGGAGGACAAGGAGATGAAAAAAGAGATGGCAAGAAAGATGGCATACATAGGGGCAGGTGCAGGACTGGTGCTTTTTGCGGTAGTGGGGCTGCTGCCCGGTTCTTTTCTTGGCGGAGTAGTGGGGTTGAACATAGCGGGGAGCCTTTTTGGGATGCCGGTGAGTTCGGCGCTTGTGCCGAGACTGATCGTAGGCATATCGATGCTTATGGGAGTACTGGTATCAGGCATCATCTTCATATCGGGCGCAACAGTGGCAGGCTGGCTTATCGGGTATGTGATTGATACTTTGACGGCAGGCAAGACAGTGACCGCAGAGGTCAAGAAATAGATACGGAGTACTCCGGGATACCCGGAGAGGAATATTAATAAGGAGGGCAAGACGATGAAAGCAAGGAAAGAGATGGTAAGGATGGGGACGAAGGTGGGAGCAGTACTGGGAGGGATCGCATTTCTGGCATTCGGGATCGTACCGGGGTTTTACTTTGGCAGTTACGGGACGCTGGTACTTCTGAACCACCTGTTCGGAGGGCCGCTGGAGGCATCAGTGCTGGTGAGGGTAGCGGTGGCAATGGGAGTGCTGGTAGGTATCACCTGCATAGCATCAGTGACCATCGTGGTGGGAGCCATATTCGGGACGATGGTGGGCTATCTGACCGAGGCGCTCTCAAGCGCCGGTGCGAAGGCCCCTGCAGAGGAAGCACACGTCAAGGCTGAATAACCTTCCGCGTACCGATGACAACCGTCCGAAGGGAGAGGCAAACGCCTCTCCTTTCTTTGTGCCCGGCTATAGTTATAAATCCATAATATTTTTTAATTGAAAAATTAGATGGCTCATTGTAAAATCGTGTGCATTGATCACTTCTGGATGGAGGGGACTGGAAGGGGTGTACTGTAAAAGGAGAAGAGCTTTTCCTGAAGTTTCTCATGCCGGCTCTCCGGGCGCCTTCTTCACCTGTCACGCAAGGAGCCTTCCAACAGCGTGGATAATTCGTATATGCAGGCGTTGCCTGTCAGACTTTTATATAGAGGAGGATACATGAAAAAGGTTCTGCTGTTACTGGCACTCCTGTTGGTATCATTGCATTTTCTTTCACCGCCAGCATCTGCCGAAACATTTACCTGCCTTGCCTGCCACGGCGCCATGAAAGGCAAGATCAGGACCGATAAGGGACTGCTCATAGATGTCCATCTCGATGAAGCGCGGTTCTCCCGGTCTGTCCATGGCGGGATCGGATGTACCGCATGTCACAAGACATTCAAGGATAACCCCCATGAACCGCCAAAGGCGGAGGCGCCCAGGGATCTGGCAGAGCTTGCGAGCCGTGTTTCCCCGAAGGCAAAGGTGGATCCCGTCGCGTATGCCGCATGCAGTGAATGTCACGGGGATATCTACAAACGGGTATCGGAAAGCGTTCACGGCAGGAACGTTATGGAAAAGAAGCAGTCGGACGGAGCCCTCTGTGCAGACTGTCACGGCTCACCCCACTACATTATGCCGGGGAAATCCCGCGAGTCTATGGCGAACCGGTGGAATGTGGTGAAGGGCTGCGGCGAATGCCACGACAAAGAGGAGATCGCCAAGAAATACAATCTCGGGACGCACATCGTGGAGAAATATGATGAAAGCTTCCACGGGAAGAAATACAAGCTCGGACATCCCGGGGCACCCACCTGCGTCGACTGCCACGGTGCGCATGATATTAAGAAATGGGACGACCCTGCTTCCCCTGTGTCGTGGGAGAAGAGGACCGTCACGTGCGGGAAATGCCATCCCGGTGCAAACAAGAAGTTTGTGGCCTCCATCACCCATAAACCTACCGGCAAACACAACCCCATTCCCTTCTATGCGGAAAAGGGACTTATCATACTGACTGCCGGGACCATAGCCTTTGTCATATTCCATGTCTTTCTGGAGGCGTTCGCAGATATCAGAGACCGTGTTTTCAGAAGGAAAAAGGAGGGACCCCATGACTGATGCAAGACCAGCAGAATTTCAGCGATTTAATGTGACCTTCAGGATCCAGCACGTCATCCTCCTCGTGACGTTCCTGCTTTTGGCCTTTACCGGGTGGTCCCTTAAGTACCCGGAAGCGGTCCTTGAGCATACGGGCTGGTGGATACGGCTCTGGGGAGGGGCCAAGACGGCGGGCATCATCCACAGGGTGGCCGGGGTGATCATGCTCCTGGATTTCATATGGCACGTGCTCTATATGGTCTATATGCTCCTCACCGGGAAGATGAAATTCGACCCCGTCACCACCATTGTTCCTGTTCCCAGCGATATAAAGAACGCAATCCAGAACATCCTCTATTTCCTCGGGATGGGTGACACAAAGCCCAAGTTCGGAAGGTACAACTACATTCAGAAGTTCGACTACTGGGCGGTCTTCTGGGGCATGGCGATCATCGGGTTGTCGGGTTTTGTGCTCACCTTTCCGACTCAGGCCGCCAATTTCATCCCCCAGTGGAGCGCCAACTGGATATGGGAGGTCTTCTTTATCCTCCACAGTGATGAGGCATTGCTGGCCATCACCTATATTCTCATCATGCACTTCTACGGCGAGCACCTGAAGTGGGAGAACTTCCCCATGAGCATGACATGGATCACCGGCAGGCTCTCGATGCATCACTTCAAGGAGGAGCATCCCCTCGAATATGAACTGGAAATGAAGGAAAATCCCGCATCCTTCAGGAAGCCAGGGAAGTCTTAGGCCGATGGGACGGAGGGCATATCAAATGAGATGGTGCATATACGTTTGCCTGTTTGTCCTTTCTGCCTCATGTTCTCCCCATATGGAGAAGGAAAAGGTGGAGAAACCCCAGGAGAGGGTGGTCAGCCGGGATGAGGTCATGGGGGAACTCCCCTGCTTCAAGTGCCACTCGTATCAGAAGTTCGTCTCCCCGGCGAAAGGGGCCTTTCCTCACGGTCTCCACATGAACGCAGGATATCACTGCAACCAGTGTCACCGTTTCGAAGCGCACCGTTTCATGAAGACCGACATGACGGTCTGCAATACCTGCCACAGCATTAAGACGTTCACGTATGCCGCGTCAGGGTACCCGGCAAAATTCAACCACGAGTCCCACACAAAGCTGGGATGCAAGGAGTGCCACACAGGATCTTCCCGATGAAGAAGGGTACAAGCAGGATGACCATGGAAGCCATCTACCAGGGAAGATACTGTGGTGCCTGTCACGATGGGAAAAAGGCGTTCTCATCTTCTGATTGCGGAAAGTGTCATGAGGCGAAGGGATTCAAGAAGTCCGTTACGTACAAAGTGGAAGGCATAGGGAACGTCTCTTTCAGCCATGAATTCCACACCCAGATATTCCCCTGCGACAATTGCCATCCGAAGGTCTTCGATATGAAGAGGACCCAGAAGAAGATGAACATGGACGCCATGTATAACGGCAAATACTGCGGCTCCTGTCATAACGGGGAAAAGGCTTTTCCCTCGACAGACTGCGGGAAATGCCACGTGCAATAAGAAGAGATCTGTTCTCTTTCTCACAGGAACGAGGAAGGGGGTCGGCGACATGTCGCCGACCCCCTTCCTGCATCGTAGGAAAAGGTATTTCTTACTGGAGCTTAAGGACATCCCCTCTCTTGAGTCCGCTTCCCGACATCAGGGAGCCGATCGAATACTTCTCCTGGACGTCCCTCACCTCCACGGTTCCCGCAAGCTTTTCATCGGCCCCCAGTTTTAATCCTGAATCGGGATCGACGATATCCTCGCCTACCGAGTAGGCAGAGAACTTGAACCCGTGTTTGATATTCATCTGCGAGCCGGCGTTTATGTACACCTTGTTCCCTTCCACTTTCACCACCTTGGCGGTGAAGGGCATTCTTTCCATATTGAGCATGATGAAATGGACTGCGTCATGGATCGCCTGCCGTGTCGCCTGACCAAGGGGGGTATTCTGAAAGGCGGCCGCGCCGAAATCAACGTTTCCTCGCGAGACGCCTACGTTGACGCCGCTTGATTCCGCCTTCCCGACAGCGTTGTGGGACTGCAGCACCTGCCCGGTGGTGGTATCTATGAGCCTTATATCAACGGCAACATGGGCGTTGGATGACCTGCCACCGACCCTGAAGCCTGCTATGCCAATGCCGCCACCGCCCCCCGACTCATTGAGAGTGAATTCCGACACCACGCCTCTGATGATGATCTGAGCTCCCAGCACCTGGCCGACCTTTGCAGCACTCTCTTTCCTGACCACCCCTGACTGACCCAGTTCCTGTTCGCCGAGGACATCCTGCAATGCCTGGCGTTCAACCACGACAAATTGACCCGTCTTCATGAGTTCCGTAGTGAGCATTTCAGCAAAACCGTCACCCAGCCTCCAGTTGCCGTATACACCGGTCACCTTATTCTCGAACTTGGTCACCGCAATTCTCTTCTTAGGCCCGGTGTAAGCCGGCCACGTATGCTCCGGGGAACCAGAAAGATCTGCCTGCGCAAGCATCATGACCTCCGGTCCCCCCGCATTCAGGGCGGACGCCTGACCGAGAGCAAAGGCTGCTGTGACACCAAGAGCACATATGATACAGACGAGGAACAACAGCGGTTTATTTTTCATACACTCCCTCCCCTTTATTTCTTCTTATCCTGACATGCCATGTGACGGTGTATGGTTCCGTCAAAATTATAGAACAGCCAAAATCAACAAATCAACAAGCGAAGGACCTCTGCGCGAACAGACTTGCGCTTACTACCGGCAGCATCCCGATGTTTTCACACCGCTCCTGCAGATATTCGTTTTCACAGGCATCGTCATTTCGTGTCTCCCTGCTCCAGCAGCATCCTCCTGAAGCCGATACCCAGTCCTATTTCCATCTCCACCTCATAGCTGCCGTCGGCAAGGAGCCTCTCTTCCGACACCCAGGCGCCCTTTATAAAACCTTCAATCTTCGCCTTTACGGTGTCGCTCCTGAGCACATAATCCCGCAGAGTGGAATCAGAGGTGACGGTGACGCTGTAAGACTGCTCAAGGAGGTTCCTTAATGCCTCGATCTTGGCTCCCCTGAGGGCCATCAGCCGGGCCTGCGCAGGGTTTACAGAATCCGGAGGAGGGATGGCGCTCCCCTTTGCCCTGAGGACCACCGGGCCCCATATCTCTTCCTGCTCAAGGGTCTTCTTATACAGAACCTGGATGACTTCAGGGGGGGCCACCACCGCCGGTGACGGTATCTTTCCCTTCTCGACGAAGGACATCTTTCCCGCAGGGACGACGACTTTCTCTGTGACGGCTTCCTCACTGTTCCTTAGTTCGACTCTTCCCTCCGAGACCGCCACCCCGGTTCTCTGTGTTCCATCATTTTCGACCCACACGACATAGGAAGTCCCCCGGGCCGCCGAGATCGAGGTGGGGGAATGGATCTCCAGTCCCGATTTCCCGACGATCACATTCACTGTGCCGTCGGCGAGATTGAACACATTGGTCCTGCCCTTTTTGTCTATGATGGTCGATACGAGCACCCGGGAATTTTCTCCGATCATCAGCAGCGAGTCGTCCGTGAAGAGCAGCTTCATTTTCGACTTGTCAAAGGTCTTTACCGTATCAGCCTTGAAGATGGGCTCGCTTTTCCTGGCGTCGACCGTCTCTTTTTCCCTCTGGATACTGGCTGAACCCCTCATGTCTTTTACCGTGCCCACTTCCTTTCTGAAGCTGCGCCGGTGGTTCCTGCAGATGCAAAAAGAATGATGAGGGAGGAGAAAAGGGCTAACCCCATGAGACGACATATGTTCATCATTTTCCCGTGACCGATCTTACATCGACCCTGTTTGGTGTCACATTGGTGGGCTCAAGGCTGAACCCCGGGAATTTCCTGTTCGCAAGCTCATCGGCGATAGTGCCGGACTTGCCGCCGTAATCCAGGGATAACTCTGCCACGCCTCCGGTAAAACTCCTCTGGTGTACCGCCTTCACCCCCTGAGCCTCCTTTTCGAGAAACTTCTTGATGGCGGCCAGCTGGTTGTATGAGGACAGCCCGCTGATCATGATGGTCATCTCCTGGGAGCGGCCATACACTTCTCCGCTCCATTGTTTTATGATGTCCTGCATCAGGGCATCGGCGAGTTGTTCGCTGGCCTCCCTGATGGCAAGGGCACCGCCCTGCAGTTCATCAATATGTGCCTGCGCCCCGGTAGCGCTCCTTGAGGAGATGACCCTGGAGGTATCGGTCCGCACCACCCGTGCCTGGAGGGTCGCCTGGATGGATTGCATCCCTGTCCCGAGGATCCTCCCCCCGGCATTCTTTGAAAAGGCCTTGCCCGTAATCACGATCTGGGCCTCGTACTTGAGACCTTCTGCGGCAGAAGCTGCGGGATCCCCTTCAAGCATCCTGAGGGCCTCGTCCCTCGTGATGTTCGCCTTTACCGTGGCGGGGTCCACCACATTAAATCCCGCGGCGATGAATTTTTCCATGATGGTCGACTCTGCCTGTCCCACGCTCTCCCATCCTGTGGTCCCGTACATACCGCCCACTTTTTCGTCGATGAGCACCATGACCTTCGGCTTTTCCTTCAGGACGTGGAGGAAACCGAGGGCGCGGAGGTCGTCCGTGAGATCCGCCTTGCCCACTTCGGCCTGTATGGTCACTACATACACATCCCCCCGGGATTTCTCGGACATCACCTTGTAGCGTTCGACGTACCCTGCGGTCCGGGCGAGTATCTTGTCGTGTATGACCCTGTAGTTCTCGGTCATGGTGTCGGAGGATACCACGGTACCCACTGCCTGCTCTACCGCTTTTCTGAGGGCGTCGTCAATGGCCTTGTCCCGGGCAATCACCGTGTTGCCGCCTGTTATGGCCGCCATGCCGTCCGCAGTGATGAGTTCGCCCCCTTCAGCATGAGCGGTCTGCAGGAAGAGCGCCGCGAGGAAAGCCCACGCGACAGTCAATGCATGTCTTCCGGGAAAATGCCTCACGGGAAGATCCCCTGAATTCATAGTCGAGACTGATCTCCATCTCGACCTCGGCGCTGCCGTCGCTCAGATACCTGGTATCAACGATCCTTGCGCCTTTGATGTATGCGTCCACTCTTGCCCGTATGGTATCGTTCTCGGTGATGAAGTTCCGCACCGTAGTGCTTGAGGATATGGTCACCCCATAAGCCTGCTCAAGGAGATTTCTCAGGGCATCCACCTTTGCAGCCCTTTCCGCCATGAGCCGCGCCTGTGCCTGATTCACCGCTGTGGCGGGTGGCGCTCCCGCGCCCTTGGCCGATATCCTTACAGGGATCCAGTCGGCCCCCGGCTCCGGCGCGACTTGCTGTGCAGAACAAGCCGCCACTGTCATAACGAGACAGACCGCCAGAATAACACCCGCTCTCATTTTCAACATGTCATCCCTCCTTATCTGGAAAAGATCCCTTCTTAACGGTTCCAGCTCGGCTTCCACTTCCACTTCATAGCTGCCGTCGGGCATCTGCCGCTCCGATACGACCTTCGCTCCCTGAATGAAGGTGTTGACCCTGGCCCTTATCTCGTCGCTCTGGGTGATGAAGTCCCTGACGTAAGAATCGCTCGTTATCCTCACTCCCCTGACCTGCTCCGCCAGGTTTCTCAGGGCATCCACCTTGGCAGCCCTCTTTGCCATGAGGGCCTTTTCTGCAGAGGTCATAGAAGCATCCTGCGGCTCTATCCCATAGCCCTTTGCTCTTACAAAGTCTGCCGCAGGCGCGGGAGGCACGGGTTCCATCTGGGCGCCCGCCAGCGCAGGCAGGGAAAGAATGACAGCCAGAATAACCGAAGGGAGGAATACCCCGAACCTCCAATGCAGCCCCTTCTCCATACAACCCCCTCTTTTATCCTATTCGAATCTTACTGAGCGTTCTATGATCCTGTACCATTCATTCAGGGGAACCGGCGACGGTCCTCCCCGGCCTTTTTCAGGCAGGATTTCGCGGGGTCTCGGTGATGTTACGGCAACGGTTCTCCCGGGACCCTCGCAAGGATCCTTACGCTGCCGTCCTCCATGTATTCTTCTCTTTCTATGGTCAGCCCCCTCACGAAACCCGACAGACCGGCATAAAACGCCTGCTCATCATTATTTGACGCCCCTGCGCCGGCCAGGGCATTCCTGTATGCATCGACAACAGCTGCCCTCCTCGCCAGCAAACGGGCCTGGGCGGCATTCTCTGCCTTTATGGGCGGATATCCGATGCCGCTCACCACAAAGGTACCGTGGTCGGCGCGGTCCTGCCCGCTCCCGAACTCAGCTGACAGAAGCAGGGCAGGGGAAAACAGAACTGCAAGGAGAAAAAGGGATACCATGATCTTTAAGGGAAGACTGAAAAGGCGCTTCATTGTTCGATCCCTCCTGTGCCGGATTTCCTGGGAATGCTATCAGATTGGTTATTCCCAAGTCAATTTTGTTTTTGCTTTGGACATACACCCCGATGCTCAGACGTGAGGGGAAAACGCACGTGTCTGTATATGCCGCGGGACACTGCTCCCTGCCGTGCCGTGATATAATGGTGCATAGATTTGAGGAGGCGTTCAATGACGAAACGGGCGACGATGTTCGCTCTGGCCTTGCTGGTGTTATTTGCCGTGTCCTTTGTTTTTGCAGGGGGCAGGAAGATCTATACGGATAAAGACCTGGAGAAGTATACGGGCAAGAAAAGCCGGGAGACGCCGGTGAAATATACCGGCAGGAAAGTCACCCTTGATTTCAAAGAAGCGAGTCTCATCGGCATATTCACCGTCCTTTCCGACATAGCGAGGCAGGACGGCTATATGCTGACCGTCGACAAGAGGATACAGGGGAAGATCACGCTGCAGTTGACGAGTGTATCGTGGAATGAGGTGGTCGATTTCCTCGTGGAGAAGCACAACCTTGTGAAGACCGTAAAAGGCAAATCAATACTCGTGTCTCCTCGCGAATAGTTGACGGAGCCTTGACCTTTTTTGCGGCGCTTGCCCTTGGACCGATCGTTGAGCATATGCTCATGCAGAGAAGCGCATAGTCATGGCGAGAAGTGTCGTGAACAGCAGAGGGATATTTGATCGTGTGCCGGAGAAGAAACAAGTATGATGAAGAGATTCTTCAGGGAATACCTTTTGACAGCCTGAAAAGCTTCGGGCCGGGCTGATCAAGCCCTTCCATCTCTTTTTCGAGGCGGAGGCCTCGAGCAGCATCCTCCTCATTTGCGCCATAGCCATAGCCCTCCTCTGGGCGAATTCCCCATTTGGCGCTGCCTATCATCACTTCTGGGAATCCGAACTGTCGATCGGCCTTGGTGGATACTCGGTCGTAAAGAGTCTCCGCGAGTGGATCAACGAAGGGCTCATGGCGATATTCTTTTTCATCGTCGGGCTCGAGATCAAACGTGAAGTCAGCACCGGAGAGCTTGCTTCTTTGAAGAAGGCCCTCCTGCCTGTCGGCGCCGCCCTTGGAGGGATGGTTTTCCCGGCTCTCGTCTACTTCGCCTTCAACCACGGAACGCCGACCGTCCACGGATGGGGTATAGCCATGGCAACGGACATCGCCTTTGCGCTGGGCGCCCTCTTTATACTCGGGAAGAAGATACCCTTCGGACTCAGGGTCTTCCTTTCCGCCCTCGCTATAGCCGATGACCTTGGGGCCGTTGTCGTGATCGCGCTCTTCTATACAGAGACAATCGCTCTGTCCTCCCTTGCCCTCGGCCTTGTGGCTGTCATTCTTATGGTCATTGCGAACCTCCTCTGGGTCAGGAGGACACTCGTTTACGCGCTGCTCGGGATCGGACTCTGGTTTGCCTTGCTCGGGTCAGGGATCCACGCCACGGTCGCAGGGGTCCTCGTTGCGATGTGCATCCCTGCCAGGGGGAAATATGACACCGACAGATTTCTCGGGGAGGTCAGCAAGTACCTCGGGGAATTCCACTGCCCCCCGGACGGATGCGGCCACTCTATCCTTCTGGATGAGAAGCACCGGGATGCGGTGCAAGCCATCGAGCTTGCCTGCCATGACGTGGAAACGCCTCTCCAGCGTCTCGAGCATTCCCTCCATCCCTGGGTCGCTTATCTGGTGATCCCCGTCTTTGCGCTTGCCAACGCCGGGCTCACACTTGGGACGATTGACGTTGCTCAGGCATTGACCTCGCCTGTGACCCTTGGGGTGGGCCTTGGCCTGCTCTTCGGCAAGCCGGTAGGAATCGTCCTCTTCTCCTATCTCTTCACGAGGAAGAATCTGTCATCTCTGCCTGCGGGTGTGGCCTGGCCGCATATCATCGGCGCCGGCATTCTCGGAGGGATAGGCTTCACCATGTCACTTTTTATCACTTCACTCTCTTTCAGAGACCCTTTGATGCTCGATTTCGCAAAAGTGGGGATCCTCATCGCTTCTTTCGTCTCAGGGATCGTCGGCATAGCTTTTCTGCACGTCTTTTCGATGAGGCGGAAAGAGGAAAAAGATTAAAGAACAGCTCCTCATAAGCCGGTGAATGCTTTTATGAGCATATGAATTGCCGCAAGTAATCAATGGGTTATAGCGGGCTTCAAGAAAAATGACCGATTTCTCTTGACAATTTTTTTGGCGAGTGATATTAATAAAAATTACATAGCAGCCGAGATCCATTCAAAGAATGGATGCGGGGGACCCAAGCATTTGGGGCGTATTTTCCGGGATACCCGGGAAAAGGGCACTTCCAGGCCCGAGCCCGTCAGCTAACCTCGTAGGCGTTTGGAAGGGCAAAAGGCTGAAATTAAACCGCCCCTTGCCTTGGGCGGTTTTTTATTTTCTGCTTTCCTGCCCCTCCCGAAAGGAGGATTTGTGCCGCGTGAAAGGTAAGCCCCTATGAAGCCATCGAATTATGCGCTATCATTGGAGAAGAAGGAAAAGGAGAAGAAATGAAAATTGCTGAATTGAAAGAAGGAAGCAGAATGAAGAAGGGATTTTTGGCAATGAGTTTGTTGTGTCTGGCATTGTGTGTGTTTGTTTCAGGGGCCAGCGCCGAAGAGAAAAAGCCGGCTATGACAGCGGAAGACATCAAGAATGCCCTCGGTATGAGCATCTATCTTCAGGGGGGGTATACCTATAATTTTGAGAACCCGGCAAACAAAGAGAACGGGTTAAGGGTATTTGACCAGCAGGCAAACAGCTTTCTTGTAGACCTTGCCCAGCTGCAGTTCCTGAAAGAACCTGCCGTCGGCGGCCTGGGCTTCAAGTTGAAGCTGTCGGTGGGGGAAACGGCAAAGTTCATTCACTCAAATGGTCTCGGCAGCAGTGATGACGTGTTTGACCTCACTGAGGCGTATGTAAGCTACACCGCACCTGTGGGCAAGGGATTGAGATTTGATTTCGGGAAGTTTGCCACCTACTTTGGGGCCGAGGTCATTGAGGCCCGGGACAATCCGAATTACTCGCGTTCATTTCTGTTCAACTATGCGGTCCCGTTCACCCATACGGGGTTCAAGGTCAGTTACCCGTTCAGCGATGCGTTCAATGGGGCCTTATTTCTTGTGAATGGCTGGGATGACACGAATGACAACAACAAGGGAAAGAGCGTCGGATTGTCTCTGGGTGTTACGCCAATGGAACAGCTCTCCATGCTTTTCAATGTCATGTATGGTCCGGAAAAGCCGGACAATAACCATGACAACAGGTTCCTCCTGGACTGGATAGGTACCGTGAAGCCGGTGAAGAATCTCTCGTTCATCCTCAACATCGATTACGGCACGGACCAGCATTCGGTGCCTGACGGGGGAGAGGCGAAGTGGTACGGCTGGGCGGTCATCGGAAAGTATGACGTGAACGACTGGTTCAGTGTTGCCCTCAGAGGTGAGTATTTCAACGACCAGGACGGCGCGCGGACCGGAACGGCACAGAGGGTGAAAGAGATAACGCTGACGCCTCAGTTCGTGGTTGCGAAGAACCTGCTCGTGAGGCCTGAATACAGGCATGACTGGTCGAACGCGGAATCATTTCCCGGCGGCAGCGGCGGCAGCACAAAGAAAAGCCAGGACACCATCGCTCTTGGTGTGATGTACTCATGGTAGAACGAAAGTCAGCAGGTTTCGCGAAGAGGAAGGACTCGCTGAACAACCATAGCAATGGTCTTGCAACGGGCCTTGTTCGTTTGAGTGAAATTGAGGGAGAACAAAAATGAAGAAAATCTCAATCTTAATATGCATGAGCGTCTTGTTCGGGCTCGTCGGCAATGCGTCGGCCACTTCACCGATGCCGGAAGACGTGAAGCCCGGCATGAGCGCTACTGTTTGTACCATCCATACTGTGTGCATTAAAGACCACGAAAGAGGAATGCAGGAAGAGCAGACGGCGAAATTTGCTTTCGAGGTCTCTGAAGCGAAGAAAGACGTGCTTGAATGGGTGACCAGGCACATCAATAACAAGCTGAGCGAGCGAAACGTAACCGAATTTAAGATCGAATGCAGATTTGCAAGATAACTGGAAACTTCTTTTTTGGGGGTGAGTATGCAAAACACTGGTATGACTTTTGACATTGTTCAGATCGTTGCGCTGTTAGCAGTGCTAACGCTCCTGGCAAAGCCTTTCGGCGGATTTATGAAGAGGGTATACGAGGGAGAAAGAACTTTTCTCAGCCCGGTCCTTGGTCCGATCGAAAGGATCGTTTACAGGATCTCAGGTATCGGATCTGATGCTGAAATGAACTGGAAGCAATATGCCTCGGCGATGCTCATCTTTAATGGGTTAGGCCTTGTTGTGCTTTTGAGCATTCTCATGCTGCAGGGATATCTGCCGCTTAACCCCAGTAAGTTTCCGGCCTTCTCCTGGCATCTGGCGATCAATACAGCCGTGAGTTTTGTCACCAACACAAACTGGCAGGCATACAGCGGTGAATCAGCTGCCAGTTATCTTACTCAAGCAGCAGGGCTGACAGTACAGAATTTCGTATCAGCCGCAACAGGAATGGCTGTCGTCATTGCCTTCATTCGAGGGCTTGCCCGCAGGACAGCAGAAACCATAGGCAATTTCTGGGTTGATCTGACCAGGAGCGTTCTCTATATCCTGCTGCCGATATCACTCGTAGCAGCGCTTGTGCTGGTTTCGCAGGGCGCAATCCAGAACTTCAGTCCTTACAAGACAGCCCAGCTGGTAGAGGCAACAAGCTATGACAAGCCTAAACTTGACGCGGAGGGCAACCCGGTCAAGGACGAAAAAGGACAGGCCGTCACCGAGAAGGTGACAGTGAAGGAACAGACCCTGCCCATGGGACCGGTTGCCTCTCAGGAGGTGATCAAAGAGCTTGGGACGAACGGGGGCGGTTTCTTCAATGCCAACTCGGCGCATCCCTATGAGAACCCGACACCCCTGTCCAATTTTCTCGAAATCCTCTTGATCCTCTCGATCCCTGCTGCGCTGACAAATACGTTCGGCCGCATGGTCGGCAAGCAACGGCAAGGGTGGGCTATCTATACAGCGATGATGTTCCTTTTGATCCTGGCAGTCGGGGTCCTCTACTGGGCAGAGTATAATGGCAATCCTCTACTTCAGAAGCTGGGTGTCCCGGGTGCCAATATGGAAGGCAAGGAGGTCCGTTTCGGGACCGGATGGTCGGCCTTGTTCGCCAGTGCAACTACCGGAACCTCGTGCGGGGCAGTGAATAACATGCATGATTCATTGACGCCACTCGGCGGAATGGTCCCCCTGATGCTCATGCTATTGAGCGAAGTTGTTTTTGGAGGAGTGGGGTCGGGTCTCTACACGATGCTTGCCTTTGTCATTATCGCGGTCTTCACTGCCGGCCTCATGATCGGCCGGATCCCTGAGTATCTTGGAAAGAAGATCGAGGTCACCGAGATGTGGATGTCGGTGATTACGGTTCTCACCGCCGGGGTGGTGATCCTCCCCTTCGTTGCCATAGCGCTGATAACCCCTTCAGCCGTGAGTTCCATGGCCAACCCCGGTCCCCACGGCCTGAGCGAGGTGCTCTATGCCTTTGCCTCGATGTCAAACAACAATGGCAGCGCCTTCGCCGGCCTGAACGCAAATACCGTGTTCTATAACCTGATGGGTTCTGTGGCCATGCTCCTGGGAAGATTTGGACCCGCCATCGCGATCCTGGCCATGGCGGGCTCGCTGGTCAGGAAAAAGTATGTTCCGCCCAGTGTGGGCACTCTCCCGACAGATCAGCTTCCCTTTATATTCTGGCTCGTGTCGGTAATACTGATCGTCGGGGCCCTGACCTTCTTCCCGGTCCTTGCCCTTGGGCCGATCGTTGAACATATGATCATGCTTGGAGGTGTTTAGTCATGGCGAAACGTATGGAAAGCAAAAGCATCTTTGATCCGAAGCTGCTGAAAGCGGCTTTTATAGATTCCTTCAAGAAGCTCGATCCCCGTGCCCTCTGGCGGAATCCGGTCATGCTGTCGGTCGAGATCGGCAGCGTGATCACAACAGTTAATTTTATTTACAATCTGGCTACAGGAAAAGGGGAGCCGGCCTGGTTTACCGGAATTGTTTCGGTATGGCTCTGGCTGACCGTCATTTTTGCCACATTTGCTGAATCCCTGGCAGAGGGACGGGGCAAGGCGCGTGCCGAGTCCATGAGGAAGACCCGGCAGGATATCATGGCGAAAAAGCTGAAAAAGCCTGAACCGGGAGGAGCGTATGAGCTTGTTCCCTCCACCCAGCTCCGTAAAGGCGACATTATACTCGTGGAGGCGAAGGATATGATCGCCGGTGATGGAGAAGTGATCGCTGGCGCGGCGCTCGTCAACGAAGCCGCTGTCACCGGTGAGTCCGCGCCGGTTGTGAGGGAATCGGGAGGAGACCGCAGCGCGGTGACCGGCGGGACGCAAGTAATAGCGAACAGCATTGTGGTGCGTATCACCGCAAATCCCGGCGAGACCTTCCTTGACCGGATGATTTCACTGGTGGAAGGGGCGAAGCGCCGGAAGACCCCCAATGAGATAGCCCTGGAGGTTCTCCTGGTTGCCATGACCGTCGTCTTCTTTCTTGTCGTGGTCAATCTGAGCCCCCTTTCCATCTATAGCGTGAAAGCGATGGGCCAGGGACAGCCGGTGACGCTCGTGGCGCTGGTCGCATTATTTGTCTGTCTCATACCGACAACCATTGCAGCCCTTCTGCCTGCCATCGGCATCGCGGGAATGGACCGCCTCTTCCAGAAAAATGTGATAGCCCTGTCCGGAAGGGCGATCGAGGCCGCCGGAGATGTGAATGTGCTCCTGCTGGACAAGACCGGAACCATCACGCTCGGTAACCGGCAGGCGGTTTCTTTCATTCCGGTGGGAGGCCATTCAGAAAAGGAACTGGCTGAGGCGGCGTTGATGGCCTCGCTCACCGATGAAACGCCGGAAGGGCGGAGCATCGTAGTGCTTGCCAAGCAGAAATACGAGCTCCGCATGCGGGAACTGCCGCACAATGCCGAGTCCGTACCCTTCAGCGCCGAAACAAGGTTAAGCGGGGTGAACGCAGATGGGCACGCGTATCGCAAAGGGGCGGGGGACTCGATCGCGCGTATTGTGCAGAGCACGGGTGGAACTATCCCGCATGACCTGGAAAGCCATGTTACCGGTATCGCCAAGTCCGGAGGAACCCCGCTGGTCGTCAGTCGTGATGCTGAAGTCCTTGGCGTCATAAATCTGAAGGACATCTTAAAGGGCGGGATCCAGGAACGCTTTCTTCAGTTGAGAAGAATGGGGATCAAGACGATCATGATCACCGGAGATAACCCTCTCACCGCAGCGGCCATCGCTACTGAAGCCCAGGTTGATGATTTCTTGGCCCAGGCAAAGCCTGAAGACAAGCTCAGGCTGATCCGTGAAAACCAGGAACAGGGTTACATGGTGGCCATGACCGGCGACGGCACCAATGACGCGCCTGCCCTTGCCCAGGCTGATGTGGCGGTGGCGATGAACACGGGAACGCAGCCTGCACGGGAAGCAGCCAACATCATCGACCTTGACAGCAATCCGACCAAACTGCTGGACATCGTCGAGATCGGCAAGCAGATCCTGATGACACGGGGTACGCTCACCACCTTCAGCATCGCAAACGATGTCGCAAAATATTTTGCGATCATCCCGGCCGCCTGTGCCGCAGTCTATCCCCCAGCTGGGGATTCTGAATGTCATGCATCTGGCCAACCCCTTCAGCGCTATCCTTTCGGCCGTCATCTTCAATGCGATCATCATTCCCTGCTGATTCCCCTTGCATTGAAAGGGACCCCTTACCGGCCGATGCCTGCGGAAAAGCTGCTGGTCTATAACCTTTTGATTTATGGGGTGGGAGGGCTTCTGGCCCCCTTTGCCGGGATCAAGTTGATCGACGTATTGATAAATGTCTTGATTTGAAAGGAGTAATGTCATGAAAGAGATAAAGAACGGTGTATTGCTCTTCGTAGCATTGTCGTTGTTGACCGGAGTCCTGTATCCTGCAGCGGTAACGCTACTGGCGCAACTCATGTTTCCGCAGCAGGCCAATGGGAGCATCATGTATAGAGCCGATGGCGTGCCAATCGGGTCGTCGTTGATCGGTCAGCCCTTTTCCGATCCGAAGTACTTCTGGCCTCGGCCCTCGGCAACCTCGGATTTCCCGTACAATGCCATGGCGTCGGGTGGGATCTAATTTGGGGCCTACCAATCAGGATCTTATCAATCAGGTTGCGGATCGGGTAAAATCATTTCGGGAATCGGGCATCCAGGAGCAGCTTCCATCCGACCTGGTGATGGCGTCCGGGAGTGGACTGGACCCGAATATCAGCCCCGAAGCGGCGCTCATACAGATCCCCCGTATCGCAAAGGAACGGAAGGTTTCTGAAGAAAAAGTGCGTGCTCTGGTACAGGAGCATATTGAAGACCGCCAGTTCGGCTTCCTCGGAGTGCCAAGGGTCAATGTGTTGAAACTGAATCTCGCTCTGGACAAGTTATAAACATATGGCTGAAGACGAAGAGTACAAAAGACCATCTCCTGAAGCGCTTCTCGATCTGGCCCAAAAAGAGGAAACTCAAAAGGGGCGCGGCAAGCTGACCATCTACTTCGGGTCTGCCCCCGGCGTGGGAAAGACCTATGCGATGCTTCTTGATGCGCGCCAGCGAAAACAGGAAGGGATAGACGTGGTGGTGGGCTATGTCGAGACCCACGGCAGACCCGAGACCGATGCCTTACTGGAAGGCCTGGAGATCCTGTCCGCCTCTCGTCGTCAAGTATATGGGGATACCGCTCAAGGAAGTCGATCTCGGGAAAGGTTCTGACGCGCAAACCGAAACTGGTGCTAGTGGATGAGCTCGCCCATACCGATGCCCCGAATCTTCGTAATGCCAAGAGATATCAGGACATAGAAGAGACTACTGAATGCGGGTATCGATGTCTATACCACTATGAACGTGCAGCATGTGGAGAGCCTCAACGATATCGTCCATCAGATCACGAATATCCGTGTGCGCGAGACGGTGCCGGACACCGTCATTGAAGCAGCAGATGAGATCAAGCTGGTCGATCTGCCGCCCGAGGAACTGCTGAAAAGGCTCCATGAGGGAAAGGTCTATGTAAAGGACATGGCAGACAGCGCGGTGCAGAAATTTTTCCGTCCCGGCAACCTGCTGGCGCTCCGGCAGCTGGCGCTCCGGGCAGTGGCAGGCAGCGTGGACGAGAAGATGCGCACGTATATGCGGGCCCATGCCATAGCGGGACCGTGGTCTGCAACGGACCGTGTCCTTGCCGGGGTATTTGCCAGTCCTTACGCGGAGAAACTGATACGCGCGGCGTTCAGGCTCGCAAACGATATGGACGCGGAATGGATCGCTTTCTATGTGGAGACGGAACGACACAAGACGCTTTCCGAGAAGGAAAAAGAATGGCTGAATAAGGCGATGGACCTGGCAAAACAGTTGGGAGCACGCCTGGTCTGGATCAAGGGAAGTGATGTGATGGAAGAGATGGCGGACTATGCGCGGAACAACAATGTGACCAAGATCGTCATCGGGAAACCTCGTTTTGGACTCTTTCAGTCTGTTCCCAAGAAACTTCTGACCAGAACACCCAACATCGACATCTATCTGCTGGATGCCAAGGTCGATCCCAGGCTCATGCCCAAGAAGCATATTATCGTTTTCCAGCCCATCAATTACGCGCTCGGTATTCTCGCCGTCGGCATTGTGTCGCTCATCGCCTTTCTCCTGCGCCCACGTTCTCAATGAGGTCAATCTGCTCTTCCTGCTTTTGTTGCCCGTCATTTTGAGTGCGCTCTATCTGGGAAAGGGACCATCCATCGTGGCTGCGATCACGAGCATTCTGATCTTTGACTACCTCTTTGTCTCTCCCGCACTTCAGTCTTGCGGTCGGCGATGTGCAATACTTCTTTTCGTTCATCGTGTACATCATCGTCGTGGTGGTGATCAGCAATCTTGCGTCCAAATTACGCGGAAAAGTCGAGATGCTCAAGCAGAGCGAGCTGAAGAACATAGGGCTTTACGGTTTGAGCAGGGATCTGGTGACCGCTCACACCATCGACCAGGTCCTCTCCATCATGGTTCGCCATACGCTGGAGATATTCCCCTGCGAAATGGTCGATCTTTCTGCCGGAGAATGAAGAGCTGATTGTCCGGGCCAAGACCACAGAATTTGAGGTCAACCCTCAGGTGATCGGGGTGGCGTCATGGGTTTTGCTCAACAAACAGTCAGCGGGTCGTGGCACCGGTACCTTGCCGCAGTCCAAAGCATACTACCTTCCCATGATGTCAGGGGAGGAGATCATTGGGGTCGCTGGATTTGATTTCAAGGGGAGTCGAAAAAACGATGAACACCGAAAAACGGGTGGTTCTCAAAACGTTGCCCGCCTCGGCGCGATGGCGATAGAACGGATCAGATTCCAGTAATTACCTTTCCCGGTTCGCACTTTCACGCTTCAGCACGGGACATTAAGAAAAATTAATCAGAAGTTAATCGAAAAGCAATGTTCTTCCTGTAGCATTGTATCAGCAGGAGGGCATGAAGATGAAGAAACTGAGGATCATGATTGTGGATGAGTCTCCTTTTCTTTCGCCGGTGGTTCAGAAAACTCATTCTGACACTGCCCGGAGTGCGGATTATCGGCGAGACGAAAGACCCTCTCAGCGCATTGAAATTCATACGCATAATGAAACCCGATGCCATTCTCATGGACGCAAAGACCCAATGGCATTTCGGCATTGACATTATCAAGAGCATCAGAAAGATCACCCCCGTTCCTGCAGTGATACTGCTCACCAGCGAGGCCTGTTGCCGGTATCAGAAGAGGGTATCCGAAAAAGCGGATTTCCTTGTCGACAAACTCACCGAATACAACAAGATTCCGGAGATTCTGAAAAGTTTTGCATCAGGCTCCGCATCCGAATTTAATTCCGCGGATCCGCGATACATCTGAGGGTAATCCGCTGGGTTGAATGCTCGGAGGATATGAAAAGGGGAGAGGGCGTGTGTCCTTCTCCCCCTCTCCCCCGATTTGTTTCTCAGAGAACTGACCTTATCGTTTCGCAGACAAGGTTGGCCTTATTCCTTTGTCATGGGGCACTCCTGGCAGTGCATCATCCCCATTCCGCCCGCCATGGGTCCGGTCGCGATCGTCTCTCTAAACTTTTTCTTCTGATCAGGCGTCAGCTTTGTTTTGACTTCTTCCATTGCCTTTATGCGGGAAAGCTGCATTTGGGTCCTCAATAGCTCTGTCTGTTTCATTATTGTTTCAACTGCCTTCATATCCACAGGGTCTTTGGCGAGGAGGTCCCTCTGTTCGATGTGGGCGATACGCATGTCTGCCATTCTCCTGACCGCCTCCTTCATCATTCTGCTCTTCATTTCTGAGATGGAAGTTTTCTGCTGTTCATCAAGATTAAGGCTCTCAAGATGTTCTCCACATCTGATGTTCGGGCTCCATCATCCGACCACTCATGCCGCCACCGCCCATCATTCCACATCCCATTCCCGGGCCACCCGGCATTCCTGAGCCCATACTGTGACCGCCCATTTGTCCATATGCAACGGCTGCCAATGCAACGAGGGAAACTACTGCCACTATCACTGTTAACTTTTTCACGCGAGCCTCCTTTTTTGATGTTATTTGTTCATGATAAACACGGAATATGCCGTTCGTTCGACTTCCTGTGCGCAGAGAAGAGCAAAACAGAGAGTGTTCACCTCCTTTTATAGCCGGCATAAGTAAATTGAGAAGGCTAGGATAGCTTATAAGTGTGAAGTTAATATGAATTCCGTGGGACCAGAGGAAAGCTTTCTATCAAAGATATTTCCACCGGGAGTATACAGAACAGTATGCTCGGTACGAGCGAAGTGAAACAAAGTGCACAGCCAGCGGTCAATCGGCAGTGGACAAAGCTTAGAATAACTGGAGCCGGGGAGGAGAGTTGAACTCCTGAAGTACGTGTCCTCGCAAACAGGGCGGATGTGAGATAAGCGCCCGCGGGAGTCTTACAGACCCACGATCATGCGAAGAAGACGGTTCCGTGTCGGGATGAAACCGAGGGCAAAGTCCTTCCCCACTGACCGTGGGCTGACATAGATACCGAACATTCTATCCCAGATGGTCAGGATAAATCCGAGGTTCTTGTTCGAGAGTCCCCGTGCCCCGTGATGGACCCTGTGGTAGTTGGGAGCGATAAAAATCTCTTGCACGGGCCCGAGGTCCACCCAGATGTTCGCGTGAATCCAGATGTTCACCATCACCCCCAGGGAGAACGCCACTCCTGCTTCCCATGGAGCAAGTTCAAGGAACAGAACAATGACAACGAGAGTGATGGTCTGATAGAGCCGCTCTCTTCCTCCCATAGTAGGAGTATGGCACAAAACCGGCTTCAGTGCATCTCATGAGCCCGGATCGCGGGTGCGGCTTTCACCGACGAGCCAACACGTATCAGAAATTGAAACAAATGCGGATTTTTAAGAGCAAACCTTCACAAGGGGAAGTCGTATTCGACTTCCCCTTGTGTGTTATTGTCCCTATCTTTAAAATCCTATGCGCCAAAGGTATACTTTGTTCCTGCCGTATTCAGGGTGAATGCGTCGGGCATTTCCCTGCTGAAAGCCACCATCGCCCTGAACCCGGTGCAATGGGTCCCCACGATATAGTCCGGCTTCATCGCTTTGATATCGGCAACTGTGCTCTGAATAAGCTCAGGCTTCGCAATAATCAGATGGAACCCTCCCATTATCGCATGAACCTTGTCTGTTCCGGCACTTTTCTGCGCCTGTTTGACTGTATTGACGATTCCACAATGCGCACAACCGGAAAGAACCACCAGGCCTTTTCCCTTTACGTTAAAGAAAACAGCCTGCTCACCCGGAAAAGTGTCGTGATTCGATCTTCTCGCCGCGCTTTATTTGATGAACTCGCAGGCACTTTCTCATAGCTCGTGACCCTCTCTATGTTTCCGGTAAAGTACGCACCGGGAACAATTTCAACCGGGGTTTTCGCCTCCACAACCTTTAGCCCAAGGGCTTCGATATCTTCTTTACTCAGTTGTCCAAGGTCTGTAGGTTCAGTTGCTCCGGGGCGGAGTGTGTATCTCCGGGCAAAGGCCTCCTCGCCCACATAAAATGGTGTCCCTGCGGCGATCCGCGACTGGTTCTGCTTGAGGATACTGACCGCGCCCGTATAGTGATCGTAATGGCCGTGGCTCAGGCTGAAGGCATTTGTCTTTCCAATATCAAGCCCCAGCAACGCAATATTGCTCATCACGTCCGCAGGGTCAAGTCCGAAATCGAACATGCAGGCGCTTGTCTTTCCGCCGATAACAGTCTCGATATAATAAGAAAGACCGTGTTGCGCGTGAATCGATTTCCCGGCCACTGAGCGGTAGCGCTTCGTGATTTTGGTGTCCGGTTCATTAGTGTCATAATAGTTGTCTGCCAGGACCCAAATCGTCAATTTGTCCACTTCGGTGACACCCGTGGCAGCCTCTGCCATCACGCCTGTCTATCAATCCCTCTCCGGCTGCAATCAGATACCCGGTTGCTGCGGAATACTTCAGAAAATCCCTGCGGTTCATTCCACTTTATTCCATAGTGCACCTCCTTAGTGCCTTTACATCATCTTGCCCAAAAAGTATGGCCGAACATACCTCAATCTTATCCTTCGGTAGCTCGGCCATCTTCGCCCTAAAGACCCGCCGCTTTCTGTCCCCTCCTATCGAAGGGTTTAGTCTTGTCGGGATCGCTTATTTATGTCTACATAGTAACAGTCAAATCTCGACCCGTCAACGTCTATTTCCCTTAACGTGGCAAGCCCATAATCACATCTTGACGCTCAGGATTGACAGCTGCATTTGTTCTATCGATTTCGCTATCAAGTCTTGAGTGGCTAATACAAGAGCCAAAATCAGCATTTCAGGAAGAAATGGTGAGTCGGGAGAGCCTGTTTTCAGCGAGGTTTCTTCTTCCTTCTTCTGTTCATGCCTCGCGAGATGGGCATTAATCTTCTTTTTTGCCCGGCAGCCGTGGATTATGGCTGCCGAGCAATTCAGGAAAAGCAGCTCACTTACATTCTTCCGCTCTGGCCCCGGCGACCGCCACTGAAGGAGCCTCTCCCGCTAAAGGAACCCCCGTAAGAACCATGTCCGCCGGAGAAACTCCGTCCGCCGACACCAGACTGACCCCTGTTGGCTACGAAAGACGCGTTATAACCTCTTCCTCTACCCGAGGAATACATGCTTTGCCGTGTCTGGTAGGAGGCCCTTTGTGCAGGCTGGTTAAAGGATCTGTTCGCCGAATAAGGCCTCGACGGAGCGTTGACCGACCTTCCCTGTAGATTGTAGCCTCTGTTGTAACCGCCATCCTGCCCGAGAATACGTGTTTTGCCGCGTCTGGTAGAGGCCTTTGTGCGGCTGTTAAAGGATCTGTTCGCCGAATAAGACCTCGATGGAGCGTTGACCGACCTTCCACTGTTAGGATTGTAGTCTCTGTTGTAACCTGTCCTGTTGTTCACGGGCTGGCGCATATTCACACTGTCTCTTGCCGTATTCACATGAGAACTCCGGTTGTAAATCGCGCCGGCGCTCCTCTGTGCGGCAGGGGTTGCCCATCTCTGTCCTCCTGCACGGTTTCCGTCGCTGAAGCCGCCGTGAGCCCTGTTTGCAGGGTCGATGCGATGGGACGCACCCCCGTCAGGATGACGGTAATGGTTGCTGACGGCATACCGGTCGTCCCCATGACCACCATGGCCGCCAGGATGTCCGTCATGATCGTAACCCCTCCAATGGTTATAACCATAGCCGCCCCAGTAACCATAGCGTCCATAGCCTCCCCAATAACCGTACCCGTAACCGCCCCAGTAGCCGTGGTGCCAGCACCCGTATCCAAACAACGGCACAATGAAGTCCGCCAGCATGTAATATCCCGGGAACCAGGCATTCAACCACCAGAACGGATAGGGCACAAAGTTATACAGATAAGAGTAGTCTGCCGGAGGCGCATAGTAGGTCACTACGGGCGGGCCTTCCTGGGTGTAATAGTCGTTTATAACCGTTGGGTCAGGGGGATCCGTGCCCGGTGATGTATCGGGGCTGACTGTCGGCCCCGCGTTTGCGGCTGAAACCGGCAATTCGTAGTCCTTCGTGACGTTGTCAAAGACATTCAGGGCTTCCTGTTTGTTCATGCTCAGCCATTTGGAGTCTGCAGCACTGCCTACGGCATTACGCAGCTCGATGACCACATCGGGTGTGACCGGATAATCTCCAATCCACCCGTTTCGGGGCGCTATCCCGGCTGATGTCAAGGCGCTCTCGGCTTCGGCCTCGTTTGTAGGCGAACCTATTTTCAGGGCGTTAGCGAGATTCACCGTCAAGGTGCCCTCTCTGACCAGCGATTGCGCAAGCGGAGGCCCTGGGATTTTCTGTTCAGCCAGCGCGTTTACTGCAGTCGACATCGAAAATAACATGAAAACGCTCAGGATGATAGCTGATGTTTTCATTTTTCTCGCCTCTTCTCTCTCTCTTATATATATATATATACTGCTGCTATGATTTCCGCAACGTTTTTGAATAATCATATCTGTATAAAAGCCAATTATCTGACGGGATAGTACCCTCTCCGCGCATAGTATCTCGTCGGTGCTGCATACGCTCTTGGCGCATAGTATCTCGTCGGTGCTGCATACGCTCTTGGCGCATAGTATCTCGTCGGTGCTGCATACGCTCTTGGCGCATAATATCTCGTCGGTGCTGCATACGCTCTTGGCGCATAATATCCCGTCGGTGCTGCATATACTCTTGGCGCATAGTACGCTCCAGGAGCGTAGTATGTTCCAGGCGCATAACCGTATGTCGCTGGTGCTGCGGCTGCTGTGGCTGCAAGATTGATTACCGTACCGATAATGGCCGCAGGAATGACCCATCCGTGGGCAAACACTGGTGCTGCGGATGTTAAGGATAGAAGACTTACAACGATAAGCGTTACAACGATCTTTCTCATAAATCCTCCTCTTACGTTGTCTTAGATAGTTATCCCTTCTATAATCTTAGACGTTGAGACCAAGAGAAAGGTTACACGGGAAAGCATTCGAGAAGCAGCCACCGAAATATCCAACACTGTTGACACAGGCAGGGCTGAAAGAACCTCGGAACTGTTCAGCCGCTTGTTCATTTGCTTGTTCTCCTTCTGGATATTTGGAGGATCGTACTGTGGAAAAGGGTATAGCCCGCTTTCCACAGCATTGATTTCTGCTTGATTTTTTAATGGAGCCGGGGAGGAGGGTCGAACTCCCGACCTGCTGATTACGAATGAACAAAATGAAATGAACTTATTCACCTGATTAGAACACATTTGTTCCAAAATGACTGCCTCCTAAATAATAAATCTTATAATAAAAATAATCCAATAATATCAAGCAGCACTTTCTGCAAAAGTTGAACCACCCTCCTTCAATAATTCAATCTCCACACAATACCGGTTTCGCGATTTGTTTGCTTTAAACACATCAACGTTTATGCCATACTGCGCTCTATATTTTTGTACTTCCTCCGTATGGCGGGAGTTCGCCTGGCAGCCAAGAATGATGCCGTAAGCATTTCCGGAGCAAACTTTTTGAACCCAACGCCTTTGTCAACAACCCTCCATTCCCTTTCGTATTCCCAATGCCACGATTTTCTCAGCACGAATTGTTCGAATTGCTTTCCCGGCTCCTTCCATGCGTCCTCAAAAGCTCGATAATCTACTAAACTATCGTGGTATTGAACATTTCTGCAAGAACCGAGTTCCGAAAGACCCGCCCCCAAAAACCTCAATACAACACCTCGGTGGCCGTCGCTGTAATGCGCCCACATCAGGATATCATCAGGAATCTCACTCAAGCATAATATTCCCCATTTAGCACTCATATCTCTCAATACTTCTTCGAAAGCTATACGTTTCTTCTCAATAGCTCCACCAACTCCGTCCGCTGAGAAAGTCGCCTTGCAATCGAAAGGATCATTAAAAACCGCTGAATCACAAAAATAGAGTGTCTTATGCGCAAGTATGCTCTCCAAGTACTTAAACGACATATACCGATACAAATAGCGAGGTGGCTTCATTTGTCCAGCCTTGCGAAGTGTCGCCATGAATTCCGGATTTCTTCTCTCAGCGGCATTTTGCCCTCATTTCTTAAGACACAAAGCTTGAAATGGCTTCCTTGTTTCCTCTACAGAGAAATGTGTATACCTCTTTGTTGTTCGAGGATTACTATGCCCCGCAACATTGCCGACAAATGCATCATTAAACCCTGTTTTTTTCATGTCCGCTTAAACTTCCACATACTCCGCAAAAGATTGAGATTCGGGAATAGGAAGCTTGTCTTCCAATAAGCCCTTCACGTGCATTTCAATAGCCTCGTGCATATTCTTTTCCACTTCTTCACGAGTCACCCCGGTTGCAACACAACCCGGCAAATCCGGCGAATATGCAGAGTAGTTGCCATTTGCTTTTTCGATCACAACAAGAAATCGATGCATATTATTTTACCTCCCTAAGCTTTGCCTGTTTCAAAACACTATTGAGAGTACCCGGAGCCAGATCATCATTAGAATGTCCGGCTATCGTCACTCTACCTTGCTTCGTAGGATGTTTATATTGCCTATGGCTGCCTTTAGTAACGACAATATACCATCCATCTCCCTCTACTAGTTTAATAATATCACGCACCTTCATTTTTCAGCCACCCGCTTCAAGAAAGTTTTTGCCAGCCAACGCCTGCAAAGGCATCCTTGTTTCTTCCACTGAAAAATGAGTATATCTTTTCGTTGTCCTCGGATCACTATGACCGGCGACATTTCCAACAAACGCATCGTTAAACCCGGCACGTTTCATGTCCGTAATAGCTTTATGCCGAAGGTCCCTCGGCGTCGCATCCTCAACTTTAGCACTTTCACAAGCTTTATCCTGGAGCTTTAAAGCGTCTATACAGCTATCTCCAGGGCGATCCGGTCATAGTTGATGACGGGTTTTGTTTTCCGGTTCATCTCTCTCTTCTCGATCAGCCCGATCTGCTCAAGGTATTTCACGTCATCAGCCACGTTCTTGATGTCCCGCTTCGCCATCCTGGCGAGCTCGTTGATGGAAGAAGGGTTCCTTGTCTTGACAATATGGAGCAATTCCAGCCTTTTCGGTGTCACCGCTTTCCTGAAGGCCTCAAGGCTCGTAAAGTAGACGCCGGTCTCTTTCTTCACCTTTTCTCCGCGCTCAAGCTTTTTCATGATCTCCTTTGCATCCTCAAGGGCCTCTCCAATGCTCTTTATCCCTATCTTCACTTTCTTTACCTTCATTTCTTGAACCTCCTCAACAAGGCTTTACAGTCTTTCCCCCGCCAGGCCGACCAAAGACCCTATCATCTCAAAATCCCTGTCGAGATGCAAAAGGCTGGCCTTTTTGTATGCAGCCGACGCAATAAGGAGGTCTGTGGTCGAAGTCACTTTTCCCTTTCTGTCAAGCATGTATCCCCATTTCGAAGCCCTCTCAATTACGGCGTCATCTATCGGTATCTGGGGCAGGGACAGAAGGGAGTCCCGAAGGGAGTTGAAGTCCTTCTCGCTTTTCGCACCTCTGAGTATCTCGACAACCACTATGCCGCAACACGCGGCCTCTCCCTTTTGCAGGACATCTCTGATTCTTTCCTTGACCTTCTGCGATCCTCCCGGCCTCAGATACTCAATCCACGCAGAGCTATCGATGAGGAACATCCCTTTTTCTCCTCTCGAGCAGATCTTCCACCGTATAAGAAAGCTCCACCTTCCCCTCGAGGTCGAGGAGCTTCATCGCTTTCTTCCTCCTGATGAACTCCCTGAGGGCTTTCTCTATTGTCTCTCTTTTTGTTTTGGCTCCCGACACTGCCTTTGCCTCGTCAAGCAGTTCTTCATCTATGGTCAGGGTCGTTCTCATTGATGCCTCCTTAATGCATATACTTAAGGCATATTAACATATGCATATCGGAGTGTCAAGAAGTGCAATTCGACGCTAGTAGGGTCCGCATGACAAGAAACAGTCAGAACAGGGCTTCGAGTGAGTTGAGGTGTCAAGGGAGGACGAAAGGAAGAAACTGGAGCCGGCGAGTGGGATTGAACCACCGACCTGCTGATTACGAATCAGCTGCTCTACCACTGAGCTACGCCGGCATCGAAATATGAAGTGAGATAGTTTACCTTCTTTCCCCATGAAAGCTCAATATCCCTGGAGCCGGACGATCCGTGCACGCTCCATTTCCACGAACCTGCAATATGGTAAAGTAATAAAAGGGTCAAGGGCACGAGGGTTCGGGTGAAAGAATTGCGGACCCCGGCTTAACAGGGAGGTTGTCGTGAAGAAGTGCGCATTATGCAACAAGGAACTGGATATCGACAAATATTTTTCGAGGAAGGCCGTCTGCCCCCATTGCCGGGGAGACCTCCACATCTGCCTGAACTGCAGGTTCTACTCCGAAACAGCCCATAATAAATGTCTCGAGCCAAAGGCAGAGTTCCAGCGGTCCAGGGACAAGGCGAACTTCTGCGACTACTTTGTCTTCAGTGAAAGGCGGCCGGTCTCAGGCTCTGCACAAGAAAAGGCGGATGCCCTGAAAAGGCTGAACGACCTCTTCAAGAAGTGAGTCTTCAACAAAAGGCTCTCATTTCTTCAGTGACTTCCCGATCCTCCTCTCGATGGACCTTACCTTTTCCTCGATTCTGTTGGGCCTCCCCTTTCTGTCGTCAATGGCAATGGTGGTCATTGTCCGTGCCTCCGTTTTCATGACGGTCTTGTGGCATTTCCTGATGAGGCTCATCACTTCATTCCACTCCCCCTCGACCACCGTGCCCATGGGATTGATCTTATAGGGCAGTCCGCTGGCATCGACGAGCGTGAGGACTTTGGCCAGCTGATCGCCTATGCTGCTGCCGGCCCCGATCGGGACGATACTGAATACCGCAAGCATGGAAACCCTCCTTTCCCCTTCTGTGGATACGACGTTTTGCAAAGGCTAAAGAACCCTATAAGCACAGGATAGCAGAAAAAAAGAATAAAAAAAAGGACAGTTTCCTGTCCCTTTTTTTATTCTTGCATTGAGGAAAAAATAAGAATTATCTTACTGCGTCCTTGAGTGCCTTGCCGGATGTGAACTTCGGAGTCTTGGCAGCGGGAATGGTTATCACCGCGCCTGTCCTCGGGTTCCGCCCCTTTCGAGCCTTCCTCTTCACAACTGCGAAGGTTCCAAATCCCACCAGTGTCACCTTCTGCCCCTTCTTCAATGACGCCTTAACAGCATTCAGCGTGGAATCAAGTGCCTTGGAAGCATCCGCCTTGCTGAGCCCGGCGCCAGAAGCTATTTTGTCAATAAGCTCCGCCTTCGTCATCTATGTCCCCCCTTTCTTTGGTAATGCTTGATAAGCCCGTATTGAGATAAAGGTATCAAGAAGAAACTCTTTTGTCAAGCCCAAAATTTGGGATGCTTAAAGAAAAAATCGTGCCAGATGCAGCTTTGCGGAATGTGCTCTCCGATTTTCCACTCCGGGCCATGATTTAAAGTCCAGGGGTTGGAATTTACCCGTTCCTGTGTGGTATTTTTGTAGCATGCTGAGGCAGGTGCGGATCAGGGATTTTGCTATTATCGACACCCTCACCATGGATTTTGAGCCGGGATTCAATGTCCTGACAGGCGAGACCGGAGCGGGCAAATCCATCATCGTGGACGCCCTTGGCCTCACCCTGGGAGCGAGGGCGCAGACGGACGCCATCAGGACGGGAAAGAGCGAGACAATGGTGGAGGCCTATTTCGATATTCCCGCAGGCCCGCATCTGGAGCGGCTCGGCATCCCCGCTGAGGACGGCATCATCCTCAGAAGGAACCTGTCCGCAGGGGGAAAGAGCAGGGCCTATGTCAACGATACCATGGTGAATGTCCAGACGCTCCTCGAAATCGGAAGATCCCTGGTGGATATTCACGGGCAGCATGAACACCAGAGTCTCCTTTCCTCCGATAACCAAAGGACAATGCTCGACGCGTACGGAAAACTTCTGGAAGAGCGTGCGGAACTGGAGGGGATGTTTCACAAGGTCCAGTCCCTCAGGCACGAACTGTCCACGCTTACGTCGAACCTCAGGGAGAAGGAGCAGCGGATCGATCTGCTGAAGTTTCAGATAAACGAGATCGACGCCGCTTCCCTGAAGACGGGAGAAAAGGAGGCATTGACCGAAGAGCGGGCGATCCTCGCGAATTTTGCCAGGCTGAAAGAACTGACGGACAACGCATATCTCCTCCTTTACAGCGGTGAAGGTTCGTCCTCGGAAAAGCTTTCTGCGGCTGTTGCCATGCTCAAAGAGATAGCAAGGATCGATCACGGGGTCGCAGAGACGCTCGACCTCCTCGAATCGGCCCGGCCCCTGGTGGAGGACGCGGCGGTCTCCCTGAGGCAGCATAAGGACAGGTATGACGCTGACCCCCAGCGGCTTGAAAGCATAGAGGAAAGGCTCGATCTCATAAAAAGACTGGAGAAAAAGTACGGCGAAGGGATAGAAGGGATCCTGAAGCACAGGGAAGAGGCTGCGACGGAGATGGAGAAACTCACCCTGTCCGACGAACGCGTGAGGGAACTCGAGCATGAGCTTTCAGGGAAGGAGAAGATGCTTTACGAACGAGCCTCGCGGCTCTCCGCAAACAGGAAAGAGGTCGCTAAGAAGATCGCCGGCAGTGTAAAGGCGGTCCTGGGAGAGCTGGCCATGGAGAAGGCTGATTTTGTGGTGGAGGTAAAACCCGTTCCCCTGTCCTCCACTGGAACGGACAGCGTGGATTTTCTTTTTACCGCAAACACGACGGAACCGCCGAAGCCCCTGAGCAGGGTCGCATCCGGCGGCGAGCTTTCCCGTATCATGCTTGCGCTGAAAGGGACGCTGGCGGAGGTTGACAGAATCCCTGTCCTGATCTTTGACGAGGTGGACGCCGGTATCGGTGGGAGAACGGCCGAGAGCGTGGGCAGGAGGCTCAAGAACCTTGCGAAGCGGCACCAGGTGCTCTGCATCACCCATCTTCCCCAGATCGCGGCAATGGCTGACCATCACATCATGATTGAAAAAAGGGAAAGGAAAGAGGGAGTATATGTTAAACTAACAAAGCTTTCCCCGAAGGAGCGGGAAGAGGAGATCGCACGTATGCTCAGCGGAAAGGTGACGGACATTTCCCTCAAGCACGCGCGGGAACTTCTGGGGAGGCAATTACGTTCTCAGGAGAGGCTCATATGAGAGGGAAGATAGCCATTGACACGGAGCTGTGCAAGGGGTGTAGGTACTGCGTGCTCGCGTGCCCTAAGGGGGTCATCGTCATGGACGGCGAATTCAATTCCAGCGGATACTTCCCCGCAAAAGTGGAATCCCCTGAAACGTGCAACGGCTGCGCATTGTGTGCCCAGATGTGCCCGGAGATCGCGATCACGGTCTGGAAAGAAGAGGAGCAGACCGAAGCAGCTCATAGCTCGTAGCGCCTGATCTCTTCACCCTCATTCTTTACCCCTTGCGCCTGGGACCTCACCATGTTCACTCCTTACCCCTCACACCTTGTTTTTTCTCTAAGTGCTTGCCCAAATGCATACAATTAGTGCAAAATACCCGATAAATCTCATGGGAAGGAATGTATGGCTCTAAGAGTCGCTGTTGTGGGCGCCGGGTATCTTGGGCAGCACCACGCCAGGATCTACTCTGAACTGGGGGACGTCGAGCTTGCGGCAGTAGTGGATACCGACCAAACGCGGGCAAGGGAAGTGGCCGGGAAATATGCCTCCAGGGCGTTCGGTGATTACCGGGACACGTTCGGTCATGTAGATGCCCTGAGCATTGTGGTTCCGACCTCGGATCATTTTGAGGTTGCCCTGAATTGTATAAAGGCCGGGAAAGACGTCCTCGTCGAAAAACCGATCACGACCACGGTATCCGAGGCGGACGAGCTCATCAGCGAGGCGGCGAAAAGGGGCCGGATCCTTCAGGTCGGACATCTGGAACGGTATAATCCCGGCCTGATCGCTTTGACGCGCATGATCGAAGAACCGAGGTTTCTGGAGGCGGTAAGGGTCTCTCCTTTCCTCAACAGATGTTTTGACGTGGACGTGACGCTTGATCTCATGATCCACGACATCGACATAATCCTGGGTCTTGTCCGTTCTCCTGTGAAGAGGATCAGCGCCTTTGGGTTTTCCCTCGTGACGGAGAAGATCGATGAGGCCAGGGCATGGATCGAGTTCGATAACGGCGCGCTCGCATCCCTCACCGCGAGCCGCATTGCCGGCGAAAAGCGGAGGATGCTCAAGGTATTTCAGAAGAACGTATGTATGGAGCTGGATTATCAGACGTCCACGGTGGAGCTGCGTTCCCCTGCCGAGCCGGGTGATGCGGAGATCGTCAGGCCTGAATACCGTGAACCTCTTCAGGAGGAGTTGAAGGATTTCATCCGCTGCATCGGGACCAGGGAACGGCCGAAGGTCTCGGGTATTGAGGGAAGGAACGCGTTGAGTGTCGTGATGGAAATAAATTCAGTAATGGAGAGGCATGGATGATACCTATGGTCGACTTGGGAAAACAGTTTTCAGAGATCAGGGAAGAGATATTCCTGATGATGAGCACGATACTGGAGAGTTCGCAGTATATTCTCGGACCGAAGGTCCGTGACTTTGAAGGGAAGATGGCGGAGTATACGGCGGTTTCCCATGCCGTCGGGGTCGCATCAGGGACGGATGCCCTTCATCTGGCCGTCGAGGCCCTTGACATCGGGGATGGCGATGAGGTGATCACTACGCCCTTCACCTTTTTTGCAACAGCCGAGGCCATTGTCTACACAGGGGCAAGACCGGTCTTTGTGGATATCGAACTGGATACGTTCAACATTGACTGCAGCAAGATCGAGGAGAAGATAACCCCGAGGACCAGGGCGATCCTGCCCGTCCACCTTTTTGGTCACCCCTGCGATATGGAGAAGGTCATGGAAATCGCGAGGAGACATAATCTGCATGTGATCGAAGACTGTGCCCAGGCGATAGGCGCGGCGGTCAGGGGGAAGAAGGTCGGCAGTTTCGGGGACGCGGGGTGTTTCAGCTTCTATCCCAGCAAGAACCTCGGCGCCTATGGAGACGGGGGCATGATCACGCTGAGGAGCGGTGAACTGGCCGATTCGATAAAAAGGCTCAGGAATCACGGCTCAAGAGGTTCCTACGTCCACGAATCAGTGGGCTTCAACAGCAGGCTCGATGAGATACAGGCGGGGATACTCCTGGTGAAGCTGAAGAGACTGGATGACTACAACAAGAACGCGAAGGATGAATGCCTCTCTCTATCGTGCCGCTCTCTCCGGCTCAGTGAGGTGTCCTTCTGAAAAAGAGGGCGCCCGTCATGTCTATAACCAGTATACGGTCCTGTCCGGGGAGCGGGACACGATACAAAAGACCCTTAAGGAGAATTCCGTTTCCTCAGTGGTCTATTACCCGCAACCCCTTCACCTCCAGAAGGCACTCGGCTTCCTCGGTCACAAAGAGGGTGACTTTTCCGTGGCCGAACAGGCGTCCCGGGAGGTGCTTTCTCTGCCCATGTATCCGGAGCTTGAGGAATCAAGCATCGGCAGGATCGCAGAGATAATAAGAAGCGTCGTGGGATAGTGCTTCATGCCCGGTATCCCACCACAAAGCCTGCGATGAAGACCGTCATGATCGTGGCAGGGGAGAGTTCCGGAGAACTGTACGGTTCCCTTCTCGCAAAGGCATTGAGGTCTGTGTGGCCGGGGACAAGGCTCGTCGGTATCGGCGGGGACAGGATGAAGGAAGCAGGCGTTGAGCTTCTCTCCGGTATATCGAGCGCCCTGGGCTTGACAGAGACACTGCGTTCCCTCAAAAAGGTGCGTGGATCATATAAGCGTGCGGTGCAGGCATTGACCGAACTTTCACCGGACGTCCTGGTACTCATCGACTACCCTGAGTTCAACTTCAGAGTGGCAAGGGTTGCGAAGAGGCTGGGGATAAAGGTGCTGTATTACGTAAGCCCCCAGGTCTGGGCGTGGCGCAGGGGACGGGTGAAGACCATGGGAGAGATCGCGGACAGGGTGGCGGTGGTCCTTCCCTTTGAAGAGGAGATCTATACCGGCGCCGGCATCCCCTGTGAGTTTGTGGGACATCCGGCCATGGAGGAAATAGAAGATTACGAAAACGAGAACCGTGACGTTCAAAGCTCGTCGTTCAACGGTCAGCGTTTAAGAGCCGGAACAGACAGCCCCGTGATCGCGCTCCTGCCGGGAAGCAGGCCCCATGAACTGCATACCCTCCTGCCCTTGTTCATTGACGTCGTACGGGGATCGAGGACGGAGTTCAAAGGGTGCAGGTTCGTTCTCCCCCTTGCGCCGAACATAGAGACCGGGAGATTCCGGCACTTTTTTTCTCCTCTCGAAAGGGAAGGGGTGGTGCTTATGAAGGGCGATGCCATAAGGGCCCTCGCTTCCTCGGACGTGGCGGTCATAGCGTCGGGCACCGCGACCCTTCAGGCTGCGCTGGTAGGCGTTCCTGCGGTGGTCGTATATAAGGTCTCACCGTTGACATATTTCCTGGGGAAGAGGATACTGAAGGTGAAATACATATCTCTTGTGAACATCATCGCCGGGAGAGAGGTCATACCTGAGCTGATCCAGCATGAGGCGAACAAGGAGAATATAATAAAACAATGCGGGAAGATATTGTATGACGAAGCGTGCAGGACCTCCATGGTCTCGGCGTTCAGAGGGATCCGGGAGGTCTTCTCCGGAAAAAGACCGTCCCGGAGGGTTGCGGAGATGGCCGGTGAACTGGCGGGCTGGAAACCATGATGATGGGCAGAGATGAAAGACTTTAAACGCATAGTCCTGCTCTCGAAGCCTTACTGGGGACGCCTGCTGGTTGCGGGGATCTGCAGCATGATCGTCTCGGGTCTGAGCGGTTCGCTGGCATGGCTTGTGAAACCGGCGGTGGACAAGGTCTTTGTGAGCAAGGAGCCCGCCTCCCTCCTTCTCCTGAGCCTCGGGGTGATGGGCGCTTATCTCGGCAGGGGAATCTTCTCCTTCTTCCATTCTTACCTCATGAGGTCCGCAGGAGCAAAGGTGGTGAGGGACATCAGGAACGGACTTTACCGCCACATGCTCTATCTTCCCATGAGCTACCTCCACAGAGACTCCACTGGCGCCATGGTATCCAAGGTGATCAATGACGCCGGGTTTGTCCAGGGACTGCTTTCCTACACGATAAAGGACATTTTTGTGGAAAGCGGATCCGTGGTTGTCCTCGTGTCTGTTGCGATGTACCGGCGCTGGGACCTTACTCTGATGTCCCTCATCGTTCTGCCCGTGGCCTTCTATTTCGTCTCGAGGCTTGGGAAGAGGCTCAAGGGCGTCAGTCGCAGGACCCAGGAGAAGATCGAAGAGATCACTCAAATGCTCACCGAGACCTTCACCGGAAACAAGATCATAAAATCCTTCTGCCGGGAGGAGAACGAGCTGAAGCGCTTCAGCGACAAGAACCACGATTTCTACCGGGAGGTGATGCGGTCCCAGAGGATCATCGAGGCCACATCCCTGATGATGGAGATCGTGGGAGGGTTCGGCATAGCCTTTGTCCTCTGGTACGGAGGAAAACTGGTGATTAGCGGAGCCATCACCGCAGGAGATTTCTTCTCTTTCCTGGCAGCGATCTTCCTGATCTACACGCCGGCCCGGAGGCTCGTATCGGCAAACAACTCCCTTCATCAGGCCAGCGCGCCCCTGGACAGGATCGACAAGCTCATGAATGAGGCGTTGGAGGCGGACGGCACCATTCCCCTTGAAGGGTTCAGGAACGAGATTGTCTTTGACAATGTCTCTTTTCGGTACGAGGGGACGGATGACGACGCGGTGAACAGTGTTTCCCTCACCGTGAAGAAAGGGGAGATCGTGGCCCTTGTGGGCAGGAGCGGTGCGGGCAAGACCACCTTTGTTGACCTGCTCCCGAAGTTCTATCGGCCTGTGGAAGGAAGGATCCTCATCGACGGCACTGATACATCGAAGGTCACGCTCAAATCGCTTCGTTCCCTCATCGGCATCGTGAGCCAGGACGTGATACTTTTCAACGATACGGTGAGGGCGAATATCGTTTACGGCAAGCCCGATGCCTCGGAAGAGGAACTTCTCAATGCGGCAAAGGCAGCATATGCCGATGATTTCATTACCCAGCTGCCCAATGGCTATGATACCGAGGTGGGGGAAAGGGGCGTGAGGCTTTCCGGGGGACAGAAGCAGAGGATTTCCATAGCCAGGGCCATACTGAAAAATCCTCCTGTCCTCGTCCTTGACGAGGCCACGTCATCCCTGGACACTGCATCGGAGATCATGGTGCAGAGGGCTCTTGAGAACCTGATGAACGACAGGACCGCATTCGTGATCGCCCACAGACTTTCGACCGTGAGGAGGGCAAGCAGGATTATCGTCATGGACAAGGGCCGGATCGTGGAGTCAGGAACCCATGAGGAACTCCTCGTTTCCGGGGGCATCTACGGGAAGCTCTACAGTCTGCAGTTTGACGACGCCGCACTGGAACAGCTCGAAGCGGGATCCACTGCCTCTTTGGAGCGACCTCTCTAAATGTATCTCATATACAGTTTCCTCTATCTTGTTGTCCTGTTCTTTCTCCTTCCCTTTGAGTATCTGAAGCGGCCAAAGGAGCTCCGGTCCCGGTGGCTCAGGGAGAGGCTCGGCTTCATCGAGGCTGAACTCCGAACGACGAGCTCGACACCGATATGGGTCCATGCGGTCTCGGTGGGGGAGGTCATTTCGGCAGTGCCGTTCATAAAAGCAATGAAGAGGAGATACCCTTCCGTCCCCGTTGTCCTTTCCACCGTAACGGATACCGGCCAGAGGGTCGCGAGAGAAAGGGTCTCAGACATTGCGCGGACCGTCTATCTCCCCTTCGACCTCGCGTATATCGTCAGGAAGGTCCTCAGGAAGGTGCGGCCGGCTCTCTTTATTACTGTGGAAACAGAACTGTGGCCCAATATCTTCCGCACGTTCAAGCAGGCGGGCATCCCGGTCCTGGTGCTGAACGGCAGGCTTTCCGGGGATTCCTTCAGGGGCTACAGGCGGATCAAGTTCTTCATCAGGGACGTGCTGGCATGCGTGGATCTCTTCTGCATGCAGGACCGTGTCTATGAAGAGAGGATAAGGGAGCTGGGAGTCGACGCAAGTAAGGTCAGGGTGACGGGGAACTTCAAGTTCGACACACGACCTTCGGAGAAAGTCCCTGAATGGACGAACTCACTGGGTCATCCCGTTATGCTGGCGGGAAGCACTCACGAAGGGGAAGAAGAACTGATGGTCTCTGTTTTTGAGAGGCTCAGGAATGATTTTCCGGAGATGAATCTCCTCCTCGCACCGAGGCATCCCGAGCGATTCGGGAAGGTCGGGGATATGATACATGCGCGGGGTCTCCCCTGTCTGAAACGGTCCGAGATCGTCGCATCGGATGCTGTATGGGGAACGATAAAGGGCAGGGTTGTGATCCTTGACACCATCGGCGAGCTGGCCTCTTCCTATGGAATGTCCGATGTTGCGGTCATGGGCGGAAGCTTTTGCAAGGTCGGGGGGCATAACCCCCTTGAGCCTGCCTTCTGGGCGAAGCCCGTAGTCTGCGGGCCTCACATGGAGAACTTCCCTTTCATCCAGGACTTCTACATCGGAAGCGGCGCCATAAAGACAGATGCTGAGGGGTTGTATGAGGTCATCAAGGAGCTGCTCAGGTCCCCGGCAAAGAGGAGGGCTATGGGGGAGAGGGCGAAGGCGCTCTACGACGAAAAAGCAGGCGCTGTGGACAGGGCCGTTGAGGTACTAAAGGGTTATCTCGATCCGCAGCTCACGCTCGCCGAAGAGGAACCTCTTCCTTAGGACGGTAACCGTAATGCGGTCCCCCCGCTTCTTGTAAAAGAGGAATATCTGTATCTCCTCAACGCCACTCACCTTTTCACTGTCGAGGGCGACGATGATATCGTCCTTCTCAAGACCCGCTTGTTGTGCGACGCTGTGTTCGCCGAACCCGGTGATCCTGACCCCGTCCTCCTCCTTTTTCAGGACCACCATGAGCTTTGGCGCTTTTGCCGCGGTGAGCGGCTGGGGGAAGAGTATGTAGTCCGCGATCTTTTTCTCCACTGAGTCATCGTTGAGGAGGATCGCATAGTCAAGTCTGTTCCTCCTGAAGGCCCTCTTCGGAATGCCGGAGCCGAATACCAGATGGCCTCCCCCCGCCAGGACCACCAGCTGCCGGTCGGGGTTTTTCTTGAGGTACTCGTCGATGGACGAGGCCATGGTCTCATCCCAGATGATCTGGGACTGGTAGAAGTTCAAGAAGTCCATGCCTGCGGCTGCCTGATGCCCGTCGAAGACCTCTTTCAGCCTCTTCCTGTAGTCTTCGTCCGTCATGTCCATGGTTTCGGGTAATTCCTTCTTCTCTTCTTCGGAAAGGGAATCGATACCCTTTTTCGAGACCTTGTCTACGATCTCGTTTCTCATATTCAGGGCCACCACAGGGATCTTCTCCTCCCTGGCGAACCTCAGGATATCCTTGTACAGGTTGTAGTCGAAGCCCCACCGTTTGAAGTATTCCGATGATTTCAGGAACTCCCTTTCTTCCGTTCTCCCCTCGATGTAATCATCCAGCGCCTTCTGGAAGGGCCTCTGGAACATCTCCATGCCTATCGCGATCTTCCTGTTCTTTCCATACAGCTCCCTGATGGCCTCGAACTGTGTCACGTGGTGCTCGTATTTATCGTGCTGCTCACCCAGATAGACGATCTTCTTGTCCGAGACTCGCCCGATGATGTCCGCAAGGTTCATGGAATCGGACGTCCTGACGCCTGTTATGGCCTCCCTGAGCGGCATGGTCCACCCCCTTTCACTTTCATCAGTCTTTTTTTCCGTGTTCTTCCCTTCAGCAAAGGCGATCCGGCTGTATCTCCCGTAGTGGGATATTTTCCCCAGGGAGGCATCCACCTGTTCTTTTGATGGGGCGTGGGCAACAGCCACCACCTTCGAAGGATTGAAAGGATTCTTCTTGACCGTGAGAGTAAAGCCGTGGGCCGGCATTTCCATGTCTGCGAAGAGTCTCTTTATGAGGGGGTTGCTGCCGTCGAGGACAACGAGATGGGAATCCCTGATATCCTCGTTCTTCATTTCATCGGGTTTGTTCACCCTGTATCCCTTCTCCCTGAAAAATGCGATCAACCCCGCATACACGGATAACTGCTCATCCCCCGGAAGCACCAGCGCTCCCTTCTCCCCACTGAAGAGCTTTCCTATCACAGGAGGCTGCTCCTTCTCGGTAAGCCTTCTGAAAACGTCGTAGTTCTCATCAAGGACGAGCTTCTCCGGCAATGTGTCAGCGACCATGGAGAAGCCCTGCCTTTCTCCCTCTATCCGTAAGACTTCTTTCGTGTCGTCTTTGGCTGTCCTCATCCTAACGGGGAGGTCGAAGACATGCATCTTCTCCTTCTGGAGGACATCAAAGGAGACCGTGTACTGGAGGCCCCTTGTACTTATGTCGGGTTCCTTCACCTCTATGGAGGGATATCCCTTTCCCTTGAGCCATACCGTGAAGAAAGGGCGGAGGTCCTTTCCTGATCCAGTCTCAAAGGCCGCCCTGATGTCGTCCCACGAGGCTTTTCTGAAGCGGTTCGCATCAATGAAGTTCAGCAAGGCCTTCGAAAAGACTTCCTCACCCACCAGCCTCCTGAGCATGTGAAAGACCATGGCGCCCTTTCCGTAGCCGATCGCCCTGGAGGCAAAATCGGTCCTCGTCCTGAAGTCTTCAAGGGGGAATTCGCTGTCCGGAAGCACATAGCTTCCATAGTCGCTGAGTGTCTGTTTCCTGTACTGCCATCCCCTCCCCTCCAGTTCCTCGTAGAGGTGGTCTGAAAGATAGGTGGTCAACCCCTCTGACCAGTTGCCCCTTGTGTAGTCGACATACACAGAGTTCCCGAGCCACTGGTGGAGTATCTCATGGCCGAGGGACGTCCTGACGATGAAGGGGAGCCTCACCACGTCCTGCCCAAGGAGGGTGAAGGTGGGCATGGCATAGCCCGTGGGCAGGAAATTCTCCACCACCGAAAATCTCCTGAAAGGAAAATTCCCTGCTATCCCCTCATAGAGTTCGAGATATTTCTTTGTATGCTCCAGATAGGTATCGGCAAGCCCTGCATCCTCGGGAAAGAAACAGGCAGAGAGCTCAACGTCCCTGTAGCTGTCCTTTTTTATGATGAACCTGCCGGCTATGAAGTTCAGGCCCTCCACAGGATGGGGGAAGGAGAAGGAGTACAGGTTCCCGCCTGGTTTCTTCTCGATCGTGACCATTTCTGCCTCAGATACGGCCGTGAAATGTCCGGGTACCAGGGCCGTGAGCCGGTGGTATTCAAGCCCCTGTGTGGACGGATGCCAGCCACCGGTAAGGAATATGCCCTTTTCTCCCATTATGCACGGACCGTTGTCCCCGGAAACACACGTGTATTCCATCTCCAGCACGCTGCCCTTCTCCGCCTTGACCGTGAAGGCTCCCTCCCTGTATGCAGGCTCCAGGGGGATTCCGTTGTACTTCACATGTCTCATCGTCAGGGAGCCGGTCCGGATGAGCGTCTCTTTACTCTCGTGGAAGGTGATGACCGACTTCCCCTCCACTGTTTTGTTGTCCATATCAAAGGATAGTGCGGTGGAGATCTCCGGGAGCGCCCCGTTTGTCTCACCTGAGGAAGGATGAGAAGGACAGAGGAACAGGCCGATGATAAGCCCCGAAAAAAGAACTGTGCGCGATCGTGAACCAAGAATAGGTGTTCTCATCCTGTCACCCACTATATCAGAAATTATCAGTCGTGACAAAAGCCGTTCCTGAGTCGACAGGACAGAAACCCTGCTCTCCCCCTTCATCCTTGACCTTTTCCCGCTTATCAGTTATTATCAGTTCAGTGGCTGAACGCATAAGCATGATGATATCCGCTCCTTCCACTTTTATCGCTGCGCTGACCCTTGTCCTCCTGTTTTTCTCGTCTGTTCTTTGTGCCGACAACCTCATCCCCAATCCTGAGTTCCTGACGCCGGAAGGGGCCGTACGGTCACCTTTCTTCTGGCACCACGGAAGCTCTGACATCGGGGGAGTAACGAAGAGCGAGTTCAGTGTCGGTCCCGTTGGCTCTCCCCCCCTCAGGGCACTCGGAATAAAGGGCGGCGAAGACAGGTCAGGCCGGTGGTGGTGCGGTCTTGAAGGCCTCGAAAGGGGGAAAAGGTATCGTATTTCTTTCAGGGTCTACAGGGAAGGATTCACGGAAGGCGTCTTTCCCGAAGTGGAACTCTTCGGCTCCAGGATCAGGATGAGCAACCTCCTCACGTTCGGTGCGTGGCAGGATTTCGGCCTCGTCTTCATCGCCCCGGGGGAATCTACCGCGCTGAAGTTCATTAACGACCACCCGGTGACCTTCTCCTTCTCTTCTCCCGTCCTCGAAAGAATCGCAGATGAGGAAGGGGCGGCGGGCATGACACCCGGGGCAAGATACCGACCTCTGATGCCTTATTCCTTTCCGCTGGTGGCGTACGGCGCAAAGGTTGAGACTTTCCCCTTTATCAAGGAGCTTGGTTTCAATGGTGTTGTCATCCCGGTGAATGAACACAACGCACGCGAAGTTCTGGACGCGGCGCTGAGGGCGGACATAAACATTGTGGCGGGCGTGGATGATGACGGGGTGGTGCAGAGACTGGCAGATTCAGGCTCCATGCTGGGCTGGTATGTTGAGGATGAGCCCGAAGGCAGGTCTGTTCCAGCCGAGGAGATAATGAAGAAAGTGAAGAAGATACGCGCTTCCGGCTCAACCCGTCCATCCTTCATGGCCATGGTGAGGCCGGAGTTCGTGAGTACGTACAAGGACGCAGCAGACATCATCCTCATGGACCAGTACCCCGTCCCCAATAATCCCCTGATATGGCTCAGCAAAAGCATGGACGATGCAAGGCATGCAGGGGCGGGGGATGTCTGGGCCGTCATCCAGATATTCGGGGGCCAGGGATGGAAGGGCAAAGGATGGGACAGGGCTCCTTCCTATGACGAGATGAAGGCGATGAGCTATCTCGCCGTTGTCCATGGCGCCCGGGGTCTCTTCTTCTACACGGTGAAAGACGGCAATTATGACCTCATGCTTGATCCGGTTCACCTGGAAGACGTGAAGCGCCTCATCAGGGAACTGGGATTCCTCAGTCATTATTTCTCCGGTGAAGTTTCAGGTACGCCAGGCTTCTTTTCGGACTCCCTTTATGTCTTTGCCCCTGACGGATCAAAACCTGTGCATGCAAAGATGTTCAGTTCCGGGAAACAGACGGTCGTCATGGCGGTGAATGTGCTGGACAAGGAGGTGAAGGGAAAGTTGGTGGGTGTGGGGAGCGATGGAGCTTATTTCGACGAATATTCCTCCGGCAAGAGATATGTGGTGAAGGACGGCAATATCGTTGACGGGTTCAGGCCCTATGAGGTGAAGTTCTACATTGCGGGCAAGGATTTCAGGAAGGTCAGGATCCTGGATGGCAAGACGGGCGCGGTGAAGAGGAGTTTTTATGCAGAGGTTGCGGCTTCGTCCTTCGAAAGAACCCTTGGCCTGATGTTCAGGGAATTGCCTTCAGAGGACAGGGCGCTTCTTTTCATGAACGGCAAAGGTGGAGACGCATGGATCCATGCCCTGAATATGAGGGTTCCCTTTGATATCATCTTCTTTGACGGTGAGCAGAGGGTTTCAGCCGTGCACAGGGAGGTGAATCCCTGCACCGACCGGGAGTCCTGCAGACACTATGGATCGCCGGTTCCTTCGAGGCTGGTGCTGGAGACAAGAGCCGGGGTCGTGGAGAGATCTCGTATCGTCGCGGGAGATACCATTGAACTTTATTGACATACACTGCCATATCCTTCCGGGCATGGACGACGGTCCTTCCACCCTGGAGGAGTCATTGAAGATGCTGGAGATGGCAAAGACGGATGGTATATCCAGCATCTTTGCCACTCCCCATATCCTGGACGGGCTCTACCCCCGCAAGGCCGCGGAGATCATATCCTCCGTCGAAAGACTGAGAAAACATCTGCCCCCGGGAATGGAACTCCTCTATGGTGCCGACGTCAGGGTGATCCCTGATCTCATCAAGCGGCTGGAGGCGGGAGATATTCCTACGCTCAGCGGTTCAGGATACATGCTTGTAGAACTTCATGAGTACAGTGTTCCTCCACATCTTGATTCCCTTATCTTCGAACTGAGGCACAAAGGGATCACCCCCATAATCACCCATCCCGAAAGGCATCTCCGCCTGATGCATGACCTTGATGCAGTGAGCGCTCTGCGGGAAAGGGGCGCCATGTGCCAGATAACCGCGATGAGCGTCACCGGAGGATTCGGGAGGGAGGCAGAGGATGCAAGCTTCGCCATGATTGAGAAGGGGCTCGCCGATATCGTCGCCTCCGACGCGCATAACGCGGACAGACGGCCGCCCATACTCTCGAGGGCATATAAAGAAGTGAAAGAACACTTCGGCGGAAGAACAGCTGAAACGCTGTTCTTCGAGAACCCTGGAAAGATTGTGGAAAACGTAAAATGAATTGGTATGTAATTTACACAAAGCCGAAATGCGAGGATTCAACGGTTCGACTCCTGAACAGTGCGGGGATAGAGACCTTCAGCCCAAGGATTCGAACGCTGAAGAGGGTGAAGGGGAAATACGTTGATGTCATAGAACAACTCTTCCCTTCCTACATCTTTGCCCGTTTCGAGAGTGAAAAACACTCCCACATGATCAGGTACACCAGGGGAGTGAAATACATCGTGGGCAAGCAAGATCCCGTAGCGGTTCCCCCTGAGATCCTTCAGGCCATACGTGAGAGGATGCGGGACGGGATCGTGATCCTCGCTCCCGAGGACATGCGGAAGGGAGACAGGGTTTTGATAAAGGAAGGCCCTTTTAGAGACTTCTACGGGATCTTCCAAAGGGACGTGACGGGAAAGGCAAGGGCCATGATCCTCCTTGAGGCCCTCACCTGCAGCCTCGAGATCGACCAAAGGTCGATTCGTAAGGCGTAGTTGAGCAAGGAGCTTTTCCCCCCTTACCCCTGACGCTAACTCCTGAGGGCATTTAGCAGTTGATTTATCCCCCTCTGATGTCTTATATTAGTTCAGTGGCTGAACGCACAAAAAGCCTTATTTTCCAGTCCTCTTCGTGACAGGAACCGGCGGTAGCGCGCGAAATGCACCGTCGCTCACGGCTCACGGAACAAGAAACGGCAGGTTGCAGAATGTCATATGTGTCTCTCACTTCCTTCTGCAACCCATGAACTCATGAGCTGTAGGCTCAATTGATGAACGAGCAGCAATTTCAAACCCTCCGCGAACTGGCAAGGGACGGGACCCTTTCCCAGCGGGACCTCTCCAGGAGGATGGGGTTGAGCCTGGGGCGGGTGAACTACCTTGTGAACGCACTTCTCAATGCGGGGTACATCAAGGCCAGCCGGTTCAAGAACTCACGGAACAAGAGCGCCTACATGTACGTCCTCACCCCCAAGGGCATGAGCGTAAAGCTTTCCCAGACCTACCGCTTCCTGCAGCGAAAGCTTGATGAATACCACAGCCTCAGGGAAGAGATAGAGATGCTGAGAAAGGAGACCGAGATAAGCAAGGAAGCGATAAGCAATGATTGAGAAAGCGATAGCTGAAAATGGAATTAGCAATTGCACGGGTCTCGTTGCTTTTTGCTTTCCCGTTGCTTTACACTCATTGCTCTTCACTGTGCGAATGCACTGGAGGAGGAGAACATGAACGGGGGACATCGAACGTTTTTTTTGCGGGCCGGGAGCCGGAGACTATGAGCAAGATTCTTGTCACCGGCGCTGCCGGCTTCATCGGGTTCCATCTCTGCAAGAGGCTTCTCGAACGGGGAGATGAAGTGGTGGGGCTGGACAACCTGAACGACTATTATGACGTCAACCTGAAGCTCAGCAGGCTCAAGCAGATCACGATGCAGAAGAACTTCAAACCGGTCAGGCTCGACCTTGCAGACAGGGACGGCATCGCTCGGCTCTTCAGGGAAGAGAAGTTCGACGTCGTCGTCAACCTCGCTGCACAGGCGGGCGTGCAGGTACTCCCTGATAAACCCCCATGCCTACGTTGACACCAACCTTGTCGGGTTCGTCAATATCCTCGAAGGCTGCCGGCACAACTGACGTAAAGCACCTCGTCTTTGCCTCATCGAGCTCAGTCTACGGGGCAAATACACATATGCCCTTTTCAGTCCATCACAATGTGGACCATCCCGTCTCTCTCTATGCAGCCACCAAGAAGGCCAACGAACTCATGGCCCACACCTATGCCAGCCTCTATAAACTGCCGTGCACCGGGCTCAGGTTCTTCACCGTCTACGGTCCCGTGGGGGCGGCCTGACATGGCGCTCTTCCTCTTCACCAAGGCGATACTGGAGGGCAAGCCGATCGATGTCTTCAACTACGGCAAGATGCAGAGGGACTTCACGTATATCGACGATATCGTCGAAGGCGTCGTGAGGGTGATCGACAGGAGTGCCGGCGCCTGATCCGGACTGGTCAGGCGACAGACCCGACTCTTCCACAAGCTATGCGCCCTACAAACTCTACAACATCGGCAACAACAACCCTGTGGAGCTGATGCATTTCATTGAGGTCCTTGAAGACTGCCTCGGCAAAAAGGCAGAGAAGAACCTCCTGCCGATCCAGGCCGGCGACGTGCCCGCAACCTATGCGGATGTGGATGACCTGATAAAAGACGTTGGCTTTAAACCCTCGACCCCGATCGAAGAGGGGATAAGGAAATTTGTGGAATGGTATAAAGAATACTATAAAGTACAATGATCAACCAGAGAATATTCAGAGAATACGATATACGAGGAATCGCAGGAAGAGACATCAACAGGGACACCGCTTTTTCCCTTGGTCGTGCCTTTGGCTCTTTTGTGAAAAGCAGCAACTCGGCTGCGAAACAGGTTAGCGTGGGGAGGGATGTGCGCTTAAGCTCAGGGGATCTGGCGGCAGGCATAATTGAGGGAATTGCCACAGCAGGTCTTACCGTTTACAACATTGGTGTTTGTCCCACGCCCGTCCAGTACTTTTCCCTTTTTCATCTTGATCTGGATGGCGGCATCATGGTCACGGGAAGCCATAATCCCCCTGAATACAACGGTTTCAAGCTCAGTTTGGGCAAAGAGACGATCTACGGCAGGGATATCCAGGCCCTTAAAGAGATGATCCTGAAACAAGAGTGGGCCGAGCCCTCTCAAAAGGGCAAGGTTGAGCAGTGCGACGTTCTCAGCGCCTATCGGGATCATATGCTGAAGAGATTTTCGTATCTCGGGGAGGGAAGGTACAGGAAGCTGAAAGTGGTGGTGGACGCAGGAAACGGCACCGCAGGCCTCATTGTCCCGGCTATCCTTGAAAAGATGAACTGCGAAGTCTTCCCCCTTTACTGTGAGCCGGATGGCAATTTCCCCAATCACCATCCCGACCCAACCGTTCCGGAATACATCAGGGACCTGATCGCCGAAACAAAGCGCTCCGGGGCGGACGTCGGTTTCGGGTATGACGGCGATGCCGACCGGATCGGCGTCGTGAATAAGAACGGAGATGTCATATGGGGTGATCAGGTCATGATCATCCTTTCCCGGGATATCCTGAAAAGGAGGCCCGGCAGCGTCATCATCGGAGACGTGAAGTGTTCGCAGGTCATGTTCGATGATATAGAAAGAAACGGCGGCAGGGCGATTATGTGGAAGACCGGACACTCTCTTGTGAAGAGCAAGATGAAAGAGGAGGGGGCAGTTCTTGCGGGGGAGTTCAGCGGCCATATCTTCATAGGTGACGACTATTTCGGTTACGACGATGCCCTCTATACTACCTTTAGGCTCGTCGAGATCATGAAAAAGAGCGGAAAGGATATGGAAGGACTTCTTTCCGATATCCCGAAGACGTCCTCCACTCCCGAGATCAGAATTGAGTGTCCCGATGACAAAAAGGGGGAGGTTGTCGAGAGAGTAGTATCGAGGTTCAAGGAATATAGAAGCAATGGCGGCAGTCCGTATCCCGTAAAAGGGATAAATACCATCGACGGAATAAGAGTTCTCTTTGAGAGAGGTTGGGGCCTTTTGAGATCGAGCAACACCCAGCCGGTCATCGTAGTGAGAGTGGAGGCTGAGGATGAAGACAGCCTCCTTCGCTACAGAACATTTATTGAAGAAGAAATCAGCAGAACAATGAAAGACCAGGGCTAAACGGAGGCTTGATGAAAGCACTTATCCTTGCGGGCGGTTCGGGGACGAGGCTGTGGCCTTTGTCGAGAAAAAATTTTCCGAAGCAATTCCTGAAGCTTGACGGCGCTCTGTCTCTTCTCCAGCAGACTGCTCAGAGGCTGAGAGGTGTTGTCTCTCCGGAAGAGATTATTGTACTGACGAATAACGATTACAAGTTCCATGTAATGGCCGACCTCATGCCTTTGTTCGGGAATCCTCAACTCAGCGCTCAAAACTCCTCACTCAACACTGGTTTTCATCTGATCCTGGAGCCTTCAGGCAGAAACACTGCGCCGGCTATAGCCCTTGGTGCCAAATACTGCATGGAGAAATTGGGCTGCGGCAGAGATGAGGTGCTCTTCGTGTTTCCTTCGGACCATATCATCAAACCTATCGATGCGTTCGGTGAATACCTGAAGCAGGCAGAAGAGATCGCAAAGGACGGATACATGGTCACCTTCGGCATTCAGCCCGCACGACCCGAGACGGGGTATGGATACATAAAAGCAAGGAGCGGGGGACAGGGGGCAAAGAAGGAGCGTTTTCTCAGCGTAGAACAGTTCGCCGAAAAGCCCGATCTTGAAACTGCGATGAGATATCTGCAGGAAGGCTGCTACTACTGGAATTCGGGTATGTTCGCTTTTTCCATAGGAACGATCCTGGATGAGCTAGGGAAACATGAACCCCGTATCGGCGGAATGCTCGAAAAAAGCTTCGAAGAGATGCTCTCCTGCTTCACAGAGATGCCGGACGTGTCCATCGACTATGCGGTCATGGAAAAATCCGACAGGGTGGTGACCATCCCCATGGACATCTACTGGAACGACATAGGCTCATGGGACTCGCTCTTCGACGTGCTTGAAAAGGACGAAAGCGCGAATGCAAAAAGCGGAGATGTGATCGCTCTGGATACAAGGCGAACGCTGATAATGGGCGATAAGCGATTGATCGCCGCCATCGGATTGGAGGATTGTCTCATAGTCGAAACCGGTGACGCGGTCCTGATCGCCAAACGCGGACATTCACAGAAGGTCAGGGACCTTATCCTCAGGCTTAAGAAAGATAACCGCAAAGAGGTTTCAGAGCATTTGACCACCTACCGGCCATGGGGAAGCTATACGGTTCTCGAAGAAGGGAAAAGGTACAAACTAAAGAGGATCGTGGTGAACCCGTGTGAAAAGCTCAGCCTCCAGAAGCATTATCACCGGTCGGAGCATTGGGTGGTGATAAAGGGAACGGCAAAGGTGACCATAGGAGGTGAAGAGATATTCATCCACGAAAATGAGTCGGCGTATGTTCCCAAATCAACCCTCCACAAGCTCGAAAACCCCGGCAAGGTGCCCCTTGAGATCATCGAGGTCCAGAACGGGGAGTATGTGGGCGAGGACGACATCGTGAGGGTGGATGATGCGTACGGCAGACATAAGGAATAAGCGGATGGAGAGAACGCTGAATGATCTTATGTATGCCTGACGGTTTGCGAAAAATGGTGATCCGTACCGGATTTTTCAAATGAGACAACCGCTCAGTATCGGGAGTCTTCTTCTTCCTCTGGGCGTAGTGGCCCTGGCGTATTTTGCCGCAAAGGGCGTGCTGGACGTGGCTGCACATGACGATTTGAAATGGGAGGTCAAGGCTGTCGCGCTGGGCATCGTCGGCTTTTCCCTGTTGGCGGCGTTGCTGCTCAGGTACGAAAAGGCAAAACGTTATATACCTTTTATCCTTGCCATTCTCATCTCAGAGACCGGCTTTGCCTATGAGATCAAGCCTGGGTATTTCACCAGCGCCAATGAAGTCCTGACGGCCATGATCCTCCTTGTATGGCTGACAAGGAAGATGCTTCTGCGCGGGCCCTCAGGTCCGCAGTATTTTTCCCGGGAGCTCAAGATATTCCTGGGCGTTGCCATGGCGGGCGTGGTCACGGCATACGCGATCTTTGAGGTCTCTCCTCTGAATATTCTCACGGTATTCAAATCTTACACCCTCTATCTTTTTTATCTCTTCCTCATTCCTGACTGTATCCGCTCTGAAAAGGAATTGAGAACACTCGTTCTCTTCATGCTGGCGCTCAGTCTCATTCCGCTGTTCCGCGGCGTTCTGGGAGGCATGGCTATTGAAAATCTTCTGGAGGAGAGACTTGAGGTGACGGCCTGGGGCGCGCTGAACATATTTGTGGGATATATTCTCCCTATATTCTTTATCGCCTTCGGCCTCCTGCTTGAGGAAAAGAAGAAATGGTTGAGAGTCCTCCTCATCGGTTATATGGGCACGATCGTCTATTTGTTGTTCCTCGCACAGACCCGCACCGCGTGGGCGGCCCTGGCTATCGGCATGGGCCTTTTCATGGTGCTGACGAAAAGGAGAATCGCCGCCGCTGTTGTTACCCTTATTATTGTGGCAGGCATCATGTTTTCCCCTGCGGGCGGCGAGGTCGAAACAGTCGTGAGGCACAGGGTTGTAGGACAGACATTCAACCCCAATAGCGCATTACAGGACCGGTATTCACGCTGGGAAGGGGCGTGGGAAACTGCAAAGGCATACCCTTTGACAGGCAGCGGCTGGGGAGGGGTTTTGCCGATAACAGCCGATGGCTCAGTCGGGGACAGTTCGCTCCCTCTCCTGCCCCTGTGGCATAACTGCTATCTGGAGCTCATTTCACAGCTTGGCTTCCCCGGCCTGCTGGCATTTCTTCTCTTGTGGTGGAAGATAATGAGGACCGAGGGCAGAAGCCTTTTCGTTTCGCCGAACGTAAACCATTCGTCGTTCAGCAGGGGGCTTTTCATTGCGGTCGTTGCGTGCCTGATCTATGCGCTGGCCGAACAGCAGTTCTTCAAGATAGAGACCGCTTCCCATTCGTATTTCCTTGCAGGTTTGCTCCTGGCAGCCAGAAATGTCGCAGGTTCGGAAGAAGGGTCCGCGGGAGACAAAAACATTTCCTGATGGTCTTTCGATGAGCCTCAAAAGAAAACTGTTCAGTCATACCAAGTATCAAGCCGTTGCGGATGCCCTCATGCTCTTCCTGGGCGTGATCGCATCGGTGATGTATGCACGCATGCTCGGCCCCGCAGAATACGGCAGGTTGAATTTCCTGTTATGGCTCCTCTCAATCTTCGGCTTCATCGTCGGCATGGGGTTCAGCGGGACCCTCTCACGCTACATCTCCCTCTACCAGGGGAAAGATGACAGTGAGAAGTCCGCACGAATCGTTTCGACGGTGCTCTCCTGTGAACTGGCGATAAGCATCCTCTTTGTTATTTTTCTGTTTGCCTTCAGGGGAAGGGTCGCCGGGTATTTCAATGAGCCGACCCTTTCATCCCTTTTCTTGGTCATCGTCCTGACAATTATTCCGTCAGCCGTTATTGATGTGTTCAGGTTTTCGCTTACCGGTCTCCAGAAGATAAAGGAGATTTCCCTTCTGAATATGGTCCTTCAACCGGTCTCTCTGGTCTGCAGCCTTGCGGCGGTCTGGATGGGGTACGGCGTGCAGGGCATCATTGTCGTAAATTTTCTCCTCCTCTTCCCCAGACTATTTGTCCTTTATATCTTTCTGAAAAGATCACTGAGCGTCTGGCTGTTCAGGTTTACGGACAGGCCGCTTTTCAGGGAGATATTCAGATATAACCTCAGCATCTGGGTCATCGTCATCACCGACCAGATCATCTGGCAGCGTTCCGAGATCTTTTTCCTCCAGAAGTTCTCTTCTCCGGAGCAGATCGCATATTATTCTCTGGCCTTTGGCTGGGGTATGAGGCTGATAGGCTTTCTGCCCGGGGTACTGGGGGGCTTCCTTATCCCTGTGATGTCGGAACTGCATGGAAAGGACAGCCATGCCCAGATGAACAAGGTTTTCTTCTTCCTGTCGAAATATCTGTCCGTTGCGATAATCCCCATGACGCTGGGTGCCATCGCAGTTTCGAAAAATCTGGTCTATGTATTGTACGGCGAGAGATACCTGGCTGTCCCTGTGCTCTTTGTCCCGATCTTCCTGGCAAAGGGGTTTATCTCCCTCTATATCGGGGCATCCGCAATGATATTTGCATCCGGAAGACAGAATTTTATTGTAATGTGGGGCATCGTTCTTTCCCTGCTCAATCTTGTCCTCGATTATTTCCTGATAAAGTCCTACGCAGCCCTGGGCGCGGCATGGGCAACCTCCATAGTGCATCTTCTTGCCGCGGTCATCACTCTTTTTTATCTCAAAAGGACCTTCAGGGTCGAGATCCCCTTTCGTTTTCAGTTCAGGGTGTTTCTGGCATCCCTTCCAATGTTCTTTCTGGCGTTCCTCATCTCGACAAAGATTTCTAATGCGGCAGGACTTTCGATCGCGGTCCTGTCGGGGATCGCACTCTACTTGCTGGCAATGAAAGTATTGGGCATATTCACCGGTGAGGATACGGAAATGCTCCTTTTCCTGAAGGACAAAATGCCGGGGGTCTTAAGGCCGGCATTCGGAAAATACTTCAATGTGTAAGGTGAGACAGGGATGTTTCCTGAAAAGATAACAAAGGAGAAAGATAATCTCTTCAGCGGCGAGCGTGAGCTCGGGACAAGGCTTGAGGAGTTTTCGAACGACCACATCAACCGATACAACTTCGCACAATATTTTATCAAACAAAGTGCCATCGTCCTTGATGCGGCCTGCGGGGTCGGATACGGCAGTTACCTGCTGGCCGAACGGGCGTTGAAGGTCGCTGCAATAGACTATGACGACGAGGCCATCCGGTACGCGCAGACGCATTGGGCAAAGGACAATATCAGGTATATCAGAGGGGACCTGCTCGACAGCAACGTGTATCCTGCCGGTCAAAAGTACAACGCTATCGTATCATTTGAGACAATAGAGCACCTGAAGGATGATAAGGGGTTTCTCCGGATCATATCAGGAATGCTGCTGCCCGGTGGCCTGTTCTTTGTGTCCGCGCCGAATGCCGAAGTGTTGAAGGCCGAGGATAATCCCTGGCACGAGCGCCACTACACTCCGGCAGAGTTCCATGACCTTCTGGCGAGTTTCTTCAGGTATGTGACCGACTTCACCCAGATAGACTGCGGGGTACGAAAAGGGCGGGGCGGCGATAACAATATCCTTGTATGCAGCGATAAGCCATGCCGGACAAGAGTGGCAGTGTTTGTCATCCACACATTCCTCTATCGTTTGAAAAAGAAGATGCTCGGGTCTGTCAGGCAATAAGGGCGCTTGAACATTTGCTTCGTTTCACAGGAGTACCCGCCGGAAACGGCATGGGGCGGTATCGGTACCTATGTGCATGAAATGGCAAGGGCTCTTACTGAAAGAGGACATCGCGTAATAGTATTATCGAGGGCGCTTGAAAACGAGAGTTGCACCGTTGAAAACGGGATTCATGCCTACCGCATACTGAACAAGTGGAATCTCTCTGACAAGCGGTTTTTCTGGCGTTTTCAGAGGTACTTAACCGGGTATCGGCTCTCGGTGGCCGAGAAACTGGATAAGCTGGTTGAGAAATACAATATAGACCTTATAGAGAGCTCTGAAATATACGCAGACCTGCTTTTTTATCAGCTCACAAGGAGACGGAGACCGGCCACAGTCATCAAACTCCATACGCCGCGCTGGCTGTTGGATCAAACTGCGCACAACAGGCCTGATCTCTGGAACAGACTTGAGTATTTGGCGGAAAAGCTCACCATAAATAAGGCGGATGTCGCATATTCGTGTAGTCATGCCCTTCTCTGGGCGGGCAAAGATTTCTTCCCGAAAAGAGATTGCCCGGTGGTGTACAATCCGATAACTCTTCCCGAAAGCCTGCCGGCCAGAGAAGAGGATGGAAGAACAGTTCTCTTTGTCGGACGCCTCGAATGGCACAAGGGTGTGCAGGTGTTCGGCAAGATAATACCCGGGGTTTTGAACAGTATGGGAGATGCGAGATTTGTTTTCCTCGGACCCGACCGCAGCTGGCATGACGGACCTTCCCTCAGGGAGTTCATAGTGAGCCAAATTCCGGAGAAGATGAGGGGTTCCCTCAGCTTTCCGGGAGGCGTTCCCCGTCAGGATGTTCTTCGCCATCTCCGGAAGGCTGCTGTCTGCGTCCTTCCTTCACTCTGGGAGAATTTCCCTTACACTTGTCTGGAAGCGATGGCCTGCGGCTGCGCTGTGGTGGGGAGCAGGAACGGGGGCATGGCAGAGATGATAGAGGACGGGGTGTCCGGAATTCTCATCGATCCTGAAGAACCCGAAGGGATATCAGTGGCTGTCTTAAGGCTGTTGCAGGATGAGAAACTGCGACGGAAATTGGGAGAGAATGCGGTTACGAGAGTGCGGGAACATTTTTCAACAGACAGGATAGTGGATCAGACCATTGAGGTATATCGACGTGCGATCAGGATTCATGACCGGACGGCAGGTCATGACTGACATCTGCGTCATCATATGCACGTTCAACCGCTGCGAATACCTGCAGAAACTTATTGAGAGTCTCAAAGAGCAGACCCTCTCAGGCGATTTCTTTGAGATCCTTGCAGTGGACAACAACTCAACCGATGAAACCGCTGATGTCATAAAGCGGCTCCAGGGGACGATGCTGAACCTCCGGTATGTGTTTGAGCCTGCACAGGGCTTATCCGTCGCACGTAACCGGGGCTTGAAGGAAACGAACTCCGCTCTCGTTATCTTCATAGACGACGACGCCTGCGCGGAACTTCAATGGCTGGCTTCGGTGCTTGAGGCGTTTGGCCGGGACAAGGGGATCGTATGTGTCGGCGGTCCGGTGGAGCTGGACTGGCAGGGTGCAAGGCCTTCATGGGTCCCGAAACGGTATGAACCACTGTTCACAAGTGTGAACCACGGTCCGGACGAGCGTTATTTATCGGCCGGCGATTACCTTGTCGGCGCGAACATCGCCTTTCGTCGCGAGTGGGTGCTAAAACAAGGCGGGTTTCCCGTGACTCTTGGACGGAAGGGCCTCTGCCTGCTTTCGGGTGAGGAAGCGCTCGTCTACAGGAATGTTTTCGCTAACGGCTACAAGGCATTTTATCATCCCGGAGCAAAGGTCATGCACCGTGTTACCGTGGAGAGAAAGACCAGAAGATGGTTTTTTCGGAGAACTCTTCTGGGATGGCGCAACCCAGGCGGTCCTTGATGCCGGAGCGGATCAACGGGCGAGAACATATTGGCATAACGCCTGGTATGACATGAGACGTTGCACACGGTTTCTTTTTGAAGCTGTCCTTGCCGGTGCCCGTATGAACCATGATGCCTTTATTGATGCCGTGTGCAGGTTGGATCAGCGTCTGGGAAGGCTTTACATGAATCTCCGGCTTGCAGTGGGCAGGGCGGTCTGAATGCACATCTGTTTCGCCTCCCTTGATTATCCTGATGAGACAGGCGGCGGCGGGGTGGGGACGTATGTGCAGACCCTGGGACATGAGCTTGTCCGACGGGGCCATAAAGTTTCTGCTATCGCTTTGAGAAACGATCGTGAGCCGTATCTCTCAGAGGACGGAGGGATACGGGTGTGTTGGGTCAACTCCGGAAATGTGCATTGGTATCTTTCCACCCTACCATTCATCGGAAAACTGTTTTCCCTTCCCCTGAGGGAACTGGAATATTCATGGGCTGTCCTAAAGGCCATTAAAGAAATTGATGCGACGGCCCCCATCGATATAGTGGAAGGGATCGAAACGGGAGCGTGCGGATTCAGATTCCTGAGGCCGGGGATAAAGACAGTCGTCCGGCTCCATGGCGAAGCATATTCCTGTGAAAAATATACACCGCCGGGGAAAATTCCCACAGGTATTCTCTTGAGCCGTCTTCTTCAGCGGATGGCGATCAGGAAGGCTCATTCCCTGTCCGCTCCGAGCAGATCCCATGCAGCAGAAATAGAACACGAAATCGGGCTGCCGCCGGGCACCGTGAGCGTTATCATGAATCCCCTAAGACCCGAAAATTTTACCGCTGAAACACAGGCTTCACGACCTGATAACCCCGGATTTCTTTTCGTCGGAAGGATCGACAGAAGGAAAGGGGTCCTTGAATTATTAAAGGCCATTCCCGGGATTGTGGAAAAACTTCCTTCGGCCGATTTTTTTTTTGCCGGCCAGTTTCATCCTTCCATTCGGGAAAAAGAGGTAAGGGAGCTCGTCGCGGAGCTGGGAATCAGCGAAAGAGTGCATTTTCTCGGGTACGTACGGAAAGATCAAATAGGTGAGCACTATCGAAAGGCGACTGCGGTGGTGATCCCGTCATTCTATGAGAGCTTTGGATATATTTACCTCGAGGCATTGATGCACGGCAAGCCGGTGATCGCTTTTGATATCAGTGCGGCCCACAATTTTATTGTCCCAGGGCAGAGCGGTTGTCTTGTGCCCCCGGGGGACGTCGGCGCACTTGCCGACGCCTGCGTGGAGGCCGTTTCCATGAAAGTCGAATTGCCCGACAGCAAGAGAAGGGAGGAGTTCAGCGCCGAGAGGATAGGCGGAGAAATGCTCGCTTTTTATAAACAGCTGCCCCCTGGCACCCGGAGCGGCTTACATAATCATGTTGTTTTTCTCTCTCCTCATTTCGACGACGCGGTGTTTTCGTGCGGAGGAATCATGCATGAATACGGCAAGCAGGGCAAGAGCAATGTGATCGTGACCCTGTTCGGAGGGGTGCCTGACAATTCTCACCTGAGCCCTTTTGCCCGGGAAATCCACCATAAGTGGAACCTCACGGACCCGGTCAGTGTCAGGATGAACGAGGACAGGAAAGCCCTGGCAACGATAGGCGCTCAGGAGATACATCTGGATTTTCTTGACTGCATCTACCGGAAAACGGAAGAAGGAGTTCCCCTCTATACCGATTACGAGGGCATCAGGAAGGCGCTTCATCCCCGGGACCTGAAATTGTGCGATGACGTATATGAACAGGTCGCAAAGACACTGCGGAGGTATGATCCGGAAAGAACGCAGGTCCTTGTACCGCTGGGCATCGGGAATCATGTGGACCATCAGATCGCTCATAAGGTCGGCCTGCGGCTGATCGCCGAAGGTTTTCAGATAGTTTTCTATGAAGAATTCCCCTACAGCATGTGGTACCCCGAAGAGCTTAAGACGATCGGGGCGGGGCATGAGAACATCCTGTCGCCTTTGGTGGTCTTCATTGAAATGAAGGCCAAACTGAAGATGATCAGGTACTACACTTCCCAATTATCCGGAATAGGCGGCAACTATAAGAAGGCGAGCGGGCATTTCAAGCATTATGCGCTCACTGTCGGAGATGGCAGGCCTGCAGAGCGCATCTGGTTTCCCGCAACGTCTTCCCACGAACAGAATGTATCGGGAATATCCCGGAAGGCGAGGCAGAATGTCTGAACCGCTGTGGAAGACGCTAAGGCCCGACTGGACATCACTTAAGGAGGTTCTTCTCAGAGGCACAGGAAAGGCCCTCGACGTCGGGGCGGGGCGGGGAAGGCACAGGGAGGTCATAGAAGAGGCGGGATACACGTGGACAGGATGTGATAATGCGAGTTCACGGGGAGATGACGTGATGGAAGGCGATGCGCATCACCTGCCCTTTCATGACAATACCTTTGATCTGGCGGTCATCTGGCAGGTGATGGAATACCTGGATGACCCCTGGCAGGCTGTCGGCGAGATCTGCCGCGTTCTGAAACCGGGAGGCATCGTCATAGGAAGCGCATCTTTCCTGGAGCCGATGCACGGCAAGGTATATTTTAATTTCAGCCATCACGGGCTTGAGAAGATCCTGACAAGCAAACACTTTAAAGACATTCTCTTCTTGCCCGGCATCGGATGCTTCCCCCTGATAAGCTGGACCTGGGTCCGCCAGTTGACCGGCAGCGAGCTGCTTGCACAATGTGCCCTCCGGGGTGCGGGAGCATGCGTCTGGGGAATCAGCCTTATTTTTGACAGAATATCTGCGCTCAGACATCTCATGGGTTCCGGATATGCTTCAAAAAGCAGGTGGATACGAGAGACGGCGCCCTATCATTTCGCAGGCCAGATAACTTTCAGGGCGATCAAGAGAGATGACCTTTGAATATTTGCTTCTTTGCATTGGAACATCATTCCCTTGGGTCCGGCGGCGGCATAGCCTCGTATCTCGATGCTCTGGTCCCTGAATTGGCGAGTTCAGGGCATGAGGTGCATATTATTGTAAAAGGGCGCTCTCGCAAGACAACGAGGCTGAAGGACGGAAGTCACCTGCACGAATTCAAAGCAGGCAATCTTCACTGGTATCTTTCTAAGCTGCCTTTTTTGGGGAAGATCGTTTCACTGCCTATCCGGGAGATCGAGTGGTCCTGGGGATTTTACCGCAGGTTCAGGGAGCTTAAAGCGGAATATCGCTTCACTCTCATCGAAAGCTCAGAAATAGGGAATCTGGCGACCGCTCTTTTTGAGAGGTCCGTTCCCCTTGTCATAAGGCTTCACGGCTCTACCTATTCCTTCGAGAAAGCCACCAAGGGCAAAGCGTCAGTGGGGGCAAGATTGGACCGGGTCCTCCAGAGGATCCCGTTCAGGAGAGCAAAGGGGATTTCTGCTCCCAGTGAGCTCTCAAAAAGGATGTTCGAACGTGAGTTAGGCAAAAGCTTCCCTGTGAAAGTAATTCCGAATCCTGTCGCTGCGGTTTCTTCGCCTGAACTGGGTGGTCCTGAAGGGAGAGGCCCCCAAACTATTTTTTATGCAGGCCGCATTGCTGACGTGAAAGGTATCTGGCCACTACTGAAGGCATTTGCGGACGTTGTGAAGAAGAAGCCGGACGTGAGGCTTGTGATGGCCGGTGCCGCCCACGTCTCTATAGCCTCGGAGGAGATAAACGAGTTCCTTGCCGAGCGGGCACTTTCGGGAAAGGTCGAGATGCCTGGACACGTTGCGAGGGACAAGATTGAAGCGTATTACAGTATGTGCGATGTTTATGTGGCGCCTTCTTACTATGAAACTTTTTGCTTTTCTGCAGTGGAAGCGATGCTCCACGGAAAGCCGGTGGTGGCCTCTTCGGAAACCTCACTTGAGGAAATAGTCGAGAACGGGAAGACCGGCCTGCTCGTACCGCCCGGCAATTCAGAGGCCTTGGCAGAAGCGATATTGAAGTTGCTTGCTGACGATGAACTGGCAAGGCGCATGGGCGATGCGGGAAAGAAAAAGGCAATAAATCAGTATCAAGTCAGAGTCGTAGCCGGAGCAACCCTGCATTTTTATCGGAACGTTATTCAAAATAATTATCCTCCAAAAGACAGATGATTGCCAGGAGAAAGCATAAGGAAGGTTGTTATAAAGAATTCTTTTGGTTCTTTTCTGCTTTAGAGTGATAAAGGATCAAAGTCGGACACAGCGGATGTGATCATCTGATGAAGATTATTTTCATTACATCATCGTATCTTCCGGTCTTGGGTGGTCTTCAGGAAGCAGTATATCAACTTGCCAAGGAGCTTAAAGCAGCGGGATATGACATAACTGTCGTGACAAACCGATATCCTCGTAATCTGAAAAGGCATGAGATAATAGACGACATATCAGTGAGGAGAATGCTTTTCCCCGGATGGTACCTCTCGTCGTTGCGTCCGGAGCGGATCGTGCAGTTTCTTGCCGGACTGATAATCGGGACTGTAAACTCTTTCAGGTTACTTTTTCTTATGGCGAAAAGAAGACCGGATGTGGTGAATATCCACTTTCTCGGAAGCCAGGCTCCGTATGCAATGCTTGCGGCGAAGATCCTCGGTATCAGGTGTGTGGTGTCACTTCACGGCGACGATGTGGAGGGTCTGCCCCATAGGTCGAAGATCGACTCCGGGCTGTTCAGAAAAGTGTTGATCGCGTCCGATCATGTTACTGCCTGCTCAGAGTATCTCCTCACCAGGGCAAAAAAGCTCGTGCCGGAGATTGAGGCAAAATCCACTGCCATACACAACGGCATAAGGCTGGAGGAATTTCAAAACGTTCTGCCTTATGAACATGCGGTACCGTACATTTTTGCTGCGGGACGTTTTGTGCACAAGAAAGGTTTCGATGTATTGCTTTCGGCTTACCGGGTTGCCCTCGATAAAGGGTTGAGGGCGGACCTCATTCTGGCGGGCGATGGAGCCGAAAAGAAAAAACTTATCAACCTTGCAGTGGATTTAGGTTTGTCCTTTATGGAACGTGAAAACAATAGAGAATGGTCCGATGGCGGCAAAGGGACCACAAACAAGATTATTTTCTGGGGCAGGGCCCAAAGTCGCGAGATGAAAAGTCTTATGAAAGGATGTGAATTATTTGTCATTCCCTCTCGCCGGGAACCGTTCGGCATCATTGCACTGGAGGCTTTTGCTGCGGGCAAGAAAGTGGTTGCGTGCAGAACGGGCGGCCTGCCTGAAATTGTTCATGAGGGCGAAGGTAGCAGGCTTGTCAATCCCAAAGATAGTGAAGCTATGGCACAGGGAATACTGCTGGCCATGGGGGATAAGGCTGAAAACGTTGTGCGGGATATGAAAGGAAGGTCATGGAAAGCGGTGGCGAAGAGGTACCTGGATATATTTACACGCAGAGAAGGTACACAATCTCGTCATTCCCGCGAAGGCGGGAATCCCGACACGAACTAAATGAAGAACTTCTATGTGTATATTCTCTGCAGTAAGCGCAATGGCACTTTGTATGTGGGTGTCACATCGGACTTGATAAGACGTGTGTATGAGCATAAGCATGACCTGCTGGATCCCCGCCCGACCGGGAACTTCGAGGGCAGGCTTCGCGAGGATGACAGGCAAAGCAATGAGGGTGGCACTGCCAAGCTTAGCCTTCATCTACAGAAGTGCCTGCATATTTTACTTTTCCTTGCCGCACTCGTCATCTGCATTCCGCTGGTGAGCGGAGCGGAGGATTTCTTTCCTATCGGCATGTTCTCGGTCGGTCCTGAAAACCTTGGAATTGTGAAGGAGGCAGGTTTCAATGCTGCGCACACCTATATATCAGATCCCGTAACACTCAGACAATTTATTGAAAAGGCAGAAGCCCTCGGACTCAAGGCTTTGATTTATCCCGGGGACAGGGGGAACAAGGGAACTATCGATTTCGGGAAAGTGAAAAGCTTCGTTGACGGCGCTCTGAAGTCCGGGAGTGTTCTGGCATGGCTCATAGCGGACGAGCCTGAACTCGGGGGCGGCACACCTGAACAGATGAGGGCCATACATTCCTTCGTGAAGAAACTGGATCCTCACCGGCCGACAGCAGTCGTCATTCATAGGAGTGACCGTTACGGTCAATACAGGGAAGCAAGTGATATCCTCATGACCGACCGGTATCCAGTCCCGGATACACCTTTAAATCATATCGCTGAGACTACGCGCTGGGCGGGCATTCAGAAAGGCGATAAAGGGCCGGTCTGGGCGGTGATCCAGGCATTCGGGTATCAGTGCCCCCAGCTTAAGGGATGGGGCCTCCGTGAACCGACCTATGAAGAAATGCGGGCAATGACGTTCCTGTCGATCATCTATGGAGCGAAGGGCATTTTCTACTTCACCTTTACAGGGAGCGAATACAGGATAATGGAATCACCGGGACACTGGAATGATTTAAAGAAAATAGTCAGGGAGTTGAATGGCATATATCCCCTTCTTTTGGCGGCTGGTGATTACAATAAAGTGAGGGTGGAGATCACTGACGGCCCCCAAAAGGACGACCGTGGACTTCTCCCCGTACACATTTCAGAAAAACGGCTTATCAAAGATACGGGTGGATTTAAGGCAGGCAGGTATTTTATTGCTGCGAATGCAACTGACAAAGAAATCAAAGCAACATTCTTGTTCGATGCTCTCTCGAAAAAGAACAGCACAATTAAAGTTATGGGTGAAAGCAGAAGTTTGAATTCCGATAGCGGGACATTTTCCGATACATTTAAGCCCTATGAAATTCATGTTTACAGGACGAAGAGCTTATAGGCAGACATGAGACAGACAATCACCACAATCGTTCCCACATTCAATAATGAGAAGTTCATCAAGCGCTGTCTCGAAAGCGTTAAGTGGGCCGATGAAATCCTCATCGTGGACAGTTACAGCACGGACAGAACCCTCGACATCTGCCGTGAATACGGCGCCAGAATCATACAGCACGAATATGTCAATTCAGCCCTTCAAAAGAATTGGGCCATTCCTCAGGCTGAAAACGAATGGATATTGCTGACCGATTCTGACGAGGTTGTAGAGCCGGCGTTGAAAGACGAGATACTCCAACTCTTGGATAACCCTGATCCGGGCATCGACGCGTACAAGGTCCCGCGTAAAAACTATGTTTACGGCGTATGGATGCGCCACAGTCATTACTATCCCGATTATAATATCAGATTGTTCAGGAGATCATGCCGGTACGTAGCGCGCGAGGTCCATGCGGATATCGATGTTCCAAGAGAACGTCTTGGAGTCCTTAAAGGGCACCATATCCACGACGATTTCAATGACATGCAGTCCTATCTGACGAAATTCACCCGGTACATGAGCTACGAGACCGACGAGCTCATAAAGCTGGGGAAGAAGTTCCGGCTCCGTGAAGTGACGCTCCGTCCCTTGGTGATGTTCTGTTGGTCGTATTTTCGTTTGAAGGGTTACAAGGATGGCCTGAGAGGCTTTATGATCGCGGTGAATGTTGCGTATTACAATTTTGTGATGTATATGCAGCTCTGGGAGAGGCAAAAAGGAAAGAAAGATCGAGGAATGGCGGAAGAGGGAAGGATTTGAAGAAAATGAGTAAAGTGCTCATTGTCCATACGGGCGGGTTTGGAGACCTTATCATGGCACGTCCGGCGGTCCAGGCAGTGAGAAAAAGATACGGCGACTGCCGCATCGATTTCCTCGGGAACCCCGGCTCACTTCCTGTCCTGGCAAAGGACCAGTGGATTACGAACCTGATACCGTTTCCGTCAAAGAGCAAGAACTTTTCTTCATCCCTGAGAGTGCTTGCGACATTACTCAAACTCAGGGCGCTCCGGTATGACCTTCTGCTTCTGCTCCAGCCGGTGCTCAGCAGAGAGAGCCATAAGCGTCTGCTTTTTCTTGTGAAGCTTGTTTCTGCCAGACATTCGATCGGCCGACGGAGCGACTTCGGTGAAACTTTTCTGGATACTGCCGTGCCCGAAGACCCCCTCCTTCACGAGGTCGAAAGGATGCTCTCGGTGGCTGAGTGCGGACATAGCGGGGAGAGGACATCGTATGAATATCTGTTGCCCGATACCCTGGGGAAGAGAAAAAGCTCTTTCCATGATTCAGAGCGGCCCTACGCGGTTCTGGGACCCGGCGGCACAAAGAGAACACGAAGATGGCAGATCCGGAATTTTCTGGAGCTTGCCCGCAGGCTGAGTGACCTTGAGATGGATGTCGTGTTCATCGGGGATAGGGCTGAGAGAGAGCTTCTTTCCGGGATGGAGGATGTGTTGCCTCCGCGGACATTCGATCTCACAGGCAGGACGGCCCTCGAAGAACTCGCATCGATAATGCGGGGAGCGGAAATCGTCATAGCCAATGACAGCGGACCGATGCATCTTGCGAATGCTCTCGGAGTGCCCGTGGTAGGGGTATTCGGATCAGGAGATGCGACACGAACAAGGCCTTACAGGGCAAGCAGTGCCCGTGTGGTCGATTCCGGACCGTTGGCGTGCAAACCTTGCTATGGGCGGGGGTGCGATTCTTTGAAGTGTATGGAGGAGATCACGGTTGAACGTGTCTGGAATGAGGTGCTGGACTTGTTTAATGAACAGAATTAATATAGCTTACATCGAGCAGGACGCGGGCATCGGAGGGGCGGAGGTCAATCTGTTCTCTCTTTTTGAGCGTATGGACAAGGATCGTTTCCATCCCGTTGTCATCGTTCCCTATGAAGGTCCGCTTACCGAGCGGCTAAGAGAACTGGGTGTTCAGTATCATGTCGATTCGCGCCCAAAATTTATGTCTACGAGCAAGTACGTATCGCAGGAAGAAAATATTTAATCCCTTCGCAGTCCTGTATGATATCCTTGCCTTTCTCCCCGCTATTCTGAAAATAAAAAACTTCCTGAAGAAGGAACGTATCGATGTTGTGCATACCAACTCGATGATCGCGCACATCTACGGCTCTATTGCCGCGAAACTTGCCGGAGTGCCGTGCATCTGGCATATGCAGGACATCGTCGATCCCAGGATGGCCTTCGGCATGGTCCGCCGGATGCTGGTTTATCTCGGAGGAATTCTTCCCAAGAAGATCGTGGTCGTCTCAAAGGCCGCAGGAGCGATGTTCGACGGGAAAAGCGCTTCAAAGGTCCACGTCATCTACAACGGGACGGACTGCAAGAGATTCTCTCCGGAAGTGGACGGTTCGGCAGTGCGGCGGGAGCTCGGCATCAGCGAGGAGGAGCTTGTCGTGGGCATGGTGGGAAGATTGACACGGTGGAAAGGGCACAAGGAATTCCTGAAGGCGGCGGCACGGGTGGCGGAACAGATGGAGAATACAAAATTTCTTGTGATCGGTGATACGACGTTTGGCGATCCTAGATTTAAGGACGAACTCATCCGACTGGTGAAGACTCTGAAGCTTGAATCAAGAGTTATTTTTACGGGGGCGAGGAATGATATTCCTGCGCTGCTGAGGGCGATGGATGTCCTCGTGCACGCCTCGATCTTGCCTGAGCCCTTTGGCTTAGTGATTATCGAGGGGATGGCGGCGGGGGTTCCGGTAATCGCAGCTGATCAGGGTGGTCCCCGTGAAATTATAAGCGAGGGGGAAGACGGATTTCTTGTTGATCCGCACAAGACGAACGAACTTGCGCAGGCGATCATCAGACTCTTAAGAGATGAGTCATTGCGTAAGAGAATTTCGGAAGCTGCCCGTAAGAAAGTGGAGAAACATTTTACCGTCGATAACTTCGTTCGGCGATTCGCGCAGTTATATAGTGAGGCTGCCCGCTGACATGGACTCCCCTTTCGTTTCCATAATCATTCCATGCCGCAACGAGGGAAAGTTTATCGAAAAATGCCTCGATTCTGTCATCGGACAGGACTATCACCGGAACAGACTGGAGATTCCTCGTTGTCGACGGTGTAAGCGAGGATGGCACACGGGACACTGTCAGAGAATATTCCGCAAAGTATTCCCGCATCAAGGTCCTGGATAATCCCCAGAGAATAGTCTCCTCTGCGATGAACACAGGAATAAAGCAAGCTCATGGAGATGTAATTGTAAGGATGGATGCGCACTGCAGGTATGAAAGAGATTACCTATCAAAATGCGTGAAATACCTTGGTGAGTTTAAGGTGGATAATGTGGGGGGAAGTTTCATTACCTTGCCGGCAGCTGAAACCCACATTGCCAGGACGATAGCCCTCGCGCTTTCTCATCCTTTCGGCGTGGGGAACGCTTATTTCAGGATAGGCTCAAAGGAGCCGAGATACGTTGATACCGTGCCCTTCGGATGCTACAGAAAAGAAGTCTTTGAGAAGATAGGTTTGTTCGATGAAGAGCTTGTTCGAAATCAGGATGATGAGTTTAATCTCAGGATTATCAGGAACGGCGGCAAGGTGCTCCTCGCTCCTGAGATCGTCTCGTATTATTATGCGAGGGATTCCCTCTCTAAGCTCTTTAAAATGTATTTCCAGTACGGCTATTTCAAGCCCCTTGTAGCACAGAAGGTGGGGGCGGTGCTCACTCTGCGTCAGATAATGCCGGTCCTTTTCGTCCTCGGCGTGATTGCCTCCTCCGCATTGTCGCTGGTCTTTAAGTCCTTTATGTGGGTTCTTCTCTTCATCCTTTCGTTCTATCTTATCACCAGTCTTTCTTTTTCTTTCCGCGTTGCCTTGCAAAAAGGCGCGCGGTACTTCTTCACTTTGCCAATAGCCTTCGCCACTCTTCATATCAGCTACGGGGCCGGTTATCTGAAGGGGATATGGGACTTCCTTATTTTGAAGAAGCATAAGCGCAGGAAGCTCAAAGATCTGCCCCTGACGAGATAAAGAGGAGCGTTATGCAGCTATTCGCTTTCGTGAAACAGAAATGAGCATTGCCATGGTGCCTGAGGAGTTACGGACGCCTTCGCTTGCAGAATATGCATCCGCGATAGAAAAAAACGGGACGCGGGTAGTTCGTGGGAAAGAGGTTTTTTGGGTTCAGTATGAGCGCGGCTCCATGATGCGAGTGCCCACCTTCTGGCTTGCCCCCCCTCCTTTTGAGGAGATACGTCATGTTCTTCATCAGGGGAGGGCATTGGTCGCCGGTTATATTATAGAACCCGATGAACGTCATCCGGCAAATTCATGGTTGTATATCTGCACAGACCATTCATATTCGCTGGAAAAACTCGCGCCGGGTTTGCGTCGCAATGTGCACCGAGGACAGAGGGAACTGAGGATTGGACCAATAACGCCTGAACAGTTGATTGCTTATGGGGAAAGGGCATTTAGTGATACACGGTGCCGGGTCGGCTTGTCTGATGGGAAGCCGGAAGAGTTTAAGAAACGATTTTCCTCGCGTATTTGTTGTCATGGACATGTCTTTCTTGGCGCGTGGAAAGATGATAAGCTGGCCGCATTTCTATCCATAACCGAGGTTGATAATTGGGCTGAAATTGAGGGCTGTTTTTCAATGAACAGTTTGCTGAACCTCAGACCTAATGACTCCTTAATGTATAGCGCGTTATATCACTACCTGGTTGAAAAAAAGTTTGATATGGTAAGTTATGGACTGAGTTCGCTTCAGGCTGAGAGCAATGAGACCGGTTTGCACGCATTCAAGACGAAGGTGGGATTTAAAGCAAAACCGGTGTGTAGGGTCTTCGCACTTCATCCCCTGATGAAGCCATTTGCCAATGCGTTGACGCTGTTGCTTCTGAAGATTGCGCTGCTTTTTAGGCCGGGTGACCGCCGCCTTAAGAAGGCCAGTGGAATGCTGGAATTGATACTGAACAAAAGAAGAGTAACTGACAGTGCGGAGAAGATGTTTGACTGAAGAAACAGGTTCGCTGTCGCGGGCAACGGGGGTGGAATGGTGAACACCGGAAGCACGAGCCCCGCGGCATGCGCTTTCTGTAGAGGCTCGCGCGTATCCGCAGAACCTCTTTTTTTTCAGACATATCCTCAGGAGGGCGGTTCGCTGCTGCGGAATGGATATTACTGTTGTCAAGACTGTGAGGCTCTGTTTGTTTATCCTATGTATACGGCCGATCAGGTAGTAAGCCACTGGAAGTTTGTCGATTATGCGAATCCGAAGAGAAATAGTGAATACCAGCTGCTAAAGAGTCATGTGGAAATAACTCTCCTTGATAAGATAGGTAAGCTGTCGAAAGGAAAGCGGCTTCTTGATTACGGATGCGGATTTGGCAACTTTATGGCAAGGGCAAAGGGGAGGGGCTTTGAAATTACCGGTCTTGAGCCGAATCCGGACGCGGCGACGCTCTTGAAAGAAAAAGGCTTTAGGACACGACAAGCCTGGACCATGAAAGAAGCGTCTTTCCCTGATGAATGCTTTGATGTAGTGGTCGCGCTTGATTCTTTTTGCTACACCTGGGACCCGAGAGAAACCCTTGAAGAGTTTCATCGCGCTCTTTCTCCTTCGGGCATTTTGGCAATGCGCATCAGCAATAAGCACCTCTTCATTGATACGGTACTGAAGGTGATGAGGCCGGGGGAAAAGCGTGACGCATTACTGGAAAAAGGGATAATGAAGCAGTTTCATTCAGTGTCCATAAGCTCATTGAAGAAGATCCTTTCTGACGTTGGGTTCTCGGTTGTTGAGGTGCTGGGAGCGGCTACCGCGCCGTTTCGGATGATGGGATGGCCAGGCCGTATCTCCTATGCAATCGCAGCGACTGCGCATCTTTTGACTTTCGGCAAGGTTGTGATACATCCGGGAGTTTTGTTGCTTGCGCGTAAAACCAAGAAGGGTTGTGAAAGATGAATATCATACACACGTCGTTAAGATGCCTGTAGATGCGGCAAATTCCTTTTCATAAACCTTACATAACCGACGAGGAGATCAATGAAGTAGTTGACTCTCTCAGATCCGGCTGGCTCACGATGGGGCCGAAGACAATCAGGTTCGAAGAAGAGTTCGGCAAGTATATCGGTTCAAGACATGCCGTTGCGGTGAACTCCTGCACCGCAGCTCTGCACCTTGCCCTGAAAGCCCTTGACCTTAAACCCGGCGACGAGGTCATCATCCCCACCATGACCTTTACGGCGACTGGCGAGGTTGTCTGCTATTTCGGCGCAAGGCCGGTGCTTGTGGATGTCGAGAGTGAAAGCCATACCATGGACATGGCTGCTGTCGAACGGGCTGTCACTCAAAAGACAAAGGCGGTCATCCCGGTCCATTTTGCTGGCCAGCCCTGCGACATGGACGAAATCATGGAGCTTGCCCGTGCGCGCCGACTCCGTGTGGTCGAGGACGCTGCCCATTCGCTCCCTGCATGGTATAAAAGCAAGGCAATGCGTGACAGGTCAGAGGTTATGGGTAAAGAAACAGAAGATAACAAAATGATCGGGACCATCGGTGATCTCACCTGTTTCAGCTTTTATGCAACAAAGACACTTGCCACGGGTGAGGGAGGAATGGTTACCACAGAGAACGAAGAATGGGCTGACCGCATAAGAAACCTGAGGTTGCACGGAATCTCGAAGGACGCGTGGAAGAGATATACCGGTGAGGGTTCGTGGTACTATGAAGTCGTCGAAGCAGGATACAAATACAATATGACCGATATCCAGGCCGCCCTTGGACTTGCCCAGTTGAAGAAGGTCGACCGGATGTATCGGAGGAGAAAGGAGATCGCGCAGAAATATACGGAGGCCTTTGCTCCTCTTGAGGAGATAATGACTCCTGCCGTTAAGCCCGGAAGGGAGACTGCGTGGCACCTGTACGTTATTCAGCTGAATCTTGATGCGCTGGCCCTGGATAGATCCGGCTTCATGGAGGAGCTGAAATCAAGGGGGGTCTCCACCAGCGTTCATTTCATCCCGCTGCACAGGCATCCGTTCTACAGGGATGCTTTTGGCTATCGGGCCGTGGATTTCCCGGTGGCAGAGAGGTACTACGAGAGGTGCATCTCCCTGCCCCTCTATCCGGGCATGACGGATGAGGAAGTCAGTTATGTCATCGCACTGGTGACGGAAACGGCGAAGAAGTTCAGAAAGTGAAAAGGATCTTTGATTTCATTGTGTCGTTTCTGGGATTAATGATCCTTTTGCCATTCTTCCTCGTTGTTGCCGTCCTGATCAAGATCGACAGCAGAGGCCCTGTGTTTTTCCGTCAGGAGAGGATCGGCAAGGCTTTCAGACCCTTCCGTATCGTCAAGTTCAGGACGATGACTGTGGATGCTTCGGGAAAAGGGCCTGAGATCACCGCAGGAGGAGACAGCAGAGTGACGGGGGTCGGGAGATTCCTGAGGAAGGCAAAGATAGACGAACTTCCGCAGCTCATCAATGTCCTGAAAGGGGAGATGAGCCTTGTGGGGCCGAGGCCGGAGGTGGAAAAATATGTTGAGCTCTTCAGGTCTGATTATGAAAAGCTCCTGAGCCTCCGTCCCGGCATTACAGACCCCGCGTCTCTACAATTCTCCGATGAAGAGAGCGTGCTCTCCTCGTCGGCAGACTGGGAGCGGGAGTACACCGGCAGGGTGCTCCCGGAAAAGATCAAACTTGCATCTGCATACGTTGATAGTCATACTATGTACCTGGACCTGAAATTGATCCTGAGAACGATTCTGAGAAGATGAGCGAGAATCGGATAACGTCGCGTATGTATGAGGCGGTCAAGACATTGACCGTAAAGAACAGGCGGGCAATCGTTACGGTGAATCATCTTATCGAGGTTGCCGTGGCGAACTATTTCGCCTTCTTCCTCCGGTTCGAGGGGATCCTGTCCCCGGCAACGGTGACGCAGTTCAAGGTCTTCCTGCCCGTATTGCTCACCATCCGTCTCGGGCTCTATCTCTATTTCGGCCTCAACAAGGATCTCTGGCGCTATTCAAGCATCGGTGACCTTGTGAAGATCGTGAAGTCCGCTTCGCTGGGTACCGTCATATTCGTTATTGCCGTGAGGTATCTCTTCGGTGACAGTTCGTATCCCCGCTCCATTTACGTTATTGACTGGCTGCTCCTTGTCATACTTTCCGGCGGGAGCAGGCTCTTTATCAGGGTATTCAGGGAATACGCGAAGTCCGAAATTTCAAGAAAGAGGGCGCTTATCATAGGCGCCGGGGATGCGGGAGAGATGATCGTGAGGGACATGAAGACCAATCCGAGCTATTCGTATGAGCCTATCGGGTTTATCGATGATAATCCCTCGAAGAAGGGGCTCTCGATACACGGTATTCCCATTTTCGGACCGAGGACAATGATCAGGGAAGTGATCGAGAAGCACGCGCCGGAGGAGATACTCATCTCCATGCCTACAGCGAGCCATAAGACGATCAACGAGATATATGAAATCTGCAAGCCCTTCAATGTGCCGATCCAGATACTGCCCGGTCTGAGCGACATCATCGAGGGGAACGTCTCGGTGTCACAGATAAAGCCCCTCTCTCTTGAAGACCTTCTCCAGAGGGAGCCTGTCAGAACTGCTGTCCGGACCGTAAGAGACTATATCCAGGGGAAGTCTGTCCTGGTGACAGGCGCCGGAGGGTCCATCGGCTCCGAACTCTGCCGGCAGATACTTGAATACGGCCCGTCCAATCTTATCATGTTCGACCGGTACGAAAACGGTCTTTTTGAGATAGACATGGAGCTGCAGGCAAAGGGGAAAGAGAGAAGCGGTACCAGGTCAGAGGTCAGAGGCGACAACCCGTCACCTGGAACCCGTCACCAAGTGTCCGCTATTACGACGGTTGTCGGGGATATGCGGGACAGGGCGGGCCTGGAGTATCAGTTCTCAAGATTTAAACCGCAGATCATTTTCCACGCCGCCTCCCACAAACATGTGCCGCTCATGGAGCTCAATCCCATGGAGGCAGTGAAGAACAATGTTTTCGGCGCGAGAAATCTCGTTGAGGCGGCCTCACGGCATAAAGCGGAGAGTTTCGTGATGGTATCGACCGACAAGGCGGTGAACCCTACGAGCATCATGGGCGGAACGAAACGAATAACGGAGTTCCTCGCGATCAGTATGAATGAGACCTCTGAGACCAGATTCACTGCAGTCAGGTTTGGGAATGTGCTGGGGAGCAACGGGAGCGTGGTGCAGATATTCAAGGAGCAGGTCAGGCGGGGCGGGCCCCTGACGGTGACGCATCCCGATATAAAGAGGTTTTTCATGCTCATACCCGAGGCGGTGTACCTGGTGCTGATCGCCGCAGCAGGAGGGCGGGGCGGCGATATCATCGTGCTTGACATGGGCGAACAGATAAAGATCCTGGATATGGCTGAAAACCTCATCCGGCTTTCTGGTTTTATTCCCTACGAGGACATAAAGATCGAGTTCACGGGTCTGAGGCCGGGGGAAAAGCTCTATGAAGAACTCTTTGACGAGTCGGAAACGATGGTTCCTGCTTTTCATGAAAAGCTGAAGATAGCCATTCCCAGCAACGTGCCGTCTCCCGGACACCCTCCTGATGCATATGAAGAACCTGGATCGTATCATCGCAGAAAACTCCCCCGACGACCTTATCCCCGAAATCCGAAAGATCGTGCCGAATTTCAAAAAGAGCTAGACGGAGAGACCGGGGATCAACAATCCCAACGAATCTCTATGAGTCTCAATGAACCTCAGCTAGCGATAGAAGAACAACTTCTCCTCCTCCTTTCACGGGTGGGCCCTTCTTCTGAAGCCCTGGATGCCGCAGGAGAGATACTTGCGGCTCGCGGACATCCCGTGGATTTCAGCAACCTTGTAAGGCTTGCCGGCATGAACGGCGTCTCGCCGCTCCTTTATCGGAACGCTGCAACCCTCAAAGGCATTCCGGAGAAGACTCTGGATGCTCTCAAGGATGCCTATCTCGCCACATTCAGCAGAAACGTCCATCATTCACGGGGAACCATGAGGATATTCTCTTTGCTGCGGCAGGCCGGCGTTGTGTCCGTTCCTTTGAAGGGCTCCCTTTTCTCTGATATGGCCCTGGGGGACATAGGGCTTTATCCAACCGGAGATATCGATTTCCTTGTGAGGCCGTCCGATCTTGAAAGAACAAAAAAGACACTTGCTGATGCGGGATATCAGGAAAGCATCACGGCGCGTGAAGCAGACCTTGTTGAAAGCAGCTATCATCTCATTTTTCATAATGATGCCTACAGTGTTGAAATGCACTGGAATCTCGTGCAATGGTTTTTTGAGACGTCTCCTGATTTTTGGTGGGAAGAGACATTGACCACACGCTATGGGGACACGGAGCTCACACTCCTGTCACCGGAGCGGTATATGCTGTATGGCATATTCCATCTTTTTACGCACAGGTTCAGACCCCTTAAGTGGTTTCTCGTTATCTCCGGGCTGGCTGACAAATACCGGGCGGAGATGGACTGGGATAAGCTCCTTTCCTGCGCGGAAAAGCTCAGGATGAAGCGACTCACTCTCTTCACCCTGAAGCTGGCCCACGATCTCCTCGGGGCCGACATCCCTGATCATTTGGCTTACAGAAGAATTGCCGGATATTCACTGTTGAAAAAAGTTATCCTCTCAGGGCTTTTTCAGGAGATGACGAGGAGCTATGTGAGGCTGGCGCTTTTTACCACCTTGCTTGACACTCCCGTTGATATGGTCGCTGTACTTCTCAGAAGAATTTTCCCGCCCGCATCCGAGATCCGGCTCCGCTACGGACTGTCGGCAGGATCGAAAAAAGTCCCCCTCTACTATCTCCTGAACCCGCTGCTGATGGTAATAAGGAAAAGAGGATGAAAGGTCTTTAACGTTCCGGCTATTGACTTCCTCGCCTGTCATCCCTGACTTTTCTTTCCCATTCCCACGCGGTCTTTATTATGTACCCGAGGTCGTCGTGGTGAGGTCTCCAGCCAAGTTCTTCCCTGACCTTTAGGCTGTCGGCAACAAGGGCAGGGGAGTATCCCTTCCCTCCTTGCGGTCTCTTCCACCATAAAAGCCATTCCCGTCACGCGCTTCGCCATATCCACCACTTCCCTCACAGAATATCCGTGGCCGTAACCGCAGTTGAAGATGTCGCTTCTCCCTCCGTCCAGAAGGTATTCCAGAGCAAGGATATGGGCCTCTGCCAGGTCATCCACATGGATGTAGTCCCTGATGCATGTGCCGTCGGGGGTGGGGTAATCCGTGCCGAATATCTCGAGTTTCCCGAACTCGCCCTTGGCCGTCTTCAACGCTCTTGTGATAAGGTGCGTCGCCTCTTTGTAGGCCTGTCCTATCCTGCAGTTCCCGTCGGCGCCGGCCACATTGAAATACCTGAGGGGAGACATATCGGAAATCCTGATTCGCAGCGCTCAGGTCTTTCAGGACGTATTCGGTCATCATCTTCGACGAGCCATAGGGGTTGATGGGTTTCAGGGGCGCGTCCTCGTTTACCGGAATGACCTCAGGGATCCCGTATACAGCGGCTGTGGAGGAGAAGATGAACGCATTGACGCTGAACTTCTGCAGGACCTCCAGCAGGTGTATGGTGTTGATGGTGTTGTTCCGGTAATATTTGAGAGGGTGCCGCACACTTTCCGGCACCACGATGGAAGCGGCGAAATGCATGACTGCGTCGGGTTTGAACCCCTTTATGACCTTTTCAAGAGCAACGCCGTCCGAAAGGTCGGCAACGACGAGGTCGCCGTACAGCACCGCCCATCTGTTGCCGGTCGAAAGGTTGTCGCAGGTCAGCACGTCATATCCCCGCTCACCGAGGGCCGTCACCACATGGCTGCCGATATACCCTGCGCCGCCTGTAACGAGGATCCGTTTCGTCATCGCAAATCATTATAGCGGACAAAAAGGTCAAAAGGCAAAAACAGAGACAGACCGGCAGGTGAAGAAACAGAAAGACCGTGAGACCGGGAGATCAAGACGATCTCCTCGATCTCAAGTCCTTTGTTCTGCTATGAGCTATCAGCTCTTTATGCTACCTGTGCTTCCCTGGCGAAATGGTCAAGGATCCCGGATTTTCCCGACTTTGTGAGATTGCACGGCACGTTCTTGTCCATCTTCGCCTTGACCGCCGGCTCCAGGTTCTCTACGATCTGGCTGTTGATGTTCTTGCCCGCAGCCAGATACCACTTCTCACATTTCTCCCTCGCAACGAGCTCATTGATATCCTCAGCGATCTGCTTTATCATCCTTTTCTCGGATTCCAGTGCGATGTTATGGGTCTCGCCAAATCCGGCGGCCTTGCCGTTCCTGCCGCCGGCCTGGCGGTATCTTCCTGCCGCATCACTCAATTTATCTGAAAGCTTCAAACGCGCCTCGATCGAGTCGTAGCTCTCGATCAGTTCCGTTTTCGGACTTTTTTCGAAGGGGTCCTTGGTGACTCTGTAAGCCTTGAAATGACCCAGGTCAACAGCGACGATGATTTTGTTCATACTATCCTCCTTCTCCGTGAAAGTGATGTACACTCTGCTTCTCCTTCTTCCATTCTACCGCTTTGTGAGACGGATGACAAATACTTTTTGGGCATGGCTAACTCCTTGTTAAATAATAGTTATTGCGCCCTGCATTCATAAGAGAGCTATACTTGTCGCTTTCATGTCATTCCGGACATCATCGGGCGGATGACCCGGAATCCGGTTAGGAGGCCGGTCTGCCCGGGATGCTCGCGTCCGCCGGAAAGAACATAGAATTGTGAACGATGCCCTCCTGACAGCCGGGAGCGATGTTCCCGTGATAGTACGGACCGTACAGCTAGACCAGGAACTGAAAAAGAGGAGGAAAAAGAGGAGCCTTTTGAGCTAAAATAGAACATGTCTGTGCTACGAGAGTCCACTCTATTTGCGAAGCTTCAGGCTTGGGTATGGATCTTTCCTGCGCTGGCTCTTCTCACATTGATAATAGGACAGATATGCCAGGAGAAATGTGCGGTGCTCCGTGGTGATATCCTCGGCCTTGACCTGAACATTATGGGGATAATCCTCTATTCCCTGCTCCTGGTTTCGACAGTTTTCTACTTGAAATTCTATCCCAGAGACTGGTTTATGAAAGCGATCGCCGCGGTGGTATCGGTCGGGATGGGTGCAGAGATAATCCTGGTTAAGTTCCAGGTGCAGAACAATACCTATTGCCCCAAATGCATCATATCGGGGTTCTTCTTCCTGACCATGTTCTTTGTGGTTGCCCCGAGTCTGAAGAAATGGGTCCTGATCCTCCTAATCGTATTGGGCGCACTCTTTACCTCGGTTACGTTTAACGGCTCAGTTACCCCTTCCTATGCAGAGGAGATCAGGTATCCGGTCTTCGGCAGTGAAAAAGCCGGGATCGAGATTATCGTTTATTCCGATTATTTCTGCCCCGCCTGCGGCAAGACAGACGAGCAGATAAACATTGCCCTCAGGAAATTGAGGGATAAAGCCACTATACGTTTTGTTGATGTGCCGCTCCATCCAGGCTCCCTTGATTATGCCGAATTATTTCTTTATGCCTGGTTTGAATCGGGGAACAACCTTGAATCCGCCATCAAGGTCAGAGAGACACTTTTTGAAGCCGCGAAGACAAAGACGGACCAGCCCGGGGTCACAAAAATCCTGACGGCGAAAGGAATCCCCTATAAAATCGACAGGAACAGGGCAAGAGAGATATTCCGCAGTGTTTACAACCCGATGATGCAGACGGACAAGATACGCGGAACTCCCTCACTGGCCGTGGTGAAAGGGGACAGCAGGAAGACCTATGTGGGAGGGGCGGAGATACTGAAAGCCCTGGGGGAGATCGCCGCTTGGTGAGGAAGGGGCGGCGGTGAAAGCTGCCTTGCTCTTTCTTTGTCAGACATGACTCCTGTCCTGACCAAAGCTTCACCAAAATACCTATAAGAGTCTCTTTGTTCTCTCAAGAGATGGTCGGCCTGTTCCTCTGTTAAGTACTCTTCCTTGACCGCGATCCCGCCAAGTGTTTCGCACGTATCTTCCTGTATTACTGATACGCCAACATAGGCAAATCACCGCACGCGGCAGTGTATAATATCCGCATATGAACGGTGGCGAAAGAACTGACGAAAGGATCTATGAAACGGCATCATATGTGATCGCCGGAGCGGCCCTGTTCCTTGCCCTCAGGCTGCGCCTGCTCCCGGCTTTGATAGCCGGACTGCTTGTGTACGAGCTTGTCCACATTCTTGCACCGGGGCTCCGGCTTACTCGATTGAGCGGCACCCGCGCCAGGCTGGCCGTGGTATCCCTCCTTGCGGTCTTTGTTATGATAACGCTGACCCTCGGAAGCTGGGGAATGATAGCCTTTTTCCGTAGTGACGCGGGAAGTGTGCCTGCATTGCTTCACAAAATGGCGGAGATCGTTGAAGGGTCGCGGCAGACGCTTCCTCCCTGGCTTGCCGTATACATACCCGGTGATGCAGAGGATATCAAGAACGGTATTGCTCACTGGCTCCGCGAGCATGCAGGAGAGTTGCAGGTGGTCGGCAAGGAAGCGGGACGGATAGCAGCTCATATATTGATCGGCATGGTGATCGGCGCTCTGGTATCTTTACGTGAGGTGACGCCGCTGCATGAGCATCGTCCTTTTGCACAGGCGCTTGTTGAGCGGGCAGGGCGCCTGAGTCAGGCCTTCCGCTCCATTGTCTTTGCCCAGGCGCGCATCGCGGTGCTGAACGCCTTATTCGCATGGCTTTACCTTGCGGTCATACTCCCGGTCTTCGGCATCCGTCTGCCGTTCACGAAAACCATGGTGGCCTTTACCTTTGTCACAGGGTTGCTGCCTGTTGTCGGCAATCTGATCTCCAATACCGTGATCGTAGTGGTAAGTTTAAGTCATTCTCTGTCTGTTGCCGGCGCTTCTCTTGTGTTTCTCGTGGTGATACATAAACTCGAGTATTTCCTGAATGCCCGCATTGTGGGGATCCAGATCCGCGCCAGTGCGTGGGAGATACTGGTGGCGATGCTGCTCATGGAAGCGGCTTTCGGTGTTGCCGGTGTGATCGCCGCTCCCATCTATTACGCCTACATCAAGAGGGAATTGTCGGACCGCGGACTGGTCTGAGAAGAGTCTTATTTCCTGCGTTTGGTCCTTGTCGTTTCTCTCGGCTCAACTCCAAACCGAAGGTCATCCACTCTCACCGCCTCGACAATATCAGATGCTACCGTCTCAAAATCCTCCGACGATTGAGAGAGGTAAAGCCATTTCTTCAAAACAGGGTGCCGGATGACATCCTTGAAGTCCTGGCGGATAGCATCATGGAACTGATGGTCGGTAGGAATAAGCAAGCCGTTCCAGGGTTCATCCCCATCTGCCAGGACCAGGGCCAAACGCCCATGAAGATAACAGGCTTGACAGCCGAACATGGGTTTCTCCAAATAGCTGGGTTCTTCCATCAGGGGTTCAAAGAGCCATTGGAGAGGATGTTGTTTCTTCATCCTCCTTCTTGACGAGGGCATATTTCCCTCTCCCTCTCACGTTCAGATCAGGTCTAGTTCAAGCTGTTTGAGGTATTCATCACCTGCTCCGAGAAGCCTCCAGCCTTCCGGGTTTTCAATTCTTCCTATGTAACCCAGCTTAATCAAATCACCCACACTTTGATTGAATTCTGCTTCCTCAATATCCTTCCACAAATGTTTTCTACTCAAGAGTAATTTGAGGGATATATATTCACCCTTTTTTATTCTGAAATACCTGTAGACTTCCATAATTGTTCTTGCTGTGGATGTTGTTGATGTTAGTATAGTCATGATTGATACTACCATACCTTACCTGAACCCTGCAGCAAGCAATAGGGAATTTGTTCGCAATGCGTCTCAAAAAGAGGTGCGACGGTGTTTACTTCTTTCCGTCCGTTTGGAAGGGGTCAAACAGCTTCACAGGGCTCTTGAGGGTCCTTTCCATAATTCCTAATAATCCGGATCCAACTGCTGAAACGGGATTAAAGCTTACCTTTGGATCATCCATATCTCCAGAGACCTTAAGGGGGATAGAGACGAGTGAACCCCCAAGAATGCTGCCTATGATGGGGGTTTTCTTGATGATGAAATCAGTTCTTTTCAGTGGAGAGATGAGAACGGTAAGGTCCAGTTTGTCATGTCTTAGATCGACTGTGCCCTGGGTAGCAATCTTCATGGAAGAACCATCCACAGTCCCTTCTTTCACCTCCAGCGTGCCTTGCCTCAGCGCTCCTTTCGCTTTTATAGAGTGATATGCAAAGCCCTCTTGCCTTATTTCGGGGAACCCTCTCAGGATTTGATTGACTTGCAGAAAGGAGAAAATGTTCAGGAGAGCCGGCTGACGGAAAATCCGCCCGTCTCTGGCAACGAATTCTGCATCTCCCTGGAGGGAATCACGCACGGTCTCTTTCCTCCCCTGTCCCTTGATACTTACTTTCAGGTCGAATCTTCCTGTTGCGTCCTGTTCTCTTCCAAAGAGACAGACAAGGGCTGGTTCCAACTCCTGATTATCCGCAGTAAGCTGAAAATCAAAGGAGAGTTCCCTTGGCGTCACATTCATCGTCCCCGGCGAGGAAATGCCGCAGAGAGTTGCCCTGGTCACCGCGATGTCAATATCATCACGGTGAAGGGATATATCCGCATGGAGAGGCATCCAGGTATATTTGTCGTAGACGAAATGATTCGTTTTCAGCCTCAGGGTCCCCTTGACGGGCATGTCCCACGTTTCGTTGCTCTCTCTCTTTCTCTTTCCGCCCTTCCAGCACCCGTGCGATTTTTTTCCATTCGATCCGGTCTGCGGAGAGATCCATATCGATCGCCAGGTCCTCCCGGGTGAAATTCAGATTGCCCTTAAGAGAAAAAAGGGTGTCATCCACCCTGAAGGAAGAAGGTTCCACGGCAAGACTGTTGCCGTCGCCAGCCAAAGAGAGGGTCTCTATTGTTATCGGGACTCCCCACTTCGAAGGGATGACGATATTCTCTCCTCTGATCTTCCCCTGGGCGGTGAATCGAAACGGTTTCTCCCGCTGGATTTCTGCCCGAAAATCTCCCACGATCCTTCCCTGGGGGTATTCTTTTTCTGTCATGAGTCTGTCAAATGTTTCTGAGGTCAGTTTTCCGGCAAAGGCAAGTTTCAATGTCTTTTCCTGGAGATCGAAGGAAAGGGTTGCGTCGGAAGAGGCATCCTTAATGGTGAGCTTATTTACGGCAAGCCCCTTCGAATGCTTCAGCACGTCAGCGGTAATCTTCGGCCCCCTCTGAGTTCGAAAGGTTCCCTGGAAAAGCGTAGTGCCCTCGTCCATTGAGATATGTGCATACTCGAACGTGATGGTATCCCGTGGCGAGAATTGAGAGGGCAGGCTTGAGAGCTTTGCAGCCCATTCGAAGGACTGGGGCCCCATCTCTCCCTGAAAGGTGAGGTCCGTTTTGTGGCGGCCTCCCATATAACCCTGCTGAATAACTGACAGGGATACAGAGGCATCGAGGATCTCTGCCCGTGCATCTGTGACGGATATCTTTTCTTCATTCGCATCGAAAGTTCCTTTTTTCAAGGAGGCAGGAACAGGGAGGAACGCCCAGTCTGCTACAAGATCCTCCACATTACCTGCCAGTCTGAAATGCCATCCCTTCGGTTTCAATAGGGAGCCTTTCAGATGAATGGTGTCAAGATTGATGGCGCCTCGCACTGAACGCAGGTCTTCCAGGGAACCTTTCAATCCCTCAAAGGATTTCAGCCACGGATAGATCTCATCCTGTATGATCCTTAGTTTCCCCGAAGGGATTTCAATGGAAGGGGAATCCCCTAAGCGTAATTCGCCGGCAAGTTCCGCGAAAGAGGACCTGCCCAGTGCACCGCTGAGTTTCTTCACGCCGATTCGTGTCTCATCATAAAAAAACTGCCCTCCCTTAATCACAAGGGGAAAGGGGACCCGCTGGTATCCGGCAGTGAAAGAGACCTCGGATAAATCCACGCGCGGCTTGATGAAGGCGGTGCTCTCGCCCAGGATGAGCCTTCCTTTTGCTTCACCGTGTATGGTGCTGACGAGATCGATTTCCTTCAGGAACGGTCCATCCTTTATCAAACGTCTCAGGATGTTCCTCGTCTCTGCCAGATCTGCCTTTATTGCTGCATCGATGTGGAGCGGGGCGTCACTTCCTTTCAGCCCCACCCTCAGTTTGCCATCCCTTACCTGAGAATTTCCAAGGTCCGCCTCAACATTCTTCCCCTCCAGAATGCCCTTGGAAACGACGCACGCTGCATTGACCTCCTTGAAATCCAGTTTTGGACCAGGAACAAAAATCTCCCCCTTTTGCACAAGTCCCTTGATAAAAATGCTCTCTGTCTTCCCGAGGTCTTCCAGTGATGCTCCCTGACTGCGCACCGTGATGAAGGGCACCTTTCCTCCCCTTACATAACTGAAAACATTCTGCACCAGGGGCACCTCTCCTGCCAGAGAGAGCGCCACCTTTCGCAAGGACGGGACGTCCACCTGGCTGCCTGACAGCTCCATGCTGACATTCTGAGCCGTTGTATCCAAGATGAGCGCCCCGCTCAGGGTGAGTTGGGGGTGCTCAAGCTTGAGCTCGTTCAACGTTATCTCAGTCTTTTCACCAGCCAGCACAATGGCTGCGTGTACACCGATTCCCTTCAGGAGAACTTCTTCGTTCTTATTCAGGAAGGTAAGATAAGGGAGAGAGCCCTGCACTTCTGCCCGCAGGTCTTTGAACCCGAGCATTTTAAAAGAGAGAATGATGTTTCCTTCAGAATCTCCAAGGCGCCTGGCAAAGTCTGGGAAGAGGTGCTGGACGACCAGCTGCGGCTTCATCCCTGTGAGCTTAAGGGTACCCATGCCTTTGAGATTCTTTGGATCCAACCGTATACCAAAGGACATGCTTTTTGAGACGTTGGAGCTGCAGGTGAGGGTAACGCTGGCCTCCCCGGGAGGGAGAGCGATCTGTCCCTCAACGTCCTGAAACGTGAAAAGCGACCGGTTTATGTCAGAAATGCTTACATTCCCCTTTTCTATAGCAATACTGACGCCCGGCAGGTTCGCTGCCAGAGTGTTCAAAAGCGCAGAAACTTTTTCTTCGATTTCCTGCGCGGAGAGAGGCCTTTTCTTCCTGTTGTTCTGTCTTTCTGTAATAGTGAGAGATATGTGGGGGGCTTCAATCTGAATCCTTCCAATACTCACCTTTCCGGAGAGAAGCGGGAGTATGCGGGGGTAAATCCTCAGGGAATCGATGGTTCCTTCTGCCGTTCCCGGGAAAGAGAACCTTGTCCGGTTGATCAGTATTCTGGGGCGGGGGAACAGCGAGACCTCCATCTTCTGGAAATCCACGGTGCCGGCGATTTTCTGGGAAATACCTGCCTTGATCTTCTCCCTTACGGAATTGAGATCAACAAGCCTTGGTATAAGAAAGGAGAGGGCCAACAGGAAGATCAGAAGAGCACCTATCCCTCCTGCAATCCACGAAAAAACCTTCTTCTTTTCAATCATTGATTCTTCCCTTATGAAACGCTAAATACTCTCTAACAAGGTGGCACATCACTTGCCCGCGTCGGTGGTTCTCGCTGCGTGTGCCACAGAAAATGAGCGTAGCGAGCATCGTGCCTGTTCAATCAAGAGGTTAGACGGTGCCGTGGACACTTATACGGACACTTCAGTAAGAAAGGATTTGCAGGAAACCTCGCAACCCCTTGAAAAAAACTGGTGAGCCGTGCTGGATTCGAACCAGCGACCCGCTGATTAAGAGTCAGCTGCTCTACCAACTGAGCTAACGGCCCATCGAGAAAAGTGAAGAGCGATCGGTGAACAGTGAATAGTAAAACAAAAAAACGGCATTTCAGTCAACTCACTCACACTCAACAGCTTTCACTCGTAATTCCGATCCGGCGGATCGGATGGCGCGCCTGAGAGGATTCGAACCTCCGACCCTCAGCTCCGGAGGCTGATGCTCTATCCAGCTGAGCTACAGGCGCACAATCAACAACAAATCCAAAATATCGAAATCTCAATTCTAAACGAGGGAGCCGGCATCCTGTTTAGGATTTGGAGCTTCGAATTTCGAAGCTGCCTTTCAAATGGGGTGGGCGAGGGGATTCGAACCCCCAACACCTGGAGCCACAGTCCAGTGCTCTAACCGTTGAACTACGCCCACCATCTCACTGCAGGTATACCCTCCAGTGAGCTACGACCATATCATTATACCCGATTTCGGCTCATCGCGGTAAGAACAATTGCTCTCTCGCCTTCTCCCTGCGACGGAAAATACTGGCGCGCCTGGTCCGACTCGAACGGACGACCTACTGCTTAGAAGGCAGTTGCTCTATCCAACTGAGCTACAGGCGCACAAAAAGTCATCAGTGACGAGTGAACAGTGAGCAGTAACAATCAAAATCATATCCTCTAAGTCCTCGAACCAGGTTACTCACAACTAAAAACATTTCCCAGCAAATTTTGCGGAGTAAAATATGCTGGTCGGGGCGAGAGGATTTGAACCTCCGACCCCCTGCTCCCAAGGCAGGTGCGCTAGCCAGGCTGCGCTACGCCCCGAACTAACTAAAATAATGAATTGTATGGATAAAAGTCAAATTCCACGGTGCTGAAAAGACGATGAAATGAAGCCGGATATACCTTCCGCGGCGTTTCTTTGTTCACTTGAGGTGAACGTTCTGATATGATGAGAAAGACATGAACATCGCGATGAGCGGCGCAACGGGATTTGTGGGGGGACATCTCACGAGGGCTTTCGAAGGAAAGGGCTGGAAGGTGATCCCGCTGACGCGCGATGACTTCAGGGAAACAGCGAAGCTCCTGAGCAAGATCGGGAGAGCTGATGTGGTGGTGAACCTGGCGGGCGCTTCCATCGCTGAGAGATGGACGGAGGAGTACAAGAAGGTCCTGTACAGCAGCAGGATTGAGACGACGAAGAAGATCGTGGAGGCCATGGGCGAGGCGGGGAAGAAGCCTGCAGTGTTCGTCTCCACGTCTGCAGTCGGGATCTATGACTCCGGAGGAGTTTATACGGAGGAGAACGCCCATTATGCCGATACCTTTCTGGGGAGGCTTGCCCTTGACTGGGAGCGGGCTGCGCTGAAGGCGAAGGACGCATCGGTGAGAACGGTCGTCTTTCGCTTTGGCATCGTTCTCGGACTCGGGGGAGGTGTGCTTCAGAAGATGCTCATACCCTTCAGGATGGGACTGGGGGGGACGTTGGGGGACGGGGAACAGGCTTTTTCCTGGGTGCATATCGAAGACCTCGTGAGAGCCTATTTCACGGTGATAGAGCACGACGACTTTGAGGGAGTATTTAACCTTACCGCCCCCAGACCCACCACGAACAAGGGACTGACCATGGCCCTTTCACATGCCCTTCACAAACCTGCGGTGATGCGTGTTCCTTTTTTTGTGCTGAAACTTCAGTTAGGGGAAGGGGCACAGGCGTTACTGGAGGGGGAAAGCGTCATTCCCGGGAAACTTCTGGAGAAGGGTTTCACGTTCAGGTTCACCGGCATAGAAGAAGCCATTGACGATCTGCTAAAGAAAGCTCGTCAGTCTCGTGTTTCATAAAGAACTTCAGGCTGTCGCCGGGTATGATCGGCTTCAATATCTTGGCTGCGGAGAAAAAAGGTGGACCAGCAGGGACGGAAGGTGACGTTCAGAGGGGATAGAATTCAATTTCTGAAGGAAACTTACGTATATTCCTTGCCGATACTTCTTTGTTTCTCGGTTCTGCTCATGGGAAGTTTTTGGTTGAACCCCTTTGTTATATTTCTTGTTTTACTGTTCCCTTTCCCCTTTTTCCTGTCTCTTAACGACCGTTTCACTCTTGATGATGAAAAGAAAAAGATAACGAAGATCCTTACAAGGGGTATGCCCTATGAGAAGATCAGGGCTCTCTATGTGAGCGAGACCGGTGGGACACTGGCGGTGAATGCCAGAACCGGTCGTTTACGGAAAATATCTCTTGCTGCAGCACTTCCGGTGAGCGAGAAACAGCTGTTGCTCGATGAACTCGCAAAGAGATTCCCGGAAGAGATCATACACCTGAAACAAAGATCGACCATCAAGCGGATAATCGCGATGCTGTTCCTGTCCTCCCTTGTATTGTCTCTGGGACATTTGTATATGTACTGGAAGTTTCCGAAACCTTTTACGATGCCTGAAATACGCTATCTGGCGACCACTCAAAATCCTTCAGACGGTGGGGAGAAACAGAACCTTGGAGGATTTTCTTTTTCTGTTCTTCAGGATTTGAAGCCCGTCGATGCGAAAGATAAGGAACTCATGTTCGAAGACGAGGGGAAGAAGACAAGGGTGAGGGTGAGCGGCAGCTTGTTCAAAAAAGTATTTGTCGATAGAAAAGGCATATACGAGATCGCCTTCCGGTACACAATGGGCATGAAAGATATGTATGATTTCTACCGGGTAACTTTTTCTTCACGGTTCGGGTTTGTGCCCTTATTGGCGAGGATCGCGGCGTTGAGCGATCAGAGTGATACCGGGGTCTATGCCGTCCTTCATCCCGTGCTCAAAGGGTTTGTGGTCCAGGGTATCCGCAGAGGAAGAGAGACGACACATATCGTGCTGGTGGACAAAAAGACGGGTGGCGAGATAAATTTCTTTATTTCGAGCTCGGGGAAGATCGAGGAAGAGACGCTGAAGAGTTTCATAGGAACGGTAAGAGTCCTTTAAGCCGGTAACCCTTACACGTTCTCTACCATCTCCCAGACGCCGCAGGGGCAGACCCCTGCGCAGAACCCGCACCCGATGCAGAGATTGTCGTCCACCACATACTCATACGAGCCATCATTATGTTCAACCCTGCTGATGGCTCCCCAGTAGCAGGTCGACTCGCACATGTGGCAGTCTCTGCACGTGGCGCAGGACATGCACCGGTTCGCGGATATCTCGAGTGAGACGAAATCCCCACGGCAGACGTCGTAATACTCCGTCTTGATCTTCTCGTAAGCGATCATCTGCTGTGATCTCTGGATTGCGCGGCGCATGCATCAGTTCATAGTGGATATAATCAGCAGCGAGCCTTCCGTGGCCGATGGCATGGGTCACTAGGCCCAGGCCTGTCACATCGCCGATGGCATACACTTTCACATCGGATGTTTGGTACTTATTGTTGACCGGAATCCACCCCCTCTCCGTATGGACACTCTGGGGAAGGAAATCGAGCTGTGGCACATCTCCTATGGACATCACGACAAAATCCGCATCCAGCGAAGTTCCGTCCTGAAAGAAGACCTTCCTTTCGCGCCTGTCAAAACGCTCCGTAAATTTCGGCCAGATGACCTGAGTGCCTTTCGCCCTGGCGATCTCCATCTCCGCTCCGAAGGCAGCAGGTTTCTGGATATCCACAGCCACAACGGATTCCGCGCCGTTGTTATATGCCTCAGAGGCAGCGTCCATACCTACGTTTCCCGCTCCTATGACCACGACTTTCTTGCCCTTCAGGTCAGGCCTCTTCCCCAGGTTGATATCTCTCAGAAAGTCGTACGCAGACACGGTTGTCCCCGGAACCCGGGAACGACACCTTCCTCGGCTCGTGGGCGCCGCAGGCCAGGACAACCAGCTCATGCTTCTTGTAGATCTCATCGAATTTGTCTTTCGTGACCTTTGTGTTCAGAAGCAGATTCACTCCCAGTTCCCTGAACCGGGAAATCTCTTTCTCAAGGATCTGGCGGGGAAGGCGCTCTTTCGGGATCGAGAGTTCAAGTTTCCCCCCCAGCCTGTCCGTGGCTTCGTAAATGTCAACCGTATGTCCTTTCAGGGCAAGCTGCCACGCAGCGCTCATGCCTGCCGGACCTCCTCCGATCACCGCGATCACATGGCCTGTTGCGGGGTCCTTCTTCGGGGCAGGGAGATCAAGGGCGAGTTTGCCCATCATGTCTATCTCAAGGGGCTTGTCGAGATGCGCCCTGGTGCAGCTCTGCATGCAGAGGTTCGGGCATATCTCCCCGCAGACCGTCGCGGGCAGCGGACTATATCTCAGTACCAGTTCCAGGGCGTCATTGAGCCTGCCCTGCCGGATAAGGGAGGCCCTTTTGTGTGACGGTATCTGTGTAGGGCACGCGAACGCGCAGGGCGGAGCATACTTGTCGTTCGACCAGATGGGCCTGTTCCGTCTCTCATTGCCGGTGGTGATATAGGGAAGCAGCGTGAGATCGTGGCTCATGTACTCGGCGAAGATGCCGCCTTGTCCCACATCCTTTTCCCACATGTTCTTTCTGAAATCGGAGGTCGAGATCTTGAACCATTTCCTCGATCTCTTTTCCTGGGGCGTATACGCCATAAGCTTCTTCCAGTCGTCGGAAGAGCGGGTGAGTTCCTCGTAATGGGATATCCTGTCGACGGCCGCGAGGAAGGGCCTCATGTTCGTCCTGAGCCATTCCCAGTCCTGAGGCGTAAGGTCAAGGAGTTTCACATCCTTTTCACTGTATCCCTTGATGGGGCCGCTGGAAGTAGATGGTGCCGCCAACCATGCCGACGCAGGGACGATAGCCCAGGATGTTCTCAGGGTCCCTTGGCTTCACTCCGCAGACCACTGCGATTCCCCCTGCCTTGAATTCTGCAAACGAATCTCCCACGTCCCTGAAATACCACGACTGGGGAGGGTCGAAGCGGGGGTTGTGCTTGGTCATGGTGTCACACCGCGCGCCTCCTCCTCCCTGCACATAGAGAAAGCCCTGGGCAGCGGCATTAAAAGCGCCGTTTGTTACATCTCCCAATACCGTGATCTTTGCGCCGCAGTTAAGCCACCCGACGTCATCGGAAGAGCTGCCGTGTACGATGATCTCTGTGCCGGGCATGCCCATGCTCCCCAGCCTCTGTCCTACAGGTCCGTCAACGGTTATCTTTACCGTCTCGGCCCGTCGGCCAGATGCGGCCGCCGATGCCATGCTGGCCCTGGGCGACGATATGCAGCTCCTGCGCGCCTTCCCGGACCGCCTGCTGGATCTGCTCCTCAAGTATCCTCGAGGGAACACGATCTCCGTCCACGGTGCCCTTTATCGTAACTACGTTACCACGTGACGAGTGAGCAGCAACGGGTGAGGAGTCTTTCTTTTTCGTTTTCTTGCTCATCACTCTTGACTTGTCACCTGGCGCTTTCTTTTTCTTAGCACGCATAGTTTATCTCTAACCTCTCTGCCATCGCCTTATCCTCTATGCTCAGCCCGTCAGACATTCCGATGGGCAGCTCCGTGCTTCTTCCCATAGGGGCGAATATCTTCCGCATCTCCACATCGGCAGCCTTGAAGACCTCCACGACCCGTTCAGCCACCTTGTCAGCATCGAGCCTTCGGTAGAGTTTGGGGTCCTGCGTGGTGATGCCCCTCGGACATTTTCCGGTATTGCAGAGGTTGCAGCGGTTGTACTCATCGCCGAAACAGTCTGCCGCGGCCTGCATGATATATTTCCCGATCGAGACCGCTGACGCGCCGAGCATGATGAGGGCGGCAGCGTTTGCCGCCAGGTTCCCCTTTTTGCCCACACCTCCTGCCGCGATCAGGGGGAGCTCGTTCTGCTTGCCCTGTTTCACAAGGTCAAGATAACAGTCTCTGATATTGGACGCGATGGGATGTCCCATCTTGTCCATGGAAACATTGTATGCAGCGCCTGTCCCGCCGTCCTCACCGTCAATGCGAGAGTGCAGCGGCATAGGGATTCCTTGCAAGGTTATTCAGCACCGCACGGGCTGTCTTCGTGCCGGAGATCTTCGGGTAGACCGGAACCCTGAAGCCCCACGCCATGGACATGGACTGGATCATCTTTGCCACCGCCTCTTCGATCGAGTACTTTGTCTGGTGTGTGGGAGGCGACGCAGAGGTCAACGAACTGGGGCACCCCCCTGATGCTCGCAATCAGCTTAAGGACCTTCTGAGCCATCAGAAGTCCGCCGTCACCGGGCTTCGCACCCTGACCGTACTTGATCTCTATGGCAGCAGGGTCTTCCACCATATGCGGCAGCGCGTGGATGATCTCGTCCCATCCGAAATATCCCGATGCGATCTGGATGATGAAGTATTTCAGATACTTTGATCTCAGCAGTCTCGGCGGCATTCCTCCCTCACCGGAGCACATCACCACCGGCAACCCTTCCACCTCGTTTAGGTACGCCACACCCATGGCGAGACCCTCCCACATGGGAGGAGAAAGCGCGCCAACAGACATGCTGCCGATCATGATGGGGATATATCTCCCTCACCGGAGGTATGAACCTGCCGCTGTCCTTATCCACTACCAGCTTTCCTCCGATCGTCTTCAACGGCAGCTCTTCCGGAGGCAAGTATCCTTCCCAGGAGTGTCCTCACGCGGAACTCGTGCCTGCCGGCGTCGAGCGCCGGGTCGGTGAGCATGGATATCCTTGTGAACTTGAGCCTGTCAAGGGTCGATACGGAAGGATCGTTCCTCCTGCCGCCCCTCTTGTACGGCTCCCCGCCTTTGTTCTTGTAATGCAGAAACTTGTTCTGGGGATTATATTCAGGCTCAATGGCCTCATTGGGACACACTAGGGTGCAGGTACCGCAGCCCGTGCAGTACCGGTCCATGTCAGTGACCTGCTCCACAACCTGGACGATCTTTTTTGCGGCTGTGGGCTGGGGGACCGGTCCTTCCGAATGGACGGTCCTCTGGACCTTTACAGCAGGCTCGATCGCCTTCACCGGGCAGACCGCGGTGCATTTGCCGCACCTCTTGCACCGGTCGTCCCTCCAGCGGATGATATAGGGAAACTCTCTTAGAGGAGAGTTGATGGTTATGGTCTAACCGTGCAGCTGGTTCCATACCTTGACCTCCTTTGCCTCGGGTGAGATGATGACCATGTCGTACTTCATAGGGAAGATGTCAGTCGTCCTGTCCCTGCCCGGGACGACGCTTTCAACGCCACACTCCTCCGACATCAGCGCATACTTGCCCTTCGCACCGCCGACAACACCGGGCCGCAGCTTCTTTGCATCCTGGACCATGAAACAGGTGCCGTCGGGCGTAAAGCCGATAACACAGTTCGGGCCGTCGATGCAGAGCATCCTGAGGGACTTGCTTGATGAGCCGCAGCGACATCACGGTCCTCCCGCGCATCGATCTCAGCAGCCTTGAGGGGCGTGATGACATCTTTGTAGTAGGTGAGAGGATAGCCGCAGCTGTCTTACCGTGTAGTGGAGAATGTGGGTGAATACCTCGCTGTCGCTGTTGTATCCCGTATACCCCGGGAACCTCCTGCCCATGAGGATACTCCCTTATGGGAACAAAGGCCGTATTCTCACCGTTGGTCATGGAACAGCATCCCTGGAGGAAGAAGGGATGACAGGCGTACAGGTAGATGGCGTAATTCGTGTTCTGCCTGCCCTGTGCAAAAACTATCCTCGCCTTCACGTCATCACGGTCGAGACCGAAAAACTCGCCCAACTGAAGGGGATCGCCGACCTCCTTCAGGGTAAGTACATCGGGATAGAAGGAGAAGACGAAGAGTGATTCATCGGACTCTCCGAGCTTCCTCAGGGAGAGCCGGGTCTGCAGGAGAAGGTCCTCCTTCTCCTGTATCGATCGGTACTTGAAGGAATCCGGATAGTCGTAAACCCTGGCGAAATAGTACTCACGGGGAACGACACCCTTTGTCTTTTTGATCTTCGGCGCCCATACGTGGAGGAGTTCGAAGCCGAGTTTGTCCATGTACTCGTCAATGATCCGGCCCCCATTCCTTGTACAGATGCCCGAAAGTATGGGGTATTCTTTCAGTTTCTCGAATTCACCGTTCAGATCCCTCATCGTGATCCCGAGGCCGCTCCCGTCGTGGCCTTCCTTCATCGTCTCCAGGGCGAAGATTGGTTCCATCGGCGATATGTATTCTCCCGATGTTACCGCAGCAAGTCTGCACATAGCCGATTACCTCATCGTTATGTTTCTGAAAAAAGAGCGTCTCGACCCTGCTTCTGGTACGAGACGCCGGAACAATAACCCTTAGCCGATTCAATTGCGAAACTATGTTTAATTATAATAAAACCGAGGCCATCTTTGTCAACGAGCTGGTCAGGAGAGGATTCTCTCTGATGTGCATTACAGGCGAATCGCAGGGCAAAGGGGGGCAGTTATCTGCGAACGTCGGAAGAGTCGGGGAAAGCGGTTCTCTAATCCCCTTCTTCCCACTCTTCGTTCATAGCGAGGGCGGCGCTCCCCGAGAGGACGGAAAGCTTTACGGCCCCGATGGTGCGATAAACCTCTTCTGGTTTGCGTTTCCTGCCGTCTACAGTGAGGAGCTCTTCTGTCGTGATGCCGAAGAGGCGTTCATTCTCTTTCAGATAGGGAAGTATCAGCTTCCAGTCTCTTTCGGTGAAGGGAAAGATCTGACCGCCGTTCAGCTGTTCCGGTACTATGCTCTGACGGGGATCACGGACAAATATCGCTCCCCCCGATGCGAGGGAAAAGAGGTTGGACCCGGGGTAGGGTATGTCCTGAGGGATCATTTTTCCGTCTTTGTCGGACCTCAGGCCGTTCAGGATAACAAAACCGCCGCCGTTGTAAGGATCGCCCGCCATAAAGGACTCTGCGAGGTAGTCGAGGGCTGTGCCGTTTATCACGACCCTCGGTTTTCCCACGGCATTGATGAGGGGACGGCCTGCCGCGTTTCCGAGCACATAGACCTCGCCGCCTTTCGCGCCGTACATGAACGTCTGACCCACATCGCCATACACGACGAGTTTCCCTGACTTCATGATCTGCCCGAGCTGATCCTGGGCATTTCCGTGTACATACACTTCAAGTCCATCCATACCCGAACCAAGATAGTCTCCCGTAGAACCGAAGGCGTCAATGCGCACGCCCTCTGTGTCGGGACCTAACCCGCAACCCAGGAAGCGCTGACCCCGATGGCCGAAACAGATGAACCGCTTCCACCCAAGCGCGTATGCGTCAGAAACAAGACGGGAGAAGGATTCATCACCTTCAGGCGGGAACCGCCCTGCGTCTGCAACCAGCACCTTTTCCCCTCTCCTGGGCTTGCGAAGCGCATGGCGGTTTTCGAAATCGATCCTGCGGAAATACAACACGCCCCTTTTGTCGTTGATCCCGGGGATTGTCCTGAAGATCGAATCGAGGGCACCGGAGACCATCTGGAGAACGGAGCGCCGCCTCTTGCTGCCCATAGGATAGCGCCGGTCGAGAAGGAGCGTGAGAACGGCTATCACCAGCCCCTTCAGCTCATCTTTTTCCGCAAGGGCGGCAAGATGGTCGAGGAAGACGGAGAACCGTGCATAGTCCCATTCAGCAAATTCCCCTTTCAGCTCGGTGAAGAGGTTCATTACGTTCTTCTCAGACAACCCCGCGAGAACACCCTTGACGTGATCCACATGGGAGGCTGGTACGCCGGGCAGCTCTGAGCGAAAATCAAGGGGTGTCTGGTCCGTGGGGACATCAATGGCCCCTCCGAATTTGTCAGTGCAGGTGAGGCTCATTTTTCCGGGCGCGGACTCCTTTATCGAGAAGATAAAGGCGCCGCCATCGGTGTAACTTCCGCCACGGGCGTTCCAGTAATGGTCTGCTACCGTGCCGAAGCGAGGGTCTTCTTTTGCGAGGCTTTCAAGGGTTGCATCGATGGCCTGCTTTTCCGAACAGATCAGGCCTATCTCCACATCACCCTTCTGCAAAGCAAAGACCTGGGGCCGGAGCATGGCCGTATCCGTGATACCGATGAGCTGGAACTGTTTCCTCCGGACATCGTTGCGGGCGATGATAAAGAACCAGGGTCCATCAGGGGAGCCGTGGATGTGGGCAGCCTGGATCTGCCTGTATATGCGCTGTTTTTCCTCGGGCAGATGGTCGAAATCCATCTCGCCTGTTGGTGCAAGGGCCTCAATGATGTACTCGAGAGGATAGCCGTACACCCTGTTGAGCAGATCGAAGACCTGGATCGAGACCTCCGTATCGGTGAGGAACAGGGGGTAGACATTCCGCTGTCGCAAATAGTCGGACACGGAGTAATAATTGGCAAAGTCCCCGTTGTGCACGAGGGCCTCATCGAGACCTATGAAGGGGTGAGCGCCCCCCGGATGCCATACGCGGCCCTTGGTGGGATAGCGCTGATGGGCTATCCATATATGGGCATCAAAGTTCTCCAGTTTGTAGTACTGTGCCACCTTTTCTGCATACCCAACGATCTTCAGTATCATCATGTTCCTGCCGTGGGACAGAACAAAGGCCCTTTTCTCGCCCAGGGAACTGTAAAGGGCAAGGTTCAGCTGATAGGTATTCTGGTAGACGAACTCTTCCTCTGCCTTGGAGGAAGGCAGCATTTCCAGACCGCGTTCTTTCTGGAACCGGGCAAGGACTTCGGGCTTCACCCGCACAAAGTAGCGTTTTACCGCCGGGGGCTTCGTCTCCAGGCCGGGAACATCCCTGTAATCATCGATGGTCTCGATGAACGCCTCATGGGCAACCCGGAAGTGAGGCCGGATAAAGCGTGTCTCCATCTCCGGCAGGGCGGACTCGTCAAGAAGTGCGACCTGAAGGAGGAAGTCATTGTCGAGCGTCTTCTGGTCAACTCCCAGTTTGGCCGGGCTCAGGCCGACAGCCGCGAGACCTCCGCCTTTCCCGTTTCCCCTGTTGTGCATCTGCACGGAGGGTTCGAAGATGTGACGGCCACTCACGGGAATGCTGCAGGCAAAACCGGTAACGCCGCAGCCGCCTTCTTCAGCTTCTATCCCGGTCTGTTTTACCAGTCTGCCGGCCTCGCCGGAAGATGGTGCCGGGCCTTGATTATTGCCTCTGCTCATGCTGCTCTGTTTCATATATCCAGTTCCCCTTCCAGTCTCTTCCTGCTTAAGGTAATCGAGGTGGCCGATCACATCGAAGCGTCCCACAAGCTCTGTAACGCTCTTCATACCCAGCCGCTTGAGGAGAGAGACAAGCTGGCGCCGCCAGGTCAGATACATGTTGATGATACGCTGGGTCGCCCATTCGAGCTCCATCAGATTCGTAAGTTCTTCGTCCGTTGTGGCGATACCCCGGGCACAGCCACGACCTGACTCACAGTGGTGGCAGCGGATGCACTCAAGGGCCACGAGGTCGGCGGTGCCGAGACAGACCCCGTCGGCGCCAAGGGCAATGGCCTTCGCCATGTCGTGGGCTGACCGTATCCCGCCGCTCGCGATAATGGTGATCTTGTCCCTGATACCCTCTTCGCTAAGGAACTTGTGCACCTTGGGCAGGGCATATTCGATCGGCATGGCAATATTCTTTTTTGCAATATCCGGCGCCGCACCGGTCCCGCCGTAACTTCCGTCAAGCTGAACGATATGGGCCCCGGCGTAGTAACTCCCCACGGCAACCATGTCCACATCAGTCGGTGTTGAGACCTTTACCGACACGAGGGCACGGGGGTTCGTCTCCTTTATCCAGTCCACATGTTTCTTGTGGTCTTCGACCGAATAGACGCTGTGGAACGGAAACGGTGAGAAGAGAGCGCTTCCCGCCACCGCCTCACGCATACTGGCCACACGGGGTGTCACCTTGTCACCGAGGAGATGTCCGCCAAGACCGGGTTTTGCCCCCTGGGCATACTTGAACTCCACGATGCGGACCCTCTTGATCGTCTCTTCTCTGCACCCCGAAGAGGCCTGTTGCCACCTGGGTGATGACGTGATCATCGTAAGGAATCAGTTCCTCCGGGTAGCCGCCTTCACCGGTACAGCAGAAGGTATTAAGGGCCGTGGCGGCCCTGACGCGGGAGAGCATCGTCACGATACTGACAGAGCCGAAGGACATGCCGCCAAGATAAAAAGGAACCGGGATAGTGATGCCCGGCCGCGAATCTCCGGAGCGGTTCAGTTCAATGGCTGTGGATACCTCTTCATCGGGGATAGCCAACCCTTTTCCCCTTGGAAAGATAAAACGGAGCTTATCGAAGCCGCCTCCGGAATCGCCGGTCTTGTAGTTCAGTCCCTGGTACGGAATCTCACCGGTCTCCGCCATATGCCAGGTGCTGGCAAGAAGTTCCGCCGGCCACCGTCTGTCTCCCAGGATTTCAAAAGACGGGTTCAGACTTAACTGGATCGCCTTTTCAGGGCATCTGCGTACGCAGTAGAAATCATTTGCGCTGCACGGGAAGCCGAGGCAGAGATGCTCGGCTGCCACCCTTGGTTTTTTTGAGCCGGTCTTATACACACCATAGGGACAGAGCGTTACGCAGAGTCCGCAGTTGTTGCACGCCTTGGTTACCGTAACACGATACTTTCCGAGGGCGTTGCGGAAACGGCTTGGCAGCGGTTTGATCTCAGGGAGCGTGAATGTCTCTGGTTTGTTTCCCATTCCCTCAACTTCTTTTGCCCAGAGTGGCGAAAATATTTTTTTCAAGATCTTCGAAGAACATGGCCCGGCCCATTTCGCCCCGCAGTCTTCTCACCTCACGGATACCCATGGCGCCCAGGATCTCCAGAAGCTGGTTATGCCAGCCTGCCATGAGGTTCCTTATGCGGCCGGCAGCCCCAGACGGGGTCAACACTGTCAAGCCCCACGGGACAGGCAATGCCCTCCTTGCAGCGGCGGCACACCCTGCACTCCATGGCAACGAGGAGCGGTATGTCAACGGACAAGAGGTCGGCACCGCAGATGATCTGCTTTGCCACATGTTCCGCCATCGCGATGCCCCCGCCTGCGATAAGGGTGATCTGGTCCCGCACTCCCTTCTCCACGAGGTGAAGGTGGATCTCCTTCACCCGTTCTTTTATGAAGAGAGGCTTATCGGCCTTTTCAAGGCCGTATTCGTCGGCAACAAGATGTATGGCCTCGGCCCCTTCTGTGGTGAGCCGGAAGACATTCTCCGATGAGTCAGGACCGAGTTCCATCCGGATAATTGTCACGAGGCCGGGGTACTTTTCTTTCAGGGCGTTCTGTGCGGCGATGACTTCTTCCCCGTACGGTATCTCTATCAGGCGCAACGTGCGCAGGACCGCCGGACTCGATATCGGATAACCTCCCGTCAGCGTAAAGGACCATGCTGGGGAGATACTCCTCCATCGCCGGATCGAACTCGCTCTGCCGGATAACCGCAAAGGTGCCCAGCGACCGTGCTCCTTCGAGAAGGGCGAGATTGATCCCTTTCCGAGGCGGCGACCAGGGCAGTATGTCGAAAATAATCGGCAGCGGTATCTCCACAAGGGGCGGCGGAGTTATCGAAAGTGCGCCCGAATGATCGAATTCGAGGGCCATCACCTTGCGGCCGATATCGGTCACGGTGCTTATGTATTCGCGGCCGTGGATACCATCCCTTGTAGGCCGGACTATTTCGGACATGTCTGTCCACATGGCGTCAAAACCGGGCCCGGAGAAAGGTCCCCCGTAACCGGCGCCGGAAACAGGGATGCGTCCCGCTTCTGCCTGAAACCAGAGCGCCGAAATGATCTCCGGCGTCCAGTAATGATCTCCGAGGTCTTTATATGAGGGATTGAGCCCCTTCTGGATAAGCTTGTTCGGACAGCCCTGGACGCAGCGGAAGCAGTCCTTGCAGACGCTGTCGAGGGATTCGAGCATCTGGCCGGCGTCAATACCCCGCTTTTCATATACCTTGTAGACGCAATCCTTCTTCACGCAGCGGGCGCATTTGAGGCACCCTTCTTCCCATGCAATGACTCCCGACCGGGTGATCGACTGAAGCCGGTTTGCTGCCTGGCTGGTATGAATATGATATTTAGGGGGCATAGCTCCTCTCTCCTCTCAAACCTGGGGCCTCGGGAAAAGTTTCGCCTCCTGAACTATTTGTGGAACGACATCTTCCCATTCGATCGCCATGATATGGACCCCGTGAACACCCTTCATCTCCTGAAGGGCCTGGATCGTTTCCACGGCTATCTTGATCCCTTCCTGCCGCTGTTCTTTTGCGGGCGCCGCTTTCATCCTGCTGATGACCTCTTCGGGCACATCCATGCCGGCCACCTGCTTCGCCATGTACTCTGCCATGCGGACAGACTTAAGGGGCGTGATCCCGCCGAGGATGGAGACCTTGTTATCCATCCCGTAGTCTTTTACGAGGTCCATCCACTCTTTGAAGCGCTTGAGATTGAAAATGCACTGGGTCTGTATGAACTCCGCGCCTGCCTCCACTTTCGTAGCGAGACGGGCAGCCCGGTACTTAAAAGGATCCGCAAAGGGGTTTGCCACGGCCCCGATAAACAGTTGAGGCGACGCGGTCAGCTTCTCGCCTCCGATGATCTCGCCGGCATCTCTCATCTGACGCACGGCCTGTATCAACTGAACGGAGTCGATGTCAAAGACGCCTTTTGCCTGGGGCTGGTTGCCGAATGACTGATGATCGCCGGAAAGACAGAGGATGTTACGTATGCCAAGTGCAGAGGCCCCAAGGACGTCCGACTGGAGAGCAATACGGTTACGGTCACGGGTGACCATCTGGAGGACGGGGTCAAGCCCCTCGGCCTTGAGCAAGGCACAGGCAGCGAGACTGCAAAGACGGACCACACCGGTCTGGTTGTCAGTAACATTCGCGCTGTCCACATAACCCTTAAGGAGCTTTCCTTTGTTTCTTACGACCTCGGGGTCGGCTCCCTTTGGTGGGCCGCATTCAGCGGTAACGGCGAAATCTCCACTATGTAAAACCTTTTTGAGCCGGCTTTCGGTCATCACGTTCTCTGGTCCTCCCTCTTGATCTTCCTCGGTCCCTTCCCCTGCTGCTTTGACCAATCCGCCGGGGGATGGACCTTTCGCAGAAGGTCAAGCCGACCCACATCTTCGAGTCTGGAGACAATGAGCTGCCACGCGCAGGGCACATCGGGATCGACCTCGCAACGGTCAGTCCTGGAGCCGCCGCAGGGGCCGTTGAACAGCCCTTTGGCGCAACGGGTGACAGGGCATACGGCAGCGAAAACCCCGAGCTTGCAGTCACCGCAGCCACGGCAGTTCTCCACCCAGAGACCCGCCTCTTTTGTCTCTCCGAGGAACGTTGTATTGAGGGCAGGGACAATAAGGACCTTTGGGAAGACCTCTGCAACGGCCTGTACCCCTGCGCCGCACGCGAGCGAGAGGACAATGTCGTACTGGCCGATCACGTCTGTCAACTGGTCAATAAACTCATAGACGCACTGGCGGTCCAGCGTCATCTCTTTCAGTTCTATCTCTTTCCCGGATGCCTTCGCGTCCATGCGGAGTGCGGAAGAGAGAAGTCCCACCTCTTTTTCGCCTCCCGATGCACACTCAGCCACGCAGGACCCGCAGCCCACTACCAGTATCTTCCTGTAGGGCGCCAGCATTTCTTTAATTTCTGCAATAGGTTTTCTTTCCGCAGTAATCATGCTCTTACTCCTTCATCATCAGCTGTTTTTATCTTCAAGCCTATTTTCCCTTCACCGGAGAGGGTCCGATCGACGCCTCCCGGGCAAGGAGCTCACGCGCCAGTTCATCTACAGTCACAGGATTCCCTGCAGAGGTGACAATCAACTCCAGACGCTCCCGCTCAAGGCCTATCTCTTCGATCAAACCCTGGGTATAGGCGATGCGCTTTTTGGCGCGTACATTCCCTTCGCGATAATGGCATGCCCCTTCGGGACAGGTGACCAGATATACCTTATCAGCCCCTGATTCGAGGGCGCGCATGAGGTGAAGGGGATCGATGCGGCCACTGCACGGCAGGGGAAAGAACCGGATCTGCTCACCCAGCTCTCTTTCAAGGGCACGCCTGTTGACGTCCTGCTTTGGGTCTATTTGCTGGCAAAAAAAGATCGTAATACTGAGTCCGGCGCTTTTTTGGTCCACAAGAGTCCTTCTTATCCTTTCGTGATCAGTAAAAACAACGTCTATACCTTAATTGGCTGGCATAGACGCGGTGGATGGTAACCGTTTGCCGTCTAAGTATAATAAAAAGGAAATGGGGCCTTTGTCAACTCTGATAAGGGGTCAAATCAAAGAAAGACAGAGGAGCGCAACGGGTTCGTGATACGGGTGAAGAACGGGGAGGAGGGTTATCCGGATAGCCGGGTCCGAAGGACCGGGAGGAGATTGACTTTGGAGTCTGCCCTCAGTCCCCCACGACAAGTACCTGAACGTTTTCCCTGTTTCGGATATCTCTGGCCAGTTTCCCTGCCTCTTTCCGGGCTTCAAACTTCCCTATCAAGACCCTGTGGAGCATTTCTTTGTCCTTTGGAGCAGTCCGGACAAAGGCGTCATACCCCTTCTCCGTATACTGTTTTGCGAGGGCCTCGGCATTCTTCTCGCTCTTGAATGCACCGATCTGAACAGAATATACTGTTTTGCCCGCCCCCTTCTTCTCAGCCACGTGCGCAGGGGAGGGCGAAGACGCTGCTGCAGGAGGGGAGACCGGCGCAGGGGGTTTGGGCGTATCCCGCAAAACTTCCTGCTGAGGGTTCTGTTCGGGTGCCGGCGATGGCGGGAGAGGCTGCACTCCAGCGGGTTGGGCAGATTTCACCGCTACAGGTCTTTTCGCTTCCGTCCCCGCAAAGATGCCCATTTTATAGACGATCACCCCGGCCGCGCCCAGTATGATGATGAGTGCAGCGGCAATAACCGCAGGAGACAGCGTGCTTGCTGAGCCTTTCCTCCTCAAAGGCTTCCTGGCCGTGAATGCCTTTTCACGTTCTTCCTCTGTGACTTCCCTGCTCTCGACGGGCTGGAGCGAAGCGTCAGTTCCCTCCTCGGAGACCTGCACGTTCCCGGTCTCTTCTCTCTTCTCCTTCAGTCTCACGACGATCCTGTCAGACTTGCCTGTCTTCTCCACAGGTACCTCTTCCGGGCCCGCAGCTTCTTCCAGGTGTTCAGACGTCATCGGCCCTTCTTCCTGTATCGAATCAAGCGGCCGCATGGAAAGGGCACCGGCGACCTTTGCCGTAAGCTCCTCGCCGGTAAAGGGTTGACTGAGCAGGTCCACAATCCCATATTCAGAGCGATAACGCGGGTCCATCTCTCCCGGGAACGAGATGAGGGCTATGATCGGCACGCTCCTGAGTTCCTCCATTTCGTGCAGCTTTGCGCAGATATCCAGGGAGCCCGCCCCGGAGATGGTGGTGTTGACCAATATGAGCGCCGGTTTCACTTTTCGGGCGATGGCAACAGCGAACTCTGCAGCGGGGGACATAAAGACAAGATAGTCTTCGGATTCGAGGGTCGCTACGATGTTCTGAGCAGTCTCGGTGTTAGCGTCAATTACCAGTATCGTCTTGCTTTCCATAGACTATGAAGCCTCCTCTTCTCTTACTGACATAACACCTCTTCTCGAAAACGGGGGCGGCGCGATCATGAACCACTTTAACAATTTACGTGAAAAAATTCAAATCATCCTGAAGTGAATGGTTTCAGGTCGTAACGCCATCGATCCTTGTAAGGCCGGCAGCGATCGCCATCCTGACCGCCTCTGCGTATTCTCTGCTCGTGATCCTTCTGTTGATGGGCGGGTATTCTGAAGCCTTGCAGCAGGGATGATACTGGTCCATGATGTTTACATACGTCTCCCGGGATATCTCCTCTGCAATAAACCGCACCACCTCTCCTGTCCCCGCAATGCCCCCGGGCAGGACAAGATGACGGACGAGGAGGCCACGCAGAGCGATGCCCTTCACATCCATGGAGAGGTCGCCCACCTGGGCATGCATCTCTTTGAGCGCGGCCTTTGCTACCCGGGGGTAGTCGTCCGCTTGCGAGTAACGGAAAGCCATGTCAGGGTCTGCGTATTTGAAATCAGGCATGTAGATATCAACGACCCCTTCCAGGAGTTTCAGCGTCTCGACGGATTCGTATCCGCCACAGTTGTAAACAATGGGAATGGCGAGTCCCTTTTCTGCGGCAAGCGATAGCGCGCGGAGGATCATCGGCGTTTGATGGGTCGGCGTCACGAGGTTGATGTTATGGCATCCGGCCTCCTGAAGTTCCAGCATGATCCCGGCGAGCCGTCCGAAGGAGATCTCCTCTCCTTTTCCCTGATGGCTTATCGTCCAGTTCTGACAGAAGACGCAGCCGAGATTGCAGCGGCTGAAAAATATAGTCCCCGATCCGAACCTCCCCACCAGAGGTCTTTCCTCTCCGAAATGGGGCCCCCAGCTTGAGACCAGCGGCTTGTCGCCGGTCTTGCAGAAGCCGGTCTCTCCGGCAGTCCTGTCAATCCCACAGTTTCTCGGGCAGAGGTCGCATTCATTTAAGAGTTCTTCAGCAAGCTCTACGCGTTCCCAGAGCTCCGCACGGGAGAGTGTGCGATAGGCAACGATCACCGACATCTGCTAATCTACTTCTCCTCCCATTTCAGCGGTGAGCTTCGTGGCTATCTCTCTTGCGTGCCAGCCGATATTCTTTATCTCGTCCAGCATGTTGATATAGAGAGATGACGCAAAAGGGATGCAGAGCCCTTCGATCAGGCGCAGTGAATGGTAAAGGAATGAGGTCTGTAACAATGACATGCAGTCTTCGGCGCCCTCGCCGATCTCGTTCAACGTTCTTAGTATTTCTTTGACCCTGGTTTTCATGTCCGCACGCTCCTTGCGTGCACGCGTTGATCTTTATTTCATCTTATCAGAAAATCCGGCCTTTGCAATAACAGGATAAAACCGCTTGCTGTCTGACGGGAATCATTCGCCCTGTTTCCTTGCTTTTTCAGCCGCTTTTCCTTTATCTTAAATAAAAAGGTCTTCCCTATATCGCAAGATATTTGGAGAGGAACCATAAGGAGGATGTTGTGGTAACAATATCGGAAGTGGCGACGAAAAAGGCAAAGGAGATACTCACGGCGGAAGGAAAGGCTGACTGGGGCCTGCGGATCTATAGCGCGGGCGGCGGCTGTTGCGGGCCGTCCTATGGCATGGATCTAGATGAGAAGCCCGGCGATGGTGACGAGGTCGTTGAGAAGGACGGGCTGAAGGTCTTCATCGACCAAAATACCCTCAAGAGCCTCGGCGGCATGCAGATCGATTTTATCGAGGATGGCGAGAGGCAGGGGTTTATCCTTACCGGCGGCGAGCCCTCTTCCTGCGACTCGGGCTGCAGCTCCTGCGGCTAAGAGAGGACCGGATCAAGGTATGTTCCCCGTTCATAGACCCCGAAGGCTGAGGAAGAATGAGACGATCAGGAGGATGGTAAGGGAGAACCACGCTGTGCCCTGATGACTTCATCTATCCTCTCTTTGTCACCCATGGCAGGGGAGTGAAGAAAGAGATCTTGGCAATGCCCGGGTGTTTCCAGGAGTCCGTCGACAAGGTGGGCAGGACCGCAAAGGAAGTCCATTCCCTGGGCATTCCTTCGGTGATACTCTTCGGGATCCCCGAGCATAAGGACGAAAAAGGGTCCGGCGCCTTTGATGACAGGGGAGTCGTGCAGAGAGCCATCAGGGCGATAAAAGATGCGGCGCCGGGGTTGTATGTGATCACGGACGTCTGCATGTGCGAATATACGAGCCATGGTCATTGCGGGATCATAGAGGGGGGGGATGTGGCCAATGATCCCACTCTCGAACTTCTGGCAAAGGAAGCCCTTTCCCACGCAAGGGCTGGTGCTGATATGGTGGCACCCTCGGATATGATGGACGGCAGGGTTGAAACGATCCGCCTTGCGCTGGACGATGAGGGATTCCCTGAAGTGCCGATCATGTCCTATGCCGCAAAATACGCTTCTGCCTTCTACGGGCCTTTCAGGGAGGCCGCGGAGTCTACTCCACGGTTTGGGGACAGGCGTTCCTACCAGATGGACCCGTCAAACAGGATCGAGGCGCTGAAAGAGGTTGCCCTTGATATCGAGGAAGGGGCGGACATTGTGATGGTGAAGCCTGCTCTCTCCTACCTGGACATCATTTCGGATGTGAAGGACAATTTCGATGTCCCTGTGGCTGCATACAACGTGAGCGGGGAATATTCCCTTGTGAAGGCAGCGGGCAGGCTCGGATGGATCGATGAGGAAAGAATGATGATGGAGATCCTCACCTCCATAAAGCGGGCCGGGGCGGATCTTATTCTTACCTATTTTGCAAAGGATGCTGCAAAAGTCCTCAACAAATAGTCAGATCATAATTATATTAGAGAACGTCATAATTGTCTTTTGTTATTTCAACCCTGATCTTGTCTTTGGAACGTGTCTAACAACTTGCTTTTCAATAGCAGTCGTCATTCCCGCGTAGGCGGGAATCCAGTCTTTCTTAATAGTCATGTTTCCCCCGGTCAAGCCAGCGGAAACAAGTACTGAGTTTTTAGACAAGCTCTGCGTCCCTTCCCTGGAGGCACTTAAAAAGCATATCTATCAGGAAATACGGGAAGCGTCAATGGGTTATTCTCTTATCCACTGAGAATCGGGGAAAAGGTGGTTGGCCCTCCTTCTTCTCCTTTTCAGGGATTCTTTCACCATCCATGATGCCCTTTACACAAAGGTATTGTTTCGTTCTCATACGTTCTAATTAGATCAATTGATTCCCCATATGCCCTTGCGAGAGACGAAGTAATACATCAATCTAAAATAGCGAGATGTCAATTTGACATCTTCCTCCTTAGCAAATCTCTCGTATTCAGAAGACACAAACTTCCACGCTTCCTTAATTAGCTCGATTGTCAAGGTTTTATCGCTGATTTCCTTAAATTTAGTACCAAGGAAATCCAGACAAACTCGTCCATCTGTATCCTGAAAAATCATTTCACTACAGTGTCGCGCCATGATTCTTGCGATCTCACCAAAAGGAGTCTGAAATTGCTTTTTTCCCACCCATCTCAAATAGCCTACTAATCCATTGCCTACAAGAAAACGTGGATACTCCGCAAGCTCGCTTTCTAAATAAATAGCTTTCTGTAATGCAGGCCCGTATATTTCCCGATCATCAATCTTTGCGGCTATTCCAACGTCTATTCCTCCACGAATGGCAATTCCCTTTGCAAGCGCCGCCAACCCTATTGCGCCAGTAGCCACAAGAGCTGACGATAGCCCTTTAACAGCTTTCGCATTTTCATTTTCATTTGTTAACGGTAATGAAACAATTATTGAATCCGATACGCAATAAAAATCTATCTCAGATTGGAAACAAGAAACGTACTCATCACGGTACATAGGCGGTACACTCTCAGTATTATTTGGAATATATTTTGCCGAGGCGTGGAAATATTCTTCAAACGTCTTACGGATGTCAAGAACCTTTCCCAGACTCTCTCTGACAGGTATCGCAAACTTCTCCCTACTTTCATCACTTGCAGGGAAATCATCTCCTATCCTTTTAATTGCATCTTGCTGACCGAGGAGATCAAGAAAAATTACAAGGTATAATGAAAATAGCGTGTTGTCCGCCATAAAAACATCCTCCCTTCTCAAAATAGGTAAGGCAAGTCATATCTCAACGGATTTTAAAGACCGGCATCCTTAATGTCAAGAGCAGTTTCATAGAAAGATAGATCTTGCCTGCAACTATATTCTCTGGGTATAATTCTACATAAGATGAACAAGATGCAGAATTATGGTGCTAAATGGAACTTTTTGAAATCGACAGCCTTTTAAAATTGGCTCCGCGTGAGTTCGAGGAACTAATAAGAACTTTACTGACAAAAATGCAATTCAATGCTTCCACTACCAAAATTTCGGGTGATGGTGGTATAGACATAATCGCAGTGAGTGAGCAACCTATTGTGGGTGGTCGTTATGTGATTCAGTGCAAGAAATACACGCCTGGCAATAATGTTGGCGAACCCATAGTGAGAGAGTTGTACGGTGCGATGATGCACGAAAATGCCAATAAAGGAATCCTAATAACAACTTCTGATTTTACCAAACAAGCAATTTCTTTCAGCCAGAATAAAGCAATCGAATTAATTAACGGTAATAATATTATCAGCCTTTTGAATAGATATATTACGAAGATGGACGATGCGATCAAAGAGTTTTCTCCGAATATTGGTGGTACTCTTTTTGAACGGTGGTCCAGTAAAAACACATTGACTAACTCAGAAACAAACGAGCAAGAGAAACGTGTCCGAACGATCGAACAAGCACAAGCAGAAGCAGAAGAACGCGAGAAACGTTACCAGGCTATCAAGCGAGTGCAAGCAGAGGCAGAAGAACGAGAGAAAAGTTACCAAGCCATCAAGCAAGCACAGGAGCAAGGGAAACAAGCTATCAAACAAGCAGTTGAGATGAGGTTTTTGTTTTCGGATTTGATAATCCAAGACAAAAAAACAGGACTAATATGGCCAAAGCAGGCAAATATGGGCGGAGGCATGAGATGGAGTGTTGTTCTTGAATACTTGTCAAACATGAATAGCGACCTGTATGCAGGACGGAGCGACTGGAGGCTTCCTTCTCTGGATGAATTGAAAACTATTATTGACTTTGCCAAGAGTCAGACAGGGTACGAGAAGGATATATCTTCTTTGTTGAAAATCATCGGCTTTAGAAATGTTGCACCTGCCTATTACTGGACATCCACTGGTGATGCAAGTGCATACATAATTTCTATGATAGACGGCAATACTTATGTCTATGATAAGAGCTATAATTATGGCTACAACATCCTACCAGTTAGTGTAATGGCGACATAATGACGAAGGAAAAATAAAGGAACAAAATACTATTTTTCTCATACTTACCTATTTTGCAAAGGATGCCGCAAAGGTTCTGAACAAATAGCGGTCCTCATTCTTCTTTTCCCTTGACCCCTTGAACCCCGGACCCCTTAACCCCTTTCTCTTATGATATGTGTCATGGATAGCTTGCAGGAATTCCGTTATGCTATATAATAAAAGTCAGGAGGTGCGAAAATGATCGACAGGTCGAAGGTTGAAGATGCACTTAATGTGATAAGACCGGCGCTGCAGCGTGACGGCGGGAACGTGGAACTTGTGGATGTGACACCGGAAGGGGTAGTGAAGGTGAAGCTCGTCGGCGCATGCGGCACGTGCCCGATGTCTATATTGACACTGAAGAGAGGCATTGAAGCTACGCTGAAACAGAAGCTGCCTGAAATAGCTTCTGTGGAGTCCGTCTAGGGTCCCTGTTTTCTTTTAGGGGATAACCGGTAGAGGTGATAGGCGCAGTCGGGGCCTATGAGTGCTTTGATCGCCTCTGCAGGAAGTCTGACCTTTCCTTTGAGGACGTAGTCCCGATAGAGCGCCCTCAGGCGCATTCCCTCGGCCCGTGGATTTGTGAACCTTTGTTTATCAGGGGAAGAGGGCAATGGCATTGAGGGCCTCTGTCTCATCAAAGCCCATCATGATATTCATGTTGTGCACCGCCTGACCGGATGCGCCCTTCACGAGGTTATCGATGGCAGCAACGGCGATGAGAGTACCGGTCCTCTCGTTCACGGTGACCCCCAATTCGCAGAGGTTGGTGCCTCTGACATTCTTCACGTTGGGGAACTTGCCCATTTCGAGGACCCTTGTGAACGGTTCTTTCCCGTACGCGGCCCGGTAGATATCGTGGATATGTTTTCCCTCAAGGCCCTTTGCGAGACTTGCATAGACGGTGGTCAATATGCCCCTGTCAACAGGCAGGAGGTGTGGAGTAAAGTTCACCTTGATACCTTTTCCCGCCACCGCAGAGAGTTCCTGCTCGATCTCCGGGGTGTGCCGGTGGGAGGCCACGCTGTATGCCTTGAATCCCTCGTTCACTTCACAGTAGGAGAAGGAGACCTCGGACTGTCTCCCGGCGCCTGAAGTGCCTGACTTGGAATCGATGACAATAGAGCTGAGCTTAACAAGACCATTCCTGACGGCAGGGGCGAGAGCGATTATCGCCCCGGTGGGATAACACCCGGGATTTGCCACGAGGCTCGCCTTCGCGATCTTTTTTCTGTGAAGCTCCGGAAGCCCGTAAACCGCTTTCTTCAGGGTTCCCGGGAACATATGGGGGACCTTGTACCATTCCTCATAGGTCCTGGCATCCCTTAACCGGTAATCGGCCGAAAGATCAATGACTTTTTTCCCGTGCGAGACAAAGAAGTCCACCGCAACCTGTGATGCCGCATGGGGAAGGGCCATGAAGAACAGCTCCGCCTTGGAGATGATCTTCTCCCTGTCCAGGGGTTCATAGACGAGGTTCTCATACCTCTGGAGATGCGGGAAGAGGTCGGCAACTCTTTTTCCTGCGGATTTTTCTGAGGTAACAACAGTGACCTTCACGTGCGGGTGAGCAGCCAGTATCCGCAGAAGTTCTGCCCCGGCATAACCGCTGCCGCCGCATATGGCTACTCTTAGCATCCCGGAATTATCTCTTGGAGAACTGGAATCTCTTTCTTGCGCCTTTCTGACCGTACTTCTTTCTTTCCTTCTCCCTCGGATCCCTCGTAAGGAATCCTTCTTTCTTCAGCTTTGACCGCAGGTCACTGTCCAGCTGGGTCAGGGCCCTTGAAATACCGTGTTTCAGTGCCCCGGCCTGTCCGGTGAGCCCTCCGCCTTCGACCTTTGCGGATACGTTGAGCTTTCCGATCATCCCGGTGAGTTCAAGGGGTTGACGTATCATCATCCTGAGGGTCTCTCTCGGAAAATAGGAATCTACCGGTTTTTCATTGACCGTGATCTGACCATTGCCCGACGAGACGAGCACCCTGGCAATGGATGTCTTTCTCCTGCCGGTGGCGTTGTATCTGATTTCTACCATGTGAACTCCTTTACTGTATTATTTCGGGTTTTTGAGCGGAATGGGGGTGTTCAGAGCCCCGGTACACCTTGAGCTTCTTCAGCATGGCCCTGCCGAGCCTGCCCTTGGGGAGCATGCCCCACACTGCGTCCACGATCATCCCTTCAGGGTCTTTGTCCATGCGTTCCTTTGCAGTGATTGCCTTTATCCCGCCGATATACCCTGTAGTGGTGGTAATAGACCTTATCATCCAGTTTTTTCCCGGTGAGCTTGATCTTCTCGGCATTCACCACAACCACAAAGTCCCCCGTATCCACGTTCGGGGTAAAGAGCGGCTTGTTCTTTCCCCTGAGATACGTCGCTATCCTGGTGGCAAGCCTTCCCAGTACCCTGTCCCTGGCATCAAAGAGATACCATTTCCGTTCTACCTCGTTTTTCTTTGCAAACTGCGTCCTCATTAAGCACCATCCTTATCGTTATCAAAAAGTTCAATAGGATAATAGAAAATCCATTAAAAAGTCAATAGTTGGCCACCGCACTATGCTACCCCGGGGACAGGGCGGGGTGAACAGAATGACCCTACTTCGGTTCGCGGTTACTTTCCGTGCATCATAATGACGGTATTGGGCATGCCCTTGACCTTACACTCCTCGTCCAGGGCATCGAAGAGCTCCTTGGAGCCTTCCTTCATCTCCACGAAACCGAGTTTCCTGAAATAGTCCACCAGGTCTGTCAGGATGTACACCATATCCACTTCGGCGAAGTCCAAAAGGTGCTTCACGATGAGCGCGCCTATGCCCTGGCCCCTCTTCTTCTCTACCACCACAACACAGCCGATCTGATAGAACTTCCCTGTCCTTCTCAGCCTGCCGAAGCCTGCTATGTTCCCGTCTTCCGTGGCGACCACGAATTCGCCATAGTCCAGGGTTCCCGCATCGATGCCGCTCTTTTTCAGCTCTTCCTCAATGAATGTCATGTCCGCATCAATGGCGTGACGGACCTTCACGGTTTTCCCTGTAATATCCGATATCCCCGTGACCTTTGGAGATCCTTTCTTTTCCATTCCCCCTCCTGAGATTATTACCTGTTGCTTTTCTTAATCTCCGTCAAGCTTTTATGATTTCCTGCTTGTCTTGGCGAAGAAACTCGTAATTTTTTTTACCACGTTGTCGCTCCCGCAGTGAGGACATTTGATCTTCGGCTTTGCGTCATATTCCTTGATGGAGAGGAAGACGACGAATTCCCCGTTACAGTCTTTGCAACCATATTCATATGCCGGCATCATGACCTCCTTTCATAACCGGGAATCCCTTTTGAACATATCCAAATCTTATCACAGAAGCTCCGCAATATCTATCCCTATGCCAAGCCCAAAAACAGGGATAGAAAAACTCGATCTCCAACAAGTCCCCTCCTCTTGTGGGAGGGGAGAGAGGGAAGATTTGGGAAATCCTATTTCTGTTCCCGGGCTGAGACATAATGTGAGCTAAGAGCAGGGAGAGAAGACGTTTGCAGCAGCGGGGGCTGTGAGAACGCGAGGACTGAAGTTACCTGGTCTCCTTAAGTTTGGAGAAGTCCGCAATGGGAGAGGTCATGGTCCAGATTTCCCTGAGAAGGGCGAACCTGTTCAGCTTGACCTCATCCCTCTTGTCCATCACCAGGACCCCGTCAAAGAAACTGTTGATAAATTTGGTCAGCGTGGATGACACCTTAAGTGCCTCGTAGTAATTTCCCTCCTGCAGCAGTGTGTGCAAGGCCGGCTTTGCCGTGGAGAGTAACTCGGCAAAGAGGATCTTTTCTTCCACTTCCTGAGGAGGTCCTTTGATACCTGCGGTAACTCCGTATCGGGGACGATATTGTTTATGCGTTTCATCGCAAGGAGGAACGCATTGTACTCGGTGTCGGAGGTGAAACGCGTTAATGGCAGCGATCCTCTCCCTGATCTCCCGCAGCGGAACACTCGCCTCACGAAGCGGATGACCGACTGGATGATATCAGGTGCGTGGCCCTGGGAGGAAAGCAGTGGTTCCATTCTCTGGCTGAAGAAGGTAAGAACCTCGGTCAGGAGAGAGAGCCGGGCTCCGCATGCCTTCTCTTCAGCCTTCCTGACCATCTCTTCCAATGTAATGTCATAGCCCTTTTCCAGGAGGATGGCGATTACTGCCAGGGCCTGCCTCCTCAGTGCAAAGGGGTCTTCCGAGCCGGTGGGCGTAGAACCGATGGCAAAGAATGAAACGATGTTGTCCACTTTGTCCGAGAGGCTGAGAATGGCGCCTTCGTCAGATTCCGGAAGTCTGTCGCCGGAATGGGCCGGCAGGTACTGCTGCAGGATCGTCTCCGCCACTTCGCTGCCTTCGCCGTCATTCAGCGCATAGTATCTGCCCATGAGGCCCTGCAGCTCCGGGAATTCACCCACGACGCCGGTGATGAGATCGGTCTTGCTGAGACGTGCAGCCCTCTCAATAACGTTCATTGTATCAGGGCAAAGTCTGCTGGCGACGTATGATGCCAGAGCAACGATCCTCTCTGTCTTGTCATGGAGCGTTCCCAGTTTGTCATGGAAGGTCACCCGCTTGAGGTCCTCTATCCTTTCCTTCAGGGGCTTCCTGATATCGTCCTCATAGTAAAACCGTGCATCTTCGAACCGTGCCTTTATGACCCGTTCCGCACCCGTTCTGATGGTCTCAGCGTTCTCGTCCTTTGTATTGCTGATGACGATGAAACTGTTCTTGAGCTTCCCGTCTTCTCCCTCCACCGCAAAGTATTTCTGGTGGCCCTTCATCACGGTCACAAGAAGTTCCCTGGGGAGACGGAGATAGTCCTCGGGGAATTCACACAGGACCGGCACCGGGTACTCCACAAGATAGGTGACGGTCTCAAGGAGTTCCCGGTCATTCGTCACCTTTCCCCCCACCGAAGAGGCAAGGGCTGCGATGCCCGAATCGATCCTCCTCCTTCTCTCATCCTGGTCCACGACCACATAGTTATTCTCGAGAAGGTGGGTGTAAGACGGTATCTCCTTTACGGCAAAGGAACCCGGAGAAAGAAAACGGTGGCCCTTTGTGATATTCCCGCTCCGTATCCCGTCGATATCGAAAGGGACGGTCTCCCCGTCAAGGAGGGCCAGCAGCCAGTGAAGGGGCCTTACAAATCTCAGACTGCCGCTGCCCCACCTCATGGATTTCGGAAAGCTCAAAGACAGCACCACCTTACTAAGCACTCCGGGAAGGAGGTCTCTGACCGCAATGCCTTCCTGCCTGATCACCGCAACCACATATTCCCCTTTGTCCTTATTCCTGATCACAAGGTCGGCGACCTCCACTCCCTGGGACTGGGCAAAGCCGGCGGCGGCCCTTGTGGGATTGCCTGATTCATCAAATGCCGCCTTTTTCGAAGGACCGAAGACCTCCTTTGCCCTGTCTTTTTGCATGGGGGGGATGCCTTTCACCAGTACCGTGAGGCGCCTCGGGGTAGCATAGGTCTGAATGTCTGTAAAACCGATAAGGGAGTCGTTGAAAATGGATTCGGTATTGTCCCTCAGCATGGCAAGGGCAGGGGGCAGGAACCTGGCGGGAACCTCCTCAGTGCCCATTTCAAGCAGAAGGGATGAAAGACGGTCCGGCTGTGGGGGAACGGCTGAGCTATTTGTCTGCTGCATTTTTCAGTTCTTTCCCCGGCGCTGTAATATCGTTGTCTTTCAAGAGCGGAAATCCCAGCTCTTCTCTCTGCTTCAGAAACGCCTCTGCACAAAGCTTTGCAATTCCCCGGACGCGGGCGATGTACCCTGTCCTCTCAGTGACAGAGAAAGCTCCCCTGGCATCCAGGAGGTTGAAGGTATGGGAACATTTGAGGCAGAACTCGTAGGAGGGCGTGACAAGGCCGAGCCCGTTCAGTCTCCTTGATTCTTTTTCGTAGGCCTCAAACTCCTTCATGAGCAGCTCGGTATCAGCAAAATCGAAATTGTACTTTGAGAATTCCACTTCTTCAATGTGGTGGATATCTCCGTACCTGACGCCGCTGCCCCAGTCAAGGTTGTAAACATTGTCCACTCCCTGCAGGTACATGGCGATCCTTTCGAGGCCGTAGGTGATCTCCACAGCGACCGGTTTCAGGTCAATGCCCCCCACCTGCTGGAAATACGTGAACTGGGTGATCTCCATGCCGTCGAGCCACACCTCCCACCCAAGGCCCCATGCTCCGAGGGTGGGCGATTCCCAGTCATCCTCCACAAACCGTATGTCGTGTTTCAACGGGTCGATGCCGAGATGGATGAGACTGTCGAGGTAGAGCTGCTGGCTCTCAAGGGGAGAGGGTTTCAGGATAACCTGGTACTGGTAATAATGCTGGAGCCGGTTGGGGTTCTCTCCATACCTGCCGTCCGTGGGTCTCCGTGAAGGTTCTACATACGCCACCCTCCACGGCTCAGGACCGAGAACCCTGAAGAAGGTAGCAGGATGGAAAGTCCCCGCTCCCACTTCCATATCATAGGGTTGAAGGAGCACGCAGTCCCTTTTTGCCCAGAATTCTTGGAGTCGTAAAATGAGGGTCTGAAAATTCATGACGATGTCAGGAAATCATATAAGAAGGGCCTAAATTTTGTCAAATGAAACGGACAGCGAGCGCATTCCCTCCGCCTCAGGCGGGCTGCGGGGTTAGCGAGCGAATATAATAGCAAATGGTTCATTACGTTAAGAACCCTGCGTTTTTTTGCCGCAGGGTTCTTCATAGGGGCCAATTCCCGCTTCCCGGAATATGGTATAATGCAACCCATGCAGGAGAAATTGTTCATGAAGGGCAACGAGGTGATAGCAGAGGCTGCTGTTCAGGCCGGATGCCGTTTTTATGCAGGGTATCCCATTACTCCCCAGAACGAGATCCCTGAGTACATGTCCAGGAGGATGCCCGAAGTGGACGGGATATTCATCCAGGCCGAGAGCGAACTGGCTGCCATTAACATGGTGTACGGCGCTTCGGCGTGCGGGACGAGGGCCATGACCTCCTCCAGTAGTCCGGGGGTAAGTCTGAAGCAGGAAGGCATCTCGTTCCTGGTGGGGTCGGAACTTCCCGCAGTGATCGTGAACATGCAGCGGGGCGGTCCCGGTCTTGGGAATATATCAGGCAGTCAGGCGGACTATTTTCAGGCGGTGAAGGGAGGGGGACACGGTGACTACAAGCTCCTCGTTTATGCGCCGTACAATCTCCAGGAACTCTGGGATGCGACCATGCTCGCCTTTGACAAGTCCGACGAATACCGGAACCCTGCAATGATCCTTGCCGACGGAATACTCGGGCAGATGATGGAGCCTTTTTCCCGACTCCCTATGTGGACCCCGGGCTTCCTGAAAAGACCTGGGCCCTTACGGGATGCAGGGGAAGAGAGCCCAATGTTCTGAAGTCCCTCTATATGGGCGAAGGAGAACTGGAGATGAGGAACAATCTCCTGCAGGAGAAGTACCGGAGGATGAAAGAGACGGAAGTGCGTTATGACACCTTCTATACCGATGATGCAGAACTCATCGTCGTCGCCTTCGGCATCACTGCAAGGATCGCTCATTCCGCGGTGAGGAAACTGAGGCATGACGGCTTCAGAGTGGGGCTCTTCAGGCCCGTTACCCTTTTCCCCTTCCCTGAAAAGGAACTTCACGCTCTCGCCGGAAAGGGGAGGGAATTCCTCACCATCGAACTGAACGCAGGACAGATGGTGGAGGATGTGAGACTCTCGATCAGCGGAAAATCAAAGGTCCATTTCTATGGCAGGCCCGGCGGCGCCATCATGACGCCGGAAGAAGTGCAGGAACAGATCCTCGCCATCCTTGCGCCTCGCTATTCAACCTCCCGGAGCCGGTCGTAGGCAAGTCGTGTCAGCTGCACCCACACCCCTCTCTCGAAGGGCGTACTGCTGCTTCTGCGGTATTGAATACACCTGAAGCAAACTGGTCCATTTTCGCCATCGCACCCTTTCGCACCATCTTTGCCACCGAAACGGCTTCCCTGATTTCCTCTTCATTTGCTCCGCTTTCAAGAGCTTTGCTCACGTGGTATTGCAAACATGGCTGACAGTTTGCGGTCACCGATGCTCCCACCGCTATCAATTCTTTTGTGCGATTATCCATTTTTCTCCTCCTTACTTTCCTTTTTGACGAGATCAGCAGCAATCACTCGTTTCCCCTTTTTCGCTGCAGTCGCAGGAAGGCTCACCGCCGGTGATCATGCTGTTGATGAGAGCTGCAGCGCATCCAACCCCTCTATTGACACTCAACGCGCCAAAGGCACAGTTATTCACGCAGGCTCCGCACTCCATGCACCTGTCCTTGTCCAGGATTGCCACTGTCCTGTCCGTCAGTGTGAACACTTCATGGGGGCACACTTCGACGCACATCCCGCAGCCTGTGCACTTATCTGGGAAAAGTTCGAGGCTTGCAACGCCCAGCAGGTATTTCATAAGAGCCCCCACCGGGCAAGTGTGAATATTGACAGCAGGACCAGGGAAACTCCACCCGAAAAAAGGTAAGCAGGGATAGCGATCCTCAGTTCCTTCTTCACCCCCGACATCCCCGTAAACGTAGTTGACCCGGTGAACTGAAGCGCAACATAGGAACTTAACAGAGGGAAGAACAGATAGGTGAAAATGAGAAGTGTCGTATTCGACGGATTGAGGGGAGAGATCAGTGTAAGCGAAAGAAAGACAGAAAGCATTCCGACAATCCACCCCTTGACGGCAAAAGACCTGAAAGGAACGAAAGGGAGAAGCAGAGGGGTGAACAATGCCCCGGAAAGCACTGATACAAGGCCGAGAAGGAGAAAGGGCAGGCCGCCGGTGAATGCGTCTCTGAACGAGATACCCGATGGGGAAAGCCCAAAAATGCATAGTATGAGGAGAGCATATAAGGGATAGTATTTCTTCATCGCAGGATTGATTTCCATGGGAGTGAGAACAAGCCTGTCAGAAAAGCTGAACTTCACTCTTCGCATCTCTCTCGTTGCTTTATATCCTCCCCTGACATACGCGGAGATATCTTGAGCATATACCGGTCCGAAAAAGACCTTGAACCCGGTAGCCTGTTTTACCCGATGTGCACTAACCCCTGGCGCACCAAGCTGGGGAACGATAACCCTTTTGTGCGCGACTACTTTATCTAACTGGGTCATGGAAATGCGTTTCGCCAGCTCATCGCTGCCAAAGGTACTCTTCCCTGCGGCACACCATACATTGATACCTTTCGTATCCAGAACAAGGAGCCAGACATTAAGCCCTTTCAGTTCGCTCCTGAGCATATCAAAACTGAACTTATAGTTTGCACTTGCAAGGACATCAGAGTCTTTATCCGGATCGCCCACGGCGTACAGGCCGGGGTCAACCGTATAACCGTTCCTGAATGCGCTTATTCTGCATTTGACGTGCTCCCAAATATCCGCTCTTGAAAGTTCGGGCGACACCCGGAAGATCAAGCCGATTGGGGACGCAACAGTTCCGGTCACCCATCCCGGCGCTTTCCCCCGGGTTCCGGGGCAACAAGATTCCGCCACAGGTTTGTGATCCACATTGCCAGCGTAACTTGCACAGCCGCATCGGGGCACAGATACGGATCCCTTCTTATCGTCTTTCATGCCTATATTTCTGAATTTCAGTTCGATCATACTTCAAGAGTTTTACAGGATCTCTTTGATTATCGGGCCGAGTTGCCCTTTTACCATCTCCACAAGATCTTCCACCTTGATGAGGGTTATGCAGCAGACCTCCCCGTCCTTCTCCCAGCTTGTAATCGCCAATTTGTCGCCGGCATTAATCTTTGCCTTTGCCCTCAGCTCCTTGGGCAGTACCATCTGTCCCCTTTCGTCGACGCTTATTATGGATTCAACTTTGCAACTGGCATTGGTCTTATTCGCTGATAGAGTGCAAGGCAAAGCTTCTTTCCTTTTTCTCATGTCACCTCTCCCCGGATGTCTTAGGAATACTTACCATGCTGATTGTTCTGATTATACTGATGAAGGGGATAGATGTCAACTTTTTCTTGAGGGGGCGGTATCCGGGGAAGTGATCATGGGCCTTCCGGTCCGTAAAGAAGTCTTGTTTTGTAGATGGTTATTCGGGGACGGCTTGAGTGCCGCTCTTTGAAATAGGCATCCCCCCGGTCGCTGCGTGTCGCCAGGCGGCAGGACCAGAATAGTACAGGCTCAGTACGTCATACACGCGGCGTTCAGTATCCCGCTCACAAGGGGAGACAACGCCGAGGAACACTCCCTGCGCAACGTGGTTCTCCGGGATATCAGAGACAATGGCGGGGAAGAGTTTCCTTACCGCCGAAAAGGTGAGCAGCTGCACGATGAGGGCGATGGTTCCCCATATCACCATGTCAATGAGCCCGACGCTATGGGAAATGGCGCTGGCAAGAGGGATTGCAAACCCGAGCAATGCTCCGCTGAAACTCCAGGCAGCGGCGAGGTTTCCTTTGGAGATGAGCGCAAACTCTTTATAGGGCGTGGTCCTCGCATAGATCAATGAAAAAAGAACGAGGAGGAGAATCGCCATGACGAAATAGACTCCAAAACCAAGAAGACCTGAAAAAGGCGTAATGAACTTTTCTCCGATCATTTTTTGGACCCTCCCTTTAATCCACCAGATTACTGTTTAAAGTAATGTGGCACAAACGTGCTTGTGTTCTTCGTGACGGGAGAGGTATCTTCACGGATACCGATCCCTGCAGCCAGTCCGTTTATTACCCATGAGCCCACGACCGCGTAATTTCCCTCAAAGCAGGGAAGCTGCTGTGCTTTCTGGTAGATGAATCCTTCAGCGCCGTAACTTCCTTCCGTATCTTCCAGGCAGCGACCACCCTGATAATACGCGATATTTGCGCCTTCTCTCGAAAGGAGAGGCTTCTTCACGTATGAGTTTCCGCATTTCTCCGGCTCAAAATAGCTCGGCAGCAGGTTTGGGTGGCCTTCAAACATCCCCCAAAGGATCGGGAGAATAGCCTTGTTCGACAACACCATTTTCCACGGGGGCTCATACATCCTTAACCCGTCTTGCAGGACGTGTTTGCCGAATTCGTCAGCCATGACCCATTCCCACGGGTAGAGTTTAAAGATGAATTCGATCTCATTATTGCCGAGGTCGTAGAACGCCTGTGTTTCGTCGCTATAGCCGATGTCTTCAACAAAGATGTGCCGTGCATCCAGACCGGCTTGGAGCGCAATGTCACGCATATACTCCGTGGTGAGGAAGTCTTCCTCATGGTACTTCACGCAGGAAAAATAAAACGGTGTGGAAAGGGGAATGTCTCCGCGCACCTGTGAAAAGGCATCGAGAAGCTTCTCGTGGATGGAGTTGAACTGGTCCTCGTGGGGGAACATCTCCTCTATCCATATCCACTGAGCGATGCTTGACTCAAAAAGCGAAGTGGGGGTGTCCGCGTTGTATTCCAGAAGTTTCGGTTCGGCCTGTCCGTCGTACGAAAGATCGAAACGACCGTAAAGGGAACGGTCATCCCTTTCCCAGGACCTTCTGACAAACTCCCCGAAGGTGTCGGGAATACCCATCTTCGGGAAAAGATCATTCTCAACCACATGACCCACCGCTTCGGCGCACATCTCATGAAGGGTGGCGGTCACTTTTTCGAGGTGATCGATCTCTTCAGAGGAAAACTCATAGCAGATGCCCTCATTCCAGTACAATCCATCCATGGAGTGGAAAGAGAAGCCGAATTCCTCGAATTTTTCCTGCCAGCGGGAACGCGGGTTCACTGTCAGCCGTTTCACCGGGAAAATGCCTTTAGGGTCATGATTTTGAGCCTCCACCATGCAATGATGCAGACCTTCCGAATCCTCCGCGGCTGATACGGGTTGTAGAAAGGGTGTCTGCCGAGTGAGGTGATTTCATCCCCGGCTGTACGCCCGAGAATCTTGCATCCCTGCCGAGGGGGAGCGGGTCCCTGCTCCCCGAACGGAAGTAATAGGGATATCCGCTGCGGAAGATATAATGCGGTCCGTAATAATATCTGCCTCCCTGGCCTTCTTCGCATTTGTCGTCGCCGCCCCAGTCCTCCACACATTTTTCCCTGGAAGCGTAGATCTCCCTCTGTGTGGCCTGTTCTGAACCGCAGCCGCAGGCGGCCAGAGAAGCAGATGCAAGTAATGTCAGGGCGATCTTTTTCGAGCGTTTCATGTCCCCCCGGCTTCCGTTCTGAAATTGCTGAAATTATAGTACGAAACGTCGATATTTTGCAGTAAGAATGTAAGGCGCTGCGCCGTCCACGAACCATCGGAGAAACAGGAGAGGGCAGTATCCTAAGCGATCTTCTCGAATTCCTTCTTGAAGAATCCCATCGTCAAGTCGTCATGAACACAGAATTCCACCACTTCAAGGCTGGACTTCGGGTTCTCCTTCAGGTAGTTCAGCGCCTCCCTCACCAGGATCTCTGCGCACCGGTCTTTAGGGAAGCCGAAGATGCCGGAGCTTATGGCCGGGATCGAGATGCTCTCCAGCGCTTTCCCTGATGCCAGCATGAGACTGCTCAGGACCGCGTTCTTCAGCTTGTTGTCCTCATCTCCCTCTCCCATCCTGGGCCCCACTGTGTGGATCACGTATCTGCAGGGAAGCCTCCCCGCGCCGGTAACAGCCGCGTGGCCCACTGCCACAAAGCCTATCCTGTCGCTTTCTTCCTGTATGACCTCTCCGCCTTTCCTCACTATGGCGCCTGCAACACCGCCGCCATGCTGGAGATGGGAATTGGCGGCATTCACGATCGCGTCCACGTCCCTTTCGGTGATATCCCCCTGCACGAGACGCAGAGTCTTGCCTTTAATGTTCCTTTCGCTTATCACTTTCGTGGGCGATCCTCCTTGAGCCTTTCATAGTCTGATAGTACAGAAAATAATGGCCTGATACAAATGGGTCCAGGTGTGATAGAATAAAAAAAAGGGTTCGGAGGATTTAGATACCAGCGGTCTACGGAAACATCTCAGGTCTCAAAGGAACAGCAATCCACTCCCTGGAGAAGATATACCGGAGAAAGGTTCCCCAGGATAAGGTCATCACACCTGAAGTGGCAAAATATCTTGCTGAATTGTCATCGGAGATGGGCCGCCAGATAGGCCTGCTGATCCATCGCTCCGGAGCGGTCACCCATGTCATCGTGGGAGATACGAAGGGGATCCTGATTCCCGATCTTTGGGATCATCCCATCGGCAGAAGAGCTCTGCGGGGGTTGAGACTCGTACATACGCACCTTAAGGATGAACCCCTGAACCAGGACGATCTTACCGACCTGTCCCTCTTAAGACTGGACCTTATCGCTGCAATTGGGGTCAAGGACAGGCTGCCTGACACGATCTTTGTAGCCCATCTCATGCCCCAGGGTTCTGAGAGGCCTGTGGAGGTATTCCCCTCCCGGGGATTCTATCAGCTCGATCTTGATTTCATCTCCTTCATCAATGCCCTCGATGATGAGATGGAGAGGCGGAGGACCTTCGATCAGAAGGACAGCAGGGAAAGAGCTCTCCTGGTGAGCGTATCTACGAAACCGAAATATGAACAGGAAGACTCCGTGGAAGAGCTCAGGGAACTGGCCCTGTCCGGCGGTGTCCTTGTCCTTGGTGAAGTGATCCAGAGGCCAAAGGAGATCAACCCGAAGTATCTCATGGGCGAGGGCAAGGTCAAGGAGCTTGTCATTTATGCGATGAATAAAGGGGCTACCCTGCTGATATTGGATCAGGAGCTGAGTCCTTCCCAGACCAAGGCGATAGGGGAGTTGACCGAACTGAAGGTGATTGACCGCTGCCAGCTGATACTTGACATTTTTGCACAACGGGCCCACAGCAGGGATGGAAAGGTCCAGGTAGAGCTGGCACAGCTGAAATACCGGCTCCCTCGGCTTACAGGCAAAGGGACGGCAATGTCGCGGCTCATGGGTGGGATCGGGGGCAGGGGCCCCGGAGAAATGAAGCTCGAGATAGACAGGAGGCGTGTGAGGGAGAAGATAACCCTGCTGGAACGGGAACTGAGGTCTCTTTCCGAGGCGAGGCGTCAGAGAAAACAGCGGAGGGTCGAGACAGGTATTCCCATTGTCTCGATCATCGGCTATACCAATGCGGGGAAGTCGACCCTCCTCAATGCCCTGACAAGAAGTGAAACGTTTGTGGAGGATAAGCTGTTCGCAACGCTGGACACCGCAAGCAGGAGGCTCAGGTTCCCCCGCGAGAGAGAGGTGATCATCACCGATACCGTCGGATTCATCAGGGATCTTCCGAAGGACCTCATGGCGGCCTTTAAGTCGACCCTTGAGGAGCTTGAGGACGCAGAACTACTGATACATTTGGTGGATGCGTCCAATCCGCGGTTTGAGCGGCACATGGCCTCTGTGGAGAAGATACTGGAAGAGCTTGATCTCGGGAAGAAACCGCAGATACTGGTCTTTAACAAGACCGACAGGATAACGGCGGAAGAGGCGGAGAACCTGAAGATGAGGTACAGTGCGCTGGCGGTCTCTGCCATCGATCCTTCCACCTTCGGGCCTTTTCTCGCTGCCATAGAGGCCTATATCTGGAATGACAAAATGACGGTGTCGGCGGTATAATATCCGGGGCGCCTCCGATGGCTCCGCGAACGTAGTTACACTTGTTATCACAGGTGGGAAAAGGTAGGACATTTTATGGAATTTAAGCCGAAGTGGATAGCGTGGGAGATCACGAGGAGATGCAACCTGAGGTGCGTTCATTGCCGCTCTTCTTCCGAGATGGAGATCAAGGGGCACCCTGACTTCTCGACGGAGAAGGCCTTTGCCATACTGGACAACATAGCGAGCTATGCGCAACCCGTGGTGGTCCTCTCAGGCGGGGAACCGCTGATCAGGAGCGATGTCTTTGAGATAGCCCGATATGGCACAGGGAAAGGGCTCAGGATGTGCCTCGCCACCAACGGCACCCTTGTCACAGATGAGATATGCGGGAAGATCAGGGATTCGGGCATCAGGATCGTCTCCCTTAGCCTCGACGGGTCCACGGAAGGTGTGCATGACGATTTCAGGAACGAGAAGGGCGCATTTTCAGGGACCATAAACGCTGCTAAGCTCTTCAAGAAGCACGGCATCGAATTCATCGTCAATTCGTCATTCACCAAGAGGAACCAGGAAGAGATCCCGAGGGTGTACAGGCTCTCCAAGGAGCTCGGCGCTACGGCGTGGTATATGTTCATGATCGTGCCCACGGGAAGAGGCGAGGAGATCATGAACGAGCTGATCTCCAAGGAGGACTATGAGGATATCCTCGAGTGGCACTATCAGATGGAGAAGGACGAAGATGACATGCTGGTCCGACCGACCTGTGCCCCCCACTATTACAGAGTGGTGCTCCAGAAAGCGAAAGAAGAGAAGGTGAAGTTCCAGCGCAGGACGCTGAAGTTTTCCACGGGAGGCTCAAAGGGCTGCATTGCGGGGCAGCTGATCTGCCTCATCAACGTTGACGGCGATGTCCTTCCCTGCAGCTATTTCCCCAAGTCGGCGGGCAATGTCATGGAGCAGTCCTTTAAGGACATATGGGAGAAGTCGGAGCTTTTTAAGGAGCTGAGGGATTTCAAGAAATACAAGGGCAGGTGCGGTTCCTGCGAGTACGTGAACGTCTGCGGTGGCTGCAGGGCCAGGGCCTATTCCGTGCACGGAGATTATCTTGAAGAGGAGCCCTTCTGCAGTTACGTGCCTTTGAAAATGGAGAAGGAAAGAGTAAGTGGTAAGAGGAGCAGATAGGTTTGTAGGTGCATACGTGTTCATAGGTTCTTTGTCGTGACTATTTACTGTTTTCTGACAGTTACTTTCTATAGGAGGTGGTATGAACGACATATTTCTTAAGGCGTGCAGGGGTGAAAAGGTGCCGTACACCCCGGTATGGATCATGCGTCAGGCAGGAAGGTATCTCCCGGAATACCAGGCTGTGCGCGCCGAGGTGGATTTTCTCACCCTGTGCAAAACCCCTGAGCTGGCGGCGAAGGTCACAATGCAGCCTGTGGAGAAGCTCAAGGTCGATGCGGCGATCCTCTTTTCGGACATCCTCATCGCCGTGGAAGCCATGGGGATGCACCTGGAATTTTCGGACAAGAAAGGGCCGGTGCTGGGTGACCCGGTGAGAACAAAATCCGGCGTTGACCGGCTGGTCATCCCTGACACGGAAGACAGCATGCCCTTTGTACTAGAGGCGATAAGGATCCTCAGGTCTCAACTCACTGTTCCTCTCATTGGGTTTTCGGGAGCGCCCTTTACCCTCGCCACATACATGATAGAAGGGGGAAGCTCGAAAAACTTCCTGAACACCAAGAGAATGATGTTCCAGAACCCGGGGCTTTTCAGCCTCCTCATGGACAAGATTACCATAACGGTCATTTCCTATCTGACGTCGCAGGTCAGGGCGGGGGCCCAGGCAGTGCAGCTCTTCGACACATGGGCAGGAACTCTTGCGCCGGGGGACTACAAAGAGTTTGTCCTCCCTCATGTGAAGAAAGCCATTGCCGAATTGAAAAAGGAAGGGGTCCCGGTGATCTATTTCGTGAACGAGTGCGCTGCGCTCCTGAAAGAGATCAGGAAGACCTCTGCTGACGTCATAGGGATCGACTGGAGGGTAGACCTGAAGGACGCTGTTAAGGGGATCGGAAAGAAGTTCGCCGTTCAGGGGAACCTCGACCCCTGTGCTCTTTTCCTCCCAAGGGAAAAGATGGAGGACAAGGTGAAGGATATCCTCTGGAAGGGGGAATTCGCAAAGGGGCATGTCTTTAACCTCGGACATGGGATATTGCCCGAAAGTCCTGTGGAAAATGCCGTGGCGCTGGTGGAGGCTGTGCACAGATTCAGTGAAAGGTAACTGATGAAGAAAAGCATGATCGCCGTTGCGGTAAGATTTGCGCTCATCTACTTCGCGTTGAGCATCTGTTACATTTATTTCTCAGACCGTGCTGTAAGAGCGCTGATTGCGGATCCCAATCTCCTCACCTTGATTCAGACATATAAAGGGATCGCCTTTGTGACCGTCTCGGCGGTCCTCGTCTGTGCTCTTATATGGAGAAGTCAAAGAGAAAACGAACAGCTGCTCCGTGAGCTGGACGCCAAGTTCACGGAACGCACTGCAGAGCTTCGCGATGCCATGCTCCTTGCTGAATCCACCAACAGGGCAAAATCGGAATTTCTCGCCAATATGTCCCACGAACTGAGAACCCCCCTCAATGCCATCATAGGATTCTCGGAGGCTTTACTGAGCGGGATGTACGGGCCGGTCAATGAGAGGCACAGAGAATATATCAATGACATCCTTGTGAGCGGCGAAAATCTCCTGAGCCTCATAAACGATATCCTGGACCTGAGCAAGATCGAGGCGGGATCCATGAATCTTGAGCTCCGGGAATTTTCCCTTCGTGAGCTCATAAGATCTTCTATTGGCATGTTCAAAGAGAAGATGGTGAAGCACAGCATCAGGCTGGAGTACGGGATGGAGGATGGTCCTGATGAGATCGTCGCAGACCAGAGAAAGCTAAAGCAGATCGTGGTGAACCTGCTGTCCAATGCCATCAAGTTCACCCCTGAGGGGGGAAGCATAGGCGTCCACGTGCGAAAGATCCGTGGCGGGAGGCCGGAAGGAGCAAAGGCAGCACCCGGGGGCGGGGCGGGGCACTGGAAGTTTCTGTGGAGGATACCGGCATCGGTATTGCGAAAGAGGATATCCCGAAGTTGTTCCAGTCATTCCAGCAGCTGGAATCCCCTTACCAGAAGAAATACGGAGGCACAGGGCTCGGCCTTTTTCTTACAAAAAGGCTCGTTGAGCTGCATGGCGGGAGGATCTGGGTAGAGAGCGAAAAGGGGAGGGGAACCAAGTTCACGTTTTCGATCCCTATAAAGAATAATGCTCGACAGAGTGAAATAAAGACGGTTTCTTAACCGTGAAGGGGAGTGTTTCGGTAAAGATGTCAAACAAGATCCTTGTGGTAGAAGACGATGAGATAAACAGAAAATTCTTTGTGACCCTCCTTGAGCAGAGGGGATACGAAGTGGTGGAAGCGCTGGACGGCCTGACAGCCATCGAGCGTATCGCAAAGGAATCCCCTTCACTGGTCCTCATGGATATCGGCCTGCCGAAGGTGAGCGGGCATGAGGTGCTCAGGGCATGCAAAGAGAGAGGATTGCTGGGCGGCACAAAAGTGTACGCCATGACGGGGTCAGCTGATGCGGAAGTCAGGGAGGCGGGATTCGATGGCATTATCACAAAGCCGGTCAGGGCAGGGGAGTTCTTGAAGATCGTAGAAGGAATTCTTCACGTGAATACGGGAGAAGGGGAGGCGTCGGGAAATCAAGAAGATACTGGTCGTAGATGATGATGAACTGAACCTGAGGTTCATGCAATCGATGCTCGAGGCCCAGGGATATGACGTCACTACCGCGGTCAACGGCATGCGAGGCCTTGAGAGGGCGGAGGCGTTCCAGCCGGACGTGATACTCCTTGACATCATGATGCCCGGGATGGACGGCTATGAGACATGCATGAAACTGAAGGAAAAGGAGGGGACGGGCAATATCCCCGTGATCCTCGTCACCGCTCTTGATGACAGGGCATCCAGGCTTTCGGGATTCAAGGCCGGAGCTGATGAGTTCCTCACAAAGCCGGTGGACAGGGTTGAACTCACCCTTCGTCTCCAGAACCTTCTCAAGGTGAAGGAATACGGGGATTTCCTGAGGGACTACAATAAGACCCTTGAGAGCATGGTGCACCAGAGGACCCTGCAACTTGAGGGCGCGTACAAAGAGGTCGAAAATGCCAATGCAAGGATCAAGGAGGGGTATCTTGACACCATTTACCGCCTCACCATGGCAGCCGAGTTCAAGGACGTGGGCACCGCGAACCATCTGAGAAGGATAAGCTTCTATACTCATATGGTGTCAAAGGAGCTGGGGATGCCGGAATCCTTTGTTGACACCATTTTTTATGCTTCGCCCATGCATGACATCGGCAAGATCGGCATCCCCGATGCCATCCTGCTCAAGTCAGGCAGGCTCAGCCCTGAGGAGTTCGAGCTGGCAAAGACGCACACGACCATCGGGGCAAATATACTCCATGGATCAGAATCGGACATCCTTCAGTTAGGGGAGGCGATCGCCCTGAACCACCACGAGCGATGGGACGGGTCAGGATATCCCCGGGGGCTGAGGGCCGACAGCATCCCCATAGAGGGAAGGATCGTGAGCATCGCAGATCAGTATGATGCCCTGAGGAGCATGAGGGCATACAAGACCGCTCTTTCCCACGTTGAGACGGTTCATATTCTCGTCAATGGTGACGGCAGGACCAAGCCCGAACACTTTGATCCGGAGATACTCCGGATATTCAGGGATATTGAAAAGGGGTTCCATGCGATCTACGAAGAACATAAGGATTGAGGGTGGGGATTATTTCAGAAAGGGCCAGAGGTATCCGAGATCAGAACCATAGGCATACTTCTTCTTAATCTCGGAGGGCCTGATTCTGTTCGGGCGGTCAGGCCGTTTCTTTATAACCTCTTCTCTGACAGGAAGATTATAAAGCTGGGACCCCCGTTCCTCCAGAAGCCCACGGCGTGGCTTATCTCAAGCCTTCGCTCAAGAAAGACGGAAGCCATGTATCGTCTCATCGGAGGGAAATCCCCCATACTTGACATCACCAGAGCTCAGGCCGGCGCGCTTGAAAGAGCGTTAAACAAAGAGTCAGCAGCCGGCAGTCAGCAGTCAGTCACTGATAACCGCCCCACCTCTCCTTTGGTAAAGTGGGGTGAGGGAGGATTTGGAGTTTATGTCGGCATGCGGTATTGGCGACCCTTCATTGAGGATTCAGTGAGACAGATGCGTGATGAGGGGATAAGACGGGTCCTGGCGATAAGCCTTTACCCTCATTATTCCCTTGCCACCACAGGCTCTGCCATGGAGAGGTTTCAGCAAGTGATCAGAGAATATCCCATGGAGTCATCCAGTATTTCTTCGTGGTATGACCATCCACTCTATGTCGAGTCCCTTGTTGAGAGCATCAGGAAGGGACTGAAATTATTCGGGGACGGTGCAGAGGTGCTCTTCAGCGCCCACAGTCTGCCCATGAGCATCGTGGAAGCCGGCGACCCCTATGTTTCCCACATAAAGGCCACTATTGAAGAGGTAGTGAAAGAGACGGGGGGCAGGTGGCACCTTTCGTACCAGAGCAAAAGCGGCCCGGTAAAGTGGCTCGGTCCGTCCACTGAAGAGAAGATTAAGGAACTTGCCGGGGAAGGAGTGAAGAACCTTCTGGTGGTGCCCATAAGTTTTGTATCGGACCATATAGAAACCCTCTATGAAATTGATATATTATATAAGCGGCTGGCTGACATGTTCGGTATGAAACTCATCAGGGCAGGGTCCCTGAATACGAATCCTTTGTTTATCCGGGCCCTAAAGGAGATCGTGATGACAAGAACCAGGAAGCTGGGATGGACAGGATAATCATTGTGGGAGGGGGGATATCAGGATTATCCCTCGCGTACCTGTTGCACAAACGGGATCCGTCTCCGGATCTCGTCGTACTGGAGGCCGGGGGACGTCTGGGAGGCAAGATATGGACCGACAGGGCGGACGGATTCCTGTGCGAAGGTGGAGTGAACGGCTTCCTGAACAACAAGCCCAGGACCCTTGAACTTGCAGCATCCCTGTCATTGAGCCCCATCAAGAGCAATGACGCAGCGAGAAAACGTTTCATCTTCTCCAACGGGAAACTGCATCCCCTTCCCGAATCGCCTCCTGCCTTTTTTAAGTCGGATCTGTTGAGTGTATGGGGCCGGCTCAGGATACTCTACGAGATGTTTGCGCCCAGGGGCACGAAGGCGGACGAAAGCCTTGCCGAGTTCGGGAGAAGGAGACTCGGGAAAGAGGCCTTTGAAAAATTGATCGACCCGATGGCATCAGGGATCTATGCGGGAGATCCCGAGGCGTTGAGTCTGAAGAGTTGTTTCCCCAGGATCAACCAGCTGGAAACCGAATACGGCAGCCTCATCGGGGCGTTGATCAGGCTCCAGATAAAGGCAAAAAAAGAGGGGCGGACCGGCCCCGGGCCTGGGCCCGGTGGGGTATTGACCTCCTTTTTTGATGGTATGGGAACCTTCATTCTCGCCCTGAGAGATTCCCTTGGTGAAAGGGTCAGACCTCGCAGCAAAGTTACGTCATTGGCCAGGAACGGGGGTCGCTATACAGTGCATCTTCAGGATGGGTCGAGCCTGGAATCGGATTGTGTGGTGATAGCATCACCCGCACATGCCACATCCGAGATAGTCAAGGACTTCGACCATTCTCTTTCCCGGACCCTTTCGGAGATTCCCTATCCGACGGTGTCTGTCGTCTGTGTCGGCTACAAAAAGGAGAGGATCGGACGCAGCCTGGACGGTTTTGGTTTCCTTGTGCCCTTCAGGGAAGGGAGGAGAATCCTTGGGACGCTGTGGGACTCCAGTATTTTCCCGAACAGGGCGCCCGAGGGATATGTCCTCCTGAGATCGATGCTGGGCGGGACCCGGGCATCTCAGGTGGCAATGCAGGATGAAAATAAGCTCATCGACACCGTTACGGCGGAGCTGGGAGATATTATGGGCATAAGGGTACAACCTGATTTCGCAAGGGTCTATGTCCATGAGAAGGCGATCCCTCAATACACCATTGGGCATCAGGGAAGACTTGAGACCCTGGAGAGGCTGCTGGTCCGATACAAAGGGCTCTATCTTGCGGGCAACTCATACCGTGGTATAAGCGTGAATGACTGCATAGAGAATTCAAACAGGCTTGCAGGGGAATTGACGGCAGGAACAAAAAACAAGGGTGCCTGAGGGGTTCACCCTCTGGCAGGAAAGGAGGATGCATTGAACGACGAGGAAATCAAGGAACTGCTCAGGAGGGAAAACGAGGAATTCAAGAAACTGGATGAAGAACACAAGAGCCTCAAGTCGCTCCTGGCAGAGATGGACAGGAAGGTGTATCTTTCGGCGGATGAAGAGATGGAGCGGAAAAAGCTTCAGAAACTCAAATTAAGCAAAAAAGACAGGATGGCGGAGTGTATCAGGGAGTACAGGAAGAGCCACGCACATTAAAGGACGGCGGCAGGAAGAAGGGTTCAAGGGGCAGGGATTCTCAGCCTCGGCTGATTCGCTGAAGCGAAAAGAGACACCGACCCCTCGAACCCTATTCTTTATCAAAGGGGAAGGTCAGTTTTTCATAATAAAGCAGAGGAGGTATCTTTTACTGTGAGAAGCGCGAAGATCAAAAAGGGGCTTGAGCGGGTTCCGCATAGGGCGCTGTTATACGCCACCGGAATTCCGAAGACAGAGATGAACAAGCCGTTCATCGGTGTCGCAACGAGTTTTACCGACATCATTCCCGGCCACATAGGCATGCGGGACCTTGAGCGATTTATCGAGAAAGGCGTCCATACGGGCGGCGGCTGGCCCTTTTTTTTCGGCATTCCGGGCATTTGCGACGGCATAGCCATGGGGCATTCGGGGATGCACTATTCGTTGCCTTCCCGGGAACTCATTGCTGACATGGTCGAGACCGTTGCACAGGCCCATCAGCTGGACGGACTGGTACTCCTGACCAATTGTGACAAGATAACCCCTGGCATGCTCATGGCCGCGGCGAGGATCAATATTCCGTCCATTGTGGTCACAGCGGGTCCGATGCTCTCCGGCCATTACAAGAACAGGAGACTTAACCTTACCAGCGACACTTTTGAGGCGGTCGGGAAATACAAGAAGGGATTGATAAAGGACGAAGAAATGCAGGCCCTGGAGATGTGCGCCTGCCCGGGAGCCGGTTCCTGTCAGGGGATGTACACGGCGAACACCATGGCGTGTGTCACGGAAGCCCTCGGCATGAGCCTTCCGAAATGCGCTACGGAGCTGGCCGTCTCCGCGAACAAGAGGAGGATAGCCTTTGAGAGCGGGAGGCGGGTAGTGGAGCTTGTGAGGAAGAACATAACACCGAGGAAGATCATGACAAAGAAGGCCTTCGAGAACGCCATCATGGTGGACCTTGCCCTGGGCGGCTCGACCAACACTGCCCTGCATATCCCTGCCATGGCCCACGAGGCCGGCATCGGCCTTCCCCTTGAGACCTTTGATGCGATCGGCAGAAAGACCCCTCATATTGCGAACATGATCCCCGGCGGGCAACACTATATGGAAGACCTTGATCATGCGGGGGGCATCCCTGCTGTCCTGAAGAGGCTCAGACAAGGCCTCAACGACGCTATTACTGTCAGCGGGAAGCGGATATTCGAGATAGCGGATTCGGCCGTCGTTTTTGACGAGGACGTGATCAGGCCTTTGAATAAGGCCTATCATAAACAGGGCGGTATCGCCATTCTCCGCGGAAACCTCGCCCCTGACGGCGCTGTGGTGAAGCAGTCCGCCGTGTCGGAAAACGTGATGCAATTCGAAGGGACCGCAAAGGTCTACAACTCCGAGGATGCAGGCATGAAGGCGATCCTCGCAGGAAAGATCCGGTCCGGGGACGTTGTGGTCATCAGATACGAGGGGCCGAGGGGAGGTCCGGGCATGAGAGAGATGCTGTCCCCCACGGCAACCATTGCCGGGATGGGGCTGAGCGAATCGGTTGCCCTTATCACTGACGGCAGGTTCTCGGGCGGTACAAGGGGCCCCTGCATAGGACATATCTCACCTGAGGCCATGGAAGGCGGGCCCATTGCAGTGATCCGCGATGGAGAACAGGATCCGCATTGATATTACAAAGAGGAAGATAGACCTGCTGGTTCCCGACGAAGAGATCAAGAAGAGGCTTTCCCGGTGGAGGGCGCCGAAACCGAAGATAACGAAGGGGTATCTCTCACGATACGCGAGGATGGTCACTTCAGCGGGAAAAGGGGCAGTGATGAAATAGGAAAGGGCATGCCACGAATGGTTCGTGTGTGTGGTATCCAGGATTTGTATTCGTTCAGCCGAAAGGATCAGACGTGTATTCCATTTTGCCCGGTGTTTTGTTACAATGGTTAAACTTTAAAGGAGCATATTATCCATGAAGGTCACGGGATCTGAAATCATTATCGAGTCTCTGAAAAGAGAAGGGGTCAGGCATATCTTCGGCTATCCCGGCGGTGTAGTGCTGCATCTCTTCGACTTTCTTTATGACAACAAGGATATCCAGCTGATCCTTACGCGGCATGAACAGGGCGCCATTCACGCAGCCGACGGCTATGCAAGGGCAACCGGAAAGGCCGGGGTTGCCCTTGTCACATCGGGACCCGGCGCCACCAATACCGTGACCGGGATCGCAACGGCCTCCATGGACTCGATCCCCCTTGTGGTGTTGTCCGGCCAGGTGCCGACCATGCTTATCGGGAATGACGCGTTCCAGGAGGCGGACATCGTCGGCATTACGAGGCCGTGCACAAAATATAATTACCTGGTAAAAGATGTGAACGACCTGTCGAGGATCATCAAAGAGGCCTTCCACATTGCAACCACCGGAAGGCCCGGGCCGGTGCTCATAGACCTTCCCAAGGATGTGACGTCCGGCAAGACAGAGTTTACCTGGCCTGAGCTGGACATGAGGAGCTATAAACCGACCTACGAAGGCAACAAGTGGATGATCACCCAGGCAGCCCACGCCATTGCCAAGGCAAAGAAGCCGGTGATCATTGCAGGCGGCGGCGTGATCTCCTCCGGCGCTCACAAGGAGCTCAGGGAGCTTGCCGAACATGCCGAGGTACCCGTGACCATGACCCTCATGGGCCTTGGCGGCTTTCCAGGAACCCACGACCTTTCCCTGGGCATGCTCGGTATGCACGGGACCTACTATGCGAACAAGGCGGTCCAGGAATCCGATCTCCTCATAGCCATCGGAATGCGCTTTGACGACAGGGTCACCGGGAAGGTAGATGCCTTTGCTCCCCACGCGAAGATCGTGCATATCGATATAGACCCGACATCCATCAGAAAGAACATACGGGTGGATGTTCCCATTGTGGGCGATGTAAAGAGGGTCCTTACCGTGCTGAACAAGGTACTCAAGGAAGAGGTGAAGGAACAGTGGGGTGAAGTGAGGAAGGTATGGCTCAAACAGATGGAGGATTGGAAGGCCGAGAGGCCCATGACCTACACCTGGAGCGATGAGTTGATAAAACCGCAGTTTGTAGTGGAAAAGATCTACGAGCTCACCAAGGGTGACGCGATCATAACCACAGAGGTCGGCCAGAACCAGATGTGGGCAGCCCAGTTCTACAAGTACGACAAGCCCCGGACGTGGTTGAGCTCCGGAGGGCTTGGGACCATGGGCTATGGGTTCCCCGCTGCCATCGGCGCCCAGCTTGCCTTCCCGAACAAACTGGTGATCGATATCGCAGGTGACGGGAGCATCCAGATGAACATCCAGGAACTTGCGACAGCGGTGATAAACAAACTCCCGGTAAAAGTGGCGATTCTGAACAACCGGTACCTGGGAATGGTGAGGCAGTGGCAGGAGCTCTTCTATAACGAGAGGTATTCATACAGCCACCTCGACGTGGTGCCCGATTTCGTAGAGATCGCCCACGCATACACTGCTGTGGGCCTGCGGGCAACCAAACCCTCCGAGGTTGAGCCCGTGCTGAAGGAAGCGTTCAAGATACATAAGCCCGTGTTCATGGACTTCGTGATCAACTGGAAGGAAAAGGTTTATCCCATGGTGCCTGCCGGCGCACCCATCGACCATATGCTTTTTGAGGAACCGGAGAAGAAGCCTGAGAAGAAGCTCAAGGCAGTGAAGTAAGGAGAACCGCATGAGACATACAATATCCGTTCTTGTGGAGAACAAATTCGGCGTCCTGTCGAGAGTTTCAGGTCTCTTTAGCGGAAGGGGCTACAATATCGAAAGCCTGTCCGTGGGTGAGACCATAGACCCCCAGGTCTCTGTCATGACCATCGTGACCACGGGAGATGACCAGATCATCGAGCAGATTACGAAACAGCTTAACAAGCTCATTGATGTGATCAAGGTCACCGATATGAAAGAACTGGAGCATGTGGAGCGGGAGATGGTGCTGGTAAAGGTCGCCCCGAGGCAGCAGGATAAGGCTGAGGTCTTGAGTATTACCGAGATCTTCCGCGGCCGCATAGTGGACTCAAGCCAAAAGACCTATACCATAGAGATTACGGGAGACGAGAAAAAGACAGAGGCGTTCATCGAGCTGATGAAGCCTATGGGCATTAAGGAGTTTGTAAGAACGGGAAAGGTTGCCATTGCCCGGGAAGGCGTAAAGAAAAAATGAGTCCCTGTACGCCCTGATGATCGACCTCGGCAAGATATCCCTATTCAGCGCCCTCAGCCCCTCTGAACTCAAAGAACTCACCCCTTATCTCATTGCTGCATCGGTCAGGAAAAAAGAGGTGATCTTTTCCGAGGGAGATCCCTCGGAGTGGCTCTACATTGTCACCGAAGGGAAGGTGAAGATCACAAAACTCTCCCAAGACGGCAAGGAGATCATCCTTGAGCTTATCCATCCCATGGATTTCTTCGGAGGGCTTGCAGTGATCCGTGGATTCCCCTATCCCGCCAATGCCGTCGCCATGGAGGACACCAGGCTCCTGAAGATCTCCCGGTCCAATCTCATGCGGGTCCTGGACCGCTTCCCGAATCTCATGTATTGCATGGCGCAGCAGGTGGGGGACAGGATGAAGGAATCTCATGAGACCTTGAAGAACATAGCGCTGGAACGGGTAGAGGCGCGCATCGCATCCCTTCTTCTTAAGTTGGGCGATAAGACCGGGCAAAAAACCGACGAGGGAACTGTTATCGATATGAAACTCACCAAGCAGGATATCGCCGAGATGGTCGGCACTACGGTCGAGACCTCCATACGAACCATGTCCAAGCTAAAGAAGATGGGGATTGTGGCCGAGAAGGAAGGCAGGATCATCATAAGGAACCTCGAAAAGCTCACAGCCCTCTGCTACTAACGGCGTTCGCTCAAAGGGCGAAGCGCGAGAATTTCACACGGAAATCGGGAAAACCCCCATCTCTTGAGTACCTTTCTTTGCAGCCCGATGCGGCTGCACCGGCAAAAAAGGAGTAAGAAACGCAAAATACGTAGAGAATCTAATGAGTTCCTCAAATGCTCACCTGTCATGCAGCAGCTGGTATATCTCTTGCAATCATTTGCGCGGAGGGGGAATGAACGCTATGAGGGTAAGAAATCTTGCAGCGGCGATCATCTTGCAAGCGATCGAAGATCTGTGGAGTCCCGTTTTCAGGCGAGAAAGTGGGGAATTCTTTGCCGGAGAAGCGTTCACGCTGGCTGCCGGGATGGCCGGGATGAGCTGTATCGATCAAAGCACTCTCCTAAGGATATTGGAAAGAAATGGCATTCTCGGGCGTACTACGTCATTCCTGCCGGATCATAAGCATATCAGACCGGCATTAGTAAGCTATAACTAAGGTGCAGACAGGTGTGAAGACAACGAAGGACAAGAAACGTGCACCCGGTGACTGAAGGGTATTGTAGTACGATTCACCGTCTACTCTCTTCTGGGTCGCAGCGATGAAGAGTGAGCACAGCATAATCATCGTTTCGGTTATTATTGCGTTGACTTTCTGGATAGCCGATGCCATAGTCGATTATTCAGAGCATTATGGCGAGCCATTTGTGTACGTCTTATTATTCAACAGGAAAGAAGTTACTTTTCGTTTGCTTGCTTCCGCCTGTTTTATCGCCTATGGTATCTTCACCGCGCGGGCTTTCTCCAAGCAGCGGCGCGCCGAGGAAGAACTGCGAAAGAGCCAAAACCATCTTCAGACGATCATTGAGACGGAGCCTGAGTGCGTTAAGCTTCTTTCCCGGGATGGAAGCCTGCTTCACATGAACCGCGCAGGCCTCGCGATGATTGAAGCCGATTCTTTCGACGATGTGAAGAGTCAATCTGTCTATGCGTTGATCGCTCCGGAATATCGGGAGGAATTCAGATCGCTCACAGAAAGAAATTTCTCGGGCGAGTCGGGTATCATGGAGTTTGAGATGATCGGTCTGAAGGGTGGACGTCTCCGGCTGGAGACCCATGCGGTGCCGCTACGTAACACGAACGGCGACATATACGCTTCATTGGGAATAACCAGGAATGTCACTGAGCGCAGGCTGGCCGAGAAGGAGCGGGAAAAACTTATTAGCAAGCTTCAGGATGCGCTCGCCAATGTCAAAACATTGAAGGGCCTTCTTCCTGTCTGCGCCTGGTGCAAGAAGGTGCGCGATGACAGAGGCTACTGGGATAAGCTCGAAAACTATATCCGTCAACGTTCCGACGCAGATTTCACGCACGGCATTTGCCCCGAATGTCTGAAAAAGGAAGACCCCGGAGCATATAATAGATGGATGGAAGACAAGAATGATGAGAACAGGACATAGTGGACAGCTTCTTTTTCATGGAGAAGGATCGGATGAAGGCTAGAACCATTGCATCTTTACTTGTGATCACGTTCGCTTTATCCGGCATCGCCGTTTGCGCCGGATCGTCCGAGATCAGGAACCTTGACGATTTTTTCTTGATCGGTGAATTGTACGCCGTGGATTATATCCTGGATGTCTGCGGCATATCCGGAGTTACGGGTAAGCGTGAAGGCGATATCATCTCACTCAGCAACGGGATGGAATTTACGCGAAACGGCAGGGCGGTCAAGAGTTTGGACCCTCTGGAGTTCGACGACAGTATAGAGATATTTCAGCGGACAAAGTGAGGCGGTGGGCGTAACCCTAGCCCCACCGCTACCTGTTCTGTGTTACGCCTCTGATGGTGCGTAGATCGTTGCGAGCATATTGTAGAAGAATAAGAACACGGAAACCGTCTCGACAAGACCGAAGGCAACGGTCAACCCTTTGTACATACTCACTTCCGGATGAAGGCTCATGAGGGCGTAGAAAAGGAGCATCCCGATGAGACCGATGTTGGCAAGCCAGAACTGTACCTCTCCTGTCCTCGGGCTCTTGAGGGGCTTTCCGGTGAACCTCGGCAGGATGTGATAGCCGACACCAAAGATCATCATGGATACCCATCCGAGCATGTTCAGGTGGGAATGGACAAACTTCATCGCAAGCAGGGAAGGCTGAGCAAGCATCGCGATGCCGAAGAGTGACGCGATAAAGAGATAGATGATACTCATCCCGATAAAATTCTTCACGAACCGATCCATACAATTCCTCCTCTTCTTTTTATTTATAATTACATTATAGCAAAGCCGGCTCCCACTGCTATGATTGCCGTCATACGAGGATGATTACGTATTCTTGCCACCCATATGATGTACGTCATAGCAAGTGCCGCAGCGAAGCGGTATGCTTAAGCATGACAATCAAAGAAACAGGAGGAGGGAAACATGAGCACGTATATGAACGATGAATGCCCGTCGTGTTCCAGCATCGGGCCTATAGCGGTCAGTGAAAGCGAGGCGAACCCGAGGCTCTCGCACTGGCCGATACAGATCAAACTTATCGGGGCGGTGGCTCCTTTTCTCAATGACGCGGATCTCCTTGTGGCTGCTGACTGCACTGCCTTTGCGGTCCATGATTTCCACAAGAGATTTCTGAAGGACAAGAAGGTCCTGATCGGCTGTCCAAAGCTGGATGACGCTATGAACTACGTGGACAAGTTCACCGAGATATTCAGCAACATACCCATCAAGAGTGTATCATGTCTCAGAATGGAGGTCCCGTGCTGTGGGGGAATGACGGCAGTCTTGAAGGAAGCCATCAACAGGTCAGGGAAGAGCATCCCCTTTACTGAGACCATAATCGGGGTGAAGGGAGACCTTCTCGGCGAAAGGACCATTGCCGGATGAAAGGAGAAACGATGAAAGAGCTCAATGTAGCTGAGATTATCCCCAGGGAGCGGCATCCCTTGATATTCCGGACCTTTGACGAGATGGAAAAGGGGAATTCTTTTGTCCTCGTCAATGACCACGACCCAAAGCCGCTCTATTACCAGTTCCTCCACGAAAGGGAGGGTCTGTTTGCATGGCAGTATCTGGAAGAAGGACCCGCGGAATGGAGGGTGAAGATTACAAAGCATTAAGGGTATGACCTCTGTCATACCCGTTTGACGGATTCCGGGATATAGTAAGACAAGATGCTATAACCGGTTCAAAAGGAGGATACCAATGGAAGGAACAAAAGAAGCGGCAAAGATGAAATTTACTAAGGACTCCCTCATCGGCGATGCCATCAATTCAAGCCCTGCAGCAAAAAAGGTCATCGAGAAACATTTCGGCAACGGATGCTTCACCTGTCCCGGGGTAAAGATGGAGTCTATCTCCTTCGGAGCCATGATGCACAACATGGACCCTGAGAAGATCGTCAAAGAACTGAACGAACTGGAGGGATGAGGATGGAAGTCAAGTGCTTTGTGTGCGGAAAGAGTGAGAAGAGTGCGGTGTATCTCAAGTGCGTCCACGAAGGCGAGGACAAGCTTGTCTGCGCCCGCTGCCTGCCGGTGCTGATACACGGCGGACATTGAACCAGGTATACGTCGGAAATACGTCGGAAAGTGGGTGTCTGTTCCCGTCGCTCACTGCTCGTTCCGTTCGGCAGAGGAAGCTTCACCCTGAAGGTCGTTCCTTTTTCGCTGCTCTCCACGTGAAAGAGACCCGGTGGGACACCACGATTTTGTGAGCAATGGCCAGGCCTAGTCCCGTTCCTCTGTCCTTTGTGGTATAAAAGGGCAGGAATATCTTGTCGTGAATCGTCTCGGGGATGCCGTGACCTGAATCCGAGACGGTGATCTCCAGAATGCCCTCGTTGTGCGAACCCGAATCGCAGATCTCCTCCCTTGGGCATGGAATCCGCTGCATTCTGTATCAGGTTGGTGAAGGCCTGTCTCAGCAATATCTCATCACCGGGTACGAGCGGAATCGGCCTGCATATTGAAGCGCACCCCGATGTCTTTTCTCTCCCCTGCAATGCGCGTGACACATGTTCTGATGAGCTGGTCCAGGTCCACAGGGGAGACGTTCAGTTCCGTCGGTCTTGCAAAGGAGAGAAAATCAGTGATTATCCTGTCCATCACCGCAACCTCTGATGCAACGGAATCCACAACGTGGAGAAGGGAGGGATCAGCTTTCTTCGAGAGCATCTTCGCGTACCCTGCGATGACCGCCATGGGATTCCTCAGTTCGTGGGCCATTCCTGCAGCCATCTCTCCGAGACTTGACAACCTGTCCCGAAGGACTGCCTGCGACTCCAGGGCCTTCAGTTCCGTACGATCGGTAAAGACCATCAGCCGGCCGATGGTTTCCCTCGCCTCGTTCAGAAGGGGAGTAACGGTAAGGCCGACGGGAACTACCTTGCCCGAATGCGACGTGTAATGGATTTCCCCGCGCTGGATGCTCATTGTGCCGTCAAGGATGCTCCTGATGGGTTCCCTGAATATCTCTTTGTAACTTTTCCCTATGGCATCCTGGGCCTTGAGACCGAGGATCCTCTCGGCGGCAGCGTTCACCTTTGTGATGACGAGATCGCGGTCAAGGCTGATGACGCCGCTGGGAACGCTCTGGAGGATATACTCGCTGTAACTCTCGACCACGTCGGCGCGTTCCTCCGCTCTCTTCCGGAGGTTCTCCAGCTCCTTTTCCTTTTCTTTGAGCTTCGCCACCAGTTCATGGAATGTGCCTACGATGAAGCCGACCTGCGTCTCCCCTTCCTTCTTTGTGCTTTCCCTTTTCTTCCTGAGCATTCCGGCCACGCGGAACAGGAATAAGGCAATGAATACAGCGAGGAGCAGGGAGGATGTTATAACTACGATACTCTCGGTCATCTCTTCAGGTAAAGAGAGGCGAGCTCCTGCCCGTAAAAGAGGCTTATGAGCGCACCTGCAGCAAGAAAAGGTCCGAAAGGTATCTTCGTCCTCCTGCCCTTGCCCTTCAGGACCATGAGAGAAATACCCGCTACGGAACCCAGCAGGCTTCCGGAAAAAGTCGTCAGGAGCACGGATTTCCAGCCCATGAAGGAACCGACCATGGCCATCATCTTTATATCTCCCCCTCCCATTGCTTCCTGCCGTAAGATCCTGTAACTGACTTCAGCAATGAGAAAAAAAACAGCCCCGCCCGACACAGCTCCGATGATCGACCCCTGGAAGCCAAGGATCGCGAACCTGTGAAAAGGGTCGGGAAGGACAAGTGAACCCGCAATAAGACCGACGATTATTCCCGGAAGGGTTATGGCGTCGGGGATGATCTGGAAGTCAAGGTCGACGAAGGTGATGACGATCATCGCGGAGCAGAATGCAAAGAGGAAGGGAGTGTGTCCTCCCAGCCCGAAGCGCCAGACCACAATGACGAAGAGAAGGGCGTTCAGGCCTTCCACGAGGGGATATCGGAGCGATATCCTTGCCCTGCAATGTCTGCATCTTCCTCTGAGGAGGATAAAGCTTATCAGAGGAATGTTATCGTATGGTCTGACGGGCGCGCTGCATGCCGGACACCGGGAAGGGGGGAGGATGATGGACAAATCCCTGGGCAAGCGGTAGATGCAGACGTTCAGGAAAGAGCCAACGACAGAGCCCACTACGGCTGTTATGGCGTAGATCGCGATCATGCTTCTATTTTTTCGATCTCGGAAGCACTTTTCCTCACATCCTCTATCTCTGCATTCAGTTCCTCCAGGTCCTTCAGCGCATCCACTATCACGGGATCCCTGAGTACCCGTTTTTCCGGGCCGCTCTTCAGTTCAAAGACCCTTTCCCCGACCGTCTTCAGAAGCGCAGCCTTTTTTTTCTCCATCTCAGCGGACTGATAGAGGAGTTTGAAGAGAGAGACCTCTATCTTCATCCTCTCGTTCAGCAGAGACGAAAACCATTTCACCTTCTCGATGCCCGAATCGAGATTGTCCTTCACTCTTCTCCACATCGGTTCCTCCCTTCAGCCTGTCCTGAATATGTCCATTTTCCCCTGCCAGAACCTCTCCACGGTCTTTTTCAGGCGGGGTGATTTTTCGAGATAAGGATCACGGTCGATCATGGCGAAGGCCTCTTTCCGCGCCTGTTCCAGAAGCCGTGCATCCCTCACGATGCTCGCGACCTTGAGATCAGGTATCCCGGACTGCCGTGTTCCAAAGAACTCCCCCGGTCCTCTGATGTCAAGGTCCTCCTCGGCGATCCTGAACCCGTCGGTCGTCTTCACCATGATATCCAGTCTCTTTTTCGCTTCCTCCCCCACGGGCGGATATGCGAGGAGGAGGCAACAGGACTGGTCGCTGCCTCTGCCGACCCTCCCTCTCAACTGGTGAAGCTGGGCAAGGCCGAACCGTTCGGCATGGACGATGAGCATCATGGTCGCATTGGGCACGTCCACCCCGACCTCAATGACCGTGGTGCTCACAAGGATGTCAATCTCCCCGTCCTTGAAGGACGCCATTACCTTCTCCCTTTCCGCAGTCTTCATCTTACCATGAATAAGTCCTGTTCTGTAGCCGGGGAACATCCTTTCCAGGGCGGCCTTGCCGAGCATTGCGGATTTCAGGTCAGAGTTCTCCGATTCTTCGATAACAGGATAGACCGCATACACCTGTCTTCCCTTGTTCACCTCCGACGCGATGGCCTGATAGATGAGCTGCTTCCGGTTCTCGTAGAAGAGCCGTGTGAGCACGGGGCTTCTCCGGGGGGGGAGTTCATCGACCACCGAGTAGTCCAGATCCCCGTATACGGTCATGGCCAGAGTTCTCGGAATGGGAGTGGCGGTCATGACAAGGACGTCGGGGTTCCGGGCTTTTTTGCGGAGCAGCGCCCGTTGCATTACTCCGAAGCGGTGCTGTTCGTCGATCACCACAAGTCCGAGTTTCCTGAACTTCACCCCTGCCTGTATCAGGGCATGGGTGCCGACGACGATGTGCATGCCGCCTGAAGCGATCTCTTCCGCCGGGCCCCCTTTTGTGCTGGCGGTGAGCAGGCATATGCCGAGACCAAGATCTTCCACGAGCCTGCGGATGTTCAGGTAATGCTGCTCCGCGAGTATCTCCGTGGGTGCCATTATGGCGGCCTGATACCCGCATTCGACAGCAGAGAGCATGGCCATGAGTGCCACGATCGTCTTGCCGCAGCCAACGTCCCCCTGGATCAGCCGGTTCATGGGGTAGGGTTTCTTCATATCCTCCAGTATCTCCCCGAAGACCCTCTCCTGGGCCGCGGTCAGCCTGAAGGAGAGCCCTTCGATGAGCCTCTTCACCAGTCTGCCTTCCGGGGTAAAGGCGATGCCCTTTTCCCTCGTCTCGCCCTTCTTCATGACCGCGATGCCGAGTTCGAGGTGAAAGAGTTCGTCAAAGGAAAGCCTCCTCTGGTAATCACTCGTGCCACTGTTCAGACGCTCTATGTCGGCTTCCTGGTCGGGGAAATGGATATTGCAGATGCTGTCCTTCAGGGGGGGAAGGTGGTATTTTGGAGGGAGTTCTCCAGGGAGCGGATCTTCCAGGTGCTCTGCACATGCGCTGACGACATTGAACATGATGGAACGCAGGAGCCTGACGCTCATCCCGGCGGTGGTTCGGTACACCGGCACGACCCGGGAGGTGTGAATGAGGTTTTCAGCGTCGTCATCAGTGAATTCGAATTCGGGGTTTTCGATCTCGAGGCCGATGCCCCAATAGGGGTTACGTTTCACCACTCCGCTCAGGATCACTTCCCGCCCGAGAGAAAAGTTCTTCTTCATGAAAGGCTGATTGAACCATTTGCCCTTCAGCACACCAGTCCCGTCTGAGATGACGAGCTCAAATATCCTGAAGCGGCTTCTGGGGAGCTTTACCACGTCCATGGAGACGATCTTCCCGGTCGTGGTCTCCATGGCGCCATAGCTCAGATGGCATATCTTCTTGATGTTCCTGCGGTCTTCATAACGGTAGGGCAGGTAGTACAGGGCGTCCCGGGCGGTCCTTATATCCAGGCGGCCAAGCAATCTCGCCCTTTGGGGGCCTACACCTTTTATGTACTGGATCGGGAATTCTGAAGGGTCCCTATCCATAGAGGCGGTGTGAAGGGGTTATTCCGGTGAATCTTCTGATTTCCCCGGATCCTTGTCCGTTCTTGATGGTCCCTTCCTGAGACCGTCCGGAAGGACTGCGTCGGACTCTTCGCTCCTCATCTTTGAGTATTCGGAATCGCTCAGGATATCGATATCCCACCCGGTGAGCTTCATTGCGAGCTTCACGTTCTGTCCCTTCTTGCCGATGGCCAGGGACAACTGCTGGTCATTGACCACCACCATGGCGGTTTTTTCCTCTTCGTTTATCCCGATCTTGTCCACGGTGGCCGGACTCAGCGCCCGGGAGATCAGGATCCTCGGGTCATCGGTCCAGGGGATGATGTCTATCCTCTCACCGCGCAGTTCACGCACGATGGACTGCACCCTCGTGCCTTTCATACCGACGCATGCGCCCACAGGGTCTATGGTGTGGTCTTTGGAGAATACCGCGATCTTCGTCCTTTCCCCCGGCTCGCGAACGATATTCTTTATTACCACGAGCCCTTCTGATATCTCGGGTACCTCCATCACAAAGAGCTCCAGGACGAATTTCGGGTTGGTCCTCGAAAGGTAGATAACAGGTCCTTTTGGGGTAACCCTGACGTCTTCGATATACGCCCTGACCGTATCCCCCCTCTTGAGGTTCTCTCCGGGAAGGGACTCCTTCTGAATGAGGATCGCCTCGGTCTTGCCGACATTCAGGAAGTACATGCCCCGCTCCTTGCGCATCACTATCCCGCTGATGATACGGCCGACCTTGTCTTTGTATTCCTTGAATATGACGTCTCTCTCTGCCTCTCTCACCCGCTGAAAGATGACCTGCTTGGCGGTTTGGGCTGCGATCCTTCCGAAGTCCTGAAGGAAAATGGGGACCTCGACCTCGTCGCCCAATGATTTTCCCGGGGAGATCTTTGCAGCATCCTGCGCTGTTATCTCTTCGTTCTTATCGTTTACCGTCTCAACGATCTTCTTTGATTCAAAGACCGTGATCGCACAGGTCTTGGGATCGATCCTGAGGTTGACGTTCGTCCTGCCTCCGTATTTTTTCCTGGCGGCAGACAGCAGTGCGGACTCGAGGGTGGCAATGAGCATATCCTTGGGGATACCCTTCTCCCTGCTCAACTGCTCGACGATAAAACAGAGTTCCTTTGTCATTTCAGCTCAATCTCCAGCCTCGCTCTTGATATGATGTCAAAGGGAATGACGACTTCCTCCCCGCCTTCTGAAACGGACAACCTGACGAGATCACCGTCGACTCCGACAAGCCTGCCCGCGAAGAAGGTGCGGTTGTTAATGTCCTCCCTTGTCACGATCCTCACCAGTTTTCCTATACTTCTCCTGAAATCCTTCGGGTCCTTCAGCGGCCTGTCGAGGCCCGGAGACGAGACCTCCAGTGTATATGAACCTGCAAGCGGGTCCTCCACATCAAGGAGGGACTCAAGCCTCCTGCTGAATACCTCGCAGTCATTCAGGGTTACTCCTCCCTCCCTGTCAATGAACACCCTGAGCAGGGTTCTCTTTCCCCTGCCGAGCAGGCTCACTTCCACAAGCTCATAACCGCACTCATCGGCCGCCTGCGCCGCCAGAGCCTGAATTTTCTGCTCCACATTTCTTTCCATGAACCAAAAAAAAAAGTGGTTTGACCACTCTTCAAGTAAAGAACCGCTCTCTATATATGATAAAATGATTGCCGGAAAAAAGCAACATCAGGGGCAGTTTCCTACCCCTGATGTCCGATGAATAACTATTTGCCCGGTGCTGGTGCCGGAGCTGGTGCTCCAGGTGCCGGTGCTCCTCCCTCTGCCGGCTTCTCTGGTGCCGGAGCAGTTGGTGCCGGAGCCGGCATTGGCTTCGGTTCCTCAGCCTTCTTGCAGCCCACAGTCATGGTAAAGGCCACTATGAGCAATAATGAAAGTAACAAGGCGATAATCTTCTTCATTGAACTGTCACCTCCTTCCTTTTAGGACTCCTTAAACCTTCCAATTATTACCACATATGCAAAACAATGTCAAGAAAAAACTCTTCCGTTGCTGCGAGAAGTCAAGGGACTTTCTCGCTTGCTTTAGCCGGCGTCCTCGTCATGGGGAAGGGGAGAGGGGGATCCACAGAAAGTGCGACTCAGTGTGGTTAAGCGCAGGAGCCCAAACGCAAAAGTCTCTGGGCTCCCCCCCTTTGTAAGTACTATTTCTTCTGCTGCAATTCAAACGACTTCTTCATCGCTTTCTGATTCTGGTCGCAACAAGCCTGACACTTATTGATCTTATCCACCAAGGGATCTATTTGCTGCCGCACATACTCCTTTGAAGCACACCCAACTACAAAAAGTGTCATAATAAGGACAAGAACGATTTTCATTGTCTCACCTCCTTCCCCTAGAATGAAGTTCCTACTGCTCATAATACACCAAAAGGGAGCTGGTTTCAACATCGGATCAACAAAATCACGGCCGAGACCGCTGATCTCCTGCTATTTTGCTTGAAATATCACAGGGGAATGGTAGTATATCTTTAGGGTAGATCTTTCAGGGAAAGCTCATGGAAACACCGTTACACCACGGTTCATGGAAAATTGCGACGGTCATGGGAATCCCCGTAAGGGTGCATTTCTCATGGCTTATCATCTTCGGCCTGATCACATGGTCGCTGGCCACCTTTTATTTTCCGAAGGCTGCCCGTCAGTTGCCGGCCATCTCCTATTGGAGTGCGGGCGCCCTTGCCGCCATACTCCTCTTCATATCCGTGGCGTTTCATGAGCTCGCTCACTCCCTCATAGCCCTCAGATACGGCCTCCCCATAGTCAGTATCACCCTGTATATCTTCGGAGGCGTGTCACAGATGAAGGAGGAGCCGCCGGACCCGGGGGCGGAGTTCAGGATTGCTGTTGCGGGGCCGCTCTCGAGCTTCGTTCTCTCCTTCCTGTTCCTTCTCCTTTACTTCGCAGTAACAGGGGAACTGGCAAGGGCACTTTTTTCGTATCTTGCCCAGCTGAATCTCATACTGGGATTGTTCAACCTTGTTCCCGGTTTTCCCATGGATGGCGGAAGGGTGGTAAGGGCATTTATCTGGAAGAGGAGCAGTGACTTCTTCTATGCAACCCGGAAGGCATCCGGCTACGGCCAGAAGATCGCCCTTTTTTTCGTTTTTTTCGGTCTTTTCTCCTTGTTCGCCGGACTTACCGGCGGGCTATGGCTCATGCTTATCGGATGGTTTCTCCACACCGCTGCCCAGGCAAGCTATCAGCAGGCGAGTCTTCAGCAGACCCTTGCCGGTGTGAAGGTCAGGGATATCATGACGCGGGGGATCATTACCATGCCCTCTGATATGACAGTGGAAACCGCGGTCAACGAGTACTTTCTCAGGTACGGCTTCGGTGGTTTTCCCGTTATGGCAAACGAGGGGTTCCTTGGATTTGTGACGCTGAAAGAGGTCAAAGATGTGCCGAGGGAAAGGTGGGGAACGGTGCGCGTTTCCGAAATCCTGACACCGCATGACAGGAAATGGGAGGTCCCCGAAAGTGACGACGCGCTGAAGGCCCTGGAACTGATGATCAGTGAGGACCAGGGAAGGCTCGCGGTGCTGGAGAAGGGTAAGCTTCTCGGGCTGATCACGAGAAACGGTATCGCCAAATACGTCCAGATCATGGGGCGGTGACGGGGACCACGTCGGCAGAAGCCGGCATTTTCCCTCGCGACCCCGCTATTTATTTGATTTTTATCGGGTTTTTCGTTATCATTTCTCTATGGAATTGAAGAAAATATTGGAGGAATCGACGCATTACGTCATGAATACCTATAACAGATTCCCCGTTGTCCTGAGAAAGGGAAGGGGGATGCATGTCTGGAGTCCGGACGGCAAGGAATACCTCGACTTCGTAGGAGGTATCGCGGTGAACATCCTCGGCCACTGTCACCCCAAGGTGGTGATCGCTCTCCAGAAACAGGCCCAAAGGCTGATCCATGTATCGAACCTCTACCACAACGAACCGCAGATTAAACTTGCGAAACTGCTTGTAGAGCATTCCTTTGCTGACAAGGTCTTTTTCTGCAACTCCGGGGCAGAGGCCAATGAGGCCGCCATAAAACTTGCACGCAAGTACGCCAAGGAGAACATGTCAGGAAGCCGGTTTGAGATCATTACCGCCCTGAACTCGTTTCATGGGCGGACCCTTGCCACGCTCACCGCAACGGGCCAGAAAAAGTTCCACCACGGCTTTGAGCCCCTCGTCCCGGGCTTCAGATATGTGGAGTTCAATGATATCGATGCCCTGGAAAAGGCTATAACGGAAGAGACCTGTGCGGTGATGCTGGAGCCGATACAGGGCGAAGGCGGGGTCAAGATTCCATCGCCACGACTATCTGAGACGGGTCATGGAAGTGTGCGGCAGACATGGAATTCTCCTCATACTCGACGAGGTCCAGACCGGTATGGGAAGGACGGGAAAGCTCTTTGCCTATGAACACTTCGGCGTTGAGCCTGATATCATGACCCTGGCAAAGGGCCTGGGCGGCGGTTTCCCGATAGGGGCCATGCTTGCTACCAATAAGGTCTGCTGCGGCCTTTCAGCCGGGCGACCATGCGTCGACCTTCGGCGGCAATCCCGTGGCTTGCGCCGCAGCCATTGCCACCATAGAAACCCTTCTCGAAGACGGTTTCATCCTCGACCAGTGCAGAAGGATGGGGGAGTATTTCAGTGAAGGGCTCTGAATGACCTGAAAAAGGAGCACCCCGGTGTGATTACCGATATCAGGGGCGCAGGCCTCCTCGTGGGCATGGAACTTACTCGGGAATGCGCTTCTATCGTTAAAGCGTGCCTGGACAGGGGCGTGATCATCAACTGCACTGCGGGGAATGTGCTGAGGTTTACCCCGCCTTTCATCGTCCAGGAAAAGGACATCGACCACATGCTGGACATACTCGACGACATTTTAGGGAGATTGTCATGAAAAGGGATTTTCTTACGGTATGGGACCTATCCTCCGGAGAGATACGACTCAATCATCATGAGGGCCCTGGAACTCAAGATCCGGGAAGGACGCCGAACCGCTGTCCCCTCATAGGGAAAAGTATCGGTCTTCTCTTCGAGAAGGCATCCACGCGGACCAGGGTGTCCTTCGAGGCGGGGATCTACCAGTTGGGCGCCCAGGCCATCTATCATGAACCCTTCGGGAACTCCAGATGGGAAGGGGTGAAACCATCGGAGACACCGCGCGGACCCTTTCGCGGTACTTGAGCGCCGTTGTCATAAGGACCTCTGAGCACTCGAGGCTTGAGGAATTTGCATCCCGTGCATCCGTCCCGGTGATCAATGGTCTTTCGAACCGGCATCATCCGTGTCAGGCCCTTGCCGACCTCATGACGGTCCGGGAGAAGAAGGGCAGGCTTAAGGGTATTCACCTCGCGTTCATAGGAGACGGCAACAATGTGGCGAATTCGCTGATAGAGGCCGCAGCGAAAATGGAGATCAACCTGGTCATGGCGTGTCCCGAGGGATACGAGCCGGACGCAGATGTCCTTGAAAGGGCGAGGGATAGCGCAAAGAGCGAGATCGTCATCCTCCGGGATCCCCGTGAGGCTGCAGGCAGGGCCGATGTCATCTACACGGATGTGTGGGTGAGCATGGGGCAGGAACGGGAGGGCGAGGAGAGGAAGCGGAGGTTCGGACCGTATCAGGTGAATGATGCGCTCCTCTCCTGTGCCAGGAAGGATGCCGTCGTTCTTCACTGTCTTCCTGCCCAGCGCGGAGAAGAGATAACGGATGAGGTCATGGATGGGCCCCGCAGCGCGGTCTTTGATCAGGCGGAGAACCGGCTCCATTCACAGAAGGCACTTCTGGAATTTCTGCTCGGCGAATCCCGGTCATGACGTTTATGACAAGCATTGCTGCCAATGCTCATCAGGGTCGGACAAACAGAGGTGAATAACTCTCTTTCCATAATTCCCCTTGGAGGGGTCGAGGAGATCGGCCTCAACTCAACGGTATTTGAGTATTCCGACGACATGATCATCGTGGATGCCGGTCTCATGTTCCCGGAAGAAGACATGCTCGGCGTGGACTTCGTTATCCCCGATTATTCCTACGTCCTTGAAAACAGGGAAAAGATAAGAGGGATAATCATTACCCACGGACATGAGGACCACACCGGGGCTCTCCCTTTTCTGTTGAAGGAGATCGATGTCCCTGTTTATGGCACCCCCCTCACCATCGGGCTGATAAGGGAGAAGCTGAAGGAACACCACCTCGAGCATATCAGGCTTATCGCGGTCAGACCGAGGGACATTATCCACCTGGGGGCGTTCAACATTGAATTTGTGAGGGTCACGCACAGCATTGTGGACGGTGTAGGACTCTGCATTGCAACTCCCCTTGGGAAGAGTTGTGCATACCGGTGACTTCAAGCTCGACCCCACCCCTGTGGACGGCCAGTTGATGGACTTCCACAGATTTTCGGAGTACGGGGAAAAAGGGACCCTTCTCCTGCTCTCCGACAGCACGAACGCGGAAAAGGGTGGGTTCACGTTCTCCGAAAAAGAGGTGAGGAGGGCCTTTGAGGACATATTCTCGAAGGTAAAGGGCAGGATCATCATCTCCACCTTCGCTTCGAATATCCACAGGATACAGCAGGCCATCGATGTGGCGGTGATGTACGGCAAGAAGGTCATCCTCTGCGGCAAGAGCATCGTCTCCAATTCCCAGATAGCCCTTGACCTCGGGTATCTCAGGATGCCTGCAGACACGTGGCTGAGGCTCGAAGACCTGAACAAACTGAAGGATGAAGAAGTAGTTATCATCACCACCGGGAGCCAGGGCGAGCCCATGAGCGTGCTTTCAAGGATCGCCATGGGTGAGCATAAGGCCATACAGATAAAGGACGGCGACACCGTCATCCTTTCGGCGAAGATCATCCCCGGCAACGAGCGCTCCATCGGCAAGATCATCAATCACCTCTTCAGGCGCGGGGCGAACGTGATCTATGAAAAAGTTTCGGAGATCCATGTCTCCGGCCATGCTTCAAAGGAAGAGCTGAAGCTGATGCTGAACATGGTGAGGCCGAAATACTTCATGCCGGTCCACGGAGAATACCGGCATCTCAGATATCACGGGATGCTTGCGGAAAAGACCGTGGTGCCCAGAGAAAACATCTTCATCCTTGAAAACGGAGAGGTCCTGGAGATCTCCGAAGCAGGCGCTGCAAAGAACGGTTCGGTGAGTTCAGGACGCGTCTTCATTGACGGGAAAGGCATGGGGGACGTGGAGGATATGGTGCTGCGTGACAGGCGAAGGCTCGCCCACGACGGCATCGTCCTCGTGCACATCGCTGTTGAGAAGCTCACCGGGAATATCATATCCGGTCCTGACATCATCTCCCGTGGATTCGTCTTCGAGGACGCCTCGCCGGACGTGATGAACGATGTGAAGGAGCTGGTATTGAATACGCTCAGGCAGATGGACAAGGAGATGATCACCGATTCGTCCCTGCTCCAGGCAAAACTGAGAAGCACCCTCAAGAAATATCTCCGCAACACCATGGAACGCCGTCCCATGATCATGCCGATCATTGTTGAGGTGTAGTTGAGGGGCCGCTGCCGGTTCTTCCCCGTACTGTCTTAATGTCTCCCGGAAACCTTCTTCCCTCTCAGGGTGAGATCCTGCGCATCCCTGATGCCACCGGCGTCTTTCAAAATGAAGGACCCTGTCCGGTTCAATCTGTTATAATCTACAGGGCAGTCCAGGAAGGGTGGTCATAGCGAGAGATGAGTGAGCGTTTGACGAAAATAAGGCAGGATATCGTAGGAGTGGTATCGGTCTTTGCCGGCATCTACACCGGTCTGAGCCTGGCGACCTATTCTGAGTGGGACTCTTCGCTGTTTGTGTTCACCACCCTTCCCACCAGGAACTATGGGGGCATTATCGGCTCTTACATCGCTGATTTTCTCATCTCCTCTGTCGGTCTGGTCACGTATATTCTCCCCGCCGTCTTTGTTATATACGGCATCAGGAGGGTGCTGGGCAGGGAATGCCACAGGATCTACCTCCTCGGTCTCTTTCTTCTCATGCTTTCAGCTTCGACGCTCGCTTCCCTGATAACGGCGACCTTTCATCTTGATCCCGTGGGCAAGGCAGGGGGCATTGTAGGACTGCAGCTGTCAGACCTTCTCCTGGGCCTGCTTTCCCTCCCCGGTGCATATATATTCTCATTGGCCGTCCTCGTCATTTCTCTCGTCATCTTCAGTCCTGTTTCCATCGAATCTCTCGTGGCAAGAAAGCCCGAGGAAAGAACCGGTCGCGCTGTCGCGCCTCGTGGTGAAGAACCCATCATCCTGGGTGAACCTTCGGCAGCCCTTAAGATGCTGCAGGGCGCAACAGAAACAGGGGGAATCCCGATCGTCATGCATGAGAGGGAGATAATCAGGGAAAAAGCGTTCCCGCCGGAGGACCGGCCGTTGCCCCGCCGGAATACACCGGCCCGGAAAGGAGAATATGAACTGCCGCACATCGAATTCCTGCATCTTCCCGCATTCACTTCCACGAGACCCACGAGGGAAGATATCCTTTCGAGTTCGACCCTCCTTGAGAGAAAGCTGAAGGATTTTGACGTGGAGGGGAAGGTGACCCAGGTGCATTCGGGCCCTGTGGTGACGATGTATGAATTTGAGCCGGCGGCGGGAGTGAAGATCAACCGTGTGGTCTCTCTCTCGGATGACCTCGCCCTTTCCCTCAAGGCCCAGAGCGTACGGGTGACCACTATGCCGGGGAAGTCGGTCCTGGGGATAGAAGTTCCCAACAGGGATCGCGAAACGGTCAGCATCAGGGAGATCATTTCGTCGGAGGTTTTCCAGAAGAGCCATTCCAAGCTGAGCCTTGCCCTTGGCAAGGACATCTTTGGCACGCCTGTTGTGGAGGACCTTTTGAAGATGCCCCACCTTCTTGTGGCGGGGGCCACAGGCGCAGGAAAGAGCGTCTCCATCAACTCCATGATCATGAGCATCCTCTACAAGGCAACGCCGAAGGAAGTGAAGATGCTGATGATAGACCCGAAGCTGCTGGAGCTGTCTTCATATGAGAATATCCCCCATCTCATCTCGCCAGTAATAACAGGGGCGAAGGAAGCGGCAGAGGCCCTGAGAAAGATGGTCTTCGAGATGGAGAGGCGGTACAGGCTCCTCGCGGAAAAAGGGGTGCGGAACATAGAAGCCTTTAACAGGATGGTGCCTGATGAGGAACAGATCCCCTATATCGTCGTGTTCATCGATGAACTGGCAGATCTCATGTTCGCGTCCGCCAATGAGGTCGAGGACTCCATTGCGCGGCTTGCCCAGATGGCGCGGGCCTCGGGCATTCACCTTATCCTTGCGACCCAGAGACCGTCGGTGGACGTTATTACGGGGGTGATCAAGGCGAACTTCCCTGCGAGGATATCCTTCCATGTCACTTCAAGGATCGATTCACGCACCATCATCGATGGCCAGGGCGCGGAACAACTCTTGGGCAAGGGGGATATGCTCCTCATGCTTCCGGGAAAGAGGATAGAGAGGATCCACGGAGCCCTTGTTACGGTGGAAGAGATACGGGCGGTCACTGAGTTCATCACTGCCCAGGGGGTACCCGACTATGCCCTCTTCGCGTCTATCGTTGTTGAAGAGCCCGACCGTGATGACCTCTCCCTTGAGAGGGACGACGTGTACCAGAAGGTAGTGGAATTCGGCGAATCCATGGGGGAGATGTCGATATCGTCCATTCAGCGAAGGTTCAGGATCGGGTATAACAGGGCGGCGAGGATCATGGAACTTCTTGAGGAGGATGGCCTTGTAGGCCCGCCCAAGGGGGCCGGAAAGCCCAGGGATTTCCTGAGGAGGAGGAGATAGGCTATATGGCTGTTCCATCAGGTGATTCACGAGAAGTTTTGGCTTTGTGGATAGGAAGAATAGGTATTATTGCTTTAGCAGGCATCTTCACCTTTCTCATCTATACTCTTGCAAGATTTCTTCTGAGCAAAGGGAAACATCTGATCAAGGGACGCAAATAGAGTATGGCAACTGTAAGAACATTTCCGAATCCCTCCTGAACACCACCGGGATATAAGTAAAGACAGTTTGCTTGTCGATGAATTCCACGGTCTGAGAGCAACGCGCCTGGCGTTTGTTTACCCTCATTAATGCATATTTTAAGCTATAATATCACGCAGGACGCAGTCCCGGCGGCTTTCGGGTCTGCGGCTGTCCGCGAGACAATGATAAGAGGGAGATGCATACACTGTTGTTCAAGCAGGACTATTCCGCCGGGCAAAGAATGGATATACACGAACTCTGCGACCTCCTTGGGAAGGGGTACAGCGGCAGACAGCTGACGGACCATTTCACCGAGAGGACCGACTCCTTTCTCAGGGATCTCTTCTCCGGGACCGAATCCGCCTCAGGTCTCTGTCTCATGGCGATCGGGGGGTATGGAAGAGGGGAACTGGCGCCGTTCTCCGACATCGATATCATGCTCTTTGCGAAGGACAGGTCCGCTTCGGCAAAGGCCTCGGAGTTCCTCTACAGGCTCTGGGACACCAACCTTGTGATCGGCCATTCCTTCAGGACCCCTTCCGATTGCATCAGCGAGGCGAGAAGGGACGTGAAGACAAGGACCTCCCTTCTTGAACACCGGTTTATCTCAGGGGACGAGGCCCTCTACCGGTATTTTATGGAGAATGTGTTTCCCGATATCGCCTACAGGGAGTCGAAGAACTTCATGACAGAGAAACTGCGCGAGGTGGAGCAGCGCCACCGGAAGATAAGCTCTTCGGTCTTTATGCTCGAACCGCATATCAAGGAGGGCAGGGGCATGTTGCGGGACGTCCATACCCTCATATGGCTTACGAGTGTCAAACTGAGAAGCAGGTCTTTTGACGGGCTCTCGAAGATCCTTGTGCCGGACGACTTCCGGAAGCTTGAACGTGCCTATGACTTTCTCCTGAAGGTGAGGTTCTGCCTCCACCTCCTCAGCGGACGCAGGAACGACGTCCTGTCTTTTGAATTCCATGAGCGGACCGCCGGGATGCTGAATTTCAAGGCGTCCAGGCGTTTCCTTTCGTCGGAGCGGTTTATGCGTTATCTCTATCTCAAGGCGTCGGTTGTCGATGATATCACCTCACGCACCCTTGATATGTTCAGCATGCCCTACAAGGACCCCGAAGAAGGGAGGGAGAGCAGAGCCGCCCATTTCTTTTATGCAAAACGGAAGATAACCGGCGACTTCTCTCTCTCGAGGAACCGGATCGTTGCGACCGGGGCCGACGTTATTCGGAGCCCCGAAAAGATCATCGAGGCCTTTGCGGTCATGTCAAGGACGGGGAAGCGGTTCAGTCCGAAGCTGAGGGAGGACATAAAGAAGAACCTCTTCCGCATCGGCAGGACGACGAGGAGATCGCAGCGTGCCGTCGAATCGTTCATGAATATTGTAAAAGGTGAAAGGGTGTATGAAACATTGCGGGAGATGCATTCCTGCGGCGTGCTGGGAAGGTTCATCCCCGAATTTGATGCACTGAGCTTCCTGGTCGTCTACGAGCCCTACCACCGGTTTACCGTGGACGAACATTCATTGCACGCGGTCAGGAAGGTCGAGGAACTGCGAAGCACAAAATACAGGAACCTTGAGCATCTCTCCGGGGTGTACAAAAGGGTGCGTCGCCGTGAGGCCATCGTCCTGACCCTCCTTCTCCATGACGTCGGGAAGAGGGGCATTGCACAGAGCTACCGTTACGGCTCCGGGCCGGGACACCATGATGAAGTCGGGTATCGTGAGATGAAGAACGTTGCGGAGCGGTTCAATCTCTCTCCTGAGCTGCGGTCCGAAATAGAGTTCCTTGTAAAGAACCATCTGGTGATGTCCTCGGCAGCCCTCACGATGGATTCCGAGTTTCCCGAGGGTATCGCCCGTTTTGCTGACGAGGTGGGGGACCGGGAGACCCTGGACGCCCTTTACCTGATCACCTATGCCGATATGGCCGCCGTGAGCGACGGGTTCTGGTCGGAGTGGAAGGCCAGTCTGCTCAGAGACTTCTACGAGACGGTCGCCCGGTATCTTGAAGGCTTTACGAAAGACTTCGCCGAAGCCCGGCAGGCGCTGCTCGACAGGACGTTCCTTTCCGCCGGCGAAAAGGAAAGGACCAGGAATTTTCTTTCCCTGATGCCGGAGAGATATGTGATCTCGACCACTCCCGAACGACTTTCCGAAGATTACAGGACCTACAAGGAGGTTGCGGAAAGGGGCTTCGGGCTCAGGGTGAGGGAAGATGAGGACGGCACGTCCGAGGTCTGCATAGGCGCCCGGGACAGGCCGGGCATCTTTTCGAGGATTGTGGGGATCCTCTCATCAATGAAGATGAATATTTACCGGGCGAGGGCATATACCGCGAAGGACGGAATCATTCTTGACAAAATCCAGGTCTCGAACTGGAAGGACCTTGAGTGGAAGGGGATCGTGCAGGTGCTGGAAGAAAGGATCGGCAGCGCTGTCCGGGACGATCTTGGGAAGGACGCGTACGAGAGCCTGATCCGGAACATCAGGGACTCTCAGGGATACACCGTCCCGCCCCCTGAAATATTCGGGAGGTTCGAGCCCTTCATCGAGCTGGACAACGAGACCTCGGCAGAGTGCAGCATCCTTGAGTTCTTTGCAGGCGACAGGATGGGACTTCTGTATGACGCCACGAGCCTCATGCACGATATGGGTATTGATATAATATCAGCAAGGATAAACACCGAATCAGGTCTGGCCCATGACATCTTCTCGATCCAGAAGGACGGAGGCAAGATGCAGGGAGAAGGCGTGACCGGGCTGCTCACGGCATTATGGGAAAGATTACGATAAAGAAGATACTGCTCTTCACGGCCCTGGTTGCGGCGGTCGTCCTCGTGACCGTCGTTCTCAGGGGACCTCACGTCTCGAACATCCTGAAGAAGCTCATCCTGCCCGAGCTCTCTGCCGCAACGGGCAAAGAGGTAATGGCGCAGAAGATATACGTGAACATCTTCCCCCTTTTTGTTGAGGCAAAGGAGGTTAAGGTCTTTGACAAGGGCGTCGAGATCGTGCACATTCCCCGCCTGAAGGGATACGTGGAGCTCTCAGGGCTGTTGAGGAAGGAACTTGTTCTGAGGAGGCTCGTAGTGAGGAAGCCCCACGCAAGTGCTCATGCTTCCCAGCTGGAGGAGATCGCGGCAAACGTCAGGAAGTATCTCGCTATGGAAAGGAAGGCACCGATCAAGGTTGTGGTAAGAGGCATTGCGCTGGATGACGGTATGTTCGCCCTTGGTTACAAGGACATGTCCTTTCAGGGAGCGGGGTTCGGCATCGAGGCCGTGCTGAACCCAAAGGAGATCGTTGTCGGGAGGCGCGCGGTGCCGCGCGTCAATTTCACCATGAAGGAGCTCTCTGCGTCCATCAAGGGCTGGCCGGAATTAAAGGGCGAGATCAAGGGTGCGCTTGCGATAAGGGATGATGCGGTCGAGGTGAAGGGGCTTCAGATAGGGTTCCTTGGCTCAAAGATCACCGCAAGCGGGCTCTTCCCGACGAAGGAGAAGACTCAGGCAAAGACGTCCCGTGGCCTGTACGGAGACCTGCAAATGGGCTTCTCCCTGCTCGTGGAGACTTTCAGGAATATCTTCTCTCTGAAACAGCCGGGTGAAGGAGGGCTGTCTGCAAAGGGCACCATTCACCTCCTCACCGATGACCCCCTCCGCTCCGTCGTGGACGTGAAGCTGAAAGGAGAACTTTTCTATCGAGACACTGATGGAACTCCTGAAGGTGAAAGAGCGTGTGGAAGGCCGCATTGATTTCACCGGCGCCGTAAAAGGTCCACTGGACCGGATCACCGGCACTGCACATGCGCACCTGCAAAGGGGAAACCTCTTCGACGTTGATGTGGACGACCTCCGGTGCAGCATTGCATACAGGGAAGGGATCCTGTATTTCACAGAAGGGAAGGGCACGTTGTACAACGGACGCGCTGACGCCGAGGCGACTCTCTCGGTCACCGGCGAGGAATACTACTCCCTGAAGGTCTCTTTTTCTGATGTGGACAGTCCTGCTGCCTTTAAGCTCATAGGGTGGGATCCCGGGATTCCCAGGGGAAAGGTGAAGGGTGAGCTGAGTACCAAAGGCGCCGGGTTTAACCCTTCGGGCCGGTATTCCTATGAGAGTTCCGGCAGGGGCACTGATGTCCTGGGAAGGGTGAGGAAAGTGACGGGCTCCTTTGACGTCCGGGACGACGTGATCACCCTGTCTGAATCCGTTGCCAGTACCGACAGGTCGGTCATGAACTTCGGCGGCACGGTCGACCTGAAGGCGTCGGACCTGTCCCTTGGCATCCAGGGCAGGACCGGGGACCTGACGGATGTGACGCTGCCGTATGTTCACGAACTGACCGGTTCCGGGGAGTTCTCCGGGACCCTGGCAGGGAAGTTCAAGAACCCTGTGATCGCCGGGAAGGTGAAGCTGCACGCCGCTTCCTACGGGGAATTCGTTCTCGGGGAGGTGACGAGCGACCTGCGGTACGGAAAAGACCTTCTCGAACTGAGAGAGCTTTCCTCAATGGCCGGTTCCCAGGCCGGCGGCAACGCCGCCATTACGATGAAGGGCACGGTCAAATTTCCGGAGGCCAGAGAGCTGTTCGATCTGAAGAAACCCCTCTACGGCCTTTCTGTCTCGATGAAGAATGCCGACGTGGAAAAGGCATTGAAAGTAATTTACAAGAAGCCCCTGAAACCCCAGCCCAGGGGAAGGTTCGATACCGACCTGAGCATTACCGGTCCCGGTCCGAAGCCCCTGTTCAAGGGGTCTGCCCGGATGGCCAATGGAACCCTGGAGGGTGTCGCGCTTGATCTGGCCTCTCTCTCGTATGCGTACGACTACGATACCCTGACACTGGAAGATGTGCTGGTGAGAAAAGGGGACTCTCTTCTGACGGGAAAGGGAAGCTTAACCTATGATGACCGGTTCAGCTTCGCCGCATCCGGGAACAGGATCTACCTGAAAGATGTACCGCTCAGAGGCGCGCCGGCTGACGCATATGTCACCTTCAAGGCAGAGGGGAAGGGGACCCTTGATGACCCCCGGATGGAGCTGGACGGCATGGTGCACGGGGGAACATTCAAGGACTCGTCCCTCGGAGACGGGAACATCAGGGTCTCGATGAAGAACAAAACGATGCTCTTCGATGTCCTCCTTCTTGACGGCAAGACGTCATTGACCGGGAAGGCGGACCTGAGAGGTGACCTGCCGTGGACAGCCCGGCTGGATATGAAATCAGGGAGATATGATATCCTCCTCGCCGCTGTTCTCAAGGACGTGCCCGAAGACCTGCTCATCAGCATGAAGGGGTATGCGGAGTTGTCGGGCGACAGAAAACATTTCTCGGCCGGAGCCGTTATCAGCCAGCTGAATACGACGCTCTTTGGAAACAATTTCTCGAACGACTCCGACATACGGTTCGAAGTAAAAGACAGGACCATGACGCTCTCTGCCGTGAAGGTGCGAAGCGGAACCGCGTCGTTCAAGGTCTCGGGAGAAATGGAGATAGGCAGGGAATACAATCTCGTCATGGAGGGCAGTTCAAGCCTGTTGCCGTTAAAGGGGCTGTCAAAGAGGATCGATACCATCAGGGGCGACGCGGGATTCGTTTGTTCCGTGACGGGGAAATGGGAGGCCCCGCGGATCAACGGCGGTATAACCATATCGAACGTCACATTCGGGGTCAAGGATGTGCCCTACCGGCTCAGCACCATGAACGGATACGTCTACATCGATGAGGACAGGATCGTCATTCAGAAGCTTTCGGGCAAACTGGGAGGCGGGGAAGTAGAGGTCTCCGGGGTTGCCCTTCTCGATGGGTTCACGATGAAGCGATTCTATGTCAATGCCGCGATGAACGCCATCGGAGTGAACATCTCCAAGGATTTCACGGTCAATTTCAACGGCAACCTTCTCTATACGGGAACGCAGGATTCCCAGAGACTGAGCGGAGAGATCACGATCAATCGCGCCCTGTACAAGGAACCCGTCCAGTGGCAGATCTGGCCCCTCAAGGCAAAAGCAAAGGAAAGGCCGCGGGGCGAGATAGGGACGTTCGAGAAGACACAGCTGAATGTGAGGGTACACGGCAGTGACAACCTCTTTATCAATAACAACATCGCCCGGGCGTCTCTGGGCACCGACCTGATGGTGAGAGGAGCTGCGTCCAATCCCCTGCTTTTCGGCAGGGCCGAAACGAAGAGCGGCATCGTGTACTTCAGGAACAATGAGTTCAGGATACTCAATGCAACCGCCGACTTCGCAGACCCGAAAAGGATCAACCCGACGATGAATATCGTTGCAGAGACGCTCATCGAGGGATATACCATACGGATGGTCCTTGAGGGACAGATCGAGCATTTCAACCTGTCCCTGAGTTCGACGCCTTCCCTTGAACAGATCGAGATCCTCAGCCTGCTCACCGTCGGCACTCTTTCAAAGACACCTCAGGGTATTCAGGGCGGGCTGGGGGGAAGTGTTGCGACGTCATTTCTCTCCGGCCAGGTCCAGAACATCGCTCAGGAGAGGCTGCGGAGCATCACGGGCATCGACAGGATCGGAGTGGACTCTTCTGTTTCACGGGTGACGGGAAAGTCGGAACAACGGCTGACGGTCTCGAAGAGGCTCCTGGGGGACAGGCTCTCGGTGACCTATTCCACCGCTCTTGGCTCGGTTGCCACCGATATCATAAAGCTGGAGTATAACGTGGGGAACAACGTCTCTCTCATCGGGGTGAGGGACGAAGTCGGAGCACTGGGCGGAAGTATCAAATTCCGCTTTGGGTTCAAATGAGGAAAGTGATGTTCTCCCTGTTCCCGTTCGTTCTTCTTCACTGTGCATTCTTATGTGCTTTCGCTTCCCCTGTGCCGGCTGATACCGTACCCGACAGCAGGATACAAGACATCAGCGTTGAAGGTCTCTCTTCCATAGGCAATGAAGAGCTCCTTTACCTGCTCGGCATAAAGGCTGGAGAGGTCCTCGATCCCCAGAAGGTGCGGAAAGGGATAAAACGTGCATTCGTGAAGGGGATATTCGAGGACATCGAAGTGCATGCCGATCCCGACAGGACAAGGGTGAGCATCCTCGTGAAGGAGAGAGAGCGTATCCGGAAGATCCTGGTCACAGGGAACGAGTATCTCCCGGATCGTGACATCCGCGCCATGTTCTCCCTGAAAGAAGGTGCGGTTGTGCGCTATGACCTGTTCGGCGAGGCGGTCAAGCTCCTGCAATCGGCGCTTGCGGAGAGGGGATTCCCCCATGCCGCCGTATCCATCGAAGTCTCTCCGGCAGCGAAACCGTATGCGAAAGACCTCACGATCGTGGTGAGCGAGGGGAAACCTCTCCTGATAGAGCGGATCGTTGTTCACGGGGCACCGCCTGACGAGATCACCGGTGTGATGCACATCAGGGAGGGAGAGATATACGACCAGAAGATGGTGGAAAAGGACATGGAGAGGATCAGGGTGCATTATAAAAAGCTCAGCTACCTCCATCCCGTTGTTGCGTACCGGTTCTCGGACGGGAGCCTTGCCGTGGAGGTGACCAGGGGAAAGAAGCTGACCGTGAACTTTGAGGGCAACACCGTCTTCAGTTCCCGGCAGCTCATGAAGGAGATGCCTTTCCTTGATTCGGGTGAGGTGAGGGACGATCTTATCGAAGATGCGGCCCGGAAGATAACCCTTCTTTACCGCAACAAAGGATATGCGCTTGCGCAGGTGGCGCCGGTCGCACCGGCGACGGTTGAGGATATGGCAGAACTGACTTTTTTTATTTTTGAAGGGGAACGCATTAAGGTGGACGCCCTGAAATTCCCCGGCATGACACTGCCGGATAAGAGACTGAAGGAGGTACTGCCCCTTAAGGAGGGTGACGACTACAATCCGGAGCTCTTGTCCCCTGATGCTGACGTCGTGCGGGAGTTCTCTATCGCCCTGGGATATCTGGCTGTGGAAGTGGGATCGCCTGAGGTGCGGCTGGACCAAGATAAGGCGATCATAACGATACCGTTCAGGGAAGGCCCGAGAACGCTTATCGACGGGGTGGAGATAACGAATGCCGGTTCGGTCCCGCCGGATGAGATACGGAAGGCGATAGGGTTAACGCAGGACGGTCCGTACAATGAAGTGGATATCGCGGACGCGCGTCTGAGGGTGATCGATATTTACCAGGAGAGGGGATTCCTCGATGCGGTCGTGAGTACGAAGGTGGATTTTTCAGGAGAAAAGGCGCGGATCACCTTTGAGATACAGGAGGGGGAGAGGACGTTCTTCGGCAAGACGATCATAACCGGGAATAAAAGGACGCGGAGGGAGGTCGTGGAGAGGGAATTGCTCCAGAGGGAATCCGCTCAGTTCAGTTACGGCCTGCTTGCGAAGGAACGGCAGAATCTCTATAAGCTCGGACTCTTCAGCGATGTGCGCATCGAGCCCCTCGAGGAATATGACCATCAGCGCGACATCCACATCGACCTTGCCGAAGGGAACGCAGGGTGGGTGGAGTTCGGCTTTGGGTACAGCAACTTTGACAAGTTCACCGGTTTTGTCGACATCGGCTATAAGAACGTTTTCGGGATGAACAGACAGGTCTCGCTCAGGATCGGGTATAATTCGCTCGAAAAACTCTATGCGGTCAATTATCTTGACCCCTGGTTCCTGGAAAAACAGCTCCAGTTGAAAGGAACGGTCTTCTTCAATGAACGAGAGGAAAAGAATATCGACACCGGGGTGATCATGTACAAGTACAAGAGGCGGGGGGTCTCTCTGGGGGTCGAGAAGCAATACAGCAAAACGGTCCGTGGTGAGCTGTATTATGAAGGCGTCCTCGCCGACACGTCGGAGGTCCAGCCCGACATACTTCTCACCGACCAGGACGAGGGGCGTCTTGTCATCAGCAGCATACGGCCGGGTATCACGTACGATACGAGGGACAATCCCTTTAATCCGAGGAATGGCATCCTGCTGGGGTTAACGATGAAAGTGGCGTCTGCTGCGCTCCTCTCGGAGACCGATTTCGCAAAGGTCATATTCAACGGCAGTCTCTATCATGAGATCTCCAAGCCGTTCGTCTTTGCCGCTGCAGTGCGCGCCGGAGTCGGCCGGGCGTGGGGGGGGTCTTCCGACATTATCCCTCTGGCGGAAAGATTCTTCCTTGGCGGCAGGAGTTCGGTGAGGGGGTATGCGCAGGACACCCTTGGACCAAGAGGCTCTGAAAATAACCCCACGGGCGGTAATGCGTTCATCGAGACGAACGTCGAGCTCCGGACCTCTCTCGGGAAGGGGATAGGGCTCGTAACGTTCCTGGACAGCGGGAATGTCTGGCAAAGAACAAGTGACATCGACTGGTCCCTGAAACACGCGGTCGGAGCCGGTGTCCGGTACGACACACCGGTGGGCCCGCTGCGTCTGGATTACGGGTATAAACTGAAGAAAGAGGAGGGCCTGAGCCGGAGCGAGATATTCTTCAGCATCGGGCAGGCGTTCTAAGAAGGGATGAGTGATATGTTCCCTATGAAACGGAGAAGAGGAGAAGCGCAGGACAGGGGACTTTGCCGCGCGAGAAGTGTCTTCCTGTTCTGTCTTTTGCTCCTCACGCTGTTTGCTTCACTTGTGGCGGTCTCCCAGGCGGAGCTCATCGACCGGGTCGTTGCCTATGTGAATGACCGTGCCATCACCCTGAGCGAGCTCCGCGAGACCTATGAACGGACGCAGAAGGTGCAGCCGGATATTTCGATGGGGGAAGTCCTGAATACCATGATCAACAGGCTTTTGCTTCTGACCGATGCGAGGAGACTGAAGATCGAGGCGAAGACCGACGAGGAGGTCCTCAGTGAATACATGGAATTCAAGGTGAGGGCCTTCATCCGGGTGAAGGACGAGGACATAGAGGACTATTACAGGAACAACGAGAAGGAGTTCGGGGGAGCGGCGTTCGAGTCGGTGAGAGACAAGATCGAAGATTACCTGGCGGAGAAGGAGATCAACAGGCTCCTGAAGATGCAGATCGCCGAGCTGCGGGCGAAGGCATACGTGAAGATCGTGATGCAGGGACTGTAGGAAAAGGGAGGAGCTATGTACATTGTCAGCTACCGGACGCAGGGACCATGGCGTGCAGGGGTCGTGCACGATTCTCTTCTTGTGGATGTTGCTGCGCTGAAAACCGTGCCTCATGACGCCCCGTCAACGGTACGCGCCCTTCTCGAGGCAGGGCCGGATGCTGTTGATCAGGTGCTGCACCGTGCACGGCGTGCCTTTGACAACAGGAATGAGCCGCTTACGCCCCTTGAAACGGTTGAGGTCGGGCCTCCTGTCCCCGACCCCGACAAGATCATTTGCCTGGGGCTTAACTACCGTGAGCACGCGACCGAACTGCAGATGGGCACGTTCCAGGTCCCCCCGCTCTTTGCCAAGTTCCGCAATGCGCTGTGTGGACCGACCAGTCCCATTGTCCTGCCACGGCTCAGTAAGCAGATCGACTATGAGGGCGAACTGACGATCGTCATTGGCCGGCGGTGCAGGGAAGTCCCCGAGCGCGAGGCCCTCGCCTGTGTTGCGGGCTACACGATCATGAATGATGTCAGCGCCCGTGATCTTCAAATGCAAACCAGTCAATGGACGGCAGGAAAGACGCTCGATTCCTTTGCGCCGATGGGCCCGGGGATCGTACCGGCCTCCGATATCCCGGAGCCGCAGACCTTGCAGATCACAACGCGAGTCAACGGAGTCACTCTTCAGGAAGGAAATACGCGCGACATGATCTTTCCGGTGAGCCGCACGGTTGCGTTCCTCAGTTCCCTGATGACGCTTGAGCCGGGAGATCTCATCGCGACGGGAACCCCCTCCGGGGTGGGGTTCAAGCGGCAGCCTCCGGTCTTTCTCAAAGCGGGCGACATTGTTGAGGTCGAGATCGAGAGGATTGGCACGATACGTAATCCGGTCATCGGATACCGGTGATCGGTGCGTCTTACGCGGTGACTTTTTTCCCCCGCAGCACCCGTATCACCGTGGTCTCGTCACACTCCGGGAACTTCGGACATCTCAGGCACTCTCCCCATATCTTCTGGGGAAGCTCTGACTTGTCGATCTCTGCGAAGCCGATCTTCCTGAAGAAGTCGGCGTGATAAGTGAGGGCGAAGATCTTCCCGATGCCGAGCTTCTCCGCCTCTTTCACGCAGGCGTCCACGAGCCGCCTGCCGATGCCGGTTCCCTGGGAGTCCAGTGTCACGGAAAGGGACCGTATCTCCGCCAGGTCTTCCCATAGGATATGGAGGGCGCAGGCTCCCTTGATCTCTCCCCGGTCTTCACAGACGAAGATGTCCCGTATGTTCTCGTACAGGTCGTTCAGGGACCGGGGTATCATCTCTCCCTGCTTTGCGAACCCGTTGATCAGCCGGTGAATGGATCGTGCGTCAGCGATGGTCGCTTTTCTTATCTTCAATGTACTGTATCCCCTTCCTGATGGCCTCTTTGTTGCCGTCCAGGGTCTTCCTGTTCTTTGCGGACGTTAACCGCTCCAGAGCGTTCATCACGCTCTCCGTCTTCAGTATCCCGGTCTCGCCCAGCAGCGCGCCGAGCATGACCATATTGGCGGACCTCACCTGAGTGGCGGAAAGAGCCGCCTTGTGGGAGGGCTCTTTCCCCCCGACCGATGCTGCGATCACCGTCGCAGGGATACCCACGGCAGACAGGTCATGCCGGATCTCCGGCGACTTTATCAGGGAAGAATCATAGATGAGCAGCCCGTTCACCCTGACCTTCGGCTGGAACCGTTTCAGGGACGCCTCGTTCATGGCGATGAAGATATCGGGGTTGCCCACAATGGGAGAGCCTATCATCTCATCCGAAACAATGACCGTTGAATTGGCAGTTCCTCCGCGCATCTCCGCTCCGTAGGAAGGGAAACAGGTGACATCCTTGCCCTCCATCATCCCCCCGTAGGCGATCAGCCTTCCCAGGAGGAGCACTCCCTGCCCTCCGAAACCCGCCACCAGTATCGTGACCTCTTTCACCCTTCCTCCGCGTATTTGTCCTTCAGGGTGCCGAGCGGGTAAACCGACATCATATCCGACCGGATCCATTTCGCCGAGTCTTCAGGGGAGAGCCCCCAGTCCGTGGGGCAGGGTGACAGTATCTCCACCAGACTGAACCCCTTGTTGTCCATCTGATATCTGAACGCCTTCTCGATGAGCGATCTTGTCTTCAGCAGGTTCTTCGGCGAATCCACCGAGGTCCTGGCAATGAGCGATGCGCCCTCGATGGTGGCGAGCATTTCCGACACGCGAAGGGGATATCCGGCGTGGGCCGCTTCCCTTCCCCTGGTGGTCGTGGTGGTCCTCTGGCCAAGAAGCGTTGTGGGGGCCATCTGGCCGCCGGTCATGCCGTAGGTGGCGTTATTGACAAAGAACACGGTAATGTTCTCCCCCCGCGCTGCCGCGTGTATGATCTCGCCTGTCCCGATCGCTGCCAGATCTCCCGTCACCCTGATAGGAGAAGATTATCCTGTCCTGCAAGACCCGTTTCATCCCCGTAGCCGCCGCCGGTGGCCTGCCATGGGCGACCTCCAGCATATCGAAATTGAAGTAATCGTACGCAAAGACGGCGCAGCCGACGGGCGCGATCCCGATCACGCGCTCCCGTATCCGAGGACGTCGATGCACTCTGCGATAAGCCTGTGGATGAGGCTGTGTCCGCACCCCGGACAGTATCTGAAGGGTGCAGGTTTCAGGCTCTTCGGTCTGTTAAACACCGTTTTCATCGTTCATCTCCTTTATAAGTCCCTCAAGCAGTCCGTGGTCGCTCACGATGACCTCACGGAACCCGCCAAAATCCATGAGTCTAATTGTAAGCAGAATGCCGGGGATAATCAAGTCGGCCCTTTCCGGTTCAAGGCCCCTGACATCCCGCCTCCTGTCCACGGGCAGCGAGACGAGCATGTCCCTGAGAGAGGAAAGCCGCCGGAGCGGTATTCTGTGCAGATGCACTTTTCCGGGGTCGTACTCTCTCAGCTGAAGGTCCATCGCCGCCAGGGTGGTGATGGTCCCGCCTGTCCCGATGAAGTCCTTCACCGGGAGGGCGCGGCCGGTGATCTCCCGCTTCAGGGGAAGGAGGTGTGCATCGATCTCCCTGATGACCGATGCGATGTCGGCAGAGGACGGGGGATCTGACGTGATGAACCGCTCAGAGAGACCGACCACGCCGATATGAAGGGAACCGCAGAGGGGAGACTCATGAGAGAGTATCCATTCCGTACTCCCGCCGCCGATGTCGATGATCAGCGAAACGCCGTTCTCCCCTTGTGCTCCCATGAGTATCCCCTTGACCGTGAGCTCCGCTTCCCTCATCCCTGATATGACCCTGATCCCTATCCCTGTTTCCTGCAAGGCCATATCCAGAAGCTCACGGCTGTTCCCTGCATCCCTGAGGGCGCTGGTGCCCACCGCTTCCACACGGGTCACCCCGTGTTCCGAGATGGAACGCGAGAAGGCCTTCAGGACAGCGACGGATCTCCTGATGTTCTCCTGTCTCAGGATCCCCGTATCCCCGATCCCTTCGGCAAGCCGTGTGACGGCGCGATCAGTGTGTATGCGGGAGAGGGTGTTGCCGTGAACATCACCGATGAGCAGTCTGAGCGTGTTGGAGCCTACGTCAATGGCGGCTGCTTGCATAGTCTGGATTATTCTAGCACAAACCGCTCATACTGTCCGTGATGTGTCGTTTCCGAACAGAATGACCCTATGTGGTTTCTCTGATCAATTCCTTTGTACGACGGTCGGCCCTCCTCATCGGCTCCGGAAGCCTGTACTGGGTCAGGGACTGAAGCACGATCGCCACGGATGAGTGCAGGTCTATACGATGCCCCGGTGAAACAAAGACCGGTTTAACATTATCCCGCGTCCTCAGCACCGCTCCGACCCGTTCCTTTTTGTACATGAGGGGTGTCCATTGTCCCTTTTCCCGGCCGGGGTCGGAATACTCACCTACAAGCCTTGACTTTGCGCAGCCGATCGCAGGGATGTCAAGCAGCACCCCGATATGTGATGCGATACCGCACCTCAGAGGATGGGCGATCCCATGTCCGTCAACAATGATTACATCGGGAACAGGCCTTAATTTCCTTATCGCACTGATGAACGCGTGACCTTCCCTGAAGCTGAGAAACCCCGGAACATAAGGGAACCCGACAGGTTCTCGTGAAACAGCATCGACTATGGGGAGCAGTGAAGGATACGCAAAAAGAGAAGCGACAGCGATGACCAATTCTCCATGAAATGCGGCATCGACCCCTGCTATGTATGAGGGGCGCTTCTGAAGAGGATGTATCCTTACCTTTTTGCTCAGCTCGTTCTGCAGCCGCCTTGCAGATGGAATATCCCCGGGCCAGTGATACGTTGCCATATGCCCATTGTATCAGGTCCGGTCAGACCGTGTCGCCTCTTCCGCACCTGAAGACAAGGCACCTGTTCTGTGGTATAAGTAAGTATAAGAGGCTGGTCAGTGCGCTGCCCAGCGTTTCAAATCTGGCTGGAGGGACAATGAAGACGATCTACATAGCTGCGATCTGGATGGTTGTTTTTATCGGGGGTGCATTTCCGGTCAGGTCCGAGGCTCAAATAGCCGAGGGGTATACCTTTTTGACCGGTCCGGGAGGATCGCAGGTCTGTATCGGCAACTGGGTACCGTCGAGAGATGTTGCGTTGCCCGGCGTCTGCGAGGGGCAGATCGTGGATATCGCCCAGTTCACCGCGATCTCCTCAAGGCTGAGCGCCGACAGGCTCGACCAGATGCTCTTTGCGCTCGGCTCGATCGACCAGAGGCTGGCCGTGAACAACGAACAGATGAACCTGCTCATCGAAGTAACGGCAAATACCCAGGCGTCAATCGACCAGCAGGGGAGGCAGGCCAGTGAGCTTCTCGAGGAGGCGATCGCCAGGAGGTTCGACTCGCTTCCTGATGAGATACTGGCGAACGAAGCCTTCAGGGAAGAACTCGCGAAGCTGAAAGAAGATATTCTGAGAGAAGTCGGAAGGCTCTACCAAAGACGGCCGGCATTACCCAAAAAGTAGCGGAGCGGTTTGTGTCACCATTCATTTCCGTGCCGTTTCCCCGGTCTTCCCTGCCGTCACAGGCGCGAGCCGGGGCGTCGCCCGTGAGGCCTTCCCATGGAGGACACCCTTCTCGTCGAACCAGAGAGGGTCGATGCAGATTATCCTGTTCCAGCCCGGTGTCTTATCCTTCTGCTGGTGATAGACCATCCAGAGTTTCCCCTCCCGGTCCCGTGTGACGCTCACGTGCCCCGGCCCGAGGACGCCGCCCTCCGTTCGGATGATAGGATTTCCCGGATACTTGGTGAAGGGACCGGAAGGGTTCTTTGCCGTTGCGTACCCGATGGCGTAATGCTCCGTATCCGCACTGCCCCCGGAGTACAGGAGGTAATAGACGCTCTGGTGTTTGAGCAGCCATGGGGCCTCGGTGACCGGTACATTTCTCATCTCCCATGCCTCGGAAGGGGAGATGACCTGAACGGGCTCACCCTTCTTCCGGACAGGGGTCGCCATGGGCTGGACAAATATCGCGAATTCCGGGTACCGGGCGTAATAGAGGAAATATGAACCGTCGTCGTCGCGAAACATGTGCGCGTCTATCCCGTTGCTGATCAGGTCCCCCAGGTCTCTGAACTCCCGGTCGGGACGGTCTGCTTCAGCAATGCCGATCCTGCCGTTCACCGTGTAGTAGAGATAGAACATGCCGTCATCCCGGTTGAAGAAGACGTCAGGCGCCCATACTCCGGTCTCGCTGCTCCGGAACACCTTCGGCCCCTTGGACCAGTGGACCAGGTCGTCGGACAGGTAGACGTGGTAGCTGTGGTTGTCCCCGGTCGGGTAGAGATAATATCTTCCTCCGTACAAAATGACGGCCGGATCGCCTATGCCGAGCGTGCCGACGTATCGCGCGGGCTTTGGACGGTTAATTGAGTATGTATCGACGAGGACGGGATTGGAATAGATGTTGTCGGATGCCGTGCCGAACGCTGCAGAGAACAACAGGAGCACCACCGACGCGATCCGCACGATCCTGTCCATAGGGTATTATACCGTGACGGCAGGCTGTGTTTCACGAGAACACGGATCAGCTGCTCAGCTTTTCTCTCCGTCTTCCTCAATAATGACGAGCGTCAGGCCGCAATCGGTGCACTCGCGGTCGCCGGGGCCGACGGAGGAACCACAGGCAGGGCATTTGCCCGCGCTGACCAGTTCGTGGGAAGCGCGGATCTCGGGATGCATTTCCATGAAGTATTCCTCAATCCGCTCCTGCGCCTGTTCATAGTCCTCCCGCGACACGACCAAACGGCATTTATCGCCGCAGCGGCTTTTCCTGCAGCCCGCATCGGAACGGACGGTGCAGGGAATGCCGGCGTCGATGAGGACCGCGTACAATTCACTCATCCACTTCAGGTCACCTTCCCGGACCACGACCTCGTCCTCAACGGCCTTCTCCATGAGCCGTTCCTTCTCCTCCTGCGCCTCCTTGAGCTCCCCGGGAAAGAGGAGGACCGCGCCGCAGTCAGCGCACTTTCCGACGTGCGGGAGGTACTCGGTACCGCAACCAGGACATATCTTGTTCGGGCTCATCGTGCGAGACAGGGGAAGCAGATATATGTATTCTTGGGAGTCATTGCAGATATAGTAGCAGAAGAGGGGGAGAGCTTAAAGAGGAATGAAGGGTGTGATCCTGCGTCCTCTGGACGGCTCTTCTCCCTGATGGACGGAGAAGCAGCGGGATAGCTCTTTTCAGGCGGCGTTGTTTATTTTGGCGCGAATACTCTCAGTATCCATTCGAACAAGCACTGCTGACAAGTGAAAGAACATCCAATTTAAGCACCGATGCGGCTTTTCACTCGATCATAGATGTCCTTCCGGTGGCCGATACCAAGAACTATGATTATCGAACGGTCGAATTCAAAAACAACACGGTAGTCGCCGACGCGGAGCTTCCAGTATCCTTTCAGCGTCCTTCTCAACGGCACGGCATACTGTTCGGGATGCGTGGTAAGCTTTGTTTCGATAGTGCTCTTTATCCGAAGCTTCATAGCAGCGGGTAACGCAGGGATATCATGCTTCACAACTTCCTTGTGATAGCTGATAGTAAACGACACTTCAGCTCCAGGCCTTTTTATGAGAAACAAGCTCCGACTTTTTGAGAGACTTCTTCCTCTCATCCGCAAGCGCAGCCAAAGCGAGGTCCTCCTGAATCTCCAGCGCGTCTTCGATGAGGTCCTCGACAACGGAAGACATCGAAAGCCCTCTTGCTTCTGAAAGGGTCTGCACATCAGCATAAATACGCGGATTCAAAACGACATTTATGCGGGGGTTTTTCGTAGGCATACACACCTCCTTTGTCTTTTTCATAGTGTAACACAAATAGCACACCATACAAAAGACAGGGAAAGAGGTAAACACGCATATTCCTGTCAGACGGAACACCATGTACACGAATCTATATTCACACTATTGGCAGAGCAGGGATAGTACGAGGCAAGGAGGAGCTTAAAGAGTGATGAAAGGTGTGATGCTGCGTCCCCTGTTAAAACAGCCTGTCCCCTTTTTGTTTCTCCCGTGGTAAAATTGCATGTGAGGTTTCTATGACCGAGACCCAGACAATGATCATCTCCCTGACCTGACCGTGCAGATCCCTCCCTATCTTGTGAACGAACAGTATGACGACCGCTATTTCGACGTGGTCAATGCCCTTGAAGAAGCGAAGCACATCTTCTTTCAGGGCGCCGGCATCATGGATATCCTTTCCGCCCGGCCGGGGAGGAAAGAGCTCAGGATAGGTGAAACAGGCTTCGGCGCGGGCCGTCTCCTCATCGCCCTGATGGATTTTCTGGACAAGTCGCGGCATCACGGAGAGGGCGATCACCTACAATTCCGTTGAGCTGCATCCGGTCACTTCCGAGCGGATGGCGTCCATTCTCGGGGGATTCAGAACAGAGGCCGGTCCGCTTATTGATCTGCTTGTCCGGGCCTACCGCCGCGTCGAGATTTCCAGACCGGGGTGGCACCGGATACAACTCACCCGGCCTTTCGGCATCCTGACCTTGAATCTCTGGATCGGGGAGGCCCTCGAAATGGTCCATGCACTCACCATTCCCTGTGACGCATGGTTCCTTGATGGTCATGGACCGAAGAAGAACCCTGACATGTGGCGGCGTGAGCTTCTTATGGCGATAGGAGAAAAAACAGTGACCGGCGGGACCTGCGCCACCTTTACTGTTGCCGGAGCTGTTCGGCGGGGGCTTACCGCTGCGGGGTTTTCTGTCGAGCAGCGCCCTGGGTTTGGCGGGAAAAAAGCGGTGCTCAAGGGGATGAAACTATAAGTGCAGGCATGGCCGGCTCTGTGCCCCTCTGTATTCTACGATCCCGTAAAGAAGCTGTTCATAGTATCCGTCTGATCTTAGCGAAGGCCTCTTCTATTATGCGCGGCTCAGGCAGGAACGTGGTCCTGAAATACACTCCATCCTCCTGCCGTCCGAATCCTGAACCAGGGACAAAGACGACGCCTTCTTTCAGCGCAGCCCGCACAAAGTGCACGTCCTTCTTCCATTTCGTTGTCTCTATCTTAATGAATGCGTAGAACGCGCCCTTTGGAACGGGGAATGAGAGCGGCAGCTTCCCTGCCATTTTCACAAACGTGTCCCTTCGTTCGATGAGCTTCGCCTTTATGTTTGCGATGTATGCCGGATATGACGGGTGCACCAGCGCGGCAGCAGCCGCCTTCTGGTACTCCCAGTTTACGGAGAGGCGCTGGTTGCAGAGCAGAAAGAATGCATTCTTGACCTCCGCCCATCTATCGCCATGGAACGTCACCCATCCCAGTCGTGCGCCGGTATAGCTGAAGTCTTTTGAGAGCGAACTGCCGTATATAAAGGGCACCTTGCCCCTTGCTATCTTTCTGAAGTCCACCTGTCTGCCTTCCAGTATCAACTGGTCATAGGAGCCGTCGTAAAATATGGGGACATCGAACTCAGCGCAGAGCTTCACGACCTCCGAGAGGTTCTTTTCCGAGTAGACGGAGCCCAACGGGTTGTTCGGGTTGATGATCACCATCGCCTTTGCGCCCTCGATCTTCTTCGCCAGATTTCCCACGTCTATCTGACCCTTCTCATCGTGCCGGTAGAATACGCTGTCGCCCTCGAACTGCTTCGCCTTGCTCAGGTAGAGGGGATATACCGGGTTCGGAAGAAGCACCTTCTCCCCGAAACCGATGAACGAATGGAAGAAGAAGTCTATTCCCTCGGTGAGGCCGGCAACGGCAAACACATCCTCGGGTCTGCACTTCTCGATCTTTGCCACGGTATTCCTGAGCTCCTCGTCGCCCTCGGAAGGGGCGTACCCTTTCCAGTTCTCGTCGAGCGCGTTTTTCACCCTCTCGGCTATCACCCGGAACGGCGGGAAGCCGTACTGGGGCGGGTCGCCGATGTTGAGATAGATCATCTTCTTGCCCTTTGCCTCCTCGCGCTTCGCCTCCATTACGATGTCGCGTATCGGGTAGCTTACGACGTTCATCCTTTCCGTGGGCCGGTAGGGCAGCTGCCGTTTCAGGTGTAACATATCATCGTCCTTTGCATTGTATGGCGACACTCACCGCATGCCGCGCGGGAATGTCATTGCCAAGTGAATTGATAGAGATCGTCATATTTTATAAGAATAACAATTTAAGAATCAGATTGACAAGAGAAACCCGGCAAAACCTTGGTTTACAATAAAGGGGAGGTGCCCCTGATCGTTCAGGCCGCGGCGTACATTTCCCTTCCCTCGCTCAGCCGCAGCCAGCCCTTCACGATCCTGTAGATGACCCAGATAAGGTCGACGCCGAGGAGAACGAAGCCTATGCCCGCCAGCGCGGTGAGGGCGCCGACTGCGCCCCAGAGGAGGCCGAACCAGAAGGTCCTGATCTGCCAGCGAAAGTGGGAGGCAAGCCAGGTGCCCTGAACATCTTCTCTTTTGAGATAGTTGATGATGATCGCCGCGATGATCGTGACGCCAAGGACGAAGGAGCCTGCCTGGAGGGCGTAGACGATCATCGTGACCGTCTTTGCCTGCTTGAGCGGGTCTGCCGGGGAAGGTGTTCCCTGGCCCTGTGTTTCATGAGCGTCCATCGTACCGTCCTCAGGGAACATTATAGCGTTTTTTCGTTCTTTGAGACAGGCCTATTTGAAGCTGTGTCTCCGGCGCTGCGAGACCTGGAGGAAGGAAAGGTGGGAAGAGTGTAGGAATACAATGTGGCATCGAGGAGGCTTAGCCGACAGTTCCCTCCAATAGGGGTGAATGTCAATAAGCAAGTCTGTCCCCACAGCCCTTTTACAGGCTGGCTTGTTATTTCAAAAATGCGCCCGGCGATAGAATCTTCAGTCTAAAAGGCAGGGTATCTATTTCGACGAGGTCCTTATCTCCGGTGATGAGGAAGTCGTCCTTAGGGTCCCTGCAGATGAGGAGCTTCTGTCCTGGATGAACGAGCGTCACTGACGTTACGAAGGCCGCGATACCGGCAAGCAGAGCTTTGAGCTGGAGGTGATCGATCTTCCCTTCTGATTCAAGCTTTAGTGGAACTTCGCGGTACTCGTTGAGAAGCGCCGGTGATACAAAGATAGTTGACTCAGCAAATACCCTCTTTAACGCTGACGCAGGAACACCTCCAAAGGCAAACGCGGAGATAAGGACGCCGGTGTCTACGACAACCTTACTTCTTCTTCTCGTAGGCCTTTCTCCTTACCGATTTCACCGCGTTGTCAATGTCCTTCACCGACAGCTTGCTTTTCCTGAATGCCTCCCGGGCCACGTCAAAGGCTGCGTTCAGCCGGTCTTCAGGAGAAAGGGCAGAGAGGATGAAATCCTCGGGGTTTATCTTTTTCGCTGCAACTCCCATCTTCTTCCCTCGCCAGAAATGTATTTGATGAATTATACCATATGCTGTTGTCGCGTGACTCAATGCGGCAATGGCGGTAAGTTATCTTTGTTTCTCCCGGTCGAATGTGCGCTTCAGAGATTATGGGGTATACTACATATAATTGTATGGTCTTGAATCATGTCGGCATAGTCAATGAGAGCGAAGAGAAGGCGGTGAGGTTCTACGCCGACCTTCTCGGGCTCGAAAAGACGAGGGAATTCATTGTTGCCGCCGTGCTTGCGGAACAGCTATTTTCTGTGTCCCGGGAGATAAAGGTGCTTGTCTTCGAAGGACAAGGGATAAAGGTCGAGGTTTTCATCTGTCCGGAATGCCTGCCTCCTTCACCGGAGCTCAGGCACATCGGCTTACTCGTCGAGGACTTTCCCGGGACCCTGGAGAAGGCACGCAGGGCGGGAGTGGAAGTGATAGAGGGCAGGGCGGGAGAGAAGACGGTTTATTTCCTCAAGGATCTTTCCGGGAACCTGATAGAGATCAAGGCACAGTGATTTAGAGAAGCCTGTTTCCTTCTTTCTCTTTTATTTCTGTCTTTCGGGGTGCGACTATTAAATGGTATAATACTGTATGTCCAAGAAATCATTACTTGAAACCAACCCTTTTCTTAAAGACCCCGAAACGCGTATGAAGATCGTTGAGACCGTGACTGTTTCTTCGGCATCTATCGAAGGGGTCCAGGCCGCTGCCAAGCAGGCCATGAAAAATGTCACGAAACACAAGACTGCTTTCAGCGCTGCGCAAGCGTGCGCCTCGTCCGGGAAAGAACAGGCCTAAACACCTTCTTCATAGGCTCATAATTTTGATCTAAGCCTGACTGAACAGCTGCAATATATTCTTTTCTCTTCTTCCCACGAATCCCGGTAAAATCGAGACCGGGCAGCCCTGCCTGAAATGCCATCAGAACGGAAAGTAATCTTCCAACCCTGCCATTACCTTCGCGGAAAGGGTGGATCAGCATGAGTTCGGTATGGACGACAGCAAGTGCTGTGACAATCTCCTCATCCGGTTTGAAGAGGCACGGGGTATATTTCTTTAGCGGCCCTTTCTCGAAGTCCTTCATAAGTTTTGGGACATGCCGCGCCGTGGCAAAGGGAAAACCGCCCTTTGATACGTTCACCTGCCTGCATCGGCCAGCCCACTCATACACGTCACCGAGCCATGCTCTATGGACCTCGCAGATATCCGCTGCAGTAAAACGATGACCTTTCGTGAACATGCCCATGAGTTTTGGCTGGACAAGGGCATATCGTTCAGCCTCAATGATATCCATCTCGCGCTTGCGAGTTATGTGCAAGAAGTTTCTGAGTACACGCCCGCGCGAGCCCGGCTCGAATTGGGATTCGCTCAGCCCCGATGCGTCATAACGACCGGATGTTTTCATAACAAATTATAGCATTGATCGGGAGTCGAAGCTATAGAGGGCAGGGCGGGAGAGAAGAGAGTTTATTTCCTCAGGGATCTTTCCGGGAACCTGATAGAGATCAAGGCACAGTGATTGAAAGCAGCCTGTCCCTTTTGCATGCCCTTATAACAGTTTCAGGGCGGTTTATTCCCTATGCGTAGGTCAATTTGCCTTTTGGTATTGGTATCTCGCGCTTCAGTTTTTTTGCCGTTTCAATCCACTCTGAGATAACAACCTGGGCGTTTTTTATGGCCTCTTCATAGGTTGGGCCGTCTGCCATGCATCCGGGCAGTTCAGGAACTTCGGCGATATACGCCTCATCCTCGTCGCTCCAGTAAACGATCACTTCGTACTTATACATTCTTTACCCCCTTATGGAGTTTATATTTCAGTATCAGATTCCTCGCCTGTTTGACCTGATATGGTTTTGCCTTTCCGTCTTTAAGCGGTTGAAGATTGATAATCTCGGCAATACCTTCCTTCGCGAAAATATGATGACCGCCTTTTATGCGGCAACCAAAACCAAAATCCATGATGATCTTCTTCAAATCCTCGAACCTGATATTCTTGTCGGAGAGCCCCGACAGCACTTTATCTAAGGTGTCTTTACCCATCTACCTATCGATAAGTATACCAAAAATGGCCAGTTTAAACCCTGTCCCTTCTCTATAGTGCCAAAGACTGAAACTTCGCCGAGGGCAGGGCGGGAGAGAAGACAGTTTATTTTCTCAGGGATTTTTTCGGGAACCTGATAGAGATCAAGGCAGAGTGATTTAGAGAAGCCTGTCCCATTTTTTGATTTCCAAGATAAATGGGATGTGTCCCTAATTTATAATTCATTTTCTGAAGGATGCAGCGTGTACGGCATTATGCCTCCTTGGGAGGGCTAAATTTCTTTTTGACAATCGAAACAATAGACTTTGCCGCCGAATTTCTTCTTAAAGTCCGCGCAGTAGTTAGCCACCTTCTCGGTGACGGGCTTTTTGCACTTAAAACAGTAATTTCGTTTAGCAGATTCTGGTTGAACTAATTCAGGCGTTCGGCTGTGCTGCGGATTATCTTCGATACCAAAGCGTTTCCGATAATCTATCTTCATTGGCTTGTGAAGTGAGGCAAGCCGTTTAGCCGCTTCCACCACTGACTCAAATGATGAGAACTTGCTCGCTGTGGTTAACACTGAAATGTTATTCATCTCGTCTATTCTCTTATCAATGGCAGTCCTGAGGGTGTCCGCCGCGATCACCATGCTGGTATCAAATGCAGCTTTAGAGGGGCGGCTCACCTGCGATTTCGGAGACACAAGAACATAGGGGTGAAAGGAAGGTGAAATTGGAATACCAAGGCGTTGTGGCATTACGTCATATTTTTTTAAGACCTGCTCAAGAACAATCTGATGACGTTTGTTCTGTTCGATAGGTGATTCGATGGCAAAGTATTTGTTGTTGTAGTTGACCAGGAATTCTCCCGTTTCCGTGATTTTCACACCGTAAGAGAAGTTCTTGGTTTCGAGAATGTAAATATCAAAACACCGATTGATGAGCAGGTGATCGATCTGGGCGACGCGATCTCGATGCTCAAGGCGCAAGTCGTGAATGACTGCCCATCTTTTGGATGAAGCAAAATGGAAATCGATAAAATATGCCGCGTCGGTCTCGCCCCGGTCACCGGATTTGACAAAGCGTAATTCACGCTCGATAAGAAATCTCTTGAAGTCCGGAAGAGGCAAGGTCAAGAGCGAAGTGAGTTCTTTAATATCTGATTCTTTTGAGTCTCTTTTCTTGATGATCACTTGACTTGTGTTCTCCTTTTCTTATTCTCTTTGTTCCTCTTATCCTTCAATTCCAGAATCCTTTCCCCCGTTTTGGTCCCTTTCCTAATCTCTCCTGTGCCTATGATACCGAGGAGGAGAAGCTCTCGCAAATCCTTACCCTTTCGGTGCCAGCGGAGGCGATTGCAGCGGACGCAGGCGGGGAGGTAATTGTCGACTAAACTCTTGCCGCCCTTGTCCTTCTGGATGATGTGATCAACCTCCCACGCCCCGTTTTCGTTTTTGCGGTGTTTCAGCCCACGCTTGCCGAAGATGAGCGGGTCACCGCAGAAGTGGCAGTGGCCGGCGGTGCGGGAGAAGATAACTCTAAGGGTGGCGGTTGTCATTTAGTGAAGTAGCCTGTCCCCTTATTCTGCTCGATTAGTGTTACTGAACTTGCTTCAGAATGTAGCTAGCGTTGAGCCAGTAACATTTCTTCTTTTCCCAGGTCCCCTGAGGTGTTTCCATAAGGTCCGTACCGTCCGTTCCCTTAGGCCTCACATGGCATATCCTGTTATCAGCTATCCTAATGAAATTGTCGTAATCTCCTACAGTTATCTTCTTCTTTGCCATATCACAGTCATAGATCTTGGTTCAGGTTCTACACAGAAAAAAGTTAGTATCACCATGATAATTATGCTAACTTTCTCCCCTTCCTCAAATCTGCAGGAGATATTCGCTTAACTGCACTGAAGGCCTCAGCGTATCTGTCTCGGTCCCAAGACCACGCCTCCTGAATTTCATATTCTGTGTTGTAGCGGATCCATATCAGCCTGTCCCAGTCATAATTGCGAGCTTTGCCAGCGTTTGTAATGAAGCTGCCTCGTTTGCCACTTGGGCGATGTGCTTTTATCTGGTAACGAATTCCTTCATAAATGAAATCATGGCCCCTGCTGACGGCAGTTTTATCTTGCATGTAGCTTGAATATTCTTTGTCAGACATTCCTAGCAATTTTGCTGCATCATATTCCGAAAGAGCTGAAGTGATGGACGGTGCCACTCCATATTGCCGCTGCCACTCCAATGCCACTTGAACAAGATTTTGCCGTAGAATGGTACTCATGGCAGGGCAATGGGGCAGCTTCTATTTAGAGACATAATTAGGGACACATCCCATTTTCTCGATAGCCTTTCCAATGGATGGTGAAAAGGCGGCTGTTTCTATTTAATCCACCATCTTCTATATTTTTTCTGACTCGTTCAAGGATAGCTGCGTGTGATCCGCAGGTGAGAAATGTTAACTCATTATCCAATCTGCCTTACCCCCTAAGACCGACTCCGACATTCGGAATAAATCTTACCCACGGCCGTATTGTATTAAATTGTCTATGGTTTTGGCAATTCAACTAGTGCCGAGTTCAGACAAGTATTTTCGATGCTCTCAGCGGCCCTCTTTAAGGCCACAATTTTCACGCCAGACTTGACATATGTTAACATGCAAGTTAACATATGCCGTGGGTAAGGCAGTAATCTTCTACAGGACAGCTGACGGCAAATGCCCGATGCAGGAGTTTCTCGATTCGCTGTTCGCTAAGGTGGCGCAGAAAGTTGCATGGGTGCTGAGCCTGGTTGAGGACCTCGATGTCGTGCCGTCGACATATTTCAAGAAACTCGTCAGCACTGAGGAGATATGGGAGTGCAGGATACAGCTTGGCTCAAATGCGTACCGAGTACTCTGCTTCTTCGACGGGAATTCCGTTGTTGTCCTAACCCACGGCTTGATCAAGAAGACGCAGAAGACTCCTCAGCGGGAGATTGAGCGGGCTGAGGCTTACAGAAAAACTATATGCACAGGAGGACAGAGAGATGAGCGATCTGAAGAAATATGTCCATGAGAGAAAGAAGAGAGACAAGGCATTCGCCGCAGGCTATGACGAGGGGTACGAACAGTTCAAGATCGGCGTGGTGCTCAAGCAGGCCCGTGAGACGGCAGGACTGACACAGGAAGAGCTTGCCCAGAGACTGAAGACTAAGAAGACCGCTATCTCACGGATCGAGAACCATGCAGAGGATATCAAGCTATCCACACTGGAGAAGGTCGCCCATGCCCTTGGTAAGAGACTGGAAGTGAAGATCGCCTGAAGCGTCGCCGACAAGGCGGGCAGGTAGAGAGGGCTGTTTCTATTCAATCCAACATCTTCTGCATTTTTCCTGAACCGTTCAAGAATGGCTGGGGATGAACTCAAAAGGTTCATAGACTGAAGACTGAAGGCTGAAGGCCAAAGTCCTTCATCTATTCGCTTTCACGCAATGCCCGGATCAAGCCATTCACGATCTTCTCGGTTTCGACGATCTTTGGTTCAATCAGTAAAGCATCCTGGTTGCAAAGGAAGCCCAGGCGTTTCGACAAAGTCAGCTGATAGTGCGGTTCCCTCAGTGACCACCTTCAGTCTGACCACCTTCCGTCTCTCCACGGTCGTATTGTATTAAATTACCGATGGTTTTGGCAATTTGCGCACGCGCTTAAGGTGAATCGGCTGAAGACCGAAGGCCTACAGCTTCACTTCAGTCGATCCGCCGAAGCGAATCTTGCAGGCATGCGGAGGAGACCTTTTTGGGGTATACTATAAGTATGAGGGAGAGAACCGGCGATCAGGATTTGCAATTGCCGGCCTGAAGGAGAACGAAATTTTGCCGGCATGGAGGAACTGAAATGAAAACTCTATGCAGTACACTGGCTGTTTTCATGGCCCTTGTCTTGATGTCGGCCCCGGCGTATGCGCAGGCTGACCGAGCATCGGCGAGTCCTCCGCTGTCACAGCCTCTGGTCCGCGAGGGCGATTTCGCCGTGGCGCTGGCTGATGCGCTCAGGCTTGGCCCTGCGGCCGACGAGATCGAAGCAGAGCGCGCGTTAAACCAGGGCGGGATAGCTCCCCGTAACGGCTGGATCGCGGATTACCCGGTCACCCCTGATATTGTCGGAGAACTGCAGACCGCCGTGGGTGAAGCGGCAGATGCGGGGAGATTGGCTATGAGTCGAGATGAGGCCTTTAAGGCATTTCAGAACGTGATAATCCAGAATAACCTTGCGGTGCAGATGGATACTTCAGGTCGCGAGGTGGGTGACACATCCGGCGCGGAGTATGCCGACCCAAGGGTCATGAACGAGTATTATTATGATGAGGGTCCCCCGGTGGTCACGTATTATGCCCCGCCTCCTGATTATTCGTATCTGTATACCTGGGTCCCCTATCCGTTCTGGTGGTGGAATTTTTGGTTCCCGGGATTCTTTATCCTGACAGACTTTCATGTGAGGGTGCATGACCACGATCACGGGCATGGCCATGGCCATGGCGAACATGAACGCGGCCATGGAGAATTTGTCAGCAATCATCACCGCGATCCGGGATCGGGCAGGATGTCACGTGTCGATCCCACAAACAGATCCCGGGGCGGGACGCTTCCTCCCGGAGACCGCAAGAGATGGACCAGTCCTTCCGCACAGAGCGGGGCACAGTCAATTATCCGCCGCGCTCCATCCGGCCGAACAGCTGACGTAACAACCGGTCGGACACCTGCGGTCGCAACCGGTCGGACGCCTGCCGTAACAACCGGCCAGGAATACAGGGGCTATGGCAGCCCAAGATCTTCTGTTGGTACCAGGTCGAGTGTGTTTGATCGTTCCGGTAACAGCCGAGTTGAGCGGTCTTCAGGCGACCGTGGAGTCCAAAGCCGCACGAATGCCGGACAGAGCCCGAGCAGGAGCTCCGTCAGCGGAGGCGCTGGTCGTGGAGGCGCTGCAGGGGGTTCGTACAGTGGAGGCGGAGGGGCCAGAAGCGGTGGAGACGGAGGAGCCGGTGGTGTTCGAGGTGGAGGATCCGGTGGTGGTGGAGGGCGTCGCTGACCGGACCACTATGCTCAAGACCGGACAACAAGACCGCGTGGTGGATAGAGATCATCGAGACATGGAGGAATTGACGATGTTGAGAGATAGAACCAGCTCAGAAAAGCCTTTGCGTTTCCGTCGTGGACTCGCTGCTTTCACAGGCTGCTTTATTGTGATCGTCGCTGTCGGTGTTATTGCCTCTGCTCAGGATATAAAACAAAAGACGTTCAAGTCTCCGAAACAGGCATTCAGGGCGCTTGTAGAGGCCGCCAGGTGCAACGACACCACGGAACTCCTGGCCATTTTCGGCCCCGAAGGCAATGAGATCATTTCCTCGGGCGACGCGGTTGCCGATGTGAAGGCCCGTGCACGTTTCGTCAATGCGGCCGACGAGGCGACCAGGTTCTCAAAGCCGGACCACAAGACCGTGAGGGTGGTGATCGGAAAGGACAAGTGGACTTTCCCCGTCCCTATGGTGAAGTCAGGCAAGGAATGGATCTTCTCCACTAAGGAGGGAAAGGACGAGATCCTCACCCGGAGGATCGGCAGGAATGAATTGAATACCATTCAGTTTAGTCTGGCGTACGTGGCTGCACAGCGCGAATATGCCGCGAAGGCCCGTAACGGCGACGGGGTGCTCCAGTTCGCCCAGCACTTTCTGAGCAAAAAGGACAAGAAAGACGGACTGTACTGGCAAACCGCATCCGGGGAGGAGACGAGTCCCCTGGGCCCTTTAGTCGCCCATGCCTCGGAAGAGGGATATTCGGTCGAGAGGACAGGAAAGCCCAGGCCGTACCACGGGTATTACTTTAAGGTTCTGAAGGCCCAGGGGAACAATGCCCCGGTCGGCGAAACCGATTACATTAAAGACGGAAAGATGGTGGCAGGTTTCGGACTCGTGGCATACCCTGCCAAGCATGGTGTTTCAGGGGTTATGACCTTCATGGTAAACCAGACGGGCATAGTGTATGAGAAGAATCTGGGACCGGGAGACGGAGGAGGTCGCTAAGGCGATCACACGATATGACCCGGACAAAACATGGAGCACGGTGGAACGAACGCCTGCTACACCGGCTAAATAGAGAAGGGTTGTTCAGGATAAGGGCTGTCCGCACGCAGGTCGCCTCGGGCGACTCGCTGAGGAGGAAATAACTAGGGACACATCCCATTTTTCCCCCCTCTATCCGGAACGGCCGTGAGACGTGAATAGTTCCTCTTCGCCGTTCCTGACAACAAGTTTGTCATAGTTTATATATATCTCTTCTATGCCCAACGGCTTTAATGACGATCATATCCTTCTCTATTTCGTACACTATTCTCCAGTCTCCGACCCGCAGCTTAAACAAGCCGGCCATATCAGCAGAGAGCGGCTCAGGTGTGATTGCTTCGAAATATTGGGAAAACCAGGAGATTTTGTTCAGGATACGTTTCACAATCGGTCGGTCAATCTTGTCGAGGTCTTCTAAGGCTTCTTTGTCCCACTCAACCTTAGGCAAATCTTCTTAATACCTCTTCGTGGGAAATTCTTCTCGATGGTTTCTTTAGTCTCTGTTCCAGCTGTGTCCTGAATTTCTTCTTTAGATGAAGCCCTGAATCCGGGTCGCCAATAATTTCAAGCATTTTCTGCTCGACTATCTGTTCTATCTCATCCACGGTCATCCCTCTTGCCTTGGGCATACTGCACCTCCGATCTTCAGTTATTATATTCCTTTAATTCATTATTGACAATGCGTCAACCCTTCCCGTATGAAAGTCCCAACGGCCCTATTGTAGTTAATTGTTACAATTTTGGCAATTAAGAAGGTACATAGGCTGAAGACTGAAGTAAATTAGAACATAGACTAAAGGCTGAAGGCTGCAATCAGGCACATAGGCTGAGGCATCCTCTCAATCCGCTCTCCGAAATCCGATCGTTCCTCTTCTTCTTCTCCAGCGGTATCATTCACCCCGTTAGAGATAGGAACCGCTTCAGCCTGTTCTTCAGGTAGCGCTTCCCCATCCCTGATTTTAGATACTTCTCCCGCGCTGTGGCATCCTGCTGATCAAGCATGCCTCATAATAAATCAATTTCGAAGGGCCTCTATTTTTTGTCGAGGGGACTTGTCCATTATTATGTTCGTTCAAGCGGTTCCGTAAATCCCTTGTGAACCCCGTATAGAATCGCTTATCCTTTTCACTCTGAATTACGTAAGTATAGTACATAGGCTGTAATCTCTAACGGGGTAAAGCTGCCGGATCGCATCGAAAGCAACCTTGAACTGCGAATCATATTTCTTCTCTATGTCAGTGAGCTTACGGGCAAGGTCCTTGTGCGTGACCATCAGCTCGCGCAACTTGACGAAAGCCCGCATGATCGCGATGTTTACCTGAATGGCGCGTTCGCTGTTGAGAACACTTGACAGCATAGCAACACCCTGCTCAGTAAAAACGTAAGGAAGGTATCTTCTGCCGCCATGTCTTGAACTTGAGGTCGCAAATTGCGATCTCAAGTTTTCAGCTTCTTCGGGTGATAACTGAAACATGAAATCCGAGGGGAATCATGAAATGTTACGTTTGAATTGCTCATTCAATCGTCTCGTAGGCACCCCGTAAAGTTCCGCAAGGTCACTGTCGAGCATGACCTTATGGCCGCGAATCAGATAAATCTTTCTTTCGATCATCTCAACGAGAATAAGTTCTTTCATCATCCCTCTACCTTGAAATCACAATTTGTGACTTCAAGTTTTCGAACTCTTTATCTGCCGCTTCAGCCATCTCAAACGCCCGAAGTTTCGTGTGATCACGCATGATGTGTCCTAAAAGAGTAAAAGGTAATTAGGCTGAAGGTTTCTCCCTTCGGTCTGTCTATCACACCCATACTATCTCCACAAGATGCTCCACCTTCTTGAACTCCGGAGCGCCCGTTACGATCGGAGCTTTATGCTCAACAGCCGAGGCGAGCGCAAAGCAGTCCGCATAGGAGATGCCGAACTCGGCTTTGTATTCCGCAGCCTGGAAGATAAGACTGTTCGGCACCGGGAGAACAGTGAAATTCAGGCGCTCGATGTGGGCGAGCACCTCGATCTTCTTCTGATCCCCGAATTCCCGTTTTGTCGCATAGATGATCTCTCCCAGATTGATGGCGTTGAGATACTTCTGCGCGCCCGCTTTCCGTATCTGATCGAGGAGGCGCATGACCTTTTCATGTCCTGCCTCGGCCTGAAAGAACTTGAGCAGGGCATGACTGTCGAAGAGATATGCCCCTTTGAGGGTCATCTGAAATCGCCTTTGCGCCCTTTCAGGAGATGGCCGGCAAGCGACGGCCTGGCCGGCAGGATGCCGCAGGCTGCCTTGACCGGATCGTTGACAGGGGGTATGAGATAGATTATGCCTCCGTATTCCATGATCTGCATCTCCGTCCCCGGCTCAATGTGGTGCTTCTTCCTGATCTCAGCGGGAATGACGATTTGTCCTTTGGACAGGGTTTTTACCGTAGCCATATTCCTCCAACCTTTCTCATAATATGTTAAACGTTATTGCAATATTGTATAACTGCTCATCGTTGTTGTCAAGGCAGGCAAAGAGGGGAGGGTACTGTTTAATCCAACATGCGCAACAGATCCGAAGCCCGTATGATCTTGATCGTCCCGTATGCGGCAACATCACAGAAGTCCTTATCCCGGCTGACGATGAAATCAGCCGACGCGGACAGGGCGCATGCAACGAACTTGTCGTCATCGGAATCTTTGCACACTCGTGCATCTTCTCGCCTGCTATCTCAACTATCTCGACAAAAGGAAGCACCTCTTCCTCAATAATCGATTTTATCTCGCTCTCTGTGAGCCTGAATTTCGGATACTCAAGGACGGTCCTGAATTCATCGAAAGTCTCTCTTGAGAACAACGGGCACAATCCTGCCCCTTTTCCACAGATCGACTATTCCGGCCAGCTCACCTCTGAAGAGGATTGATGAAATAAGGACATTCGTATCAAGGACGACTCTTACGCGTCTTTCTCTTTCTTGCCCACTTAATCGCCTTTGCAACGTCATCTTCAATAATGCCCAGCTTTGCCATCTTTTCCCTTATACCGTCAAGGGTCGTATCGGCAGGGGTTATTTTGACCGGCATGAGGACTATCTTCCTGCTCCTTCACCGACACATCGAAGTACTCGGCGTCCGGGAATGCCTTGACGATCTCTTTCGGCAGCGTGAGTTGGTTTTTCGATGTCTTCTTAGCAAGCATGTTTCCTTACCTCCTTACAACAAGGATACATTATTTGCCCCGATATCTGCAAGCGGCAGGGTGCTCCGGGGAATTCCCATCGAAAAGAGAGATCAGTCCGCCCGTTCGAGGGTTATGTACACCTTTGTCCCTTCCTGAGGGAGAGGCTCGAAATCTATCTCACCGAAGTTCTTGCGCAGGGCAAGTTTTGCTATCGAAAGCCCCAGGCCCGAGCCCTTGGTCTTTGTTGAATAAAAGGGGGCGAAAATATCTGAAATATTCGCAAGGTTTATCACCTCGCCATTATTGAACACCTCTACCCGCACGGTGTGTGGAGGGTCTTCCTGCGGAACAGAGCTTATGCGCACCAGGGGACTTTGTGCAGCGTGGGATGCCTCTACGCTGTTCTCTATGATGTGGTAGAAGAGGTGGCGAAGGTCGGTCGGGTCACCCCTCACGAAGCGGGCATCGGGGCTCAGGAGGACTTCCACTTTTACTCCTTCGAGTTTCTTTCGAACCGCCAGCCTGTCAAGCATATTCTCTATAACGGTTTCAAGCATGCACTGCTCGAAGCTCGCCTCGCGCTGGAACATTTCGATATACGTGTTTATGTCCTCTATCATGTCCTCGCAGCGGTTGGTAGAAGAGATGAGAAATTCGTAATCCTTATAGAGGGAGTCTTCCGGATCTATACGTCTCTGAAGCCTTCTGAGGTTGCCTCCTATTATGGTTACGGGATTCCGGATCTTGTCGGCTATCCCCTTGAGGATCTCCACATCGCAGCGAACGGTGGCCTCTATGTAAGCGCTGGTTTCGACAACGATGCAGGAATCCACAAGCTTATCCACTACGGGTAAGATCTCCACGGCAACCTGCGGCGGGAAGCCCTCGAGGGCAAGTCGGTGACAGAACCTCCGCACAAGGGAGAAGCCAAAGCTCGTGTAGCGCTGATCCAGGTTTATCTCCACATGCTTCAGGCCTATCCTCCACAGATAGTGAATAAAGTTCGAGTCGAGGTTTTCGCGGAAAAGCCTTTCAAACCACGTAGCCCAGGTGAGCTTCATGAGTTCGGGCTTCCCGAAATGTTCGAGCAGTATGTGGGTCTCCGGCAGCGCACGGAAGGATTCGTAGAAGACCTTCGCAAACTCGTCCTTCTCACGTATAAAGAAATCCCGGTGTCGGCTGAGAACGAGGAGCTCATTCTCTGTGAGCTTCAATCTGTCCAACAACGGCTGAAAGCTTTGATAGGGGGCTGAAGAGGCCAGCGCTTTATATTTCATATCGCCATCAAACAAGACAGTACGTCAGCTCACGAGGAAATTACAGGGACACATCCTGAGCTTCATGCGCTCGATCCGCGCAGGAACCTTTCCCCGCCTTACCTTCTCTCCTGTTTCTCTTCCTCTCCTTTGCCCGATCTTCCCTGAGGCTGAGAGTGCTGTGGTTGCTCAGCCTGATGTCTTTGCTGCTGCTGAACTTTCTCCTGAGGTTGTTTTTGTTGTTGCTGCTGCCTCTGTTGCTGTTGCTGAACGTTCCCCTGGGGTTGTCTTTGTTGCTGCTGCCTCTGTTGCTGTTGCTGAACGTTCCCCTGAGGCTGTCTTTGTTGCTGCTGCCTCTGCTGCTGCTGCCACTGCTGATGTTGCTGAACCTCGGGCCTCTGGTGATATTCCTGTTGCCTTTGCTGTCTAAAGTCCTGTCTCTGCTGTTGTGATCGGGGTTGATAGCTCTGGACGCCCCAGGTTCCCCGCCTTTCCCAATGCCGATTACTTTGCCAGGTCTTCCAGTTCTGCTGGACTCGCTGGTTAGAGATCCGTTCATAGTTCCATGGCCGCCCATACCAGGTATGGGATCTGTAGTATCCTCTCCACCCCGGATCTACATCAAAATAAAAGGTGGGGACAGTATTATAATAACCCCAGCCCCGGTTATAATAATGCGAGCGATACCACCGGCCTTCCCATAGACGCCACCACCAACCATTCCAGAAGAAGAGGTCCATCTCCACTTCCGGGGCGACGTAGACATACGTGCCGGGCAGCACTATCAACTCCGGTGGTGCGGCAAATGCGACGGGCGGCGGCAGACCAATACCAATGTTTATATCCACCCTAGCCATTGTTGGAACAGGAACTGCAATGAGCAACGCCAAAAGCATTGTTCCAAGAAGTACCTTTTTCATTGTGTTACCTCCCGGGAAATAATTAGGGACACATCGTGTCTTTCCATCCGAGCCTCTTTCTCCTCCATAACTATATTTCTACCAGTATTCATGAATAATTTCAACACATTTGTGGTGTTGGTTACCGGTGCACCGGAAACGCTTCTCCTCACTTCTTCTTCTCCTCCACCTTCAGGAGGCTTCTGACGGATTTAACGCCTTTGATCATCTTGATCTTGCTTATGAGCTCTTCCTTGGTCACTACGCTGTTCACGGAACCCATAAGTACAACATTTCCCCCCGTGGTGTCCACTTCGATCCTTGAATAAGAAGCATACGGATCTCTGGCTATTACCTCATTGGCTTTTGCGGTGATCGTCGCGTCATCAACGTATTCGTACGCCGTTTCGGCTGCAAAAGAAACAAGGCCGGAAAACACGATGGATCCGAAAACCGCCGCGATGGCTCTCAAAGCGTTCTTCATACTCGATGATTCAATCCTATCAGCATTTGAGGTCATGTCAAGAAGCGCGAAACCGGGGAAGTCACATGGAGGTCAGGCTTGTTCTGACGGAAAGAATGAGGACCGCGTTGTTGTTGGAAGGTATTACAGTCCAAGATCCCTTATTAATCCTTCTCCTATTTCCCGCAAGGCATTCTTGCCTTTTATCTCTTTCGGCGAGAAGGGCAGCGTTGCGACCGGTAATCCGTCTGCCAACCTCATGAGATCTCCCAGATATCCTTCCTGCATTTCCTGCAGAGCCCTGAAGGACCGGGAGTCAGGGTCCCTGATCACCCTGTTGATGATCATACCCTGGAGAGTGATATGGTACCCCCTGAGGGTTTCCACTACCCTTCGGGCCTGTTTGACCACAAGCGCTTCGGGGTTGGCAACGAGGATGAAGGCCGATCTCGTGTGGATATACCGGGAGATCCTTTCCGATGCGATGATCCATTCCTCCATGATCTGTGCGATAGACCTCCTCCCGGTGATCTTCTTCCCGATCTTGTCCAGCCCCTCGAAGACCCTGGAGCCCGCGCTGAGATGGTTTCGTATATATGCCGGCATATTGAGGAGATTCAGTGTTTCCCCTGCAGGCGCAGTATCCCAGACGATGCGATCATAGGTGCCTGCCTCCGCCATATCCACGATGAGGTCGAGCATGGTCTCTTCCCTCAGGGAAGGCGCAGACCCGATATAGTCCAGCAACTGGTGGCGTGACTCGCTGTCGAGCCCCTCCACATCTATGAGGTGGGAGAGTATCTCGTAAAAATCAGGGCCGAATTTCTTCTTCCACTTGTTCAGGATCGCGTCATGACCTATCTCAACGGCATCGAGACACTCCTCTATCGATCTGATCCTGTCTCCTATCTCCTGTTCAAAGATGTCGGAGAGGGAAGGGGTTGCATCCGACGTGATGATCAACGTTCTCTGTCCGGATGATGCGAGCCGCACTGCAGTGGCCGCCGAACACGTGGTCTTGCCCACACCGCCTTTGCCCCCGAACATGATCATAGGTCTGCAGATCAAATCCTTCTCCATAGCGACATTTTAGCTCACATAGTGAGGGAAAGCCAGTCTTACCGCGGGGTGCTCTATTCTCCTCCGTTCATCCGGATACGGGTTGGACTATAATAGAACGATGAATCCCTTTCTCGTGAGATCAACAGTATATCTTTCGCTCTTTGCCTGCATGCTCTTGTTCGAGGCGAGGCATCCCTTTGTACGGTCCAAGCAGAATAAGGCCTTTCGCGTCGTCTTTCACTTCGGCGTCAGCGTTCTCAACTCCCTCATCCTCTATTTCGTTCTGTTTTCGCCTCTCTACGCCGCTGCCCGTTTCACTCAATTACACTCCTTTGGTCTCGCATCCGTTTTAGGTCTCCGCGGCTGGACAGAGGTCCTCGTGACCTTTGTGGTTTTTGATTGCTGGGACTACTGGATGCACCGGGCAAATCACAGGATCGGTCTTCTCTGGAGGTTTCACAAGGCGCATCATTCGGACATGGAAATAGATGTGACGACAGCCTCGAGGTTCCATATCGGCGAACTCCTGCTGACCAACAGTATCAAGGGGGCGCTCATACTCCTATGGGGGCCTTCTCTCCTGGGGATTGTAGCCTTTGAAACGCTTCTCGACCGCTGCGTCGCAATTCCACCACAGTAATCTGGATATCCCCTTCAGTTCCCAGGACAGACTGGGAAAGGGTCATTGTCACCCCGAGGATGCATCGCTGCCACCATGTCTTTGAAGGCAGGTGTCAGCTGAGTAACTATTCGACGGTCTTCAGTGTATGGGACAGGTTATTCGGGACCTATCATTGGGCCGAGAACACAGCAGAGTTGGAGCCCATCGGGGTGTCGAGACCGAGGGGGCCGGAAACAATGAAATTCATCCCTCTGCTCCTGACCCCCTTTCAGAAAGGCTAGTTCTCTTGCCGCTCTGTAGTTGTTCAGGATGATCTCTTTAGCGAGGGGGCAGCGGACTGGGGTGATCTCCGATAGTCAGATTTCCCTGCAGGCAGTGTACCTCCCTGGGTGGGCTGAGCAGGGATGGGAACCAGCCACTTCTTCTTCCAGACGCCTTTTTCCTCGTACCACGCGTATCTCTCTTTGCCCTCCTGCTTGTGGATCGTCACCTCGGTGACATTCGAGGCCACCGCCGGGGCCTCTCTTCATGAAGAAATCGAGATCATAGACCTTCCCGTCCTTGTCGACAAGATCAACGCAGAAGAAAGTAGACATCGTTGCCGACGTGGGAAAGACGGTCATCGTGGATTTGTTTCAGTTTGAGGTAAAGTTGTCTTCTTCTGCAGGTCATCGATAAATTTCGTAATACCCTCCGTACTTTTTCGCTTCTTTCTCAATGTATGACTGGATCGCCGCCGACATCTCGGCCTTGGTCAAAGGTTTCGGCACTTGGCCTGCAGAAGGTTTCCCTGCAGGATGTTCTTTTGGATGTTCAGCGGCCAGGGACTGAAGGGAGATGAACAAGAGCGCAGAAATAAGCGCAAAGAGAGCCGACGTAAGAGCATGCATCCTTCGTTCTTGACATAATTCCTCCTCATTCCTATTCTATTTCATCCGATGTACTTTCTGATCCCCTAACGGTTCGTTACATTTGGGACATCGCCCTGCAAGCTTGCTCACTTTTCCGTGCCAACCACAGTTCAGACAATCAGCTGATTGGACGTATTGACTGCTTTCTTGTTTTTTGAAAACTCTCATTAGTATTGGAAAGATCATCAATAATGCAAGCACAACTCCGGCAACAATGAACACATCTTCTGCAGTGTATTCACCAAAAACTACTGTATCCAATATTTTCTTCATAATCCGCCCTGGAATTGATTACCACGTAAAGTCTGCATTTTTTTAAAGTATATCATAGATGCGGTTTTAAGGAAGTAGTCCTGATTCTGGAAATCTCCATAGCACACTGTAAGGTCCCGGCGAAAACCTGGGGCCTTCTTCTTTGTGGAGCACACCGATAACTCCACACTTTCAAGAAATCGCAACTAGTGAGGATTTACGGTAGAAATATGCGGTAACAGCGAGTTAAGCGGCATGGTCGCTAGAACGATTGGTTGGACATCCATGCGCATTTGATAACCGCGCTTTATGGGCGCTGTCCCTATTTTCCTTTTTATTCGCGGGGCAGGTCTTCAATAAAACAGGTCACACAATCGTCATCCCGTCCGATCCGGTAGTCAGTTTCTCTCCTCCTTCATCGGTGACAAGAAAGGTGTTTTCCACACCCACCAACCCGATGCCTTCCAATCCCTTCTTAGGCTCCAGGGCAATGACCATGTTGGCCTCAAGGGGGGTATGTACCTTGCCTGCAATGGCCGGGAATTCGTCAATAGCTAATCCGATACCGTGGCCAAGGAAAGGCACCTGGTTGCTGCCGAAACCCATGAAGTGCTTTTCAAAACCACGGGGATAAACGAATTCGTTGTAGACCTCCTCGTATATCCGGGACGGGATGGCGCCGGGCTTGAGGCGGCACCGGACGGCCTCCTGTATGTCCAGGCATACCTTGTGAGCATCGAGCGCCGAAGCGGGCGGAGTCGCCAAGGGAGAAGACCCTCGTTTTATCGGTGAAATATCCCTCATACCCAAACCCGGTATCCACGAATATCGGTTCGCCCCTTCCCAGTTTCTTCTTTCCCCCAACCAGGGGGAAGGCTGGAGAAAGCCCCATCAGACCTCCCGGCCCTACCGAAGCGGTGGGATAGTTTCCTGATTCGCCGAAACTGACGATCCCCATAAACATCTCCCCGCCAAACGCTGCAAGCCGTATAATCCCGGTGTATCCCAACGCCATCATCTCCTTGTGGATCTCAGCCCCGAGCTCCCATTCCGTCATCCCTTCGCGGATCATGGAAGGGATGGCGTCATAGACCATCTCGTGCCGTGCCCCGGCTTTTCGGATGAGCCCCACTTCGTAGTCGGACTTCACCGCCCGAATCATGCCCAATAGGGCGCTGATATCCGTGAACGTCCCTCCTGGAAACGCCTTGGCCAACGTTTTAAAAACGGAAACGGACAGGGTTGTTTCAGCCACCCCCAGGATGTTGGTTTGCAGGCCCAGATCTGCAAGGGTTGCCTGAAGTTGGCTGAACCCTTTTAAGGGGAAAACCCTTTTCAAAGGTGTT
>CAVOUE010000005.1:0-535353 GCA_963699545.1 Nitrospirota bacterium | reverse complement strand
GTAATCCCGACCCGCTGAAATGGACGAAGAAGGCGGTAGTCGAGCAGCCTCACTGGAGGGGCGCGTATCCCAATACCTTCCATATGGGATTCACCCCGGATTCGAAGAAGGTATATGTGACGCTCTGGTGGCCGTCGCCGACGCCGAATGGTGTTGCGGTAGTGGATGCAGTCAACTGGAAGGTCATAAAAGAGATAGAGGTCGGACCTGACGCTCATACACTGGGTGTTACAGGGGATGGCAAGCACGTCTTCGGAGTGATCAGCGGTTATCAGAAGACGACATCGGCAATCTACATTATTGATGTCAAGACAGATAAGCTGGTTGGGTTCCTCCCCAGCGGGCAGGGTCACCACGATTGTGTGATAATTCCAAGGAACCTGAAGGAACTGCTCATAAGCAGGTCCCCGACCACGTAACAGAATAACCTTTTGTTCTCTGCCTCCTGTGCGCCCCTCCTCTGAAAAAGCACGGGAGGCAGAGAAACTCTTTGAGGGGAGGAAAAGATTGTCGCTCTTATTTCTGTCCATGCAGAATTTGACGAGAAGGCCTTTCAGGACATATTCGCTGCTTCTTGCCATTGCCATTGTCAGCGGCGCCATATTTTCAACCACGACATTGATGTGGGGAGTGAACAGCAGTCTTAAGAAAGGTCTCTCGAAGTTCGGCGCTGACCTGCTGGTCGTCCCGAAGGGGTCGTTGGTGAGCATGAAATCGGCCCTGTTGACGGGTGAGCCTTCAGTGTTCTATATGGAAAGGGAATTTCTCAAAACCATAGAGTCGCTAAAAGGAGTGAAAAAAGTGTCCCCCCAGTTGTTCCTGACGAGTGTTGAGGGGGACTGCTGCGTGATGGGGAATGCCTTCATTATCGGTTTTGAACCAAAGAGCGACTTTACCGTGCTCCCATGGGTAGAAGAAAAGATGGAGGGGCCCTTGCGGATCGACGACGCGATCGTGGGGGGCTCAAACAGTTATGCCGTGGGAAACACGATATTCTTTTACGGGCAGAACCTGAGGGTCTACGGCAAGCTTGGGAGGACCGGTGTGGGTCTCTATGACAACGCCATATTCATCGACATGGAGAAGGCATATTCGATGGCGGAAGAATCCCACAAGATTCCCGGGGTATCGCCCCTGAAAATAGTGAGGGGCCAGATATCCGCTTCCCTGGTCCAGTTGGAAGTGGGGGCAAAGTTGCCGTTCATATCTTTTACCATCAGCAAAAACCCGGATGTCAAAGTCATAACCGCAGGGAATATCATCACGTCGGTCAGACAGAACCTTGTGGCACTGTTCAGCAGCACGCTTGTTTTGAGCGTGGTCCTGATTGTTGCAAATACGCTCATGATCAGCGCAATCTTTTCGACGATCATCAATGAGAGGAGAAGGGAACTGGGGCTTTTAAGGGCCATCGGCGCCCGGAAGGTCGCCATATTCAGGTTGATCCTCTATGAGGCAACACTGTTAAGCGGTTTCGGCGGATTTCTGGGTGTGGCCTTCGGAATTGTTATTATGCGCATATATGAAAGGACCATAATTTTCAATTTAAAGTCTCTCAACATGCCCTATCTTTGGCCCTCCATGACCTCTATCGCCGTACTGGCCCTTGCGGCCATCGGGATCGCCGTTGTCGTAGGCATAGTAGGCACTTTCTATCCGGCACTCAGGGGCAGTAAATTGCATCCCTATGATGCCATACGGGCGGGTGAGTAGATGGACGGCATGCTCGTGATAAAGGATGTCTGGAAGGTTTACGACATCGGCGGAGAGAAGTTGGAGGCCCTCAGGTCGGTGAACCTGGAGGTAGAGAAAGGGAGTTTCATTTCCATTGTGGGGCACTCCGGTTCCGGTAAGACGACCCTTCTCAGTGTCATAGGGGGCTTGACAGAACCGACAAAGGGAAACGTCTCTATAGACGGCGCCGACGTCTGGAAACTGAACGATGCGGGATTATCGGCATTGAGAAATGAAAAGGTCGGCTTCATTTTTCAGTTTGCCAGTCTCATTCCCACTCTGCGGGTAATCGACAATGTCACGCTCCCCGTGATTTTTCATAAAGGCAATCATAAAGACGTCTATGCGCGCGCTGAAGAAGTCCTTTCGGTTCTTGGACTCTCGGGGAAGCTGAACTCCTTTCCGTCCGAACTCTCGGGAGGTCAACAGCGAAGGGTTGCGATTGCAAGGGCTTTTACGAACAGGCCCGCCATTGTCCTGGCCGATGAACCGACGGGCGACCTTGATGCCCAGAGCGAAGCGGAAGTGATGGAGTTTTTTTCCGAGATAAATGAAAAGGAGAAGACCACTTTCCTTCTTGTCACCCATAATATGGACCTTGCCGGGATGACGGACAGGATATACCGGATGAGAGACGGTGTTTTGACCAATGGTGGATAACGGAGGCGATATATGAACATTTACCATGTTGCCCTGAAAGAGGTCAGCAAGAGGAAGATAAGGACTATTTACACTTCCCTGGGGATCGCAATCGCGGTATCCATGCTGATATCAATCATGATTACGGCGTCCTCAGGCCAGAGAGAGGTCTTTCAGGTGATCGCTCGGTACGGGCATAGTCTGACCATTGTCCCCGTGGACAACAAGTCGCAGCAGAGCCTAAAGACCTTCGGGATCGGCACGGGTTCCTATATCCCGGAGAATTCCATTCCTGATATCGAAAAGACCTACCAGGCTGCGATCGTCGCAGGCTGGGAGAAGATGGGCGCTCTCATCTTCCAGGACGGCGCCGTCGGTGGAGCAGCGTTCCCGCCTCCCACGTTTGCACCGAGGCTCTATGAAGAAACCAGCATTAAAGGCAAGGATGTTATCGTCGGCGGAGTGAACCTGGACAAGGAACTCATTGCGCGCTTCTGGTGGGATATCGCGGATGGGAGGTTTATGGAAAACGACAGCGAGGTGGTTGTCGGCAGGCTTTTCGCTACGCTGACGGAGACAAAGGTTGGAGATACCCTTGATATCGGACAGAGCAAGGTAACGGTGACCGGGATACTGAGAGAAACGGACTCTCCGGATGATTATATGGTCTTTTTGTCCCTCAGGGGGTGTCAAACCGTTTTCGGCAAACAGGGCAAGATCTCTATGATAAACGTGAGGGCGATGTGCCCCAAGTGTCCGGTCGGAGACGCAGCAGTAGAGATCAACAAAAAGATCCTCGGGGTCAGGGCAACGTCCCAGATGGAGATAGCCACGGCGCAGTCCAAGATATTCCAGAAGACAGCGGCATTGCTTGTCAGCTTTGTTGTCGCATCGCTCATCATAAGCAGTATCGGCGTGTTCAACATCATACTGGGATCTATCCACAGCCGCCTGAGGGACATAGGACTGCTGAAGACGATGGGCGCATCGAGGGGTCAGCTTATCAGGCTGTTTCTCTACGAAGCGATCTTTATCGGGATTACAGGGGGGATTATCGGTTTTGTCATAGGGAGCGGCCTCTCCTATATTGTGGGCCCGATTCTCTTTAAGGATATCGCGATAAGGATCACCCCCCGGTTCTTCGCCATCGCGGTATTGCTCGGGGCCTTCACGACAATTGCTGCCAGCATCTACCCTGCGATCTATGCATCAAGGATAAGAGTTGCTGAGGCCTTCAAGTCTCTATAGGGAGAACCATGAATAATGTCATTGCCGAGTTGAGGGGCGTTTCAAGGGCTTACAAGATGGGAGAGACCCCGGTCTATGCCTTGAACAAGATAAGTCTTACGATCAGGAAGGGAGAATACATTGCCGTGATGGGACCGAGCGGTTCCGGCAAGTCGACGCTCCTGAATACCCTCGGTGGTGTGGACTTCCCTTCCGAGGGTGAGGTCTATCTCGGCAATACCCGGATCGATAACATTCCCGAGAAGGATCTGCTGAATGTCAGACGCATGAAGGTGGCGTATATCTTCCAGGAGGCGAGACTCTTATCATCTTTGACAGCCATCGAAAATGTCATGTTGCCGCTCGCCTTCAGAAACCGCAAACAGGGGACATTAAAAGACAAGGGGCATGCGCTCAAGATGCTCGAAAAGGTTGGCTTGGGCAAAAGGGCGACACACCTTCCGCACCAGTTAAGCGGCGGGGAGGCCCAGAGGGTTTCGATCGCACGGGCACTGATGAGCGAACCTGCGATAGTGCTTGCAGATGAGCCCACAGGGAATCTCGATTCGAAAACCGGGGAAGAGATTATGGATCTCTTCGGAAGCCTCAACAGTGAGGGGCTCACCATTGTGATGGTAACCCATGACCCCCAGAAGGCAAGCTATGCACGACGGGTGATACGATTGAAAGACGGTGAGATCATCGAAGACACCGAGAACCATAAATTTACTATCTGTGAGATCTGACACATTCAGGAGATGAAAGAGACAGTGTTCTTAAAGCGACGGGAATCGGTTGCATTGGCTTGCTGTGTCTATTTTTTTATGAGTGGAATTGTGTTTTCATCTGCTGATGTAATGGCCGCGACTTCTCTTGCGAAGACAAAGCTGATTGATTCGGTAACAATAGAGATCGAGAATATCTCTTATTCGGGCAAAGATGACTACAGGATAGAAATGGCCCTGCTGAACAAATCCTCGCAGGCCATCTCTCTCAAGGAGTATGACATACAATTCCATGCACAGACCGGGTCGGGCTGGACACGGTTGAATGAGACTGCAACTGACACTTCGAGGAATGGTAACGATATTTGTCTCCCTGCTCTGGGGAAGAAGAGGATTGTCGCTGTCGTAAGAATTCCTTTAACGATGCCGGGCCTTTTCAGAACCTACGAAGGTGACATTTCATTCCAGTTCAGGTACCGGTTGAAGTTTGCAGATATGGTGGGTACCAAACAGGACGAACCTCTTTACTGGATCACACCGATGACTGATAAATGGATTGAGAGGGAGGGAATGTGAGACCCGACACCGTGCGGAGATGGAAATCAGTTCTCTTTGTCGGCATTGCGATCCTGGCGCTCATCTTTTTTGACTTTGCGGTCGGCTACAAGCAGAATAAACAGCTTGCTGAGAAGAAGGCGATCCAGAAACGGCTCGAGCTGCTGGCGTACTATCTTGAAAGAACTACGGTGCATGAGATCTCTTACACGGGCGAAGGCAACCAGTACATGATGAAACTGAGGTATGAAAATGTGCGCCCCGAGGATGAGATGTGGATCATGGTACCCTACATCAAGGTCTTTGTGCAGGTGGGGACCCTCTGGAAAGAGGTTTCCGTAAATGATCTGAGGATGAAGCGCGGTGATTACTCTGTTGAGAAGTTGAGCGAGCCGTATTTCATGACCGTGAAGTTCGATATGTCCTATAAGAATTACATGGAACTTATGTCAGGGTATATGCACCTGAAGGTTAAGAGTATTTCGAATATCTCAGCCGAGGCGATAACAAAAGAAGATATCCTGGAAAAAGACGAAGATATTTTCCTGTATATGAGCACGGAGAAGAAGAAGGGGCGGGTCAAGACATTGCTGAGGTAGCAGGGCAGCGGGTCTGAATACTGCAGGGTTGATTGTGCAGACTGTCACGGTTCGCTTTTCAGGTATGACGAAGAATGGTCAAGAAGAAATATAAGGCAGCCATGGTAATCATTACTGTCCTGTTGTGCGCTTTTGCGATTGACTACATAGTCGGCTATAAGCAGACTATGATTCTGCAGGATAAGGCAGCTCTCAAGAAGAAACTGGAGCGATTGGCCTGGTACAACCTGAGGTCGGACATCAAGGACGTGACATACTCACGAGACAAATATAAGGTGACGCTCAGATATGAAAACCCGTTTCCGGAGGAAGAGCTCTATATCATGACCCCTGCAATACGATGCCTGGTTCAGGTGGGAACGTCATGGAAGGAAGTCCCCGTTCATGAGGCAGGAACAAAATCGGGAGAGGCAACCGTCATCAAACTCGACAACACGTTCACTATAGATAAACTCATTGAAGTGCCCTTCAGGAATTTTGAGGAAGTCCTTCCCGGATACATGCATGTCAGGCTCAACAGCATCAGTTATGTGTCATCGAACACCATCTCAAAAGAAGACATCGCGGAAAAGAATGAGGACTTTTACGTCTACTTGAAACCCTACTATGCAAATGACGGTGAAATGTCAAAGAAGTACAGGTTCACCAACAACGCGATACCCATATGGATCCCGATGCCACCCCATTAGGAGCGCATTGGTGAGAGGAGCGACAAGTGAAAAAGAGGGTTTTCATCCTTCTGATAGTGCTGGCAGCCTTTAGCAAGACGAGCTTCGCTGAAATTATCGAGACACAGTCAGAAGAAGGAAATTTTCTCATTAAGGCACAAACGGAACCAGACCACACTATCGTGGGGAATACGATTGTAACATTGACGGTTGTTGACGTTCGATCCAGGAATCCGGTGGAGGGTGTAAGGATCGAAGCGGTGCCATGGATGACGATACACGGTCACGGGTCATCAAAAAAGACTCGCGTCAAAGAAAAGGGGAAGGGAATCTATGCTGTGGAGGATGTATTTTTCACCATGGCGGGAGATTGGGACTTATTAATCACCCTTCGAAAGGACGCGATCGAAGATAAGGCGATCGTGACTTTCAAGAACGTAAAAAAATGAGTTGTCGCACGGCGATGCTGAATCTGGATTTTTACGTTGACAGGCGAGAGCGCGTTTGCATATTGTATATCGTATGAAGCTGATTTCCGCGCTTATGCTGCTTGCGCTCATGGTCTCGGCGATCCCGCTGGTTCATGTTTCTCCCCGTGCCGATGCTTCAGTCCCTTCCCTCATGGCCCTTGACGTATGCACTGCCTTCGGCTCTTCAGTGCATGCAAGCGTTGATCTCCCCTATCTGTGTGAGCGTACGGACGTCTTTTCCCCGGAAAGGTTCACCGTTCTGCATGACATCGCAGAACCTCCTCTTATGTCCTCTCTGTTCACGTCTCAGTTGGAGCGTCCTCCGAAGTTCTAACCGCAGCTTCCGAAGTCTTCGAGTCAAGGTTTTTCAGGCATACAGGCTGGCTACCTGTATGGGAAAGATCTTCTTCAGACTTTTCTCCCCTTTAACCTCGGCTCCGCTTCGGAAATTGCACATACCATGTGATCTCCTGAAGTGGGTTTTTTCTCTGTTATATTGCTCAAAGGAGGATGAATGTATGAAAAGAGGTATCATGATAATGTTGTTTGTCTGCACAGTTTTTATATTTCCGTATTCTGCCTTTGCTGCCGGCGCAGCGGATGGAGTTGAAGGCCCCAAAAGTTGTAAGCAATGCGGTATGGACCGGACCGTTTTTGACCGGAGCAGGATGCTCATCGTCTATGCCGACGGGACTTCCGTGGGGGTCTGCAGTCTCCACTGTGCAGCTGCGGAGATGAAGCAGAACAGGGACAAACAGGTCAAGTCGCTCATGGTTGCCGATTACACGACAAAAGAGCTGATAGATGCCAGGACCGCAACCTGGGTAGTCGGCGGCAAGAAAGAGGGTGTCATGACCTCCCTGCCGAAATGGGCGTTTGCCAGGGAGGAGGATGCGCAGAAATTCGTGAAGGAAAACGGCGGGGAAGTTACGCCCTTTGATAAGGTGATGAAGGCCGCCGAAGCTGAGGTGAGTGAAGACGCTACAGATGACCCACGAGCAGCATACACATGCGGGCCACGATATGGGCCCCGGCGCCCAAATGCTGTTCAATCCCGCCTTCGGCGACGACATATACCATACCCATCCGGCCGGCATGTGGATGGTCAATTACAAGTTCATGCATATGGACATGAGCGGGCTTCGTGACGGCACAACGAATGTCAGACCAGAGCAGCGTCGGGTTCATGAGAAACAAGCCTTATAATTACATGATGATCCCCACAAGCATGACCATGGACATGCAGTATGTTCATGGTGATGTACGGGATCACCGACCGGCTGACAGTGATGGCCATGGCGAATTATCAGGTCAATAAAATGGACATGCTGATGGACATGGGCCCGGGTAAAATGATCACGGGTGAGCCGCCCATGAGCACAAGCGGCTTCGGCGACACCGAACTGAGAGGGATATACAAGATCAACAAGTACCTTGTCGGCAGTCTCGGTCTCAGCCTTCCGACCGGTGAGCATCGAAGAGACGTTTGTAATGATGCGCATGACGTATCGCGCGCCCTATGACATGCAACTCGGTTCAGGCACCTACGACCTGAAGCCCGCGCTGACCTATACAGCCCTCAGCGACGACGCGAAATGGAACTGGGGGGCCAGGCCATGTACACCTATCATCTGGGCAAGAACGAAAACGACTGGAGCTTCGGCGACAACTTCAAGGTGACCGGCTGGCTTCAGCGGGCCCTGGGCCCTTTCACCTCCTGGGTGCGGCTGGCTTACAACGATACTGGCCGTATCAGGGGGAAGGACTCAGAGATCGACAAGCTCATCCATCCCTGCTATGGGGATGGGTGCGCCGACGCCTGACGCCGATCCCAACAACTACGGCGGGCAGCGGCTCGACGGTCTGATAGGATTGAGCTACACGAAAGGCCCGTTCAGTTTCGGAGTTGAAGGCGGCGTGCCCCTTTATCAAAACCTGAACGGCCTTCAGTTGAAAACCAAATGGATGATCAATGCCGGCATTCAGGTAATGTTTTGAGCTGCGATTGGACTGAGGGGTCACTTGTTCGGGTGACCCCTCCGATTTCAACCATGGATGACCGGAAGTTTTGGTATCATAGAGTATGAAGCTGTTCATTACTGTCTTGTTCGTTCTTCTGTCTCTCGGGGCCTGTGCGAGACAACCTTCATATCCGGAACCTCCCCGCCTTGGTAATGACGTGGCGGTGGATATCGGGACGCTCATGCCCGAAACCCCGATATTTTTCACTCACCATTATCGGGGGAAAAAGATAAATTTTGTTGTGCTGAAGGTGGATGAAAAGGTCCTCTCTTTTCTTGATGCATGCGCGCGCTGTTATCCTGCGAAGCTCGGATACCGGTTCGAAAGCGGCGCGCTCGTCTGCAGGGAATGCAATCTCCGCTACCCGGTCACCAGGATGGAAAAGGCGTGGGAAGCTGCGTCCCCATAAGGCTGGACGGCTCTGTCCAGAACGGAAAATACCTTATCCCCCTTCCTGCGCTTGAAAAATTGGCCGACAAGTTCTGAAGAATGCCATGTTCAAAAGGTACGTTTACGTTATCGCTCTTTTTTTCGTCGTGAAGGCAGCCCTCCTTTCATTCCTTTTCCTGGGGGAAACCCTCATCCCGAGGAGTGTCGAAGACTATAACTACAGAGCGTACCACTTTGAGAAAAGGAGCACTTCCTTTTTTGACAATCTTGCGGCATGGGACGGTCAATACTATCTCAAGAATGCCATTGAAGGGTATGCGCCTATGCCAAAGACAGCCCCGGACAGGAGGGCTTATGCGATGTTCCCCCTGTATCCGCTCCTGATAAAATGTTCTTCATCCATCCTCCCTATAAGCCCCCTTGCAGCCGGACTTATGATCAGCTCGCTTTTCTCTCTTTTTGGAATCCTCTATCTTCACAAACTTATTGCGATCGACCATGCTCAAGAGACCGCGGACCGGAGCATCCTTTATCTTCTCATCTATCCTGCAGCGGTCTTCTTCATGGCGGTTTATACGGAGTCGACATTCCTCTTCGTCTCTGTTGCCGCGTTCTATTATGCGCGGAGGAGGAGATGGTGGCTTTGCGGGGCGTTCGGTTTTCTTTCAGCCTTGACGCGGCCGCAGGGGATACTGCTGTTTGTCCCCCTGGGAGTGGAATATGCAATGCATCTCAAAGAACTGCGCGGATACAGTGCCTGGTCGTATCTCAGGTTGACAAGGGGGAGTTTCCTCAGCTTATTCCTCATACCGGCGGGATTGATGGCCTACCTTGCATTCTCCTATGTTCAGACGGGGGACATCCTGTTCCCTGTCGAGATTCAGAGGGCTTTCGGGAGAAAGCCTTCTGCTATCCTCAATATCTTTACGGTCCTGTCGGACAACCTCAGGAATTTCTGGCGGTTGCCCGCACACGGGTATCTCTACTCGAAGCTCGACCTCATGTTTACGCTTTTCTTTACGATCGTGCTGGCTCTTATGTTCAGAAGGCTCAGGGCCTCCTATCTGATCTATGCCCTCTCTTTGATCCTAGTCCCCCTCTCCACGGGGAGTACCACTGCAATGACGAGATACCTGTCCGTCTCCTTTCCTCATTTTCTGCTCCTGGGCATGCTTGGTGAAAGAAGGCTTACGGACACTGCAGTAAAGGTGATCTTCATCCTTCTTCTGTCCGCATTGAGTCTCCGGTTCATTAACTGGTACTGGATAGGTTAGGATCAGCTATCGCGTCAGTATCTCTCTCGCAGCGATCACTCCTGAAACAGATGCCTGCACTAGCCCCCTGCTCACGCCGGCTCCATCTCCTATGGCGAAGAGGTTTGCGGTTCTCCGTTTCCAGGGCATTGGTGAGTTTCAACTGCATGGAATAGAACTTTACCTCCACCCCGTAGAGCAGCGTATGCCGTGAATTGACCCCGGGGGCGATCCTGTCGAGGGCCTCAAGCATCTCCAGGATATCGGAGAGGTATCGGTACGGCAGCACAAAGCTGAGGTCACCGGGAGTGGTGTCCTTCAGCGTCGGCTGTATGATCCCCTTGGCTATCCTCTCATGGGTTGAGCGCCTTCCGGCGTGGAGGTTCTCCCAGCCTCTGGACGATCACTCCCTGACCGAGGAAATTCGCGAGCCGCGCCACGTATCTGCCGTAAGAAATGGGTTCATTAAAGGGCTCCGTAAAGACGGTGCTCACCAGGAGAGCAAAATTGGTGTTTGCGGTCCTCCTCTGGGCATAGCTGTGGCCGTTCACCGTCCAGATCCCTTTCAGGTACTCTTTCACCACCTCTCCATAAGGGTTTACGCAGAAGGTCCTCACCTTATCGTCGAATTTTTTTGAATAGTAGATCAGTTTCGGTTCATAGGTCGCCTTCGTGAGATGCTCGAAGACCGAAGCGGGTATCTCGACCCGCACCCCGATGTCCACCGGGTTCTGGAGCCGGGTGAGCCTGAGGGCCTTTACTTCCCTTTCGAGCCACCGGGAACCCTCCCTGCCGGGGGCCAGGATCACAAAATCAGACTCCACCTCTTCGCCGCTGGTCAGACGGATGCCCTTCACTTTTCCGCCGTTCACAAGGATCCTGTCAGCCTGGGACCCGAAGACCACGTCCACCCGGTGAGTGAGGGATTCCTTCATCCTCTTCAGAAGCCCCCTGCAGAGGTCTGTTCCTATATGCCGTATCCTCGAGGGGATCAGGGTCAGATCATTTCTGGAAGCGAGGCTTTCCAGGTCCCTGATAGTCCCGGTATCTGTGCCGTATATCTCTTCAGGGGCGCCAAGGGTCACATATATCCTGTCGACGTACTCGATGAGGGAATTGAGGGTTTCCGCAGTGACATACCTTGACAGGAACCCTCCCACCTCAGGGGAGAGGTTCAACTTCCCGTCGCTGAAGGCGCCGGCTCCTCCCCACCCGCTCAAAATGTCACACTCCGGACATCTATTGCACGATATATCCTTTATGGACATGGGACATTGCCGCTCATCTATATCCTTGCCCTTTTCGAGCATGAGCACCCTGAGGCCGTTTTTTTCTGCAAGCTCCATGGCAGCAAAGATGCCCGCGGGCCCGCTCCCCACGATCACGACGTCATACCTCTTCGCGGTCATGAACGTTTTTCCTCCGGTCTCACTGCGCCGTGAAATGCCGGAAATTTCTTTTTCAGAGCCTCCAGAGCCGTGTGGTTTGTGAAGTCGAGGTATACCGGCGTGACGGAGAACATACCCCGCTTCCACCGCGCTGATGTCCGTATCTTCCCCATGCTCCCAGTACAGCACTCCGCCCCCGATCCAGTAATGCCTCTCACCTCTGGGGGAGAAGACCTCCTGAATGGAGCCGTCGTATGTGCGCTTTCCCTGCCGGGTGAATTTTATCCCCTTAACCAGGTCGTTGGTGACATTGGGGACGTTCACATTGAGAAACGTGTCATAAGGCAAGGGGTTTTCAATGATAAACCCGGCTATCATGGTGGCATAGAACGCCGCTGTCTCAAAATGAAAATGTTTATCCCCCGGCACCGAAATCGCAAAGGAGGGTATATTCAGCATGGTCCCTTCGACGGCTGCTGAAACCGTGCCGGAGTATGTGATATCGTCACCGAGATTTCCACCCCTGTTGATGCCTGACACCACGATATCGGGTTTCCGTGGCAGCACCTTGTTAACCCCGAGCACTACCGAATCGGTGGGCGTGCCGTTCACCGCGTATACGCGGTCTCTCAACTCTTCCACCTTCAGGGGCCGGTGAAGCGTGAGAGAATGGCCCACCGCGCTCCTTTCACGGTCGGGGGCCACGATATATGCCTCTCCCAGTTCCTTCATCGCCTTAAAAAGGGCGATAATCCCCGGTGAATGAACGCCGTCGTCATTGGTAACAAGGATGATCATTATGCGCCAATCCTTTTCCTGTTAGCATTATATCATTTCGGAGTTTTTTCTTGACAATGCGAGATATTCCTAATAAAGTTAACTATCTGCTTTACATCTAAAATTCACCATCAGATTGGAGGGTGCTGTCTCATGGAAAGATGGAAATGTGTTGTGTGCGGGTATATCTATGATCCTGAAACCGGGGACCCTGACGGGGGAATCCCTGCAGGAACTCCCTTTGAGCAACTGCCCGAAGGCTGGGTGTGTCCGGTGTGCGGAGCAACCAAGGATATGTTCGAAAAATTATGATCCGGAGGGGATCCCATGAATGCCGTTGAAATAGCCGCAAAGATGGAGACCGATGCTGTCGATTTTTACACGACAGCTGCCGGGAAGGTGAAGAACAAGGTGGGGCAGCGGATGTTCCTCTCGATCGTGGAAGATGAAAAGCGCCACCTTCAGATGCTGGGCGACATCATAAAGGGGATGGATATCACCGCAAAAGATATCCATCCCATGAAGGCCATCAGGACGGTATTTGAAGAGCTGAAAAATGAAATGATGGAGCGTGTTCAGGCAACGGACGATGAATTGGACGCCTTCAGGATCGCCATGGAGATGGAGAAGGAGGGCATGGAGTTCTACCGGAAGGCGGCGTCCGTAGCTCCGTCAGCCAAAGAGAGGGCGCTCTTCGAGCGACTGCTCAAGGAAGAAGAGCAGCATTTTGCGGTGTTTTCCAATACCTACTTCTTCCTGCATGATTCGGGAAGCTGGTTCATGTGGGAAGAGCACAGCATCGTGGAAGGCTGAACGCTCGGGGTGCAAAATAAAAGTTTGACGTGCGAAGTTCTGGGGTCGAAATCGACCTTATGAGTTCAGGCTTTTCTGTTTCGCTGGCCCACATGAAGGGAGATCATCTCTCCTCTCAATCGGTAACGACCTTCCTGAATCTGTGCGATAATGCCGGGATATAACCGCTCAGGAATGATTCAAGAGAGAGCACATCCTCCCTGTTCCCGCTGATCGGGATCCTTGGAAGACATTCCAGGTGGTCTTTGTGTTCCGGGAAGATGTTCCCTATCCTTGTGGTCGTCGCGGTCTTGAAGCCGGTGTCCTTCACCATTCTGAACTCTCTTTTTCCCGCCTCTCCCCTGCTGCCGAAGGGATAGGAAAAGTGCTCGACCTTCTTCCCGATGCGACTTTCGATGATCTCCCTTGACGCGTTTATCTCATGTTCCACCTGTTCCCCGTGCAGTCTGCTGAGGGCATAGTGATGTACGGTATGAGCGCCGATGGTCACCAAAGGGTCCTCGCTCATGATCGTCAGCTGGTTCCAGTCAAGGACCAGTTTGTGGGAATACTCGGAAATGTTCATGCCGTACGGTTCAAAAATATCTTTCAGGAGCAGGGCCAGATTATTTTCTCCGTGCTTTATTATCAGGCTTCGGATCGAATGAAAAGCAGCTTCCTTCTGGGCGTCTGTGGATGCGGCAAATGAATGGTGCCTTCCGTAATGTGTGAAGCGAACGGCCTCGTTCTTCAATACCAGATCTTCAAGGAGGTACGCCCACAGGACCGCTTTCTTATCGGGATAATCTGTAGAGACATAGACCGTAAAGGGCAGGCCATATTTCCTGAAGATGGGATACGCCAGTGAATAAACGTCCGCATACCCATCATCAAAGGTGAAGACCACACATTTTTTTTGTTTCCTGTTCTGTGCGAGATATCTCGCCGAGTTCATCGAGAGAGACAATTTCATACCCGCTTGCCGTGAAATAATTGACGAGGAATTCAAGATATTCCGGAGAGACCTCGCTCCTCCTATTCTTCTCTATGCGCGCCGTGGCGTCCCTCTTTGCGATCCTGTGCAACATGAGGATGCTCCCTATGCCTGAATAAAAGGGACGGAAAGCCCTGTGTATCCCGCTATACCGGACGATCTTAAGAAGGCGTTCCTGGTTCATTCCACGTTACTCCGACTTCCAGAGAATATGCCTTCAAATGTGTCTGCGATGCTGTCCCAGCCGAAGTTCTCTTCGATCCGCTTTCTCCCGCTCACACCGAACTGTTTTCTGAGGGTTTCATCGCAGATGAGCCTCTCCATGGCCTTTGCCAGCGCATCGTCGTTTCCGGGAGCAACGAGAAGTCCTGCATCGCCTACAACCTCCGGAACTGCGCCCGTTGCGGTCGAGACAGAGGGTACCCCGCATGCCATGGCCTCAGTGATCGAAATGCCGAAGGCTTCTTCCGCGATACTGGGAAAGACCGCCAATGTGGCGAGCGAATAGTATCTCGGAAGTGCAGAATTTGGAACATTGCCCAGCAAAAAGACGTGTTTTTCCATATGCATGGCCTGCACGAGTCCCTCCAGATCATCCCTCTCTTCCCCTTCTCCGATGATGAAAAATTTCACCTGGCATCCTTTCTTCACTACCCTTGCCACCGCCCTGATTGCATACGCGATCCCCTTAAGGCCCACCAGACGGCCCACGGTCATAACCACAATGTCACGGTCCGTGAGTTTCAGGGTATCCCTGATCTCCTCGTCAGGGCTCAATGGCTTGAACAGTTCGATGTCCACTCCGTTGTGTACGACAACAGGCCTGAGCCCGCAGTATCGCTCTATCTGTGAGGCATTAAATTCACTGCAGGCAAGAAAGTGGTCGACTTTTTTCACCAGGTGTTTATATCCCGGGAAAAACTCGGTACCTGAAGAGCCGAAGATCACCTGTGCCCCGGAACGGGCGGAAGCCAGCAAGGCTATGGGGATATCGTACGGTTTGATGAGATAGATATAATCATACGCTTCTTTGATGAGATCCCTGAGCGCATGAGATCCGAAGGACAAACGCTCCATGAATCTGCGGAACCTCGTTCCGAAATTCGGAAAACGTTCCCTCCTGACGAACGGGTAGATGAAGACCCTGGTTCCCTGAGGATTCTCATAAACGAAACCGCTTTCCCCGCCATAGAGGTGAATAGTGTGGCCTCTCTTTGCCAGCACCTTTGCCAGTTCCCAGTTAAAGGTCTCTATCCCCCCTGACTTTGTGGTAGTGGTGACGTTATAGAGGGCGATCTTCATGGGCAGTTATGGGCAAAATGATCTGCATTGGATATTATACCATTCCCTATAATTGAATTTAATTTTCTAATTTGATATTCTTATTGTTAGTCCCTTTCTCGACGGGACTGAAGGAGGGCTGATATGATGCGTATTCCGAGTCCGAGCTACAGCATAACTGTCCGTGCAGCGATAGAGAACCGTGTCGGTATGTTCTCCCGCATAGCGAACGCGGTCAGCCATGTGGGCGGGGACATGGGAGCCATCGACATTGTTCGCGTTGAAAAGGGGACGATCGTGCGGGATATTACCGTCAATGCCCGCGATGAGCAGCATGAAAGAAAGATCGTCAATTCCATCAGGAACATAGACGGGGTCAAGGTCCTCAGGGTCATGGACAGGACCTTCTCTGCTCACGAAGGCGGCAAGATAGAGATCCATAACAAGGTGCACGTGAGGGACAGGGAAGACCTCTCCCAGGTATATACGCCCGGTGTGGCAAGGGTCTGCAGGGATATCCAGGAACATAAAGATCACGCATACCGATATACCATTAAGGGCAATTCGGTCGCTGTTATCACTGACGGAACCGCTGTCCTCGGTCTCGGCGACATAGGGCCTGAGGCGGCCATGCCGGTCATGGAAGGCAAGGCCATGATCTTCAAGGAGTTTGCAGGGATCGATGCCTTCCCCATCGCGTTGAGCACAAAGGATACCGAGGAGATCGTCAGGACAGTTAAGTATATTGCAACGCCTTTTGGCGGCATAAACCTCGAGGATATCTCTGCCCCGCGGTGTTTTGAGATCGAGGAGCGTTTGAGGAAAGAGCTTGATATCCCTGTCATCCACGATGACCAGCATGGGACTGCTGTGGTCGTCCTTGCGGCCCTGATCAACGTTGCGAGGTTACTAAAGCGTGACATAAAGAAGTTCAGGGTGGTTGTGGTGGGGGCAGGTGCCGCAGGTTCGGCCACTGCCAGGATCATTTCAGCGTACGGAGCGAAAGATATTACCGTTTGTGACAAGTACGGCACTGTTCATATCGGCAGGAGAACAGGGTATGGACCCTCACCTGAGAGCGCTTGCAAGAATGACAAATCCCAGAAAGGTCAAGGGGAGCATATCGGATGCAATGAAGGGAGCGGATGTCTTCATCGGTCTTTCAGCACCGAATATCATAACACCTGATGACATTAAGAGGATGTCCAAGGAGCGAATAGTCTTTGCCCTTGCAAATCCAGACCCCGAGATAGCGCCTGAGGACGCCCTTCCACTCGTGAGGGTCCTTGCCACCGGCCGGTCTGACTATCCAAACCAGATAAACAATATGCTCAGTTTTCCGGGAATATTTCGTGGATTGCTGGACGCCAGGGCCAGGGGGGTGAATGAAGAAGTTAAATTTGCTGCCGCCAGGGCTATGGCCTATACGATCAAAGATGACGACCTCCATGAGGACTACATCATACCCAGCGGCTTTGACCGGAAGGTCGTCACCAATGTCGCCCACGCAGTGGCGGAGGCGGCGAGGAAGACGGGGCTCGCGAGAAGGTAGAAGATGCAATTCCTTAAGAGCATAGTGGGCAGGAAGATCGTCATGGCCGTAAGCGGCCTGCTGATGGTGCTGTTTGTCGTTGCGCACTTCCTGGGGAACACCTCGATCTTCGCCGGTCCGGGCGGTATCAATGCCTACGCCATGAAACTCCACGAGTTCGGTCCCTTTGTCTGGGCTTACCGACTGGTCATGATCGTACTGTTCTCTCTCCACGTTTTTTATGGTATTCAGTTGACCCTCGAAAACAACAAGGCAAAACCGCAGGGGTATGCGGTGAAGAAAGATCTCAGCGCCACCTTTGCCGGAAAGAACATGATCTGGTCAGGGTGCATCATCGGGGTTTTCCTTATTTACCATCTCCTCCATTTCACCGTTCAGGTCACCAACCCCGAGATCTCTGCGGTCAGGAACCTGGATGCAGCGGGGCGGCCGGATGTGTTTCATATGGTGGTGCTCAGTTTCCAGCGATATCTTATTGCGTCCATCTATATCGGCGCAATGATCGCACTTGCTTTACATCTGGCCCACGGCATACAGAGCTTCTTTCAGACGCTGGGGTTGAACAATGACAGGACTTTTCCTGTCATTATAAGGTCCGGGACGTTTGCAGCCATTATTATTTTCCTCGGCTATATAGCGATCCCGCTTATTATCCTCGCAGGGATATTGAAAGGATAGAGATATCGTGATCCTTGACGGGAAGTGCCCATCCGGTCCGCTCTCTGAAAAGTGGGATAAGCATCGCCATGAAATGAAATTGGTGAATCCCGCCAATAAGCGGAAATACACGATCATTGTGGTGGGCACCGGTCTTGCCGGAGCATCTGCTGCCGCCACTCTCGGAGAACTGGGGTATAACGTTGAAGCGTTCTGTTATCAGGACAGTCCGCGAAGGGGGCACAGCATAGCCGCTCAGGGAGGGATCAATGCGGCCAAGAACTACCCGGGCGACGGAGACAGCATCTTTCGCCTTTTCTATGACACCGTCAAAGGAGGGGATTTCAGGGCGCGCGAGGCGAATGTCTATCGGCTGGCGATGGTGAGCAACAACATTATCGACCAGTGCGTCGCGCAGGGAGTCCCTTTTGCCCGTGACTACGCAGGGTATCTCGAGAACCGCTCCTTTGGCGGGGCCCAGGTTTCGCGCACCTTCTACGCCAGAGGACAGACCGGGCAACAGTTATTAATGGGGGCCTATGCAGCCCTTTCCCGGCAAGTGAAGGCCGGCACCGTGCGCCTTCATCCCCGCACAGAAATGCTGGATCTTGTTATCGTGGATGGAGAGGCAAAGGGGATCACCGTGCGGGATCTCGTCACCGGAGCGATACGTTGCTGCGCGGGGGACGCGGTCTGTCTTTGCACGGGCGGGTATGCCAACGTGTTCCATCTTTCCACAAACGCGATGGGATCCAATGTGACCGCGACCTGCCGCGCGTATAAGAAGGGCGCGTTCTTTGCAAACCCCTGCTATACGCAAATACATCCCACCTGCATCCCTGTGAGCGGCGATCACCAGTCCAAGCTTACCCTCATGTCGGAGTCCCTCAGGAACGACGGCAGGGTCTGGGTGCCAAAGGCAGCAGGAGACAAGCGACCTTCTCATGAAATACCCGAATCCGAACGGGACTATTACCTGGAGCGCAAATACCCGAGCTACGGCAATCTCGCACCGCGGGATATCGCTTCCCGCGCTGCAAAAGAGGTCTGTGACGAGGGACGGGGTGTCGGCGCCGGCGGACGTGGTGTTTACCTTGATTTTGCAGACGCCATCGAACGACTCGGTGAGAAAACGATCCGCGAGCGGTACGGCAACCTCTTCGATATGTATGAAAAGATCACTGCTGAAAACGCCTATAAGGAGCCGATGCGCATCTATCCGGCGCCGCATTACGCTATGGGCGGCCTCTGGGTGGATTATAACCTTCAGAGCACGATTACCGGGCTTTTTGTCCTGGGGGAGGCAAACTTTTCCGACCACGGGGCGAACCGTCTCGGGGCGAGTGCGCTCATGCAGGGACTGGCTGACGGGTATTTCGTGATCCCTTACACTATTGCGAACTACCTCGCGCAGACAAGGCCCGGCAAGGTGAGTATTGACCACCCTGAATTCAGGAGATCCCGGGAAGATGTGGATGCCCTTGCAGGAAGGCTTCTGTCCCTGAAGGGGAAGAGGACAGTGAACGAGTTCCATCGTGAGCTGGGAAAGATCATGTGGGAGTATGTGGGCATGGCGCGGAGCGAGGAAGGCCTCAGGAAGGCGCTGAAACTGATCCCCGAACTCCGTGCCGAATTCTGGCAGAACGTGAGGGTTCCCGGCAGCGGCGCTGAGCTGAACCAGGAACTGGAAAAAGCCGGTCGCGTTGCGGACTTCCTGGAATTCGGAGAGCTGATGGCCCGTGACGCCCTTCATCGCAGGGAGTCCTGCGGCGGCCATTTCCGTGTGGAATACCAGATGTCCGATGGGGAGGCGAGGCGGGATGATGAGAATTTTTGCTATGTCGCGGCCTGGGAATTCAGGGGCGTTGACAAAGAGCCTGAAATGCACAGGGAGCCGCTGGTGTTCGAGAATGTCCACCTCGCTGTGAGGAGTTACAAATAATGAACCTTATGCTCTATGTCTGGCGGCAGAAGGGCCCGGATGAACCGGGAAGGCTTGAGCACTATGAAGCGAAGAACATAAGTCCGGGAATGTCGTTCCTTGAGATGCTCGATGTAGTGAATGAAGACCTGATCAGGAGCGGAAAGGAGCCCATAGCCTTTGATCACGACTGCCGGGAGGGGATCTGCGGCATGTGCTCTCAGGTCATTAACGGCATCCCCCATGGACCGCAGGAAAAGACGACGGTCTGCCAGCTTCACATGAGGCATTTCAGGGACGGAGACACGCTCTATATCGAACCCTTGCGTGCCAGGGCATTCCCGGTCATAAGAGACCTCATCGTGGACCGCAGCGCCCTGGAACGCATTATCCAGTCAGGAGGATATATCTCTGTCCACACCGGGGGAGTTCCTGATGCCAATGCTGTCCTCATCCCAAAGGCAGATGCAGACACCGCCATGGACGCGTCTGAGTGCATCGGATGCGGGGCATGTGTCGCGGCATGCCCCAATGGTTCAGCCATGCTTTTTACCGCAGCAAAGGTCACCCATCTTGCCATGCTGCCCCAGGGGCATGTTGAGGCTGCGCGGCGTGTCTGTGTAATGACCGAAACGATGCTGCAGGAAGGCTTCGGCAATTGCAGCAACCACTATGAATGCCAGGCAGCCTGTCCCAAAGGGATCAAAGTTCAGTTCATAGCGAAACTGAACAGAGAGTTCATGAAGGCGGAGGTGAAAGAGACGGGAAGGAAACCCCTTTCGGGGCCTTTTTCGGGATAGACGGATATTTATATTGCTTTTCGGACCCAATAATGCTATATATTTTATTAATAGAAAATTCACAGATTCTTCACTTTATGTAGGTCTTGTTTAGAGGAATTCTTAACGACTGGACGGATTACACTTTTTAGGATGATCGGCCAGCGTATTCAAAGAAGATCGAGGAGGTAAGAATGAGACGTTTATCACTGGCAGTGGTCCTTTCATTTGTGTTGAGCCTGTTTGCGGGTGCGTTGTATGCGGCGGATACCCTTGATCTGAGCATACCCCTTCCCCTGACGGGGGGTCAGGCAAAATTCGGTGAAATGGAAAAGAAGTCATATGAGATTGCTGCTGAGGAGATCAATGCCAAGGGTGGGATTAAAGGCAAGAGAGTTGTTTTAACCTTTGAGGATTCCCAGGGGAAACCGGAGATAGCAAGGTCGATAGCAGAGAAGCTGATCGACGTAAAGAAACAGCCTCTAATTTTCGGTGAATACAGCTCATCCTGCTCAAAAGCTGTGGCAGCAGTTGCCAATGAAAGAAAGACCCCGTATCTGGTCGTCACCGGCGCAGACGATTCCATTACCCAGCAGAACTATAAATATGTATTCCGCATGAACCCCTCCAATGCATATTATGCAGTCGGACTCATCTCCTTTCTGAAACAGGTTGTGAAGCCGCAATCCATCGCTATTCTCTATGAGAGCTCGGATTTCGGGACCTCCGGCGCGGAGGATATGGTCAAGCAGGCGGAGAAGATGGGCATGAAGGTCCTGGTCAAAGAGAAATATGAGAAGGGCGCGGTGGATTTCAAGCCGATACTCTCAAAGGTGAAGGCGGCAAGGCCCGACGTCATCTACATGGTTTCCTATGTTATGGATGCATCACTGTTCATGAAGCAGATAAAGGAGCTGAGGATAGATGCAAAGCTCTTTGCCGGCGGCGCGGCGGGATTTGCGATACCGGAATTTATTTCCAACTCCAGGGATGCCGCGGAATATGTTGTAACGGCCACATTGTGGAGCGAGCAGGCAAAGTATAAGGGCGCGAAGGAATTCGCCGAGAAATACAAGAAGAAATACACGGAGTATCCCTCCTATCACGGCGCAGAGGCATATTCAGCGCTTTATATTATCAAGGATGTTCTCGAAAGGGCAAAGAGCATGAAACCGGAAGACATCCGCGAAGCGATGAAGGCCACCAAGATGGATGACGGCTTTCGGTCCGATTAAATTTGAGGATAAAGAGGGGTATCAGAACCAGAATTTCATGGACACCCTTGTCCTGCAGGTTATCAAGGGCAAACACGAGACCATCTGGCCTCAATCGTATGCGTCCACGAAATACCTATATCCTATTCCTACCTGGAGAGAGAGAAGATAGGTTGAACGACAGGAAAGAGGGTGGAGAAGACATCAGTCCAGATTGAGGTCCTTTTACAAACGCTGATAGCAGGCCTGCTGCTGGGCGGCCTTTATGCCCTTATCGGACTCGGTATGACCCTCATTATGGGCGTGATGAAGATCATCAACCTTGCCCATGGCGAGTTGATGATGGTCGCCATGTACATCGCCTACTGGATGTTCGTTGTCTTCCACATCGACCCTTACCTGTCTGTTTTTATCGCAACACCGCTCCTGTTTTTTCTCGGCATCGGGATCCAGAAATTCCTTATCAACCCGGTGCTCAAGGTGGAATCGATTCTGCCTGAGAATCAGGTTATACTCACGGTGGGAGTGGGAATGGTCCTCGCGAATCTTGCCACACTGTTTTTTAAGTCCGATTATCGGTCTACCCCTGTCAGCTATGCAACCAATGCCTTCTATCTGAGCGATTTCTGGAAGGCTTCCCCCATAGAACTCTCCGTTTCGGTTCCGTGGTCCGTTCTCCTTTGTCCTTGCCGTCCTTATTACCGCGGCCCTCTGGTTCTTTCTTGCGAAGACAGATACGGGCAAGTCCATCAGGGCTACCGCGCAGGACCTTGATGCTGCGCTCCTCATGGGAGTGAATGTGAAATTGATGCGGGTGGTCACTTTTGGGATCGGTTCCGGACTCGTGGGCGCTGCGGGCTGCCTTTTTATTCCGATCTATTACCTCTTTCCTTCTCTCGGGGGCCAGTTCACCCTGATCGCATTCGTCATAACCATTCTCGGCGGGCTCGGTTCCACCGTGGGAGCGATAATCGGCGGTTTGATCCTGGGAGTCTTTGAATCCATGACCGCCACCTATGTGGGTATGGGCTGGGCGCCTGTGGGCAGGTTCGTGATATTCGTAGCGTGTCTCATTTTCCTTCCCGGGCGGCGTGGCGTCTCTCCTGAAGAAAAAGAGGTTAGGCAAGTGAAGAAGTATTTTCCTCTTGTCGCATTAGCTCTTTTAGCGATCCTGCCTCTGGTCGGATTGAGCAGCTACATGATGCATATATTTATACTTGTTATCATGTGGTCCATCATCGGCATGGCCTGGAATCTCCTGGGTGGATACTGCGGCCAGGTGTCTTTCGGACATGCAGCGTATTTCGGCGTCGGCGCTTACACCGCAGGTATTCTTTACAGCAAGCTGGGAGCATCTCCGTGGTGGGGTGTCCCCCTGAGCGTCCTCGTCGTTGCGCTGTTCGCTTTTGCGCTCGGTTATGTGGTCCTGAGACTCAGGGGACCGTTTTTTGCCCTTGCTACGCTTGCGAGCGGCGAAGTGATGAGGGTTACTGCCGAGAACTGGAGCGGTTTAACCGGCGGCACGCTCGGGATAATGGTACGGGAGAGGACCTGGGTCGACAAGATCTGGTATTACTATATCATCCTCCTCATCGCGGCAGGCTCTTTTTTCCTGGTGAAGAAACTGATAGAGTCAAAACTGGGATATTACTTTGTGGCGATCAGGGAAGATCAGGATGCTGCAGAGTCCCTGGGAATAAACACCACGCTCTATAAAACGATAGCATTGTGCATCAGCGGCGCTCTTACCGGAATTGCCGGCGCGTTCTATATGAACTACATGGGATATATTGACCCCAATGTTGTCTTTGGCCTGCACGATATATCGATCATCACCATCATGATCGTTATGGTGGGTGGTGTCGCTACATTCTGGGGACCGTTTGTGGGCGCGGTGATCATGGTCCTGCTCGCGGAATGGGTGCGGTCCATTCCCGGCCTCGGCGCAGCGCACCAGACGTTCTTCGGGATACTGCTGATCGTGATCATCATCTTCCTGCCCAACGGTATAGTGGGCGATTTTAAGAAGCTGAAAAGGCTGGTAGGCTTGGGGAGGACATCATCATGAGTTTGCTTCACGTCGAGAAGGTGTCAATGTTCTTCGGCGGCCTTGCTGCGGTGAGCGGAGTCTCATTTGACATCAGGAAAGGAGATATCCTCGGACTGATCGGACCGAACGGCGCGGGCAAGACGACCCTTTTTAACGTAGTGAACGGGTTCTACAAGCCCACAAAGGGAGAGGTTTTTTTTCAGGAGAAGAAGATATCCGGTCTGAAGCCCCATCAGATCTGCAAGCTTGGGATCGCCAGGACCTTTCAGGTGGTAAAGCCGCTCCAGAGGATGAGCGTCCTTGACAATGTCATCGCCTCCGCTTTCATGAGAGTGAAGAGCAGGGCTCAGGCCGTGGAGATAGCTTTGGAAACGATCACGTTTACCGGTCTCCTTGATGACAGGGATGTTATTTCGAAGGGCCTCCCGCTCGGGAAGAGAAAGAAGCTCGAGATATCAAGGGCGCTTGCCACGCAACCCGAAATGCTTCTTCTGGACGAGTCCTTCGCAGGGCTTAACCCGCATGAGCTTGATGAATCCATTGGGATCATACGGAAGATAAAAGAAAGAGGGATAACGATAATGATCATTGAGCACCACATGAAGGTCATCATGGCCATTTCGGACCGGATAGTGGTTCTCAACTATGGTGAAAAGATCGCCGAGGGAACACCACATGAGATAGCAAACAACCCTCTCGTTGTTGAAGCCTACCTCGGAGAGGAAAAAAGTGCTTGAGATAAGAAATATCGACGTCTTTTATGGCGATGTCCAGGTGATCTGGGATGTTTCCTTTGATGTGAAGAAGGGGGAGGTGGTTGCCCTTATCGGTGCGAACGGAGCAGGGAAATCCACTACCCTGAAGACGGTTTCCGGGATATTGAGACCGAGGAAGGGAGATATCCTCTTTGAAGGCACTCCCATCCACAAAGTCGAGGCATACAGGCTCATAGAGATGGGAATGGCCCTCTGTCCCGAAGCGAGAAGACTCTTTGTGGAGATGACGGTGGAGGAGAACCTTGACATGGGTTCCCTGAAAGGCGATGCGAAGAGACAGAGACAGAAGACGAAAGAGATGGTATTTGGGCTCTTCCCGAGGCTCAAGGAACGCAGAAGGCAGCTTGCGGGCACATTGAGCGGCGGTGAGCAGCAGATGGTCGCGATAGGGAGAGGGCTGATGTCATTGCCGAAACTGCTGATGTTCGATGAGCCTTCTCTGGGCCTCGCCCCTATCCTTGTCCGAGAGATATTCAATGTCATAAAAAAAATACGTGAAGAGGGAACCACGGTTCTTGTCGTAGAGCAGAATACGAAGCAGACCCTTTCGATAGCTGACAGGGCTTATGTGCTCGAGACCGGCAAAATAACCCTTCAGGGGACAGGGCAGGCATTGCTCAATGACGAGCATGTGAGGGCAGCGTATCTGGGAGTGTAAGTTATAGGAAGGATTCAAGGGGCCGGGGGTCCCGGGGTTCGAGTGAGCGAGGTCTTTTCACTTGACCCCTCTGATCCTTGAGTCCTTGAACCCTGGAGGAGGTTTTATATGTATGTATCTCATTGGATGACCAGAAAGGTTTTTACCTTGAGCCCCGATGACAGTGTTACTGATGCAGTGGGGCTGATGAGGGAAAAGGGAATAAAGCATGTTCCTGTCGTGAAAGAGGGAAAGCTGAAAGGTATCATTTCGGACAGGGACATAAAGGAATTCAGTCCTTCCAGGGCCACCACGCTGGACATGTACGAACTCCACTATCTCCTGGCAAAAACAAAGGTGAGGGAACTCATGAAGACCAGGGTGATTACGACTTCACGTGAAACTCCTGTTGAAGAGGCTGCGATGGTGATGTACGATCACGGGGTCGGTTGCCTGCCGGTGCTGGAGGACGGCACACTCGTGGGTATCATCTCCGACAGGGATATCTTCCGTGTCCTCGTTGACATCACCGGAGTGCGGCACGGGGGAAACCGGATTTACCTCATCGTCGAAGACAGGCCGGGTTCCATACGAGATGTGGCGGATATCATCAGGAATCGCGGCTTCCGGCTCCAGAGCATTCTAACGTCCTATGAAAAAGTGAGGGAAGGGTACCGGAGCGTTGTGATAAGGACCAAGGGGAAGGGTGACTTCAGCGGGCTTGCGTCCGAACTGGAACGAACATATAGAGCAGTGAAGATCAACGCCAGGAATATCATGGGAGACATCACTTCCGTCCTGAAAGCGAAAAACAGGGGCGGAAAATAGGCAGGGGAGAACGCGTCGGGGATTTCCCCGGGGTATGTCAGTTCCAGAAAACCGTCAATCTCCTTTTCCTGAACATCCCGGTCTCGTCATTATTCCGGGATTCAGAATCCTGTCTGCTTCCTCTGCGGTGAGATATCCCAGCTCCAGCACCACCTGCTTTACGGTCTTCTTCTCTTTTAAGGCCTTTTTCACCACCTCTGCTGCTTTATCATAGCCTATGATAGGGTTCAGCACCGTCGCGATGATGGGATTCCTGTGGACAAGTTCGATGATATGCTCCTCATTCACGCTGAAGCCTTCTATGGCTTTCTCTGCCATGAGGCGGGAGATGTTTGCAAGGATAGTGACGGACTGGATGATGTTATGCGCTATTACGGGAAGCATTACATTGAGCTGGAAATCTCCCATGGCGTTGGAAAGCGTAATGACCACATCGTTTCCCATTACCTGGACGGACACCATCCGTGCGGCTTCAGGGATCACCGGGTTCACTTTCCCCGGCATTATGGATGAGCCGGGCTGAAGGGAGGGAAGCCGTATCTCTCCCAGCCCTGCCATAGGGCCGCTGTTCATCCATCGCAGGTCATTGGCTATCTTCATAAGGCTTGAGGCATACGTCTTAAGCTGGCCCGAAAGCCCGACCACGGCGTCCTGTGAAGACTGCGCTTCAAAATGGTTCTTTGCTTCTGCAAATTCTATCTTTGTCAGCCCGGTCAACTTCTTCGCCACCCTTTCACCGAACCCCGGCTGCGCATTTATCCCTGTGCCGACCGCGGTGCCGCCTATGGCCAGTTCCGCAAGTCCAGGAATCGCGCCTTCGATCCTTCCAATGGAACACTCTATCTGGGCAGCCCATCCCGACATCTCCTGTCCCAGGGTTATCGGCATGGCATCCATGAGATGGGTCCGGCCCGTCTTTACGAGAGCACTATATTTCTTTTCTTTGTCCCTGATGGCAGCATGGAGAACCTTCATGGCAGGGATAAGGCGTTCCTTTGTCTGGAGACAGGCAGACACGTGGATCGCAGTCGGGATGACATCATTGGATGACTGTCCCATGTTCACATGGTCGTTAGGATGCACGGGCTTCCCAGTGTGCTTTGTGCCGGTGAGGATCTCGTTCGCCCGGGTGGCGATGACCTCATTGGCGTTCATATTGGTGGATGTGCCGGAACCCGTCTGAAAAATATCCAGGGGGAACTGGTCATGGAACGTGCCTGCGATGATCCCGTCACATGCACGGATTATGGCGTCCGCGATGCGTGGTTCCAGAAGACCAAGCTCCTGATTGACACGTGCGCATGCATGCTTTATCAGACCGATTGAGCGGATGAAGACCGGAGGAAAGACGATGCCGCTCACAGGGAAGTTCTCCACGGCCCTCTGGGTCTGCGCACCCCAGTAGGCATCGTTCGGGACTCTGACCTCTCCAAGGGAATCTTTTTCTATTCTGTATTCGTTCATGGCATATATATCAAGCGCGGGCTGAATGCGTTGATCGTAGAAATGATTATATCAATTTCTTCGCAGCATTACCACAGGTTTTTCCCTGCGTTCCCGCTGCTCCTATTGTGGGGAGCACGAGTTCGATGTATAATGAAGCGAAAGGAAGGATTGGGTATGGAAGAGGCTCAGAAGTTCCTGGCGAAAAACAATGAAGAGGTCACCCTCAGGCCGGCTGTGCCGGAGGATGCTGCAGCGATCGTCAGGACGATCAAATCCACGTCTGTGGAGCGAAGCTATATCCTGATGGAGCAGTATGGCAAGAGCGCGGACTCGGAAAAGGAATATATCCGCCTGATAGATTGCAAGAAGTGCCTTCTCCTGGTAGCCACTGCCAGAGGCGAGGTGGTGGGAAGCCTTGCTGCTTTTCAGGCGGACGAAGGGGACAACCCCCGCACCGCGCATATCCTCAAGACCGGGCTTCATCTCGCTGAGACATACCGCGGGTTCGGCATCGGTTCTCAGATGCTGCAGTATGTGGATGCATGGGCAAAGGAGCACGGCTTCAAGAAACTGGAGGCCAGCATTTTTACCACGAACAAGCGTTCCCTCCATCTCTTCAGCCGCGCCGGATTTCAGGAAGAAGGTACAAGGCTGAAGAGGTTCTGGCTGGGGAATGAGTATTTCGATGAGGTCCTGATGGGGAAGGTGCTGGAGTAGCGACTTCCTTCATAAGACGTTGGAACGTAACTGCCCTTATCCCCGCTGCGAGATCAATAGGTGGCGAGTGCAAATGGTTTTGAGTTCTCACAGTACTAATATAAGGCTTCAAGACCGACGGTTTCGAGTTGGAAAACGTCACGTTTGAAAGCCAATTACTGAGCTTTTCCAAACTGGTGCCACGCCTTGCGGGAAATGAGAGCCTCAGCAACGCTCTGCCAAGCCCCCCCGGTTTGAAGCAAAAAAAGAGGATACAAAAACAGATTGCCAGTTGTTATACTATAGTCAGTCATGGAACTGCATCTTTATACAGCCCAAATCGGGAAATATAAAGGCGAAGATGCCTATGATGTCACGGTGAAAAGTGGAGATATTAATTTTGCACCTACCTGGAATATCGTGCAGGCGTGGAAAGCAGGCGAAATAAGTTGGGATACCTACTCGCAGCGTTACCGTGAATTGATGCTTCAAAGCTATAAGCGCAATCAAAAGGCATGGCACGATATCCTCGAAAAAGGCGTTTTAACACTTCTTTGTTACTGCCGGGCTGATGACCACTGCCATCGTTATCTGCTTGCAGACTTTCTCATCAAATTGGGTGAAAAAGTCGGGGTCAATGTCATTAATGAAGGTGAACGTCCCTTGCCGGTTAAGGAAGCTGAAGTAGAGACCAGAGACAAAGACTACCCGCTTCTTGTTGAACGGCAGCAAAATCTATTCTAATCTAACTGTATCCAATCACAATAATCTCTGTCATAAAGATCAGGAAATGTATGGATTCCGTTTACTTGAAGCCAGCAACAGCCTCGAAAGGAACGTGACAGGCCGAGACGAAGATATATATCATGGTCCGCCAATTTATTGTTTAAAAGCTTTACGGTTTTTTCGCAGTCGCCTTTATACTTCGCCAGATAGAAATCAAACATATTACGAAATGCAAGGTCGGTTATCGGGACATTGTTCTTTATGATACCACCTTGATCAACAAATCTCATTCTTGGGCGCGGAGGATCTTTGTAATAATCACAGCTGAGAGTCGGTATCTCAGCCGGCAGAATTGTGCCGATCGAAGGCCCCGGTGATCCAGGAGGCACGCAGCGATCCTCAATATAACTGAAGAGTTCACCAACGTTTTGTGTGGCAGTCCGTGTTAAGATTTCCTTCCATTCTCTCACTGATACCCTTCTCATGCTTGCAATAGAGGTTTCTTCGAAAATGATATCCTCAACATGAGGCGGCTGAGATATTCCAGAGCTGAGAATAAACGCAACCTTTGCACCGGGGAAGATGATAAGTTCACCGTCCTTAAAGAGATTCTTTTTCCTAAGCTGCCCTCTGGACAGCACGGGCCGTATGCATGTCAAAGTGTCGTCATATCCGGCGATGCAAACATTATCGTCGCTCATTTTGGTAACGTCGGTAATTATGAGTGTCTTTTTAAGCATAGTCCCTACAGGTGCTCTATTGTGTAATCTGCCAACATTTTTTTCTGCAAATATTCGGCGGTAAGCCGGCGGTGGCATTTTTCGGCCGTCTTTTCACTGCAGAGCAGAACCGTAGGCCCTTTGAGGAGTTCAGGTTTAATCTTAGCCTCTGCATTTCGCTTTTCCAAGAGAGACAGAAACTCTTTTTCATAACTCTGCCAGTCCTTATCTGCCTGATATTTTTTCAGTAGTTCTTTCGTCGGTGCAAGGTCGGTCATGTGATAATACTGGCCGTCCAGTATCGCCCGAACAAAGTAAGATAGGTCTTTCCCCTTAGTAAAACCGGCAAGCTGAGAGACATTGTTGAGCCTGATATCCAGTAGAATCTTGACCCCGGCTTTTTTCAAGAGCGAGAAAAACTCCTCAGCGCTTTTTCCAGTAAAACCAATTGTATAAAGTATTTGTCTATTTGCATCCATCATTATTCCTCACTTTACTCCACCATGAGAAGTTGGCATGGTGTTGGATCTATAGTCACCAAGAGAGGTCGAGCCTGCGTCGTAAAAGATACGACTGCCTGTCCTGGAGCAAGTGACGGCAACTGCCGCCAAAGCCCTTCATTAATGCCACCAATCGATTTCTTAAGTCGTGTAATCACAGCAGTGTCACTGATCTTGTGAAGTATCCAGTTATTTATGAGTCCTAAAACCTCATCAGGCAGGTGTTGTGGTAACTGTGTCACGAATACAAGACCAAGCCAGCGTTTCCGGCCACGGCGAGCTATACGAGCGACCTGCTGAAATAACATTTGCATCTTATTAATGCGCTGCACTGAGAGAAATTCATGGGCTTCTTCGATAAAAATTACAGTTGGCGTCGGTTGACGATTTTCTGCCACTGCCTTTTTATAGTTTTCCTCTTGTTGACTTTGAACTCCACGGAGAAGTTGAGCAATAACTAGATTATTCACTTGTGGAGAATCTGTATCGCTGAGATCCAAGATCGAGACTCGACCTGGTTGGAGCATTGCCTCATAGTCTAATGATGGAACTTGAGGTGTATCAAAAATCTTTAACCGATAAATCTTTCCCAATTTGCCTTGCAACGACCACCAACTAAATTTATGAGCCTCGGGTTTCATGCTCTTTATGATTTTTTTTAATTCGTCACGATTTTGATTAAAAATAGGCGTGACAAGATAAGGATCATCCTCATCCCCAATCATTGCGGAAATCTGTCTAATTACATCGTATAAATGTGTTAAGGTCATCATCGGATATCCTGTCTCAAGCTCGTCAAGTTCAACAAGCATTGTTTGCTCTTCTTTATTTCGAGGCCATATTTTGAATTTTTCTAATGCAGCTTTCGTTATATCATACGCCTTAAGAAAACGTCGCTCCTGCGCTTCTTCCTCAATTGCAAGAATTTCTTTAACAGAATAAGGAGATAGTTCACTAAAACGCAACGAAAAAGGAGATACCCTCGGGTGTTGAGGATTTGCAGTTTCGCGACCAACCAAATGATGAACATGTGTATTTTCTACGCTTGCAGGCTCTAGTTTTTGACGTAACAATGCCTCGATCATATCTTTGTTGGTTGTTGGCTCATTTATGGTGGAATATTCTCCCTCCGTGTCTATGAGAATGACTGACATTCCCCGTCTTTGAGCCTTATCAACTAATCCGGAGACCGTTGTCGATTTGCCGCCACCAGTAGTTCCCAGAATTCCCAAATGCCGTGGAAAGACACTTTTCTTGTCCGACTGAATATTTAGAGCGAGATCATCAAAACCATCTGCAAGGCCGAGTCTCATGTTCCCGTCTATACGAAGAACCTCAGCTGTTTCAGCAGCATCAAGAGGAAATACAGGGCTATTAGGCTTTGGCCTACGACGTGGTGGAACAATTGCACCACCTTCTAATTTCTCACCTATGATTTCAACCTGGACTCTTCCATGGTATTTCGGTATAAGCAAACCGCCCTTTACTATTGAAATAACCATTGGCGTAGCATCAGCTCGAAGTCCATCCGGTTCGGCAAAAGGTCCTTCTATCACAGCTCCGAGATAGATGCGGTTTTCACTCTTTATTCTTACTAAGGCCTGACTGGGGAGAGCATCAATATTCTCATTAGGCATAAGAACGGTTACGGTTCCGTCCTTGCTGGATGGAGTATCAAACATTGTCCTGCCAATACTGCCATCGAAGTCTGCGGGAGGTGTCCATGGTCCTCCTGCCCGCTCACTGTCCTCATCAATTGCTTTAAAAGCTTCCTCCGGTGTGTTCAGAATTCCATCTCTATTCTCCATGTGGTTATACCTCCTTAACGATTGCGAGTCTTTCTTTCCGCCATATAACGGAAAGGCTCATTGGCCTCAGCATATGCCATTTGAATCGAAGCAGAAAATATGTCAGGTCCGAAGAGTGTGCTGCAAAGGCCATCAGCCAGGTCAATAAGCATGGGAAACCCTCTATGTTCCTGAAGTACACTATCAGCGATGGCAATTAACGCTGCTTCATGAGCATGATCAACATGGGCGTAAAAAACCTGACATGGCGAGAAGTTTGACGCGCGATATAGGCCACAGATAATCTTAGAGCCGCACTCACCCACAAAATCGCGAACAGCATCGCCGAGGGGCCCCCATACAGTCCCCCTATAGTGACCACGCAAGAGAATCTTCTTTAACATACTTTCATTGGTATCTACGATTGCATAATGCAGTGGGGGTAATGCATTCCCGATCGTAACTAAATCGCGAGCAGAAATTCTATTAGCGATATAAACAAATTTCTTATGTTCCAAAACCAAGCGACTCATGAGCGGCAAGCTGGCTTTTAAGAGCTCAGGCATCCCTGAACCTGCTACTAACTCGTAGGGTGTAGGATTGCCATGGCCCATTCGCCAAACAGCCTGTGACTTTTCAAGTAATACAGCTCGCTCGGCATATGCCATGATTCCCCTCTGTGTAAGACTGCTTAGCTGATCGCGCGTGCTTTGCTGATCAACTGCCCCGCGTTGATGGCGGCGGTCAAGGAGATTAAGTGTCTCTTCTATGGGATTCTTTCCAGTTGTTCTCAAATCCCTCCGAAATACTCTATGAACCCATGATCCCTGATCACCTCTGTAAGATACTAAACAGACGCCTATTTGAGTTATAGTAACGGGCAAGGTGTCATAAGGCACAACCGTCCCATCGCAAGCCTCAACCCCACCGTTAAAAAGTAGTTTTTGATGCACGTCTTGTAACTGATCTGCAGTTACTTTATAAACGCCTGCACCAGGGGGCGCATCCTGTCTTGTGCGCAGCATTGGAAATATTTGCTCTCGAATCTGTTCTTGAAATCGTTTTTCATCTTTTACTGCATCTGCAATTTCTTGTCTCAGGCGGTTATACATTTCGACAAGGTCTTCACCCGGATGCCATGTATCAAGATCTAGCGTTTTGGACAGGGGTTCTCCTGTTGCTATCTCGTAGTCACTTTCTGAAATGGGCATCAGGTTTGATTCATCTGCATCCTGCTCTTGCCCTGACCTCTTGTCTTCTATTTCCAACTCATTCTCCTTATAGCAAATTTTGCTCTCTGCAATTATATTCCCGCCCTATAGACTAAGTTCGACAAATCATACTGACCGAACCCCAAGCCATTCTCTAAATGATTTCGGTTGGCTCCCAGCCATAATCAGCATATCGCTATATTCCTTTGCTACATCGGCAGGAAGGCCAAAAACAGCCATCAGCATATGACAACATAAATCATTTGCATTATCACTTTTCCAGACAATCCCCTGAGCTTCCAAGTGGCGAACAACTACTTTATTTGGAGCCAAGAGCTCAATTGCAAGCTGATCTGCAAAATCTTCTGCTTCCAGAATAGCCATGCGGTGAATATCGCCTGCCGATGATCTTTCTATGAGATCTGTAAATATTCCTATTGGCACACTCTTAAGAATTCCAGCCAGCCGTTCTGTTGGAGTGGGAGGCCTGATAGCATCGAGAACTTCATTGATTGTTTCGCCGAAGGTTTTAAGGGCTTTCTCGCGAGGTTCTAAGTAATCCTTTAAATAATGTGCCAGCTCGTGAGCCAAAGATAAGCGCTGTTCGTCACTTGTATCGCATCCATCAAGAAAAATAATTCCTTTACCAGCTTTGGCAATGAGACAAGCTCGTACTGCGCGACTTGGTGTCCTGAAGTCCAGTACAATGTTGCGCTCCACAAGCCACTGTTGGATTTCTTTCAAACCAAGATGCGGCAGTTTCACAATGGCAACAGGCAGTGCCCATAATATCGGGGCCTCAAGTGCGCGGGGAAAAGGTTCGTACTTTCCGACAAGTCGCCAGAATTTCTCGGCACAACGAACGATCTCTTTATCAAACATCATGTGGTCTCTTCTTCATCTTTTGAAGATTTCTTATGCTTACGCCTGGTCTGCTTCTCGGGGCGACGATCACGGGCTGCCATTAGCAAACTTGACGCAGCATGTTTTGCGCTTTCTCCACGCAAGGTTCTTAAAGTATTCACTTGGCGGATGAGGGTAATAAGTTTATCGGCATTGCATTTCACATAACCTGAGATACGATTGATGTCATCCCTAAACCGCTCGTCTCGATCATCAGGCAGACGACATAAAGCGAGTCTTTTTATAGCATCGGGAGAGCATTCAAGGAAATCAGACATATCCAAGCCGCTGAGTTTATTAAGAGCTTTGAAGTCAGCAATAATATTACCAAGAAAAAACATGTCATTACTTGCACGGAAAGCAAGTTGTTCTATCAAGTCAGAGCTGTATTTATTTTTCATGGCTACCTTTCAAATAACGCTCCAGGCATTTCTTAATACGATCTTTGTGCTGTTTCACTTCTCTTTTTTGCCCTTCAATGCTCAGTCCTTGCAAGCCAAGGACTGTCGCGAAAGCCGGGGTTGATCTTTCTCCTTCTATAATCATTTCTGCAATCTTCAGGTCTTTCGTGTCCTTGAACAATGTGCTGATAGCACCACGCACTTTCTTGAGGTTTTGCTTATCCTCAGAGGAGATCGCATCGTTATGAGTAAATCCTTTTCTTAATGATATATTCCCACCCAATAGGGTAAGTTCGACATCATCGCTTATTAATTCTTTCTTGTTGCGCCGGCTTATCTTCGAGAGGGCATTTTTTAGGTCACCTTCAGCAGCCATCTGCAGATAGCCCAAAAGTCCTCTTTTTGACGGATTAAACTGTCTTGGATTCTTGATGTAGCTAAGAATGGCGTCACTGACTGCATCAATAACTATGGCTGGATCATTGAGATAGTAATACCTTGCAGAAAGTTTTTTTATGAGGATATCTAAGATGTTTTCAGCGAGTTCAGCCGGCGCAACTGGGTCGTCTGCTAAGAGTCGTTCATGTATTTCATCAAGCCATTCTTCTGTTGGCACTTAGGTCTTTCGTCCCTATTTAATATTTACCCATCGCTCATATATCGTACCCATTATAATAATCATTGATCAGAGCCTCGCTGTTCTATGCACAAAGGCTGAAAGTCATTATAACTTCCTCTCTCATTCGGCCCTGCAATTGTGAACCTGCGGCAACTGAAGTTGGTGGTGGAAGATAACGCCGATTGTCCTGTAATTCTCTTCGTCTAATAGACTGTAGGTTTAGACCGTGTCGTCTTCCAAGAAGAGTCAGTGCTTTCGAATTTTGGATGAACGTGCCCTTTATGGTTGAATCACCAATGACTACCACTGCGTGGCCTCGAATATTCAGTACGCGGCTTATTTCTCCGAGCACTGAATCCATGTCATGGACATATCTTCTTAGAATGCCTCTTATTCGTGCTGGTAACCTTTCAACCGCTCCCATCTCTGCCAGAATGTGGTGAACACAATCTTTGAGATGATTCTCCGATAGAGAGTTTTCAGCACCGACGTTTGATGATCGAATTTGCCGGAGGTCTTTGAGGGAATATCCGTTCCAAATCAGAGATAACTTATGTCCCCTCAGGTAATCAATAGCGTTAAGATAAGGAGGTGAGGTGATGACAATATCTATACTTCGATCATTAACGGGGAGCTTACGGGCATCCCCTAATCGAATACTCGCGTCAGGCAAGCTGCTTCCATTCTTTGTGAACGGTAATCTCCTTGAAATTGTTTCAACAGATGCTAAGAATTTGTCAAAAGGCTTAATCGGTGCTTTGTCATAGACCCGATGAGGCCGACTGTGAGATATGTCCATAGCAAGAGATACGCCGATTTTCTTGGTAATTATAAGTCGCGAAAAGGCGCACCACAATGCAGTCTTAAGTGCTCTGTCGTGCAGCCGTGAAATTGCCTCAGCTAATACTGCGAGCTGCCGACGATTACAACTATCGAACCAATATCTCATGAAAGCGCGGGTCTCGGCGTCAGCCTGTCGAGGGTATGCTTCGCGTAGAGGTAAATGGCTGCAACGTTCTATCGCCCTGTCCAATACTTCAGAGGCTTTTTCTAATAATTTATCCCCATCAATTTCAGTGCACCAGGTATTTGCTATCAAGACCGCCAAGGGATCTGTGTCGAAGCCGATAACGGTGTGCCCAAGGGATTTAGCGACAACAGCTGTTGTACCTGATCCCGTCATCGGATCGAGAACTTTCAGGGGCTTTCGACTACAGTTCGTCAGGCTGTCCCATGCGATTGATGGTGTCATACGAGCCGGAAACGGATGAATGGGACGAAACTGAATATCCTTGAAGCTTTCTTTGAAAGTTCCGTCTTTAGTGTTTACGCCCTTTTGTCTCAATAGCTTAGTACCTCATCCTCGCAACGTCTGTCCCCACGACCTGGAAAAACCCGCACGTCACGGAAGCAACACGGTAACGATTTCAGGATGTCTGTTTTGAGGTTGCTTACCCGGTCACCGTTGAAAGGAAGACGTTCTGCTCCCTTCCGTCCCCATAATACCAAAAAATGCTATATTTCTACCAGAAATCGATATCTTTGACATTTCATCCTAAGTGTTGGTTCTCAGGTGAAGCGCAAACGTTGCGCCTGTCATAATCCTACACTTCCGCCAGGGGAACAGGGGAAGCTTTTATGGTCCTTTCAGGTTGCGAAGGACCAATCAATCTAACTGATTAATTCTTTTATTTGTCACTTCAACCCCAGCACATCCTGCATATCATAAAGTCCGGCTGTTTTGCCATGGACCCATATGGCCGCCTTCAACGCACCGCGGGCAAAGGTATCCCTGCTGGACGCCTTGTGGGTGATCTCTATCCTCTCACCCAGCCCTCCGAAGAGGACTGTGTGCTCACCCACGATATCCCCTGCGCGGATGGTCTGGATGCCTATCTCTTTTTTTGTCCGTTCCCCTATTATTCCTTTTCTCGCGTAGATCGCCACTTCATCGAGGTTCCTGTTCACCGCCTCGGCGATCACCTGCGCCATCTTCATGGCGGTGCCGCTGGGAGCGTCCTTTTTCATCCTGTGGTGTGCTTCGATGATCTCTATGTCATACTCATCGCCCAGGACCCTGGCCACATCCTGCAGGACCTTCAATAAAAGGTTGACTCCCAGGCTCATATTTGATGCCATCACGCAGGGGATATTCTTTGCGAGTGCCCCTATCTCGCCGAGCTGTTCTTTCGTGAACCCCGTGGTCCCTATGACCATTGCCTTTCCTTTTGCAGACGCGGTCCGGAGGTGTTCCATGGTTGAGTCGGTGCGTGTGAAGTCAATGACCACATCCGTTGCCTCAACGGTCTTTTCGATGCTGTCCTCAAGGATGACACACGTTTCCCCGATACCTGCAAGGATCCCGATATCCTTGCCCATATCCTTATGCCCTTTCCTTTCGAAAGCACCTGTGAGCTTTATGGCTTCATATTCCTTTGAAAGGGCGGCGATCCTGTTTCCCATTCTCCCCATGGCCCCTGCCACAGCGATCTTTACCATAGATTTATCTCCTTCCCCGTTTTCATAATTTCACTGTTATCTCACAAAACCCTTTTGGCGTCACAATGCTTATTCCTTTATAAACTCCCAAATTCAGAAGATGTGAATCCCCCGAGATGATATAATCCGCCTTGCCCCCTATCGCAGCAGCCAGGATACTATTATCAGAAGGGTCTTCTTTTATAACATTCAATTTTGGCGGGTCACTGATAAAGAGAGAATATCGCATAAGGTTCAAAAGGATTTGCTTAATCTCTTCTTCCTTTAAAGAATATCGCACCCGGATTTTATCATAGTGTAAAACTTTGCTTACCTCATCAATTAAAGGCCCGGAAGTTACAAGAGCTAAGACGTCATCTTCCCAGGCCTTGACAACCTTATAAGGAAATCCCTTCTTCTGGATCGCACCACTCACCAGAACATTGGTATCGACCACAACCCTATGCACGTTTGCGGACCGCTCTTACTGCCTCTTCCACATCCCTTTCAACTTCTTTTGATTCAATGCCCTTAGCTCTTCCCCGGATAGTCTTGAAGACCTGCATATCCTGTTGCTTTTGTTTCTTGAAGTTGTCAAACTCGGCGACCGGTATCAGCACGGCCATAGGCTTACGGCCCCGCTTAATAACGAACTCCTCCCCCTTGTAGTAGACCTCTTCGAGGATCGACCCAAGACTTTTCCTTATATCGAGAGCGCCTATTTGTTTTGCCATAATGCACCTCCTTATTCTTAATACTAGGTTATAGCAACTATCATAACTATGTCAACTGTCATTTTCCGAGGAGATGCATGCCAATGGGAACTGTCCGGAGGGGTACGACAAAATTATTGGAAGCCACTCTTTATTCCGTTCTTAGACAGACAAAACACACCTCAAGCCGTAACTCGTAACGTACCACGAAGTTATTCGTCTACTTTTTTGCTCTCTTCCTCTTCTTTGTCATCCTCGTTTCCTTCTATCCGGTATTCCCCTGATGCCCATTTACCCAGGTCGATGAGCCTGCACCGTTCGGAACAGAAAGGTCTCCAGGGATTCTCCTCCCACGTTGTAATGTTCTTGCACAGGGGACAGGTGATCTTCATTGTGGAGTATTGTGTATGGTGACCTCACCATTTTTCAAGCCTTTGACCAGGAGGTCTGCCACCAGGCCGTTCACAAGGCCGGTAACCGTCCCTATCAGTACGAGGGCCGGTGTTATGATGAGTACCGGCTCTATCTTCTGGATGAACAGGACGTATGCGAGGAAGAGCTGCGCAAGGTTATGGAAGAGGGCGCCTGTCAGGCTCAACCCCACAGGTCCGAAGAGTCCGGGGACGACAGAGAAGACGATGCCCATGGCGAGCATTCCTGCTGCGCCTCCTCCCAGGCTCAGGATGAATCCCGGCCCGAGGAATGAACCCGTAAAGAGAGAGGCAATAAAGACCCTTACCAGCGTAACCATCATTGCCGCCCTGAACCCGAAGAGGATGAAGGTGGTGACCGCTATGATGTTTGCAAGGCCGACCCTGATCCAGGGTATAGGCATCGGGATGAGACTCTCTAGACCATGAAGGGCAAGGGCATACGCCGAAAGGATCGCGATCCGGTATCTATCCTGTAATTGCATCTATCTTTCTGTCCTCTGATCCTCCGGGACCTCCCACTGTTATGGTGATCCTGGCGGGCATGCAGATGATCACTCCCCTGCTTATCCAGCCCTGGAGCTCGCAGAGCTTATTGGGGCAGGACGCCCCGGTGACGCGTGCCTTTTTATCTTTTATCTCCAGCGTGAGATGACCATAGGGGCCTCCCACAAGGACTTTCCTGTCGGTATCCAGAGGATACCGGTGGGTGAGTTTCCCTTCTATCTCGATCGTCACATCCCTTTGCTGAGGGAGAACATCTTTCATGAAGAGGATGCCGACGAAGGAGACCATGAGCAGGAGCACGAAGAGTATTCTGTCTCCGGGGGTCGTGCCGTTAATTGTTTCTTTTAAGCTCAATCTTTTCTCTCAGTCCGGCGGTGACATGTATTTTCCCCTCCCCGTCCACGATCATGCCTTCAAACCCCAGCCGCTGCAACACTTCCATCCCCTTTTGAGGGCCGAGCACGAAGACCGCCGTGGAAAAAGAATCCGCGGATACGCCGTCCTTTGCCATTATACTGACACTTTGGCAGCCACGGGCGGGAAACCCTGTCGCGGGGTCGAGGATGTGGTGATACCTCTCCCCGTCGATGGTGAAAAACCTCTCGTAATCACCGGCTGTCGAAATGGCCATGTCACGGATTTCTATGGTAGCCAGTATCTCGTCGTCCTTTCCTTTCTGTCTCGGGTTCCGTATGCCGACCCTCCATGGTTTTCCGTCCTGTTTCAGTCCAAAGGCCCTGATGTCTCCCGCCGCTGCCACAAGCCCTGACCTTATCCCTTGCCCTTTCAGCACCTCTACCGCCTTATCAGCTGCATATCCCTTTGCGATACCGCCGAGGTCTATGAGCATTCCTTTCTTCTTAAGTTCCACAGTGGATTTCTTCTGATCAAGGACTATGAGCCTATAATTCACGAGGGCGAGCCTTTCTCTTACCGCTGTATCATCGGGTTTCTTTTTCGCAAAGAAGTCCCATAAGGAGATCTCAGGACCGATGGTGACGTCGAAAGCGCCGCCTGACTTCTCTGACGCGTACACGGCCTTCTCGATCACCTCAAGGGTCTCCGGGGAGACCCTTACTCCTGAGATGCCGGCATTCCGGTTGATCGATGCCAGTTCGCTCTTGTCCGAAAAGAAGTTAAGCAGCGTATCCAGCTTGCCGATCTCTTCAAAGGCCTTTGCCATTGCCCGGTCAGCGGTCTCCTCTGAATCGGCAACCACGTGAATAGTGACAAGGGTGTCCATGAGTATCATCGTCTTCCTGTAGAGGCTCTCCTTCTTCGGGGAGCAGGAACAGAGACAGGTGACAAGTGACAAGTGGCAGGTGGCAAGCAAAAGAACCAAAAGTATTTTTTGAATTTTAAACATGGAATTTCGGACGTGGAACTGCTTCCTCACGCCACCCTCGCCACGTCCCGGGCAAGCTTCTCTCTCAGAAATTTGCCCGTATGCGACTGAGGATTGCGGGATACATCCTCGGGTGTCCCGGTGGCGATCAACCGTCCGCCATTCTCGCCCCCCTCAGGGCCAAGGTCGATGAGGTAATCTGCGGATTTTATAACGTCCAGGTTGTGTTCGATCACAATGACCGTGTTCCCCCTGTCCACAAGGCTGTTCAGGACATCAAGGAGTCTCTGGATGTCTGCGAAATGAAGACCTGTGGTAGGCTCGTCCAGGATATAAAGGGTGTTCCCTGTTGCCCTTTTGGCAAGTTCCCGGGAAAGGCGCAGCCTCTGGGCTTCACCTCCGGAGAGTGTTGGTGCAGGCTGACCCAGCTGGAGATATCCGAGACCCACATCTTCCAGTATCTCAAGCTTCTGCTTTATTGCAGGGATGGAAGCGAAGAATTCCAGGGCCTCTGACACGGTCATGCTGAGGACTTCAGAGATATCCCTGCCCTTGAATTGTATATTCAGGGTCTCGTTGTTATATCTTCGGCCTTTGCAGGTATCGCACTGGACGTATGCATCGGGGAGGAAGTGCATGGCGACTTTCAGGAGTCCTCCCCCATGGCATTTCTCACATCTGCCGCCGGGGACATTGAAGCTGAACCGCGACGAAGAAAAACCCCTGATCCTCGATTCCTGGACCTGGGCGTAGAGCTCCCTTGCGAGGGTGAAAACACCTGCGTAGGTAGCGGGGTTGGACCTCGGGGTCCTTCCAAGGGGAGACTGGTCCACGCAGATGACGTTGTCGACCTTGTCAGCTCCCGTTAAAGCGCGGTGTTTCCCCGGCGTCAGAACACTCTTATGTATGGCTTTCATCAATGCCTTGTAGAGTATCTCGATGATGAGCGTACTCTTTCCCGAGCCCGAGACACCGGTCACGCACATGAACGTTCCGAGCGGGATATTGACATCGATATTCCTGAGATTAAATTCCTGGGCGCCTGCGATATGGATAAAGTCCGCCGGTTTCCTCCTCGCACGCGGCAGGGGAATGGCAAGTTCTCCCTTCAGGTACTTCCCCGTTACCGAACGCCCATTGTCCTGTATGTCCGACGGGGTGCCCTCGGCAACGATCCAGCCGCCCCTTGCTCCTGCTCCCGGACCTATGTCGATGACATGGTCCGCCCACCGTATCGTTCTCCTCGTCATGCTCCACCACGAGGATAGTATTCCCTGCATCCCTGATGGAGGAAAGGCTTTCCAGGAGCTTCGTGCAGTCCCGGGGGTGGAGGCCGATGCTCGGTTCATCAAGGACATAGAGGACTCCGGTGAGGGAAGAACCCATCTGGGTCGCCAGACGGATCCTCTGCGCCTCGCCCCCCGAAAGGGTGAGGGACATCCTGTCAATGGTGAGATACCCCAGGCCGACTTTCATCAGGAAGGAGAGTCTGTCCGCCACTTCCTTCAGGACACGGGAAGCGATGGTCCTTTCCCTCTCTGTCAGGACAAGTCCGTTCACGAAGGAGGAGGCCCCCTCAACGGTGAGCCTCGAAAACTCCCCGATATTCATCCCCTGTATCTGTATGCTCAGAGCGGCCTTCCGCAATCTCATGCCGCCGCAGGACTTACACGGCTTCAGCATTTCAGGCGAAAGGTCGAGGTCATCGCCGTCAGATCCCGTCCTGAAGGGGTCGATGCCCTTCTCCACTCCACCGACCCCAAGCCCGTGACAGTCGGGACACGCGCCGTAGCTGCTGTTAAAGGAAAAGAGCCTTGGGTTTATCTCGGGGAAGCTTGTGCCGCAGTTCAGACACGCCATGGCCTTGCTGAAGGGAATGTCCTTCTTCTCCTCCACGAGGTTAATGATGACCGTGTCCGAATAGCCGAGGGCCACGTCGATGGCGTTTTTTATCTTGCTTTCGATGCCGTGCTTTATGATAAGCCTGTCGATCACGATCTCAATGGTGTGCCGTTTCTGTTTCCTGAGGGTTATCTCCTCGGTGAGGTCAATCATCGTGCCGTCGATCCTGGCCCTTACAAAGCCTTCACTCCTCATCTCCGCCAGTTCTTTTCTGTATTCACCCTTCCTGTCCCGCACGATCGGGGCAAGGACCTGTAATCTGGTCCCCTGGGGCATGGCCATCACCGACTCGATGATGGTTCTGACGTCCCGGGTGGATATGGGCCCGCCGCAGTTATAGCAGAACGGTTTCCCTATCCTCGTGTAAAGGACGCGCAGGTAATCGTAGATCTCGGTGATAGTACCGAGGGTGGAGCGGGGACTCCTCGTAACGGTCTTCTGGTTGATGGCGATAGAGGGGGAGAGACCCTCGATGAAATCAACGTCCGGCTTCTGAAGCTGATCGAGGAACTGTCGCGCATATGCTGATAGGCTTTCCACGTACCGCCGCTGTCCTTCTGCGTAGACCGTATCGATAGCAAGTGAAGATTTTCCCGAGCCTGAGGGTCCTGTGATCACGGTGATCTTCTCCCTGGGTATGGTCACGTCGATGTTCTTGAGATTATGCTCCCGTGCGCCCCTTATGATGATACGGTCCTGCATGATGGCAACTCTTTACTATACCTTAAGCAGTGAAGAGCTTTCAAACGAGAAAAGCGAGATGTGGAGACTGCACATGCTCTCCATTCCAGACCCGGCTATGCAAGGCTGGATTTTTGCTGCATTGCGAGGGGGGTTCCGACCTAAACAGTTCCTCAGCGTGATATAATGACGTGTAGTACAACCGACGATCTATGAAGTGGGATGCCTACTTTAGGAGTTGGGGGAGTCATTGCGGGAAAAGGCGCGGTCGTTCCACGGTTAAGCTGTTGGCCCCTGAGCATCGCGGCGACATCGGCTAGCGCACAGCGAGCAACGAGATAAGCAAAGAACAGCCATGAATGACACAATATTCAAAAGGCCGATGGGATCAGCGGTGGTCGATCAATACGAGGAGCACGCGCGTTCACCTCATGGAAGACTCCGTCATGATCTTCTTTTCAGGTATTACGCCGAGTTTATTAAGACGAGGGGTATTACGCTGCTGTACGACGTAGGCGGCGGATCGGGGTTGCTGCTCAGGAGCCTGCTTGATGAATTTCGTGCTTTAAGAGTGATTTTGGTCGATTGCGACGCCACTATGATTGATCGGGCAAAGCATAATTTAGCGCCCTTTCTCAGGGGGAAGCGGGTGTGCGTCTGTCAGGGTACGGACTCGGATTTTCCACGTATTTATGCATCTTCGAAATGCCACAATGAAACTCTGTTGGTTTCCTTTAATCACGCGATCGAATATGTTCGTGATCAAAAGGCGACGCTAAAGACCCTCACCTCGTGCCTTCCAAAAGGAGCCTTCTTCGGGATAATGTATCTCAATAATTCCCATGAGGCGTTTCGCCAACTTATGCTGAAGAACTCAGTACAAGGGGTCCTGAGGCAGCTAAAAAGCCGCGCCCTTGATATGGTATATTTCGGTAAAGCACGTGCGCTCGCTGCCGATTCGATGAGTAGGACATTTGCAGAAAGGGGCATTATTCCGGTAGAGGAATACGGTATCCGATGTATATCCGACTTCAAATCGAGGGAATTTGTGGACTCAAACTACAACGAAATGCTGACAATGGAATTTGAGCTGGGGAAAAAGCGGGATTTTATGACCCTGGCGCGCTATCGACTTGTATTCTTTTCGGTGGAGAGATAGGAAATACTGCTTTAGGAAGACGAGGGAAAGCGGATGCGTTTTTTTCAACATCCACAAGCGCTTGTTGAATCGAAAACGATAGGTGACGATACCAGGATTTGGTCATGTACTCACATCCTGTCAGGCGCCAGGATTGGAGCCGACTGTAATATTTGCGACCACGTTTTCATTGAGAACGACGTAATTGTCGGAGACAGGGTCACCATCAAGTGCGGCGTGCAACTTCGGGATGGTATGAGGATAGAAGACGATGTGTTTATTGGACCTAATGTCACTTTTGTGAATGACAACTTTCCCCGGAGCAAGGAATACCGTGATAGGGTACTGAAGACTATAGTGAGAAAGAGGGCATCCATAGGAGCAAATGCGACGATATTAGCAGGATTAACGATAGGACAGGGAGCAATGGTCGGAGCAGGTGCTGTAGTAACCAAAGATGTCCCGCCGAATGCGGTCGTTGCGGGAACCCCTGCTCTGATCAAAAGGTATGTTGATTCTCTTGAGCATGCCAAAGTGAACGATGCCGAAAGCTCTGTGGATCAGACAAGGCAGAATCCAGGCTCCCGCGTCTCGGGAGTTGCGATTATTGATTTGCCGTTGATTAAAGACATGCGCGGCAGTCTGTCTTTTGCCGAATACGGTCGGATACTCCCCTTTATCCCGAAGCGGTACTTCATAGTTTTTGATGTTCCCAGCACGGACGTGCGGGGGGAGCATGCGCACAGGACATTACATCAGTTGCTTGTGTGCGTGAAGGGCTCATGTTCCGTTGTTGTGGACGACGGGAGATATAGGGAAGAAATACTGCTTGATCGTCCCACACGGGGGATTCATGTCCCGCCGTTGATCTGGTGCATTCAATATAAATATTCTCCCGATGCGGTGTTATTGGGCCTCGCCTCGGATGTGTACAATGCCGATGACTATATTCGCGACTACGACACTTTTCTGGAGGTGGTCACTAATCAAAACCGATGAAGATACCATTCCTTGATTTGAAGGCGCCATATGTTGAGTTAAAGGATGAGCTCGACGCGGCCTATCGGCGTGTGGTGGCATCGGGGTCGTATGTCCTAGGTCATGAGGTAGCCGCTTTTGAGCAAGAATTTGCAGACTATTGCGGAGTGAGACACTGCATAGGAGTCGGCAGTTGTCTCGATGCGCTGCACTTGATTTTGAGAGGATACGGTATCGGTGAGGGCGATGAGGTCCTTGTTCCTTCCAATACCTACATCGCGACATGGTTGGCGGTTTCATGCGCGGGGGCTGTTCCCATTCCCGTAGAACCGGACGAAAAGACGTATAACATTGATCCCGACCGAGTTGAAAGATCGATAACCAGCAAGACGAAGGCGATAATCCCGGTTCATCTCTATGGGCAACCGGCTGACATGGACCCTCTTGCAGATATTGCGAATACGTATCGTCTGAGGGTCATTGAGGATGCGGCTCAGGCGCATGGCGCGACATACGAAGGGCGAAAGGTCGGCAGCCTAGGCGATGCTGCGGGGTTCAGTTTTTACCCTGGAAAGAACCTTGGTGCTCTTGGTGACGGTGGTGCGGTCACCACAAATGACGACACGCTGGCTGATAAGGTCCGGATATTGCGCAACTATGGCTCCAGAGTCAAGTACTACAATGAAGTTCGGGGCTTCAATTCACGGCTTGACGAGTTGCAGGCCGCTTTTCTGCGGGCGAAGCTTCATAAGTTGGACGAATGGAACAAGCGGAGATCTGAAATTGCCTCCCGCTATTTAGACCGCTTTCGTGGCGCTGCAGGAATGACCCTGCCCGAGGTAATGCACGGTGTGAACCCCGTATGGCACCTCTTTGTGATCAGGCTGCGCGATCGCGACGGGCTTCGGCAGTCTATGGACAAGAATGACGTTGAAACATTGATACACTATCCGGTTCCTCCTCACTTATCGGATGCATATAGGTCTATGTGCAGTGGTCGGTATGACCTGCCGGTTACGGAATCTATTGCTGAATCAGTAGTGAGCATTCCGATAGGACCGCACATAAAGTCTTCCGAAATTGACCGGATTGCTGATAGCGTAGAGGAATTTGTGATTCGAGGAGCGACCAGGGGTGCGAGCGCGGTATGATGCCGTTAGTATCCGTGATTGTGGCAAGCTATAATCACGCTCAATATGTTTCAGATTCCATCCTGTCCATCGTTAACCAATCGTATCCTCACTTAGAAGTCATCGTTATCGATGATGGCTCGACAGACAACAGTCCAGCTATCTTATCTGAATTAAGTGCCAGGTATGGGTTGAGGGTGATACGTCAGGACAATAGCGGTATTGCACGTACCTTCAACTTGGGGATATCACTGTCGAAAGGAGAATATATCTGCCTTACTTCGTCCGACGATGTCTGGACGAAAGAGAAGATTGGTATAGAGGTGACATTTATGGAAAACAACCCGGATGTTGCTGTCTGCGGTGGCGATGCGAATCTTATGAATGAAAAGAGTGAGATAACAAAGGTAGATTGGTTTAGAGCTTCCGGTGTGCTCACCTTCGAGAGAATCTTTGTTCACGGGGAGCAGCCGCCCGCTTTTACGGCGATGATCAGACGCGCCGTATTGGCGGATGTCGGCTGGTATGATCCGGATTTCGCAGTGGAAGATTTTTACATGTGGTTAAAGATCGCTCACAAGGGGTACAAGATCGTATTGCTCGATGATGTGCTGGGGTATTATAGAGTTCACCATTCTAATCTTCATAATAATAAGGAGCTCATCATTGAAAATGTACAACGAACGCTCTCTCGGTATAAGAATGAGCCCTCTTATAATCGAGCGGTGAATCAATACCACCTGAGACTTTTTTGCCATTTTGTTTATCAGGGAGACAGAAAGATGGCACTGAGATATTTGCTGAAATATAGGATAGGCATTCTTAACATGGGAATGTTCCTGAAGGCGCTGACAGTATTCCTGGCACCAACCAGGACGTATTTGTTCGTCAAAGGATTTCTGCTCGGGAAGAAGGAGCGCTCATGAGACCACCTTCTACGAAGTTACCAGCGGTGATGCGTCCTTGTCAAAGGGATTCAGTCTCATGGCCAGGGAAAAAAGATAAGGATAGCTGTCCTTCAGATGTCTCATGTAGTCGAGCCATTCGTTGACCAGGAGGCCGTACGCCCGTTTTGTGTCCCCTGCTATGTGGTTGATGTCCGTATGAGGGAGATGGCGAACATCTTCCCTGCAGGTGAGTTCCTCTACCAGATGAAAGACCGCAAGGAGGAGTTCGGTAAAAGTCTCATGCTCAAGGAGGTTTGGATTTTCGAGAAGACGGAGAAGGAAGCCCCTCTTTTCAGCAAGAAAACTCTGCAGGTACTGAAGATCTATTTTCTTCATCTCGATCCCGTAGGGGTAATTCCTGAGACGCCGGCTCACCCGTGTGAACTCCTCATCCGACCAGCTATTGGTAACCATGAGGTTCCCCCTGATCTCTTCAAGGCGGGGATCACAGTCTGAAAGATACGTCAGGAGGTGCGTGCCGACCTCACTGAAAAAGGCGCCGATCACCATATTCAGCTTTTCCAGCCGCGACCGTTTCTCCCTCACACTCAGCAGCCGGTTGATGATGAGGGTTACGAGAAGGACCTGAATGGGGACGAAGGCGAGATCCTGAAAGAGGTAAAAGAACGTGTCCCGTGGAGAGTGAAAGATATTGATCTCCGCGATATAGAGAAGGGCGGAAAGCGCGACAAGGGCGCTGCCTAAAAGTAGCTGCCACCGGAGCTTCTTCATCGTTGTCACTCCTTTGCTGAGGGGTGTCTGTCATTGAGTTTATCAGAATCTCTTGCCCGGTGGCAACAAACCGGGAAAACAGATGACTCGGTCTTTGTGTTTCTGCTATACTTCCCGATGATGCACCGGGGGTCATGAAACTATGGTTGAGCCCATCCGTGTCAAGAATATCGGGCTGCGCGGCGTGACCGTAGCAGACACAAAGATCAGCTTCATCGATGGGGAGAAGGGTGTCCTCATTTACCGGGGATATCGTGTGGAGGAACTGGCCGAGAAGTCATCATTTCCGGAAACTGCCTACCTTCTTCTGAACGGCTCGTTGCCGAACGCATCTGAGCTTGAGGCCTTCAGCAGTCAAGTTGCCGGGGCGAGAGAAGTGCCGGATTTCGTCTTTCATAGCCTGAAACGGTGGCCCGGAGAGTCACATCCCATGGACGTGCTCCAGGCGTCCATACCGCTCCTCGGAATGGCTGATCCTGAGCTTTCTGTTGAGACAAGGGATTCCAATGTGAGGAAGGCGATCAGGCTTATCGCCAGGATTCCGGTCCTTATCGCCGCGTGGCACAGGATAAGAAATGGCAGAGAGCCTCTCCCGCCTGATGATACTCTTTCCCATGCCGCGAATTTCCTGTGGCAGCTGACCGGTGTGAGACCGGATGAAGACATGGCCCGCGACCTGGACATCTGCCTGATCCTTCACGCCGACCACACCTTCAATGCTTCCACCTTTGCGTGCCGTGAGGTTGTTTCCACAAAGGCGCATATGTATGCAGGTGTTGCTGCAGGCGCGGGAGCTCTTTCCGGGAGTCTCCACGGCGGTGCCAATGCCGAGGTGATGAAGATGCTCCTGGAACTCGAATCGGAGCAGGACATCGAACGGTGGGTGAAAGGCCGGCTGGACCAGGGACAGAAGATAATGGGCATGGGGCACGCCGTATACAAGACCACCGACCCCCGGGCACAATTTCTGAAGGAGATGTCATACCGTCTGGGAAAGAAGTTCGGACAGGCGAGGTGGCACCAGCTATCAGCGGAGATAGAGGAGGCAGCGGTCAGGGAATTTGAGCAGAGGGGGAAGACGACCATCAAACCCAACGTGGATTTCTACAGCGCCCCGGTTTATCACCTCATGGGGATACCGGCCGACCTCTTTACTCCGATCTTTGCCATGTCGAGGATAGCGGGATGGTGCTGCCCATATCATAGAAGAGAAGTTCGCCGAAGCCCAGGAAAAGCCGATGCTCTACCGGCCGATCAACGGAATATGTCGGCCACTATTGCGGACTCATGGGCTGTTCTTACGAACCCATCGAAGGAAGGGGATAAAGGGATTCCATAGGGCGGTGTACGAGAAAGGCATGATGAGCATCTTGAAAGGCAATAGAGTTGAGAGCGGTTCATTCAGAAATGTTATTGGAAATGTGAATGGAGGTGAATAATGAGTGAGACAGTACCATGGAAAGTCTCAGGGTACTACTTTGAAGCATGCAACTGCGAGTCGGTTTGCCCATGCTGGTCCGGGCATGCCCCGACATATGGCTTCTGCGAAGGTAACTGCGCGTGGCACATCACGCAGGGACAATACGGCGATATGTCGATCGAAGGATTAAACGTAATTATGGCGGTGCGTTGTGACGGTCATATGCGCGAGAACCAATGGAAGTGCCGATTTTACATCGACGATCGTGCAACGAGAGAACAATTTGATGCACTGAAACAAATTTTTACGGCAGCAAGTGGTGGACATCTCGGAAAGATATTCCACGCGTTATGGGATGTGCAAAGTGTAGAACGCGCGACAATTGAGATGAAGAGCGAGGGATGGCGGCATCGGATGTCTATTATTGGGAAATTGGGGTTGGCGATCGGCATGCTGAAGCTGGATGAAGGCCCGAAGCTGTGCCGTATTCCGAATATTCACGGTATCGCAGCAACTGCCGAGGAAGATTGGTTCGATGACGGCAAGATGAAATTCGATCACCACAATAAAAATGCCCTGTCAACGACCTTTGAGTATCACAGTGACTAAGAGGGACATCTCATGATGAACGAGAAACCGTTGAAAGAGTCACTGCAGAAGAGAGATCGTGCCATTATTGTGCTCGGTCTTGCGGGGATTACGGTGTTGTCCTGGACATATATGTTCAGTAGTGCATTGCGGGAGAAGAACATGGATATGGGGATGGCGATGGCGGAGCCCCATATCCATGCGTGGGATCCCTTGAATCTTGTCCTGACATTCGTCATGTGGGCAGTTATGATGGCTGCCATGATGATCCCCTCTGCGTCGCCACTCATCTTGTTGTTTGCTACCATCAATCGGGAGCGACGCAAAGAACAAGATCCTTTTGTATCGACGGGGACGTTCCTTGCGGGTTATTTGGTGGCTTGGACGGTATTCAGTGCTCTTGCCACCCTGGTACAATGGGGGTTCCAGACTGCAACCTTACTTTCCCATATGTTGGTGATCAATAATCCTGTTCTGGGAGGGGCTTTCCTTTTTGCCGCCGGGGTATTTCAGTGGTCTCCCCTCAAGTATGCCTGTCTCACTCGCTGCCGCTCACCTCTGGGGTTTCTTATGAATGAATGGCGGGAGGGAACACGAGGTGCCCTCATTATGGGCCTCAGGCATGGTATTTACTGCATTGGGTGCTGCTGGCTTCTGATGAGTCTTTTGTTTGTAACAGGACTGATGAACCTCCTGTGGATGGCCATTATCACTGTCTTCGTCCTTCTTGAGAAAATTGTCCCTGCAGGTTATTGGGTAAGCCGTATCGCCGGTCTTTTGCTCATCACATGGGGGATTTGGATGGCTGGGGGAGCTTTATTCTAAAAGAGATAGGCACTTCCTCGGCATTGTTGGACTTCATATGCGTATCAGGAGTTTGTGAAGAACAAGATTTCGATTGCTTAGTTTAACTGGCAACAAGTCTCATAAATATATAATCTTTGATTTTTCAATCACACCAGTGTCGCCACCGTCACTCCTGCCCCGCCTTCGGACTGCTCTCCCTTTCTGAAGTGCTTTACGAGAGGGTGGTTGTCGAGGTGCTCGCGTACCGTCTTTGCAAGAACGCCGGTCCCGAAGCCGTGGATGATGGTGACCTCTGAGAGTCCGGCCAGTGACGCGTGGTTCAGGAACGGTTCCAGTTTTGAAAGCGACTCATCCACTCTCATTCCCACCAGGTTCAGCCGGGATGAAAGCGTATCATCTCCCTGCTCCGAGGGTTACCGTTCCTCCCTTTGTCTCGGCGGACTTCCCCCTCCTGAATCCTATATCAGCCGCAGGAATTTCGATCTCCACGCTCCCGGACCTCACTCTGAGGCGATTATGCTTCGCATCCACTTCCATCACGGATGCGTCATAGCCGAAGGACCTCACAAATACGATGTCCCCTTTCTTTAGGTCTGACAGGGAAGGAGCACCATGATCAGCGACGTCATATTCCCTGAGCTTCTGCACACCTCTTCCTGCTTTGCCTCGACCCGCTTCATGACCTCACGGCTCTTTTCCCTGCCTTTTTTTCTGATCTCTTCCAGCAGCGCATTCATCTGCCTCTTTGTCCCGGAGATTATCTCAGAAGAGTCTCTGTACGCCTTTGCAAGCAGCTCCTTCTGCCGGGCCTCTGCCTCTTTCAACCGCAGTTCCAGCACCCTGCCTTGTTCGTCCGACTCCCTCTGTTGTTTCCTGAGTTTACCAAGGGCATTTTCATATTGCGTCCTCTTTGCATTCAGGTCTGCGATCAGGTTGTCGAACTCCACCCGGATGCCCCCCAGCATCGCCTTTGCGGAGTCGATGATCGTGTCAGGCAGGCCGTATTTCCTTGCTATCTCCAGGGCGTGTGACTGACCGGGCTCTCCCACCCGCAACCGATAAAGTGGGGTGAGGGTGTTCCGGTCGAATTCCATTGAGGCGTTGATCATGCCCTCTGTCCTGTGCACGAATCCCTTTATGTCCGTCAGATGGGTGGTGGCGAAGAGAAGAGCGCCTTTGCTCCGTATCTCCTTCAGGACAGCGCAGGCGAGGGCAGCCCCTTCTTCAGGATCGGTGCCGGTGCCGAGCTCATCGATGAGGACGAGGGATCCGGCATCCGCCTTCTTCAGGATCGAAGAGATATTCGATACGTGGGCCGAGAAGGTGGAGAGGTTATTCTCGATGGACTGTTCATCTCCGATGTCGATGAGGAGATTATGGATGAGCGGAAAGCTGGATGAAGAGTCCGCAGCAACAGGCATGCCCGACAGGGCCATGAGCTGGAGCAGGCCGATCGTCTTAATGGCGATGGTCTTCCCACCTGCATTCGAGCCGGTAATCACCATCACCGTGGTTTCCTCTCCCAGATGAACATCAAGGGGGACCACTTCCTGTGCGGCATCCGACCTCCGGAAGCTGAGCATGAGAAGGGGATGGCGGCCGTTCGCGAGACGGACAAAACCTGCATCATTGATCTCGGGCTTCTCCATGTGAAGCTCATCGGCAAAGCGCGCAATGCAGTTCAGGAGATCGAGGTGAACGAGGATCCCATGCTGGACATCCATGTCATCAGCCACGGCACGTATCTGGGAACAGATATCCCTGAGGATGCGTATCTCCTCGGCCTTCTGCTCAGCGATGAGGTTCTCCAGCTCATTGGAAAGGCTGATGACGGCAAGGGGTTCGATGAATGCGGTCTCTCCTGATCGTGAGATGTCGTGGACCACGCCCGGCACCTGTCCCTTGGAGTCCATCCTGACCGGAATGACCCACCGTCCCGACCGTTCGCTGATGAAGCTGTCCTGGAGGAAGACCGAGATCCGTTCGTCCCTCGTCATCTCCTCCAGCTTCCTTGTTATCCTCCCTGCGAGACGTCTCACCTGTCCCCTCAGTTCAGAAAGGGCCAAAGAGGCGCTGTCAAGGATAGTGCCTTCGCTGTCAATAGACTTCTTGAGAAGGGCGAGGATATGAGGAAAGCCGGTGAGGTACCTTGTGAGTTCCATGAGAAAGGGAAGGGTTTCCTGCTCCTTCATTTGCGAGGATATGTCATGCACGATGTCGAGGAAGGGCCTGAAGGCAGAAAGTTCCCTTGACTCAAGGACAGCACCAGCAGGCCTTATCGTACGGAGGAGGGGAGCGACATCCGAGAATTGCGAGAGCTTAAGAGGACTCCCCTCGTGAGATATCCTCCTGATCTCGGCTATCCGACCGAGCCTCGTCTCTATCTCCTCCCGCTCACTAAGGGGAAAGATATCAAGTACCGCTTTTCCCGAGGCATCGCAGTGGGAAAAGGTCGAGATTATCCGGAGGAGTTTCGGAAACTCAAGGAGATTGAGGGTGTTTTCCGCTATCATCAACGCGTCAGATCAAATTTAAAGACCGAGACCCTCCATGATCCTCTTCTTCTGCTTCTCCATGACCTTCTGTCCGTACTCCAGGGATTTTATCACTTCCTTCTTGGCACTGTCTGAAAGCTCAACGCCCCTCTCGATGATGTCCGAAGCCTGGTCCTTCACCGTGCCCACGAATTCGTCCACGCTCTGTATCGTATCCTCCACCAGCTCCACCGCATCACGTTGTACGCGTCGGGCAGCCTTGGATATATCCCTTCTCGTTTCACGGCCTGACTTGGGAGCATAGAGGAGGGCGATGCCCGCACCGATCATTCCTCCCAGTAAGAATGCACCGGCAATGGCTTTAGTATCATCACTCATGATATTCTCCTTTCTGAAGGTCTTTCTTCCTTTAACTTTATCAGGAATATTCCTAAGAGTCAATAATGTGCGGTGTCCTGCCGGAGGCATCGGGAGCATCCTGTGGTTTGAAGGGCTCAAGCTGGTGCGCAGAGGGCGCTTGCCTGCGGCAGGGGGAAAATAACGTTTGACATTTCCTGTTATCCTGTGGCAAAGTAGAGCAGCTTGGAAGTTTTTGTCAGATGAAGGCCGCAAGAACTTTTAACAATGCGGCCTTTTTTATTTGCATAGGGCGCATGAAGCGCTTTATCGAGAAGGAGGAGAAGATGGCGAAAAAGATCTATGTGGGGAACCTTTCCTACAAGGTAGATGAAGAGACACTGAAAGAGCTCTTTGCGCAGAACGGAGAGGTTCAGTCCGTGAAGATAATCACCGACACTGCCACGGGCCGCTCAAAGGGGTTCGGTTTTGTGGAGATGGCTTCCGATGAAGAGGGTGAAAAAGCGATTTCCAGTCTCAACGGAACCACCCTTATGGACAGAGCCCTGACCGTGAGCGAGGCGAGGCCCCAGAAGGACCGGAACGAGAGCAGGGGAGGAAGGAAACCAGGTAATTGGAGATAAGGGTAAACGGCAATGACGTCGAAAAGGCGCTAAAATTACTCAAACGGCAACTCCAGAAGGACGGCCTTCTCAAGGAGCTCAAGAAAAGGCGTTTCTATGAGAAACCCTCTGTCAAGGAGAAATCGAAGCAGAGGGAGGCACGGAAGAGGAGAGCCAGGTCCGCACGACAGGCAAGGCAGAACAGACCCGTCAGTTAGGCCGGGACGCACGGTCCCGTCAATTGTCCGCTGTGAGCATCCCTCATATCTGCAGCATATTCATTTTCAATGAAACCGGAATGATACACGAAGAAGAACAGGAGAGGCATGGAGTATAAGAAATTTTATGACTTCGGACTTTCGGACGAGGTGCTGAAGGCCCTTTCCGACATGGGATTTGAAGAGCCTACCCCGATACAGAAGATCGCCATCAGTCATGCCCTTAAGGGGCGCGACATTATTGGACTGGCACAGACGGGGACCGGAAAGACCGCTGCGTTCGGAATACCGATCATTGAGAAGGGCAGGAGGGGTAAGGGGAAAAACCCTTTTGCCATTGTCCTTGCCCCGACCCGTGAGCTTGCGGTCCAGGTGGCTCAGGAGTTGAACAGGATCGGCAGAAACAAGGGTGTTGTATCCCTGCCGGTCTACGGCGGCCAGTCGATAGAGCGGCAGTTCAGGGGCCTCCAAAAAGGGGTTGATGTGGTGGTGGGTACTCCCGGACGTGTGATCGACCATATACAGAGGAAGACCCTTATCCTCAAGGATATAACAACGGTCGTTCTTGATGAGGCCGACGAGATGCTGAATATGGGTTTTATTGAAGACATGGAAAGGATACTGGGAGAGATCCCGAAGGAGCGGCAGACCATGCTCTTTTCCGCCACCATGCCCGAGGAGATTCTCCGCATCTCCCGTAAATATATGCATGAGCCTGAGAAGGTCTTCGTGGATCCCAAGAAGATGGTCGTTGCGAAGATCAAGCAGGTGTTCTATGAGGTGAGGGAGGAAGACAAGATCAATGCGTTGACGAGACTGCTGGATGTGGAAGACCCCTCGTTGACACTTGTCTTTTGCCATACAAAAAGAGATGTGGATGACGTATCAGGAAAGCTCCAGCAGATGGGCTATAGCGCAGGGGCCATACACGGCGATTTCACCCAGTCTTTCAGGGATGAGATGATGGATAAGTTCAAGAGCGGGGAGATCGATATCCTTGTGGCTACCGATGTGGCAGCAAGGGGGCTGGATATCCCCGACGTGACGCACGTTATCAACTACAGCATTCCCCAGAACCCCGACGGTTATATCCACAGGATAGGCAGGACCGGGAGGGCAGGGAAATCAGGCATCGCCATAACCTTTGTGACCCCCCGGGAATACAACCAGCTGAGGCTGATCGAGAGGTCTGCAAAGACCGTCATAAGCAAGGCAAAGTTACCCACAAAAGAAGAGGTGAAGAAGGCGAGGGAAAAGGAACTCATTGACGACATCGAGGGCATAATCGCAGCCGGGAACCATAGCGGTCACCTCTCCCTGGCCGGTGAACTTTTCCAACGGTATTCACCTCAGGACGTTGCTGCAGCTGCCCTCAGTCTCATAGCGGGGGACCTGGAAGTGGCTGATATCGAAGAACGGGGGAGGGCAGGCCTCTCTTCCGGTACGGGAACGGTAAGGCTCTTTCTTACCATCGGCAAAAAGGACAAAATAAAAGTGGGCGACCTTGTAAGGTCCATCTCGGAAGGAACCAATATCCCGGGCAAGAAAATCGGCAATATCGCTATCTTTGATGCCTTCAGTTTCGTGGAAGTGCCCGCCAACCTTGCTGACAGGGTCATCAGCTCCCTCAACGATATGATGCTTCACGGCAGACGGGTGCGGGTCCAGCCTGCCAATCAAAGGAAAGCAAAAGCCAAATAATCCCGGAAGCGGATTTTTCTCCAGAGAATGTGCTCGTTACGTCCCCGTCCTTTCTGACAATCCTGAACGCACACATCCCAGATCGTTACTTGCGTTCGATTCTTTGCAGGCTGCCTGTCCTTTCCCGGGGAACCTTTCCCCCCGGTCCGGGATGCAGTATAATTACTCATACGGTATACTTTGTTCAGGAGGGCATCAGAGATGAAGATACGACCGCTTCATGATTGGGCAGTGATCAACAGAGTCGACTCAGAAGAAAAGACCGCCGGAGGAATCATCATTCCTGTTATGGCAAGGGAGAAACCTGCGGATGGCGTTGTCGAGGCCATCGGTCCCGGGAAATACAGCGCCCAGGGCGAAAGGAAGAAGGGAAAATTCGTTCCGACCGTTGTTAAACCCGGGGAGCGGGTTGTGTTCACCGACTTTATGGCAAAGGACGTGGAAGTTGAGGGCAGGAAGGTCACCCTTGTCAGGGAAGAAGATATCCTCGGCATATATGAAGGAGGCGGGCATCTTGTCCGGAAGGAATCCCATCCTGTTTCAGTAGGGAAGGAACGGCCGCCCCTCATCCCCGAAAGAACCTCAGGGAAGTCCGCGGTATTTGAAGAGCCCAGGAGCGGAGCTGCTGTCAGCTCCAAGGCCTCCGGGAAGAAAAAGGCAACAGGAAAGAAGACGCCAAAGAAGGCGGTCAGGCCTCCTGTCCGGAAGAAGACGGAAAGCGGGAAGGGCGCCGTGAAGAAGAAAAAGGAAAAGACCGGAAAGGCAAAGACGGCAGCCGGGAAGGCCTTGAAAAAGGCGGTGAAGAAAACGACAGGAAAAACCGCCCGAGGAAAAGGGACGAAGTCCGCTCCGCGCGCGGCGGTCGCAAAGAAGACGGGCGTGAAAAAGAAGGCGGTACCGACAAAACCTCTGGCGAGAAAGAAGGCTGTTTCCCGAAAAAAAACGAAACCGGGCAAGAGATAAAGAAACGCGTCGAGGGCCTGATCAGCCGGGGCCGGCGTTTCATGCAGGAAAAGAGCGGAGGGCACTCACTCGAAGATCACGTAGTCTCTGATCTTGTCGAGTCTTTTCCCCTTCAGTCCCAAATCCTCCAGGCGGGAGATCCTTTTCTCCCGCCGCATCTTCAGTATCCTTGCTGCGGTCTCCGGGCCCAGACCCGGCACTTTCAAGAGCACGTCCCTCTCGGATGTATTGAGCCTGACCGGATACCACTCCGGATGGCGCTCAGCCCAGACTTCTTTTGGGTCCCTGTCCAGGCTCAGATTGTTGTCGTTGCCGAAGATGATGTCCTCTTTGTCAAAACCGTATCTGCGGATGAGAAAATCAACCTGGTATAAACGGTGCTCACGCAGAAAGGCCTCCCCCGCGTTTCGGAGGAACTTCTTTTCACCGGGGATGTCGGGATGCCCGAGCCCTTTCTGGTAAGCAGAAAAATAAACGCGTTTGAAGTTCATGCGCCTGTAAAGACCGAACATAGTTTCCGTGATCTCTGAATCCGTCTCGTCAGAGGCTCCCACGACGAACTGAGTCGTGCATTTTACCCCCGAAAACCTCATGCCCTTCCCGGTGAGCCTGCCCATCAGCCTGAGGGGACGGAGGATGTCCCTGTCGAAGTCCTTTTTGTTCGAGAGCAGAGAAAAATGTTTCTTCCCCGGCGTCTCGATGTTCAGTGACACGGCGCTTGCAAGGGAGAGGGCGTCCTCGACGGCTGCATCCGAAGCTCCCGGAATGACCTTCAGGTGTATATACCCCCTGAAATCGTGCCTGGTCCTGAGGAGGCGGGCAACCGTATTGATCTTGTCCATGGTGTGGTCGGCGTTCTGTATCACGGAGGAACTCAGGAAAAGGCCGAAGACCTTTTTCCTTCTGTGATAATCCATAAAGACCCGTGCGACTTCTTCCGGCTGAAGGGTGCATCGCCTCGTGTCCGTATCTGAACGAAGGGGGCAGTATTTGCAGTCGTTCGAGCAGGAGTTTGAAAGCAGCGTCTTCAGAAGGACGGAGTATCCGCCCCTGGGCAGGGCGACCGGATAGAGCCATCTGCCGTCCAGCCCCCGCTTGCGCCGGTCGTCGTTCCTTGTGCCGCATGCGCAGGCCAGGTCATACTGCGAATCTTCGGACAGTACCTTCAGCTTTTCGATGGTGTCCATGAAGGTATCCTGAGCATTACCGGCAGATCCCGTACATCTGCCCCGATTTCATGATACATTCCAATCCGGACTCACAGTCCTTGTTGCTCCAGCACATCTTGCCCTTTGTGTCCCCTTGAGGCCTCTCAGGATCCGGCCTATAGTTCTGGCCTGGGTTCAATTGCCGGCTGCCTTCACGGCAGGTGCCTTTCTCTTCATATTCCTGCTTCACGCACCGGTTGCCCATGGTACAATCCAGGTCCGTGTAGCACTCAAGGGCAAGTGACGGCGGACAGAAGAGCAGAGACATGGCAAATGACAAAACGACCACCATGAATGTTCTCATATCACCCTCCCGCTAATGTACCGTATGGACAGTTGGGACACACAGACTCCACAAGGATAATTATGCAACGAAGGGGATGCCGTGGTCAACACCGGAAGGCTGAAGGCATACCTGTGACCGGTCGGGCAAGGGAATTCAATACTACCCGGTATTCGCTGACGTATCGACAGATCTGAAATAACAGCAGCACCTGTCCCTTTCACCCACTCTCTTATAAAGATAACCGCAATTGAAACCATTGCACTTATGAGGAAGAAAGAAGATACAGTCTGCGCACTTTCCCATCTGACCTCCTTGCCATCAGAAATATGCAGATGAGCTAGCAGGTTCTGTGCCACGGTCAGCCTCTTCGAAAAGGCTTCAATATATTCAAATAAATTATCGTCCGGCACGGGAAAACACCCGATTGTACGCCTGAAAGGTGTGATAACCCCAAAAGAATAAAGTCTCCGGGCTCTGATGGAGCAACTAAAGCATCCGACGTCGATCAAGAGGTCTGTCGATGTCCTCATGGCAGAGATGACAACGCTGACGCGCGAAAGGAGAGAAGTCTAACCCTTCGTGAGGGGGACAGAAAGCAGCATGATGGGCCTGCTTCTGGTTGTGATGGCTGCCTGAGACACGAAAGTAACTTCTCTGTATGGGGCGAAAGACGCAACGTGAATGAAAGAAGGGCTATACGCAAGTGTCCTTCCTGAACCAAAAACCTTAGACCTCCAAATTGCGAGTACCTATTTCAAATGGAATCAATTGGGCAAGTAGCCTTATGATATTGATCTTAGAACCCTAGAATGACAACTTGACAGACGCATTTTTTATGATAAAAGGTAATTAAGAGGGAAAGGTTCCCGATAAAGCCAAACCTTTCGCGAGGAAGGGGCGGAAAGCGGCGGGTCTACAGAGAGAGACGGCCGAGTTGCCGAAGGACGAACCTTTTGATGAGGTAGGTTTTTTTCGGTGAATTGCGGGCACAGAACAAGGAGGTGAGATTATGCCGAGATACATAATTCTGATGAACTTAACGGAACAGGGCGCCAAGAATATCAAAGAAGGACCAACACGAATCCAAGAAGCTGCCAAGGCACTGGAAGCTGCAGGTGGAAAGATGATTGACTTCTATACGGTACTGGGTCAATACGATTATGTGGCGATCGCAGACGTTCCAAGTGACGAAGCTGGTTTACTGCAATTGCTTAGCATTGGAGCAGTTGGAAATGTAAAGACAGTCACACTCAGGGCGTTCACAAAGGAGGAATTCGCGGCGGCTGTCAAGAAGCTGCCTTGAGTCTGTGAAAGAGCAATAGATCGACCTCAGCACGCTGTATGCTTCGAATGGCGTGGACATCCAGCTTCACGCGTTGTCGATGGAGATACTATCATGTCGAAATAGCGGGACATTCGTCGAAGAGTGCACTCTTTCTTCCTGTAACTCAGCGTCCTGATGTGCTTTGGCGGAGTGAGGATTTCAATCGCAAACCTAACCCTCTCCAAGATCAAATAAGAGCTCACGACGTGTGCGTTCTCCGGCCTTGTGTCAGATTGTGATTGTAGTGCCGTCGAATCTGGTGAACGTAAAACTGACATCTTCATTATAGGTCTCCCTCTGTTCCTGGAGGATACCGATGGCGACATTCTCACCCACCTTGACGGATTCCGTGTAGTCGCTGCGGTAGTGTATACCTGCAGCATTGCGCCCAAGCGCCACGTTGGCAGCGAGTTTGTTGAGTTCGTTACCGACTGTCAGGTCATCACCGTTGTAAGGCAAGAGCGATGTGCCTGAAGCATCTGGCACGACCGGGTTGGGAATAACAAAAGACTCGTCAAACCACGCCTTCAAAATCGTCACGCAGGCACCTGCTACCGTGGCATGCCCGGCGCAATATGATGGGTGGGCGGGCGATCCTTCCGGAAACGCCACAGGAAGAAGATAAGTGCCATGCGTGGAGAAGATTCTATCCAAGGTCATGGAATCCAAAATCTCACGGTTAACGGGGTACTTGGCGGTGCCATATCTTGTATGATGAACCAGCCCTCCAAAGGCCTCAGGTCTTAACCTTCTGTGAACAAACCACTTCTGGAACCATGCTGCCTTGAGCGCACGTGTAGCGACTTCGGTAACGAGACTTAAAACGTGTGGTCCACCGAATGTGCCAAAGCCGACTTGCGTGCGTGAGCGTACGTAAGGATTACCGTGATTCACTGGGGCACCCATTCCCAGCAAAATCAGGCATGCCTGGTGATAAGCCTGGTAGAGCGCATCCATATGTACCCACTCAGCCATATCACGCAGGTTGCGAATATAACGGGGTACTGGGTCATGCATATAGGGCATGGCCGCAGCACCATTCTGAATGTTCAGCCACTCATTGTAGTCCGTCAGGTAGTCTATGGCAGGCATGACAGTCTGCATCATCTGTGGAATACTGAGCGCACCCATGGGGATATCGAGCCAGAGGAATTGGGAAATATAAGGCCCGAAAAGGTCTCCCTCGGTATTGCCCCTGAAGATCGTGTCGGGTATAACATTTCCGTTGATTTTCGGCCCCCGGAAATCGCTAAACGCCGAAAGCTCGGATGCTGCTGCGTCGATCGTCGGATCAGCGTCGTAATCCATAAAGTGCACGTCCCGCACAAGCGCCATCCAGTATACCTCGGCCAACTCGGACGCTGCCTCCGGGCCGGCGATTTTGGGCGAGGGTCGAGTCGACAGGTGATGCGAATCAGGGCCTTCCAAATCAAATGCCAACCCGGCTTGAGGATTCGTCAGTTTGCGGCTGCCGCCCAGGGGGATCGCTTCAAAGTCTTCCGGTCTTCCTGTTGACAGTGCCCTGAGCAAGGCATTGTATGCCTTCAAATTCACTTCGCCCAATTTGTTGTGGGGTAAGCCCTTGGAATAGTTTGCGATCTTATTACGATAAAGCTCTTCCTCGCCATTGGTAGGATGTGTGACAGGAGGACGATTCTTAGCCAGTTTGGCTGCATCAAAGCGAATTATTTCCGCAACGTTTCTGCGTCTCGAATCGTTCAGTGGGCCGAGATCCTCTGCCTCTGCCACGGATTCCATATTCAGAAGTTTTACGGAACTGAGACCGACCACAGTTGTGGCCCCGACACCAAGCCGCCAAAGAAAAGAACGGCGATCCAAATCAGCTCCATCACAGGTTTGTTTGCGGGATTTTTTTGGATTCTGACTCAGCTCTGTCTTGACACTTAAATCTGCGAGACCAGGTTTCTCTTCCACGGCTTCCCCTCCTTACCCTTTCGCTTCTATCCTTGTGTCAATCGTACCATGGATTTTTGAAACCCCAAAATGTCGCCACATTCTTCACACGCTGTCAGTCGTTAAATGCGCATGCGTCTTTCTGCGTGAAATGTTCATTCCGCACAAAAAAATGCCATTGAGACCCCTTGCGTGTCCTAAGGAAACGGGCTAAAGCCGAACATAAATGGCGTTGCTGGTTTTAGAGGGGTGTGTGAAACAATACATCCCTTTTTTGTTTCTTTCAAATGCTAATTCGCACCAGTTGCGTCTTTTTATAACTCTCAGGTAGTCGGTAACAAGCAGAAGGGGCCTGGATAACCAAGCCCCTTTTTTAGTGGGCAATATATGCACAATTAATATAGCGTGTGTGTTGACATCCGACACTCTGCTTGATAAACTTTCATTACTAAAAGGACTTCAATTTATTAACCTCGCAATGAAAGGAGCAATCTATGTTTTGCAGGAAAATGATTATCGGAACATTGCTGATGGCAGTTCTCCTCATATCTTTCGGCATATCGGATAGCGAAGCACAACCAGCCGCCATTCCATGTGCTACGGGTGATTGTGAATTTACTATTTCCGCAGATGTTGGCTATGTTTGTGATGTTTCTGTCACCACAGAGGAAGCCGTTGGAAATGACCATTTCTTTGATTATCCCTACGGACTTATATCATTTAAAGTCCAACTTGACCCATGCGATTCGATGATGAACCCGGCATCTGCGGAACGGACCTCTAAAGCAGGAATGTTTTTCTCACCTATGGTAACTTTGACCTTCTTTAAACATTCAGACGACATGCCTCTTTCTCTTATGGGGTTAATGTATAGGAGGCATGGTCCTACCGCTATGGACTCTATGCCCCATTGGTATGATTTTATGTATGACATGATGACAATGACAGGTGCCGAGATTAGTAGCAATGTAGTCATGGTGCATTTCCGTGATGGTCAGCGGGGCGATGATGACATGATGGCAGACGGTGTAATTCTTGACGCAGGCGGACCTGCACAGATGGCTACTAATGTCCCCACCATGAATGAGTGGGGTATGATAATCTTTATGGCACTTGCAGGAATAGGCTCTCTATATTACCTGAGGAAACGGAGAAGAACAGAAAATTAATTAATAGAGGTTCATAAAATTAAATGGTCGAGGGCGAGGCGGAAATCTCGCCCTTTTTTATTGTGTAATACAATCTGACCTTCCCCCGAAAAAGTGGACACCCAGTTAAGTTTCATCAAGGAGCCGTTCATATTGCTCCGGACTCCTATACCCTAATGCCGAGTGTTTCCTCTGACGATTATAGAACACTTCCACGTACTCAAATATGCTGAGCCTTGCCTCCAGCCTTGAACGGTACTTCTCACCGTGGACCAATTCCGTTTTGAGGGTACCGAAGAACGACTCGGCATAGGCATTATCATAGCAATTGCCACTTCTGCTCATGCTCGGGGTAATGTCGTATTCTCTGAGAAGCTCCTGATATGCATAGCTCGCGTACTGTCTGCCTCGATCAGAATGGTGGATGAGCCCCTCGGAAGGGGTTTGCCTGCTTGCTGCCGCCTTCAGCGCATCAGAGGCGAGTTCCTGAGAGAGCTTGGCGCTCATGGACAGCCCGATAATCCTCCTGCTTCTGACATTCATCACTGCCGCCACATACAGCCAGCCCTCGGAAGTGGGAACAAATGTTATATCTGATGCCCATACCCCCTCTGTCTGTCTCTTTTCAATCAGCAGGTTTGCCGCCAGGGCATAATCATGCCGTGAATCGGTAGTCCGCCTGAATCTCCTCTTTTTCACTTCCCCACATATTGCATGGTCCTTCATGATCCTGGCTACCCGGTTCTTCCCGCATTTGACACCCTGTTCATTGAGCTCAACGGTGATCCGGGGACTACCGTACAGCTTTCTGCTTTGAGTGTGGACCTCCCGTATGTGCCCCAGCAGCTCACGATTGTCTTTTACCCTCGTGCTGACCGGACGACTGCGCCACGCATAATACCCGCTCCTGGATACCTTCAACACCTCACACATGCTTCCCACCTTGTACTTCTCCCGGTGCTCTTCCATAAACCCATACTTCATCTGCTTTGTTTGGAGAATACGGCCAAGGCTTTTTTTAAAATATCCCTCTCTTCCTTCACCTTTTCTAATTCCTTACAGAGCTGCTTTATCTCCGCTCCCTCAGGACTTGAATGCCCTTTGCCCACAAAGGCCTTCTCACCATCTTTCAGCAATCTCCTTCTCCACAGATGAAGCAAATTTGGATGAATATCAAGCTCCCGCGCTACCCTACCTACTGGCATCCCCTTTTCCGTGACCAGTTGCACTGCATTCCTCTTGAACTCACCGGTGAAATGCCGCCGTTTATCCTCTTTCCCCATACACACACCTCCTCTTCCATCTTACAAATCTTTAGGTGTGTCCATCAATTCGGGGAAAGGTCAAGCTGTAATCTTCACCTGTTTCAACTTGTTATAACTATCAGGTAGTCGGTGTACTCAATATCAAGCCCACCTTAAGATAGTTGTTTAAGCCGCGATGGGTATCTGATAGTATTTATTCTTTTTCCGAAATCTCCTAACTGAAATCAGCGGGAAACAGCGTTTCTACTTTTTCCATCTTCACTGCATCAGATAGCACTGATATTCCGAGTTCCCTAAATACCCTCTCCTTCTGGGCTTGAATAATCATATCTGTATAAAAGCCAATTATCTGACGGGATAGTACCCTCTCCGCGCATAGTATCTCGTCGGTGCTGCATATACTCTTGGCGCATAATATCTCGTCGCTGCTGCATACGCTCTCCGCGCATAGTATCTCGTCGGTGCTGCATATACCGTTGGCGCATAATATCCCGTCGGTGCTGCATATACTCTTGGCGCATAATATGCTCCAGGAGCGTAGTATGTTCCAGGTGCATAACCGTATGTCGCTGGTGCTGTGGCTGCTGTGGCTGCAAGATTGATCACCGTACCGATAATGGCCGCTGGAATGACCCATCCGTGGGCAAACACCGGTTCTGCGTATGTTAATGATAGAAGACCTGCAACGATAAGAGTTACAAGAATCTTTCTCATAAATCCTCCTCTTCCATTTGTGTGTTACATCGTTATACCTGCTATTGAGACGCCAAGGCCAAGTGAAAGGTTACAATTTGCCAGATCACAAAGACAATTGGTCCGTAATTACTGGTAGTCTTTAACTATTGCCTGCATCAGGACGCAGCTACGCCGCGCCGGTGAGGCATACGTTACTGCGGACTTCTCCCGTAAATCTTTACGATGCTCAGAAGCGTTGCAGATGGTGCACAGATTGGTGCAAATGGGCAATTTAGGCGGAACTAAGCTATTGAAATATAAAGGAAAAACTGGCGGGGTGGACGGGGCTCGAACCCGCGACCTCCTGCGTGACAGGCAGGCGTTCTAACCAGCTGAACTACCACCCCAGCAAAAACCTGCAAGGCAGATTCTTGAGTTCAAAGTTCAGAGTGAAAGAGGAGGGAAGCCCTCACTCATCACTCCATTTCAAAGACGTATGGTAGGCGGAACAGGGATCGAACCTGTGACCCATGCCTTGTAAGGGCATTGCTCTCCCAGCTGAGCTATCCGCCCGAATGAGACTTTTATTTAAATACAGCCCGCTCTCTTTTGTCAACCTGTCCCCTCTCTTTTTTGAGTTGACATAGGGGGAAATGAATGGTATAAAGGAAGAGACAGAACCTGAAATGTCCTGGACGTTTCGGTATTTTTTGCAGGAGCACGAAGGAGGATTTACGAAGTATGTCACTGGAAGGAAAGGTGAAGTGGTTCAACGAAGCAAAGGGCTATGGTTTTATCCAGCAGGATAACGGTCCTGATGTCTTTGTCCATTTTTCAGCCATCACCACCGATGGATTTAAGACGTTGGCAGAGGGTCAGAGGGTCCAGTTCGATATTGTGGAGGATGAAAAGGGCCTGAAAGCCGCAAATGTGGTAAAGATCTGATCACAGTTCATAGTGCGGCGGGTGAGGGAACGGAGGGATATTCCCTCACCCGTTTTTGTTAAATGCATGCTGATCGGAATACTATCGGACACTCACGATGACATGTCTGCGATAAGGACGGCAGTGGACATCTTCAATGCCCGCAGAGTTTCCCATGTGGTCCATGCAGGAGACCTTGTATCGCCCTTTACCTTTGATGTTTTGGATGAGCTGAACTGCGGGATTTCCGGTGTCTTCGGGAACAATGATGGGGACAGGCTGCTCCTCAGGCAGCGGTCGGAGGGGAATCTTTCCTCTCAGCCCCTCGTCATGACCCTCGACGGGAAGAAGATCGTGGTGGTGCATGAGCCTGATCTGGCAGACGCGCTCGCCGACTGCGGACATTTCGACCTCATCGTGCACGGACACACCCACAGGCCTGATGTGAGAAGGAGGAAGGACGCCCTCATTGTCAATCCCGGAAAGGCCGCCCGGCTGCATAAAGGGGAGTCCACTATTGCCCTGGTAGATCTCCAGAGTATGGAAGGAGAGGTCCTGCCTATCCCATAAGGCCATTGGGCCTGCTTCTTTCATTGCATTTTCTCCCGTGCTCTTTATACAATTAGCGGAGAGGGTTCTTTCGGACTCTCGAGGGGAGAGATGAAAATACAGAACCTAAGGCTTAGCACGAAGTTTACCCTCGCCGTAGTTTTCATCCTTCTCATTTTCTGCGTCATCTTTTCCTTCCTGCTCTACACGAACTTGAAAGACAGGGTGGTTGAAGATGCCAGTGAAAAGACCCTTATCATAATGACCCAGATTGGGGCGGTGGGCAGCTATGTCAACGAGGTGCTCCGTCCCAGGATGTTTGAAATACTTCCACACCTGAATGATCAGGATGATTTTATTGTTGAGGCCATGTCTACGACCCATGTGAGACACGAGGTCATGGCACGCTTCAACAGGGAACTGAAGGACTACGTTTACAATAGGATGTCACTGAACCCGCTGAACCAGGTCAACAAGGCCGACGCCCTCCACGAGAAAATGATACTCTCTTTCCAAAAGGATCCGGACAAGACGTCTTGGAACGGTATTGTGGCGGTGAAAGGGCAGGAGTATCTTGTCAGGGCGAGGCCGATAAAGGCAAAAGATGGGTGCCTGAAATGTCATGGTGATCCCATGCGCGCGCCCCGGGGGTTGGTGAAGAAATACGGAACTCAGGGTGGTTTCGGATGGAAAGAGGGGGAGATAATGGGGGCAGAGTCGGTAATGATCCCTCTGGCAGTTACCCTTGGGCAGATAAAGGGAATCGCCATATCCACCTTTGTATTCGGTTTTGGATCTCTCCTTTTTCTCTTTTTCTCGCTGCAAGGGGCTTTCTGGAGTTTAGTCAGCAGGCCGTTGACAAAGCTCACTACCATATTCGACGGAATCGTCAGGGGCACGGAGCCGCTTAACCAGGACCTTCCCATTACCTCAAAGGATGAGATTGGAGAATTGATGGAATCGTTCAATCAGATGGCGAAACATCTCTTCAGCGCCCAGGAGGATCTGAGAAAGAATGCAGAAACGCTGCACTCGATCTTCGAGGGCATAAGTGATCCCCTTGCCCTTGTGAACCCCGACTGTTCCCTGGAGATAACGAATAGCACCTACCGCGAATGGATAGCAAAGGGTATAAGTGCCGTTTTCGCGAAGGAGTGTCATTCTAAAGACTGTGACTCAGATACGCACTGCCCTGTTTGTTTTCTTGATAAGGCCAAAAGGGAAAAGAGGGCCGTTTCGGAATATTGGGAAGGTGGGGATGGGCAATTCTACTATGTTCATTTTTATCCCCTCTTTGATGAAGGCGGGAATGTCGTCAAGGCCGTCCATTATGTCAAGGATATCACCGACAAAATGAACGTCGAGGAGCAGATGCGCATGGCGGACAAACTGGCCGCCATGGGACAGCTCTCCGCAGGAATTGCCCACGAAATCAACAACCCCCTTGGCGGAGTGAGGCTTTGTTTCCACAATCTCATGACGACCGAGATGGACGGGCAGACGAAAAAGAAGCATATCGATGTGATCAACTCCGGGTTGGTGAAGATACAGGACATTATCAGGCAGCTGCTGGACTTCTCGAAGAAATCCGCCCTGAGCGTCTCAAGCGTCTCCGTCAACACGCTGATCGAGAATGTGCTGAAACTCACCGAGTATCTCATAGCAAAACAGGATATCAAGGTAATCAGGAAGCTTGCTCCTGACGCGCCGGAGATCATGGTGGACCAGAACAAGATGGAACAGGTGTTCCTCAATATCATATTGAATGCGATCCATGCAATGAATGACGGCAGACCAAAGGAACTGGTGATCGAGACCTTTTCTGAAGACGGTCATTGCATTGCGTCCTTCTCGGATTCGGGGGCCGGTATCCCCGAGACGGTCATGCCGCATGTCTTTGAGCCGTTCTTCACGACGAAGCCGGTGGGTGAGGGGACCGGCCTCGGTCTGTCGGTGAGCAAGTCCATTGTTGAGCAGCACAGCGGCAGGATCGTTGTCCGGAGTTCCCGGCAGGGGACGACATTTACGGTGCGATTGCCTGTTGCATCATGAAGAATACGATACTCATCATCGAGGACGAACCGTCCATGAGGCTCGGAATGAGCCATGCCCTCTTGTCCTCAGGGTATGCCGTCAAAACGTGCGAGGATGGAGCAGAAGGCATATCCGCGATAGAAAAAGAGTCCGCCTCAGGCGGATTCGCTCTCGTCATTACGGACCTCAAGCTCCCGCATTATGACGGGCTTATGATACTGAACCGGATAAAGTCAGTTTCCCCCGATACGGGCGTCATCATAATGACCGCCCACGCTGAGGTTAAGACCGCGGTACAGGCGATCAAAGACGGGGCCTTTGACTACATCGCGAAGCCGTTCTCAACTGAGGAACTACTGATAACCATCGACCGATTTCTGAATTTTCGGAACCTTGAGAGGGAAATCCACCGCCTGAGGAACTCCCTCAGCGAGAAGACAGGTTTCGAAAATCTCATCGGGGTAAGCAACGCGATGAGGGGCGTCTTTGACCGTATCGAATCGGTGGCCGGGACCGACGTGCCTGTTCTGATCCAGGGAGAGAGCGGCACGGGAAAGGAACTGGTCGCGAATGCTATCCATAATCTCGGCAGGAGAAAGAGTAATCCTTACATCAAAATTAATTGTGCCGCTATCCCCGAGACTCTCTTTGAATCTGAACTCTTCGGACACGAACGGGGAACCTTCACCGGTGCGACCGAGACGCGGAAAGGGAAATTCGAGATCGCCAACGGCGGAAGTATATTCTTCGACGAGATAGGCGAAATGCCTTTAGGACTCCAGGCAAAACTGCTGAGGGTCATTGAAGAGCATACCGTGACGCGCCTCGGGGGCGCTGAAGCGATCAGGATTGATGCCCGGGGGATTTACGCAACGGGCAAGAACCTTAAGGCGGTGATCAGGACAGGAGGGTTCAGAGAAGACCTTTTTTACAGGATCAACGTGGTTCCTATCGTCGTACCGCCGCTCAGGGAAAGGAAAGAGGACATCCCCTATCTCATAGAGCATTTCATCAAGTATTTTGGAGAAGCTTTTTCCAAAGCGGAGCTGAAAATAGCCCCGTCAGCGTATGAAGCCCTGCTCTCATACTCCTATCCGGGGAATATCCGCGAACTGAAACACGCTGTGGAAAGAGCGGTGCTGCTCTCAAAAAACAGGTCGATCGACCTGAGGGATCTTCCCGAAGAGTTCTCAGGGGTCACAAGGGTGGAAGGAGGATCGGAGGCGGATGACGTTACGCTCCAGGCCAGTGTAGACATGCTCGAGAGGCAGATGATCATTAGTGCACTGAAAGAGTCCAACGGGAAGAAGGTCGAGGCATCGAAGCGGCTGGGGATCAGCCGGAAAGTTCTCTGGAAAAAGATGAAAGAGTATGATATAGGAAATTAGGGATATGCTCCCTTCCGGGAACATACAACGATCTCCGTGTTCCCTTATGGTAACAGCTTCTCACACGCTTTCGAAAATAAACCATATACTTCATGGGTAATAAGAGTGGCATCTCCCTTGCTTCTTTCGTAGCATGGACGGCCTGAACAGATACGTGCATGATTCTGACCCGCCTTTTACATAATGCACTTCAAGAAACTTTTCGAGTATCAAAAGGAGATTGTGAAATTCACACGAGAAAACCCATAGAGGAGGTAAGATGAGACAGACAGGCAGGCTAACTACAGCGCTACTAATCGTTATCTCTCTGTTCATGAGCGCGTCAGTGTTTGCTGCAGACTATGCAAATCCGCAGTTACTGGTATCGCCGTCGGATGTGCAGAAGAACATGGGAAAGTGGGTCGTGATCGATTGCAGGGATGACAAGGCCTATGCAGCCGGTCACATTCCCGGTGCGATAACCCTCGGGGGGGCATGCGGCAAGGTCCTCAGGGATACTACGCTGAGGGCAAAAAAGACTGAAGACCTTGAAAAGCTCCTGGGCAATGCGGGAGTCAGCATGGATAAACCTGTCGCGGTCTATGCCGACGCAAGGCTCATAACGAGCGCCTCCGTAGCCTTCTGGATACTTGAATATCTCGGCCACGATAAGGTCTTTTTCCTGGACGGCGGGATAGAAGCCTGGAAAGAGGGCGGCAAGTCCATCGAAAAGGAAGCTAAGCAAGTCTCTCCCGCATCCTTCAAGGCGAAGGTCGCAAAGAGCAGGATCGCCACCACTGATGAGATGGTAAAGATCGCAAAGGGTGAAAGCAAGGGAGCGCAGGTCATTGATTCGAGGACCGAAAAAGAGTATGGTGGGAACGATATCCGTGCACTGAGGGGAGGCCATATCCCGAATACCACGAAAAATGTCTCCCATATAAAGACCTACGATGTCCAGTCGGGGAAGATCCATTCCATGGACGAACTGGAGAAGATCTTTGACAAGCTGGACAAGAGCAAGCGCACCATACCATACTGCCAGACGGGGACACGCTCAACCCTTATCTATCTGGAATTGAGGCTGATGGGTTTCAAGGACCCCGCCAATTATGATGATTCATGGATCATTTACGGGAGCAACGTGGATTACCCTGCCGCCAACGAGAACTGGTATGATTTTGTAAGGGTGAACGACGCGATAAAGGCTGTGGATGAACTGAAAAAGGCGGTGGAGGAATTAAAAAAATGACAAGAGTCAAAGGAGGTGGAAGAGAATGAGAACCGTTTTGGCATTTCTTATGGTTTTTGTATTTACTTTCAGCGTTGCAGGCGTGGGTCATTGCGGACATCAAGAAGAGAAGGGTGCCATAAAGGGCACCGTAACGAAAATCGTACCGTCCGAATATGAGATTACCATAAAAGACGACAAGGGAAAAGAAACGAAAGTCAAAGTGAAAGACACCGGCGGTGTTAAGGTCGGCGAGGGCGTAGCGGTAAAGGACGGCAAGGTAACGAAAGAGGTCAAGCCGAAAACAGGGGGCTATTAAGCGGAGGATCATTTGACTTTCCCGAAAAAATCCCTATGATTCATAATAGGTTCTGATGACGGCGGAAGATCTGTCGGAAGGAGGTGGAAAGTTAGGAGAATAGTCCTTTCAGAAAAGATGTCTGAGGAAGTTTTTTGGGGTGAGAAATACGTTAAGGAAGGAGGTCAGGTATGGAAGAAGAAAGAATAGATGAAGACAAGCTGACCGGGGCCAAATGTGATACCCCTGCGACCTGTGCACCGGAAAAGAAAAAGGGAATAAGCGAGGATTGGCTCTCTCTGTGGCTTGGACTCTTCATCTTTGTCCTTTCGCTTTTTGCATTTGGAGGAGCGGATATCCTTGGATGGGGAATAGCAACAAAACCATGGGCTGACATTTCAAAAGCGACCTCTGCAACAACGAAGAACTATGCCTTGGTAAAGGGAGAGATTACAAAGATCGAGGGTCAGAAGGTGACTCTCAAGAAGGCGGATGGAAAAGAAGATACCATCACGGTAAAGGATACCGCAGGACTTAAGGTCGGCGACAAATATGAATCGGGAATAACCGGGTTCACGTCTTTGCTCCTCACCTATCTTTTCATGCTTGTCGTGATGTTGGTTGGCGCAGCAGCATTGCGTGTGAATATCGGCAAGTTCATTGTGGGGTTCACCATTGTCTTCTGGATAAGCTATGCGTGCTGGCTTATTGGACACTACGTATATATAGCAGCAACAGATGCCAAGAAAGCAGGAATTCCGTGGTCACTGAAACTGACGGGCGAGGCAGGTTTTATTGTCGCGCTTATTACCGGTCTCGTTGTCGGTAACTTTTTCCCTAAATTCTCACAGTATCTGAAAGATGTCATAAGACCTGAGCTGTATATCAAAACCGGCATCGTCCTGATGGGTGCGCTGCTCGGTGTTAAGGCGGCTGAGTCCTTCGGGCTGGCGACTGCGGTGATGTTCAGGGGTCTTTGCGCCATTGTGGAGGCCTACCTGATCTACTGGGCGCTGGTATACTTTGTCGCCAGGAAGTACTTTAAGTTCAGCAGGGAGTGGGCTGCCCCTCTAGCCTCTGGGATATCGATCTGCGGCGTTTCGGCGGCCATCGCAACAGGAGGCGCCATAAGGGCGAGGCCCATAGTGCCGATAATGGTATCTTCGCTGGTCGTTATCTTTGCCGTGATTGAGCTTATTGTTCTCCCCTTCATGGCGCAGACCTTCTTATGGAAAGAGCCGCTGGTGGCAGGCGCGTGGATGGGTCTTGCGGTAAAGACCGATGGCGCAGCAGTTGCAAGCGGTGCAGTTACTGATGCCCTTGTGAGGGCAAAGGCAATGGCAATGGAAGGCGTGAATTACAAGGAAGGCTGGCTGACTATGACCGCCACAACGGTAAAGCTGTTCATCGATATCTTTATCGGGGTGTGGGCGTTCATACTTGCCTATATATGGTGCGCCAAGATTGAGTGCAAACCGGGTGAAAAGATCGGGGCAGGCGAGATATGGAACAGGTTCCCGAAGTTTGTATTAGGGTATGTCATGACGTTCGTGCTGCTGCTGATAGTCTGTTTGCCTGCTACCAGAACGGTGCAACCTGTTGAAAAGGAGATCGGCACCTTGAAAGAGGAGCTTTCCAAGGCGGACAAACAGCTTCCAACAACAACAGACCCGGCAGCGCTGGCGGCCTTAAACGAAAAAATCACTGCTGCGAAAGACAAGCTGAAAGGCTTAAGCGACCAGATCAAGGACCAAAAGGCAACTTTAACAAATGCCAAGATAGCAACAGACGGAAGCAATTCGTTCAGGGTGATGTTCTTCCTCCTCACTTTCTTTGCTATTGGAGTTGTTTCCAACTTCAAGAAACTATGGGAAGAAGGCATCGGGAAACTGGCAGCTGTGTACGTTCTCTGCCTGTTTGGTTTCATCATATGGATAGGGTTGGTTATCTCATGGATATTCTTCCATGGAGTAAAACCGCCGATAATCACCGGGTAAAAGAAAGGAGGTATGTATGCCTGATGAACCAAAATTAGCAGAAGAACTTAAAAAAATGGAGTATGAGCCACTACTTCCTGTGGAGAAGAAGCTCATCAGCTACAGTCTCATAATCGGAGCCGCTCTGTTGGGAATCCTTGTGTGGGTAAGCTACACGTTCTTCCCCGGCGGACACTGAGAGAGAAACTCTTCCCTCCCCGTTTCGGGGAGGGAAGAGGATAATAGAATCCCTTTATATCTTCATGCGGTGAAATATTTCCTCAAATTGCCTCTGCCTCTCTTCCCATCTCCTGAGCGCTTCATAATCACTGTGCCAGTTAATGAAATCCTTGTCCTGAGACGGGAATCGGTTACTCGGGTACTCTTCAACGAACTTGTCTGTCGTTGTATTATATTTTTTTTCTATTATGCGGAGGGATTTCTGCAATTTCCCGATAGTCTTTTTGCAGACATCCAGTTCTCTGGAAAGGGAGATCTCATATTCATCCGTATGCATTACTTCCTTAGCTACTGTCAAAAAGTTGAGAGTATCACACCATGACGTCTGAGAAAGAATAGAGCATTTAAGAAAGTCATGTCAACTTCCTCCAAACCTCAAGTTTCAGTATGAGATTCACCTTGACAAGGTGTTCTCTGCCATGTATTGTCAAGCGAGCGATTCCATAATGAAAGAAGGGAGAGTAACGATGGAGACAAAAGGTGTTAATCTTTCCGGTATCCCGCAGAATGCGATCAGGGTATTGACTTCCCCGTCCGCCTTTTTCAGAGAGATGCCGAAGACAGGGGGCTTTGTGGGGCCTCTCATATTCATGGTGGTGATGGGCCTCATCGGAGGTCTCATCCACGCAGTGCTCAGCATCATCGGTCTGGGGTTCAGTATGGGGGTTGCCGCTGCTGCGGGATCAATAATTGTGGTTCCGGTCGCGGTCGCGGTATTCGGCTTTGTCGGGGCCGCAATACTCTTTGTGATCTGGAAGCTCATGGGATCCCAGGAATCGTATGAAACCGCCTATCGGTGCGGGGCATATATTTCGGCCATAGCTCCCATCAATGCGGTGCTCGGCATAATCCCTTATGCGGGCTCTGCGATAGGTATCGTCCTTGCGACATGCCTGATCATCATTGCCAGTGTGGAGGTGCATGCCATCCCTTCTCAAAAAGCGAGGCTTGTGTTCGGTATTATCGGTGGGTTATTGATACTCGCGAGCATCAGCTCACAGTTCGCAGCCAGGAGGTTTTCGCGGGAGGCGGTGAAATTCCAGAAGCAGATGGAAGAGACATCAAAGGCAATGCAGAAACAGGCAGAGGAGATTCAGAAACAGGCTGAGGTGTTACAGAAGCAGGCTGAGGAGGCAAGAAAAGCTGCCGAGGAGATGCAGAAACAGACGGGGAAGTGAGAACGGGAGGTGAGGCTGTGCAAAAGAATGTAGACTTATTTCCGATACCCGCACTACATCAGCAGTCTTTCGGCCACTGACTCCTGGGCTGACCGGGAATCCCAATAGGCGTATATCCTGGCGGCATCCCTCACGTTCCTGAGGACATAGGGGTTCCCGAAGGATATGAAAAGCCTTGCCCTGCCATCGAGGCTTTCAACTGCTCTTCGAACCCATGCGCCAGTCTGACCCTTCCACGCCTTCACCTGTGAGAACACGCCGACCAAAAGGTCATGGCCCCTCGGAAGTGCAGACCATGGTATCTCATCTCCGGGCATGACGGAGCAATAACGAAAACCCGCGTATCTCTTCTTCAATGCATTCGCAAAGTGCCCGCCCCTCTCGACCTTGTCCTCCTTCAGGATGATCATGAAAGGCTTCGTTAGCCTCAGATCACTTTTCCCTTCTATAGTGACAGCCATGCCCGCAAGCTCATCAGAAAGCCTCTGGTGTGAGGCGAAATCAATTTCTTCATATGTCATGCCCGAAGTTCTTAATCGGGCATCCAGAGCGTTTCTGGATTCCCCGGTCAAGCCGGGGAATGACAAGGATGTGGTCTTACTCGTGAAGCAATTCTTTTCCAACAGATACGCTGCCACGGCATCGGGGTCTGAGGGATGGAGGATGATGTCAACACCCGCGTTGAGGGCCATAAGGGATGCCTCTTTCTCCGTATACCGACCAATCCCTCCCATGTTCATCGCATCGGTAATAATTGCTCCACCGAACTCCATTCTGTCCCTCAGGTACGCGACCGCCTTATCTGAAAGGGACGCGGGCCTTTCTGAAGGGTCAAGGGCGGGGACACTCAGATGGCCGAGCATTATCATGTCCACTCCCTCGCCGACCGCTTTCTTAAAGGGGACGAGTTCGTTCTGCTCCAGGGAATGGAGACCCTTCCTGACGACAGGGAGGCTGATATGTGAGTCGACCTCTGTATCGCCGTGTCCGGGAAAGTGTTTCCCGCACGCGATGATCCCGTTGCGCTGCAGCACTTTGATCATCTCGCACCCAAAAAAGGAGACGGTTGCGGGGTCTTCGCCGAATGCCCTCGTGGCGATGATAGGATTATCCGGGTTCGTATTGATATCCAGAACAGGGGCGAATATCGTATTGATTCCGGCATACCGGGCCTCAAGCGCAATAGCCTTGAATGTTTTTCTCAGTAGGTTTAACTTGGAACTCACCCCCCTCTCATTCCCCCCCTTGGCAAGGGGGGGCGACGGGGGCGTGATTGCAGACGCGATCGCCATCGCAGGAGGGAAAACCGTGCCGCCTTCTATCTGCTGACCCAGCCCCTGCTCCAGGTCAGAGGCGATGATGAGCGGATAATGAGAAGCTGCCTGAAGCTCTGCCAGTCTCGCCCGGACTGTCTCAAGCTCTCCGCCGAACACGATGAAACCGGCGACCCCTTTCTTTACGAGGTCGAGATAATAGGAGAACTTCTCCTCAATCTCTCCACCGTTTAGCCGGGGAATAAGACGGGCATAAGAATTCATGGGGGTATTATATCAAGCGTTACTTGAAAAATAGTGGAAATCCTGATACCTTACGGTATGCCTGAAAGAGATGTGACACGACAAAAAACAACCAATCACGAATCAATCTTTGAGAGAAATATCCAGAGAGCCATCGAGAAAGGTTTCATTTCCTTATCTGACGACAACTCCAAAATCACCTATCACTGCAGCCGAGACTATACGTCGGGTTACAAAAAACCAGAGGAAAAAGTAAGGGCCTCCTATTTTGCAGAGCTGGTTCTGGACTATGAGTACCCGAGTAAAAAGATAGATTTAGAGGTCATTGTTCCGAGAAGAAAGCCCGAAGACAGAGCTGATATTGTTATTTATGAAGACGAGGAGCTAAAGAAACCTTATTTAGTTGTTGAGTGTAAAAAAGATGGCATTTCAGATGCTGAATTCAAGCAGGCTATTGAACAAGCCTTTGGAAATGCAAACAGTTTAAGGTCAAAGTTCGCAGCTGTTGTCGCTGGCACTACAAAGACAGTATTTGATGTTGAAGGATTCAAGCCTAGCGAAAGAGAACGAAATGTAATCTCTGATGTTTCTGTAAGATATGGAAAAACGCCGAAATACAGATTCGTCAAGGGCGATCCGGCAAGGGATTTAAAGATCGTCTCCAGAGAAGAACTCATCAGGGCACTGGAGAAATCCCACGATACTGTCTGGCAGGGCGGCAGGCTCGCGCCTACAACAGCTTTTGACGAAGTATCAAAGCTTCTGTTCTGTAAACTGAAAGACGAAAAAGGCACGAAGAAGGGCGATACGTACAAATTCCAGATCGGCACTCATGAATCGGCAGACGAGGTTTACGATAGGATTGATTCCATATATCAGAAGGCAAAGAAAGAAGACTCGGAAGTTTTCAGGGAAGATATCCGATTAGACGCAAAGATTGTCTACAATGTGGTTGAGCACCTGCAAGAGCTGGCTATAAACAAGATTGACCTGGACACCAAAGGGGTTGCATTCGAGCGGTTTATGCAGGACTTTTTTAAAGGCAAGATGGGGCAATTCTTTACGCCACGCCCGATTGTTGAATTTGCCGTGAAGATGCTCAATCCTGAAAGGACTGATTTGATCTTAGACCCCGCCTGTGGAAGCGGCGGCTTTCTACTGAACGCAATGGATTTGGTGAAAAAGTTTGCTGAAGATAATTATGATGAAAAAGAGGCATGGGAGCACTGGCATAATTTCGCCATGAATAATCTTTATGGCATTGAGATTAACGACCAGATCGCAAGGGTCTGCAAGATGAACATGATCATACACGATGACGGACATACAAACGTGATCAGCACGGATTCGCTAAGAGATGTTAAAGAGATTACGGATATACATAAAGGCTTCAAGAAGGATTATTTCGACATCATCCTTACCAATCCCCCATTCGGCGCGTCTGTCAAATCAACAGAGAAAAACTATTTGGAGAAATACGACCTCGGTAAAGGTAAGAAGAATCAGAAAACAGAGGTAATGTTCATTGAGCGGTGTATTGATTTTGTGAAACCGAAGACCGGCAGAATCGGCATCGTATTGCCTGACGGGATTTTGACCAATTCTTCTTTGCAATATGTGCGGAACTTTATTATGGAAAAGTGCCAGATATTAGCAGTCGTCTCCTTACCTCAATTCGCCTTCACCCATTACGGCGCGGGCGTTAAATCTTCGCTTGTGTTTCTGAGAAGGAAAGGCGAAAACGAAAGATTAGCAAAGTATCCAATCTTCATGGCAATAGCAGACCACATCGGGTACGACGCTACTGGCAGGGAAGTCCCAGAAAATGATTTCAATACGATTTATGCGGAATATAAAAAGTTCTTGAAGGGTAAATAAGATGCAGTGTTTTACGGTTTTGAGTAACGAGATCGAGGGACGAATAGACCCTCTGTTTTATGACCCTAAATATCTGCAGTTAATTCATAAGCTACAAAAATCTAAGTATGAAATAAAGAGAATTGGTGATATATGCAGTAGAATTGTCGATGGGCCATTTGGAACACAATTAAAAGTCGAAGACTATACTACAGAAGGCATTCCGGTTGTAAGGGTTTCAAATGTTAAAACTGGAGAAATCTCAGAAAATAATCTAGTGAAAATATCTCCGGAAAAACACGCCGAATTAAAAAGAAGTAGAGTCTTGCCAAATGATGTTCTTTTAACTAAGGCAGGAGCAATTTTGGGATACTCGGCGGTCTTTCCTGACCGACTAATAGAGGGGAATATAACTTCTCACTTAGTAACAATCACCTGCAAGCCAGAGGTTAATCCATATTACCTTAAGACTTATTTGCTTTCTGATGTTGGTAGTCAGCAAATTTATAGATGGGGAAACAAATCTACTCGCCCCGAATTAAACACGGAAGAAGTAAAGAAGATATTAATTCCCATTCCATCTATAGAAATCCAAACCCAAATCGTTGATATCATGCAATCGGCGTACAACCAGAAGAAACAAAAAAAAGTTAAGGCACAGAGGCTATTGGATTCGATTGATGGTTATGTGCTTGATGACCTGGGCATAAAACTTCCGGAGGTTGAGGACGAGATGTGTTTTGTTGTCACCTCTGCAGAAGTGCAGAACAGCAGAGCGGATGTTGCGTATTATCAGCCGAAGTTTGAAGAAGTTGAGAAGGCATTAGAGAAAGGGAAATACAGGATAGCGAAGCTGAAAGAATTTGTAACAAAAATCCATTATGGTGTTTCTATTAAGAATGTTTATGTTGATGAAGGAATACCTCTGCTTAGAATATTAAATATAGAACCTAACAAGATAGACCTAACAGAAATAGCCCATCTTGAAGAATCAAAGAGAAAAGAAATTGGAAGTGGGTTTGTTTATGAAGGGGATTTATTGGTTTCCAGAAGCGGTTCCGTTGGAATTGTTGCAGTCGTTCCAAAAGAGGCAGATGGGTTTGCCTTTGGCTCGTTTATGATTAAATTTTGTGTTAATGATGAAGTTAATAAAGAATATGTTTCAATATGGCTGAACAACAAGATTTCAAAGCTTTTTACAGAAAGAGAAAAGATAGGGGCAATACAAGGGAATATAACAATATCGACAATAGAGAATTTTCTAGTCCCCATTCCCCCTCTCGAAATCCAGAACAAAATCTCCGATGAAGTTAAGAGACGAATCTCTGAAGCCGAAAGGCTGAAGGCAGAGGCGACAAGGATCATTGAGGAAGCCAAACATCGGGTTGAGGGGATGATATTGGGAGATTGAGATTGTGGAGGGGAAAAGAAAATCGAAACTATTGCAATGAAAACTAATAAATGTCAAAATAAAAGCAAGGAAGAACAAGATGACAAAGGCAGAGATAAAGAAGGCCCAGCAAAGGCTCGAAAAGTGGCAGGAAAGTCACGCAGATATAAACGTGCTCAGGAAGGCATATCAGGAGAAGATACTGGACTGGGTGGTGAAGTCCATGGAGTTCGAGAAGGAGCCAGTGAGTATGAGCCGCCTGAAGGAGCTCCTCGAAAGGGAGAAGGCAGCACACGTCCGATAGATTCAACCCGCTATTTTGAAACAGCGCAGGGTATAAAGACATATTCTGAAGTAGCAGAAATCCTCGCCGTATCCGTCGCAATAAGCGTGGAGCAGATCACTAATGGGATTCCTGAAGATATTCACATTACCCCGGAGTGGATATGCAAACTTCACAGCGACATAGCAGGCTCATTGTTCCCTGACTGGGCGGGAAGGTTCAGAGATGTGAATGTCCAGGTAGGCTCACATATCCCTCCGCCATATTTCGAAGTCCCTGTTCACATGCGCTTGTATTGCGACGATCTTGCCGTTCGGCTCACAGGGGCCCTGCAAAAGAGGGACATTGAAAAATTTGCAGAGACTCTTGCCTATGCCGACTGGCGGTTTCAGTGGATTCATCCGTTTAAGGATTTCAATGGCCGTGTCGGCAGGATTTTATTGTCTGCAATACTTTTCAGGCTAAGGCTTCCGACCGCTGAGACTGCGTCAGTTGACCCTCAAGGGAAGAAGCGGTACCTGAAGGCGCTCCATGACGCTGATGCGGGAGATTTGTCGTATTTGAACGGAATATGGATGGAAAGACTTTCGGAAGCATCATAGGAGAGGAAACAACATGAGTTTTCAGGGAACGACAAGGTGGGTTGAAGAGGAATTGAAGGCCGGGTCGAAAGACTCAGGAATTATTGGAGAAACATTTCATAAAGAGCAGTGCCGTTCTTGAGCCGTTGAAGGAGAAGATAAAAGCAACAGATAATCTGATAGACCAGATAGTATATAGGCTCTATGACCTCACACAGGAAGAGATTGAGATTGTGGAGGGAGGGGTAAAGTGATAAAAGTGTTATATAATAACTCAGGAAGGCTTTTCGGAGGTCCGGTCTCTTGCCCACAGCGGCACAGCCTCTGTGACGGTGAAATGGCGGGAAAGGCCGTTGAGAAAAGGAGTTGGATTCAAAGGAGGTAAGCTATGAAGATAAAAGCCACTTTTGTCAAAGACGGCAAGTGGTGGGTGGCGTGGGCCGATGATGTTCCGGGGGCGCTCACTCAGGGAAAAACGATTGAAGAGGCGAAGGAAAACCTGATCGATGCCGTGCGTGAAATGCAGAAACCGGTTGATATTTCTTCCCTGCCAAAACGTGAGGTCGTGCTGGAAGAAATTGAGGTATGAAGAGAAAGGAGCTGATCAGGCACCTGGAACGCCATGGATGTGTTCTTTTGAGAGAAGGTGCAAAGCACTCCCGCTATATAAATCTTGCCAGTACGGATAAATCAACCACAATTCCAAGACACACAGATATCGCCGATCTCTTGGCGATGAAGATTTGCAGACAGCTTGGAATTCCAGACCCGCAGTAAACGATAATATAGGACCAAACAGAAACGTCAAACTGATAGATGAGATAGTTTGCATATTGTATGGTTTGACCGATGAGGAGATTGAGATTGTGGCGGGGAAGGAATGAATGTTAAAATAACACTTAGAGGGAGGTGCTATTCATGATAGAAGTAAAAGTGCCTATTTCATCAGACGATATTATCGGAGCTGTTAAGAAAATGAAGAAATATGAAAGAGAGGCTTTTATTGAAGATTTGCTTGCCATGACTTCCCCTGATTATCTTCAAAGTATCAAGGAGGCAAGAGCCGAATATAAAACAGGCAGGACAAAATCACATAAAGAGCTTTTTGGAGAGTGAGCTATAACCTTGTTTATACCCGCAGGATAGCTGAACCTGAAGAAGACTACGAGTCTTACAGCCGCAGGAGAAAATCCCGCTTGTATGTATAGGCTTGGGATAAAGAAACCCGCAAGAAAAGCCCCCGACAATTTGCCAGGAAATGTCTTTCTGCCCCGTTTCTTGTAAGACAGTGGGGGAAGATGAAATATAATCCTGAAATCCATCATCGCCGTTCGATCAGATTGAAGGGTTACGACTATTCCAGTAAAGGGGCATATTTTGCCACGATATGCGCATATAAGAAAGAATGCATTTTTGAAGATGCCATTGTCGCGTCGATAATTGAGGAACAGTGGCGGAATCTGCCCAAAAGGTTCTCCAGCATTGAACTGGATGAGTTTGTGATAATGCCGAACCACATCCACTGCATTTTATGGATTCATGTAGGGGCAACCCTTGCGGTTGCCCGGCATGCGGAGGGTCAAATCCCTGTTAACCCTGATGATGAAAAGGTGAAGAGGGCAGGGGCGAGCCCTGCCCCTACCTTAGGGAATGTCGTGGGTGCATTTAAATCAATGGTTTCAACGGAGTACTTAAAATGGATAAATCAGAACAACAGCGAACTCTCGGGTCGATTATGGCAGCGCAACTACTATGAACATGTCATCCGGGGCGAAGATCAGCTGAATCGCATCAGACAGTACGTTATCAGCAATTCTGTGAGATGGGAAGAGGATATCGAAAATCCTTTAAACTGGAAAAAGGAAAAAGCAAAGGGTTATTATGATGGCATCATCTTACTTGAGAAGGAGAGCTAATGGGTTTTTTTGACAGGTTAAAGGAAGGACTTGAAAAAACGAGGAAGGGCTTCATCGGGAAGGTGGAGGCGCTTTTCACCGGAAGAGCGATCGATGACGAGACCCTCGATGAACTTGAGGAGACCCTTATCGCGTCGGATGTCGGCGTCAAGGCCACAGGGGAGATCGTGGATCTCCTCAGGGACAAGGCGAAGCAGGGCGAGATCCGCAATACTGAAGACGTCAGGGAGTTCCTCAAACAGGAGATGACGACGCTGCTCGGGCCGTCCCTGCCTCTCGTTGTATCAGGAGAAAGGCCCTTTGTTATCCTCACTGTGGGTGTGAACGGGGTCGGGAAGACCACCACCATCGGAAAACTTGCAGGCCGTTTTATCTCTGAAGGGAAATCGGTTCTTCTGGCAGCCGGTGACACGTTCCGTGCCGCAGCCGCAGAGCAGCTCGAGATATGGTCCAGGAGAACCGGGGCCCAGATCGTGAAACATCAGAGCGGCTCGGATCCTGCTGCGGTCGCCTTTGATTCGCTTTCCGCAGCCAGGAGCAGGAAAGTGGATGTGGTGATCATCGATACTGCCGGAAGGCTTCATACAAAAAGTCCGCTCATGGAAGAGCTGAAGAAAGTGAGGAGGGTGATCGACAAAGCCATGCCGGGGGCTCCCCACGAAACTCTTCTCGTGGTGGACGCCACCACAGGACAGAATGCCCTCAGGCAGGCAGAGATATTTGACAGCGCTGTGGGAGTGACCGGTATCGCCCTCACGAAGCTGGATGGCACTGCCAAGGGCGGGATCGTATTTGCCATAAAGAAGGAACTCGGGATACCCATACGTCTCATCGGTGTTGGCGAGGGAGGAGAAGATCTCAGGGATTTTGATTCGAAAGAGTTTGTTGAGGCACTTTTTTCATAAACTCCATCCATATGGGGAGAGCCGCCCTGGCGCCTGTTTCCTTTACCCCTATGGGCGTGTGGTCGTCCCTTCCCACCCAGACACCCACCACAAGACGGTCATCGAAGCCTATGAACCATGCGTCTGAGTAATCGTTCGTGGTACCGGTCTTTCCGTAGAGCGTTCTCTTGAGTTCCTTAGCCCTCATGGCCGTCCCTTCCTCCACAACGGCCCGGAGCAATTTTCTCATCTCCTCCGTATCCTCCTGGGATATGATATCGGTCCTTTCCTCCTTCATCTCGCTCACCGGCATTCCGTCCTTGTTCATCACCCATTCATAGAACACGGGCTTCACCTGAGTGCCGGTGGCAAAGGCACTGTACGCACACACCATATCCATGAGGGTCACATCCGAGGCGCCCAGGGCGATGGGAAGATACGGCTGGAGGGTGCTCCTTATGCCGAGCCTCTGGGCAGTCTCGATGATACTGTCGACTCCCACCCTGTCCGCAAGCCGTACGGTGGCGGCATTCAGGGACTTTGCAAGGGCGGTCTTGAGGGTGACTGTGCCATGATACTTCCCGTCATAGTTCTTCGGGCTCCATGGGTGACCCGGCCTGGCCCCTTTGAAGGAGATAGGGGCGTCCAGTATCGTATCAGTGGAAGTCATCCCGTGTTCGATGGCCGTGAGATACACAAAGGGCTTGAAGGCGGAACCGGGCTGCCGCAGCGCCTGCGTCGACCGGTTGAACTGGTTTTTCCAGAAGTCAGAGCCTCCCACCATTGACCTGATCTGGCCGGTCTTTATCTCTACGGCGATGAGCGCGGCCTGCACCCCCTTCTTTGCCCTTTTCTCGACAGCGATGATTCCGTTCGTCACGGCCTCCTCCGCCGCCTTCTGCATCGAGGAGTCTATGGAGGAGTAAATCTTGTATCCGGCGGTATAGAGTTCATGATTGAATCTCGCCTCCAGTTCCTGTCTCACTATCTCGACAAAATAGGGCGCCTCATATTTACGGTAGTGCGGGGTTACCGGCATGGGGTCGCTTTCTGCCTCTTCGTACTGTGCCCTTGTGATGAATTTGTCCTGCAGCATCAGTCTCAGTACCGTGGTTTTCCTCTCCTTCGCCTTCTCGGGATTCCTAAAGGGTGAGTATTGGGAGGGAGCCTTGGGCAGAGAGGCCAGGACTGCGGCATCACCCACGGTGAGCTGACCCACTGACTTGCCAAAGTAAGTCTGCGCCGCCGCCTCGATGCCGTAGGCGCGCGTCCCGAAATACGCCTGGTTCAGGTAAAGCCCCAGTATCTCGTCCTTCGTGTAGCGTTTCTCTATCTGGATAGAGATGGCCGCCTCCTTCAACTTCCGCTTCACGCTTCTCTCAGGCTTGAGGAAGACCATTTTTGCAAGCTGCTGCGTGATGGTGCTCCCGCCCTGGGCAATGCTTCTGGTCTTGAGGTCCTGATAGAGGGCCCTGAGAATGCCGATAAAGTCTACGCCGGGGTGACTGTAAAAACGTACGTCCTCTATGGCGATGAAGGCTTTTTTCACGTGGTCGGGGATTTTGTAATAGGGGATGAATGTCCTTCTTTCGAGGTAGAGTTCTGCGAGGATCTCGCCGTCAGATGAGTATACCAGGGAGGATTCGGCCGGGGAATACTCCTCCAGGGATTTAAGGGCAGGGAGGTCTGAAATGCTCCAGTAGACGAACCCGGCAACCGCCCCTGCGAGGAGAGAGAATGCGCAGAACAGCAGCATCCATTTCGAAAGAAATGAGGGCAGGCGCACCCCTCGGGGCATTCTCCCATCAGTGCCCGATGTGCCTCCGGACTTTTGGGGCCGGTCCCTTCGATTATGGATCTGTCCGTATTCCGACATTGTTCTATTATACCGTAAGTGTCCGACTGTCGCGCGGACGGGGCGTTGCACCTGCAGACGTGTTGAAGTACTTCATCCTTTTGGAGCATAATATACGATATGCCAATACGGATGACAGGGAGCCAAGGATGGGAAAGAACAAGATAAGCGTCGGCGTTATCGGTTTCGGCACAGTCGGGAGCGGCACCGCGAAGATCCTTCTTGAAAACAGAAACATTCTTTCAGAAAGGACCGGTTTCGATATCGTCCTCAAGAAAGTTGCGGACAGGGACCTTCAGAGGGACAGGGGGATTACCCTGCCGGGAGGCGTTCTTACGCCTGACGCCGGGGAAGTCCTTAATGATCCTGACATAGATATTGTTGTTGAACTCGTGGGAGGCATCCATCCGGCGAAAGAGTTTATCCTTGACGCTATCCGGAGAAGGAAACACGTGGTGACTGCGAACAAGGCTCTCCTTGCCACTGAGGGCAACGAGCTGTTCAGCGAGGCGCAGAAGCAGGGCGTTGAGATTGGGTTCGAGGCGTCTGTGGCAGGGGGGATACCGATCATCAAGGTCATACGCGAGGGGCTCGTGGCGAACAATATGATTGCGATCTACGGCATTATCAACGGGACCTCCAATTACATCCTCACCAGGATGACCGAGGAAAAAGTTGAATTTTCCGATGCACTGAAGGACGCGCAGAGGCTCGGTTATGCAGAGGCGGATCCCACCTTCGATATCGAGGGCATCGATTCGGCCCATAAACTTACCATCCTTTCCTCCCTTGCCTACGGGATTCCCCTCTCGCTGGATCGTGTTTATAAGGAGGGGATTACAAGGATAACCTCACAGGACATCGAATTCGCCTCGGAACTGGGATATAAGGTGAAGCTTCTTGCCATAACCAAGGCTACAGACGGGGAGGTCGAGCTGAGAGTCCATCCGACCATGATACCCAGCGAGTATCTGATCTCGAAGGTGGACGGCGTATTTAATGCGGTGTATGTTGAGGGCGATGCTGTAGGGTCGACCCTGTACTACGGAAGAGGGGCCGGCGATTTGCCGACGGGCAGTGCTGTGATAGCGGACATCGTTGACATCGGGAGGAACATCATCTCCGGCGGTGTCAGGAGGATACCGTGGATCTCGGAAGGGGCGGGAACGAGGAAGATCAGGAAAATGGAAGAGGTCGAGAGCATGTACTACTTCAGGTTCTCTGCCCTGGACAAGCCTGGGGTCCTTTCGAACATATCAGGGATCCTCGGTAAGTGCAATATAAGCATTGCGTCGGTGATCCAGAAAGGGAGGAGCATCAGTGGTTCGGTTCCCCTGGTTGTTCTGACCCATAGGGCGAAGGAACGTGACGTCCTGAACGCCGTCAGGGAGATCGACAACCTTCCGGTCGTCTCTGATAAGACCCTGTTTGTAAGAGTCGAGGGAAAAGAGGAATGAGGCCGGCCCCTTGTCGTCCCGGACCTGTTGCTTTTCTTCTCTCGTTCGGTCATAATAAGTAACGCTTATGTGTCAATAAGGTTAGCTAATATATACCCACAGGCTCAGCTGAATGACGAGGAGGGAAACGGGATGGAAGATCTGAAGATCGACAAAAAGATAAACATTAAGGGGCTTGTCTGTCCCTACACGTTTGTGAAATCAAAGCTCGCTGTCGAAGATCTGGAGGTCGGCCAGACCATTGAGATCCTTCTTGACTATGAGGAAGCATCCAGGAGCATTCCGAAATCCATGGAAGATCATGGTCAGCGTGTCTTGAAGGTGGAGAAGATCAATGACACTGACTGGATCATCCAGGTCAGGAAGGAGAAGGAGTAGTGGAATTCACGGAGGATCAGCTCCAGCGATACAGCAGGCATATCATCCTGCCCGAGGTCGGCGGAAAGGGTCAGAAAAAGATCCTCCAGGCGAAGGTCCTTATCATCGGGGCCGGCGGTCTGGGCTGCCCGGTGGGATATTATCTTGCTGCCGCCGGTGTGGGGATCATCGGGATGGTTGACAACGACTCTGTGGAGTTGAGCAATCTCCAGCGCCAGATCGCCCATAACACCGGCCGTCTCGGCATGCTGAAAGTGGATTCAGCGAAGGCCACCTTTGAAGCCCTGAATCCCGACATAAAAGTGGTGGGAATAAAGGAGCGGATGAATAAGGACAATATCATGGATTTCATGAGGGACTATGATATCGTGGTGGACGGCAGCGATAATTTCCCGACACGGTATCTTGTCAATGATGCATGCGTCCTGCTCAAGAAACCTCTTGTGAGCGGTGCCATCCTGAAATTTGAGGGGCAGGTCACCACCATTGTACCGGGAAAGGGCCACTGTTACCGGTGCCTCTTCGAGGAGATGCCCCCTGCAGGTCTCGTCCCTTCCTGCCAGGAGGCCGGGGTGATCGGCGCCATACCCGGGGTGGTAGGCTCGCTTCAGGCCATTGAGGTCATCAAGCTCATACTCGGGAAAGGGGATGCCCTGACGAACATGCTCCTCATCTATGACGCGCTGAAAACGACGTTCCGGCGGGTGAAGGTGCCCAAGAACCCCGAATGCCCTGTGTGCGGACAGCATCCGTCCATCACGGAACTGCAGGATTATGAGGCCGGGTACTGCCGGATGTAATTGAACTGTATGATTGTTCTCCAGCATGGTAAGGCCGTCTCTCAGCAAGATTGAAATGGACAGCGAGCGCATTCCCCGTAGCTTGCTGCGGGGTTAGCGAGCGAATATAATAAAGAGGTGATTCATTGCATTAAGAACCCTGCAGTTTGCTGCATGGTTCTTCACTTAGTCGTTCATTCAAGTGCAAAAGCAAAAATTGATTTGCAGGCAATTGCTTTTTTATACGTAAGGGGCAGGGCGTTACCTGCCCCTTGGAGGACCCAGACAATCTTGCTTCAAGCCAACCTTGCCATGCCCTATTGCAAAGTTATACAGACATGAGCCAGTTAATAATCCCTCAATCTATCTTTGACGGAATGCTTGTCCATTGCAGGGAAGGTTATCCCAACGAGGCGTGCGGCATCCTTGCGGGAAAAGGAAATGAAGTCTCCAAAATATATAAGCTGTCTAATATCGAGAAATCACCAGTAAGCTACCTGTTGGACTCAAAAGAACACATTGACGTCATCAGAGATATGAGAGAGCGATCTCTCGATGGTAGCAATCTATCATTCCCACCCGTCTTCTTCAGCATATCCGTCCCCAAAGGACGTGAGCCTCGCCTTTTACGAGGACGCGGTGTATGTGATTGCGGGCTTGGCAGGAAAAGCTCCGGAGGTGAAGGCCTTCTCGATCAGGGAGGGAGAGATCAGGGAGGTTGAGATTCTCTCAAAGGAGCTGTCCTAACTCTTTCCTCCCGTGGTTTTGCCATGGGGTCACTGTCTTGATTTTGAAATCCTGCAGTAGTTCCTGTTTTATTTTATTCCGATTTGGAGTAAAATATATTTTCTTTTCAAAAAGGATTCCGAAAAAACACTTGACAATGAGCAAAGCGGGAGGTGCATATGGGGTATGTGAGCGGGCTTAAGTGCAGAGAGTGCGGCAGGGAATATCCTGTTGATCCCATATATGTCTGTGAATTCTGTTTCGGACCCCTTGAAGTGGTCTATGACTATAAACAGATCAAGAAGGTATTGACGCGGAGAAATATAGAAAAAAGAGAAGAGAATCTCTGGCGTTACAGGGAACTCCTCCCCATAGACGGTGAGCCACAGGTGGGGCTGCAATCCGGGTTCACCCCCCTTATCAGGGCCGATAACCTTGCAAAAGAACTGGGGGTGAAGGACCTGTACGTGAAGGACGATACCGTGGCGCATCCCACCCTCTCCTTTAAGGACAGGGTTGTTGCCGTTGCCCTCACGAAGGCCAGGGAGTTCGGTTTTGATACGGTGGCCTGTGCGTCCACCGGCAACCTTGCCCATTCGGTGTCAGCCCACGGCGCAAAGGCGGGGTTCAAGAGGTTTGTCTTTATCCCTGCCAGCCTGGAGCCGAGCAAGATCGTGGCGTCTCTCGTTTATGAGCCTAACCTTGTCGCTGTTGACGGGAACTATGACGAGGTGAACAGGCTTTGCAGCGAGATCGCAAATAAATACAAGTGGGCATTCGTGAATATCAATATAAGGCCGTTCTATGCGGAGGGTTCAAAGACCCAGGGGTTCGAGATCATCGAGCAGTTGGGATGGAAGGCGCCTGACAACGTGGTAGTGCCATGTGCCAGCGGCTCCCTCCTTACAAAGGTCTGGAAGTCATTCAAGGAGTTCAAGAAGATCGGGATACTGAAGGAGCTGGAAACAAAGGTCTTTGCCGCACAGGCGACGGGCTGCTCGCCTATATCCGCTGCCATAAAACAGCAGACTGATGTGATAAGGCCGGTGAAGCCTAATACCATCGCTAAATCCCTTGCCATCGGCAACCCTGCGGACGGGTTCTATGCGATCCAGGTAGTGAAGGAAACGGGAGGGTATGGGGAAGACGTTTCGGATGATGAGATCATCGAGGGAATAAAGATGCTTGCGAGGACGGAAGGTATCTTTGCGGAGACCGCAGGCGGAGTTACCCTGGCATGCGCGAAGAGGCTGATCGAGGCGGGAAAGATACAAAGGGACGAGACAACGGTGTTGTGCATCACGGGCAATGGACTGAAGACGCAGGAGGCGTTGAACGGACATACTGCGTCGCCCCATTATATCAAGCCGAATCTCGCATCCTTTGAAGGAATACTGGAAAAGATCGGGTACAAATAACGAGTAATTAGTAGGGAGGTGATCGAAATGGCGGTGAAAGTGAGGATTCCGACCCCGCTGCAGAGGTTGACGCAGGGGAAGGAAGAGGTGGAAGGGATTGCAGGAAGCATCATCAGTCTTGTTGCAGACCTGGAAAAAAGATTCCCCGGAATAGGGGAGAGGATATCTGAAGGCGGCAAGATACGGAGATTTGTGAACATCTATGTCAATGAAGAAGATATACGGTTTCTTAAGGCGGAGGACACCGTGGTCAAGGACGGCGACGAGGTATCCATAGTTCCTGCTATTGCAGGGGGCTGTCATTAGGGTAAGAGGGCTTTGTCCGGGGTTGGGAGGTTCTGAGATATTCGCCGACCTCATTGCCCCGAACCCGAAACGAATCGAAGAGGAGGATATATGAAAAGGCGTATTAAGCTGACCTTCCCTCAACAGCTTATCAAGGAACCGGTGATCTTCAGCATGGCGAAGAGATTCGACGTGATGCCGAACATACGGAGGGCGCGGGTCACCGAGACAGTGGGTGAGATGGTGCTGGAGCTGGAAGGCACTGAAGAGAATCTCGGAAAAGGCATACAGTCGTTGCGGGATCAGGGAATTGACGTAGAGCTTGTGGAAGGGGATATCGTGGAGTGATATGGCCTGGCGAGGAATCATAGAAGAGTACCGGGAATTTCTCCCTGTTTCTGACAAGACACCTGTTGTTACGCTGAAAGAGGGGAATACCCCCCTGGTAAGAGCCGTGAACCTTCAAAAGAGGACAGGGCTGGACCTGGACATCTTCCTGAAATTCGACGGCGCCAATCCCACGGGATCTTTCAAGGACAGGGGGATGACCATGGCCATTTCCCGAGCGGTCGAGTCGGGATCAAGGGCAGTGATCTGCGCATCGACCGGCAATACCTCCGCGTCGGCTGCGGCGTATGCGGCGCGGGCAGGGATGAAAGCGATCGTGATCATCCCTGAGGGAAAGATCGCTCTGGGTAAACTTGCCCAGGCCCTTATCCACGGTGCACATGTATTACAGATCGAGGGAAACTTTGATGAAGCATTGAAACTGGTGAAAACGCTGGTGGAGAAATATCCCATTACGCTTGTGAACTCCATCAACCCTTTTCGCCTCGAAGGGCAGAAGTCCGCTGCCTTTGAGATCTGCGATGTTCTTGGCGCTGCTCCTGAGTTTCATGCCCTTCCGGTGGGGAATGCCGGAAATATCACTGCCTACTGGAAGGGATACAAGGAATTTAAGGGAAGGAACAGGGTGAAGAACGTGCCGGTGATGCTTGGGTTTCAGGCTTCAGGGGCGGCACCCATCGTGCTGGGACGTCCTGTGGAAAAACCCGAGACCATTGCGACCGCCATCAGGATAGGCAACCCTGCGAGCTGGAAGGGCGCAGAAGCTGCAAGAGATGAGTCCGGCGGGAGAATAGAGGCGGTGACCGACGAGGATATCCTGAACGCCTACGGTCTTATCGCGGCATCCGAAGGGATCTTCTGTGAGCCTGCCTCCGCAGCATCCGTTGCGGGTGTTATAAAATTATACAGGGAAGGATATTTCAGGAAGGGCGCCACCGTGGTCTGTACCCTGACGGGACACGGGCTGAAAGACCCTGACACGGTCTTCAAGGTGGCCGGGCAACCGTTGAAGGTGAAGTCGGAAATGAACGCGGTTTCAAAGGTTGTGGAATCAATACTGTGAAATACATCGTTATCATCGGTGACGGGATGGCTGACAGGCCGTTGAAAGAGCTGGAGGGGAAGACACCGCTTCAGAAGGCGTTTACCCCGAACATGGACAGGCTTGCCAGGGAAGGTGTCATAGGTACGGTCAGGACCATCCCCCAGGGGTTTCATCCCGGCTCTGATGTGGCGAACCTCAGTATCCTCGGGTATGACCCGAGGAAATTCTACAGCGGCCGCGCTCCCCTTGAAGCCGCAAGCATGGGAATTGAACTGAATGAAGGCGATGTCGCGTACCGTTGCAACCTGGTCACCCTGAAGTTCGACAGGGAAAAGACACGGGCGATCATGGACGATTACAGCGGAGGCCATATTTCTACGGAGGAAGCGCATGCTCTCATAAAGGATATCAACAGTGAACTCGGAACAGATGATATCAGGTTTTACCCCGGGGTGAGCTACCGCCATCTCATGGTATGGCGGAACGGCACGCTGGATGGTGAATGCGTGCCTCCCCATGATATCACGGGAAGGGAGATCGCCGACTACCTGCCCTCAGGAGAAGGGGAAGAGGTCTTGCGGAATCTTATGAGAGCGTCGGTGGGGATACTTAACTGTCACCCGGTGAACAGGCAACGGATCGCAAAGGGGAAGAACCCGGCCAACAGCATATGGCTCTGGGGACAGGGAAGGAAGCCCCAGATGCCGACCTTCAGGGGAAAATATTCCCTCTCAGGTGCGCTGGTGTCGGCGGTGGACCTGACAAAAGGACTGGGTGTTTGCGCCGGATTTGAGATCCTGAAGGTTCCCGGAGTCACAGGCTATATCGACACCAACTATACGGGAAAGGCAGAGTACTCTCTGAAGGCCCTCGAAAAGTGCGACTTTGTCTATATTCATGTTGAAGCTCCGGACGAAGCCGGACATTCGGGCAACTGCCGGGACAAGGTAAAGGCCATCGAAGATTTCGATGCCCTCGTGGTGGGGACTGTTGTGCGGGGAGCAAAGGTATTTGACGAATACCGGATCCTGCTCATGCCGGATCATGCCACGCCCATCGAAGCAAGGACGCATACCAGCGAGCCGATCCCTTTTGTGATCTACGACAGCCGCAAGAAGAGAGACAACAAGGACGCTGCCTTTGACGAAGGTATTGCGGAGAGAAAAGATATCATGGTGGTTGAAGAAGGATACACCCTCATGGATTATTTCATCACGGGGAAGTAGGTTCCCTGCCGGCACTTCACGGTTCGACGTTCTTCCCCTACAGTTTCTTCCCGTTAAATTTCGACAGCTTCCGCAGCTGTTTCATGAGCACGGCAAAGTCCTCGATGGTGAGAGACTGCGGACCATCACAGAGCGCTTTCTGAGGATCGGGATGGACCTCCACCATGATCCCGTCCGCACCGCATGCCATGGCGGCAAAGCAGAGCGGCGGCACATAATTCCTTGCACCCGTTGCATGGGACGGGTCTATGATGATCGGAAGATGAGACCGCTCGTGGATCACCGGCACCGCGGATATATCCAAGGTGTTCCTCGTGGCGTTCTCAAAGGTGCGGATGCCCCTTTCGCAAAGGACCACATCCTTGCAGCCCTCGGACAACACATATTCGGCGGACATCAGGAATTCCTGTATGGTTGTGGACATGCCCCTCTTCAGCACGATGGGCTTGCCGAATTTGCCGACCCTCCGGAGGAGGGAGAAGTTCTGGACATTCCGCGCGCCGATCTGAAGGACGTCGGCATATTCTCCCACCAGTTCCACGTCCTCCGGATTTATCACCTCGGTCACAAAGGGGAGCCCTGACTCCTCCCGTGCCCTGACGAGGAGTTTGAGCCCTTCTTCCTCCAGACCCTGAAATGCATAGGGCGAGGTCCTTGGCTTAAAGGCACCGCCCCGCAGCATGCGTGCGCCGGCCTTCTTTACCCTGATGGCCGTCTCCACAATCTGTTTTTCGTTCTCCACCGAGCACGGCCCCGCGATCACCCCGAAGTGTCCGCCGCCAAAGGCCGCGCCGTCCACTTTCACAACGGTCGGTTCCTTCCTGATCTCCTTGCTCGCGAGCTTATAAGGCTGGAGGATGGGCACCAGCTTCTCCACGCACGGGATGGCCTCCAGCGCGTAGAGCATATGCTTATCCCGGTCATCGCCCACTGCGCCGATGACGGTCCGTTCCACGCCGAAGATGGCGTGGGCCCTGAACCCCAGTTCTTCCACCTTCCTTATGATGGAATCAACGGTCCTTTTCTTACATCCCTTCTTCAGTACAATGATCATTGGTCCTCCCTCCAAAATAAAAAACCACAGGTTCTGCCGCCTGTGGTCCGCGCTATGGCCGATACCGCATCAAAACCCGGACGGCACCCCCGTGGAGTCAGAGCTCCTGAAGCATCTAAATCGGACCGCTGCATACGCGCCGGAATATGTGCCCGAATATCTCACGCGTGTACTTTAATTCCTTTTCCGATTTAAGTCAATAGAGGGGACCGCCGCCCGGAGTCCGCACAGTATCTGCAGCCGCTCTGCAAAGGGCCGCAGCGCAGCGGACAGAGCGGCAATTATTTGATGTCAGTTGTGTTTACATGTTATATTACACTTTGCTCATTTACCCGTATCTCTGTTACGCGGGTCTTGAGGAGGTTTTGAGTTCATGCTCATTGTTCAGAAGTACGGCGGCACGTCTGTTGCCAACGTCGACAGGATAAAGGCGGTCGCGGAGCGCGTGGTGAAGACCACCAGGGCGGGCCATAAAGTGGTGGTGGTCGTCTCTGCGATGGCGGGTGAGACCGACAAGCTGATCAACCTCGCCCACCAGATCTCCGCCAACCCCAGCGAAAGGGAAATGGACCTGCTTCTGTCTTCCGGTGAGCGGGTCACCAGCGCCCTCACCGCCATTGCCATAGAGGGGATGGGCCAGAAGGCAATGGCCTTTACGGGACGGCAGATGGGGATCATCACCAATACGGTCCACACAAGGGCGAAGATCGAGAGGATCTCCGGGGAAAGGGCGAAAAAGGTCCTTGACGAGGGATATGTCGTGGTGGTTGCCGGGTTTCAGGGCATCACCGAGGGCAGGGATGACGTTACCACGCTTGGCCGGGGGGGGTCCGACCTTTCGGCGGTGGCCATAGCATCTGCGCTGGGCGCTGACCTGTGTGAGATATATACCGATGTTGACGGGGTCTATACCACCGATCCCAATATCGTGCCTGAAGCGAGGAAACTGGAGAAGATCTCCTATGAGGAGATGCTTGAACTGGCAAGTCTTGGGGCCAAGGTGCTCCAGGCGAGGTCTGTGGAGTTCGCCATGAAATATGACGTGCCTGTGGTGGTGAGATCGAGCTTTAACGATCATGCCGGCACGCTGGTCACCAGGGAGGATAAGGATATGGAAGAGGTTGTGGTATCAGGGGTAGCGTATGACAAGAACCAGGCCAAGCTCACGGTGACCGCGGTTCCGGACAGGCCGGGTATCGCTGCCAAACTTTTTAAAGATATCGCTGATGCAGGCATTGTTGTCGACATGATCGTGCAGAATGTGAGCGGGGATGGAAAGGCAACGGATATCTCCTTCACCGTGCCGAAGACCGACAGCCGGAAGACCCTGAAACTCACCCAGGAGATCGCGAAGGAACTTAAAGCAAAAGGAGTGACCCTGAGGGAGGATATCGCAAAGATATCCATTGTGGGCGTGGGGATGAGGACCCATCCCGGAGTTGCGGCGAAGATGTTCGAGACGCTTGCTTCTCACCGGATAAATATTGTGATGATCAGCACGTCAGAGGTGAAGGTCTCGTGCGTCGTCGACGCGAAATACACGGAACTCGCGGTAAGGGTGCTGCACGATTCCTTTGAACTGGAGAAAAAATAGAGGAAGTATGGGGGCGATCACCTTTTCAAACAAGATTTACAATAGCCGTTTTTCGCACCTTGAGATGCGGGTCGGTTGTTATTTGTCTGCCTACGTTCATGGCTGGTTAACCAAACCCGGGGTAAATTGTTTCTCAAAGACAATCGCATTCACGTACGAGCCAAAAGGTTAAGAAGGGGAGCATGAAGAAAAAGCAGAAGACGATAGAGATCTACGACACGACCCTGAGGGACGGTGCGCAGAGCGAAGAAATATCATTTTCCGTGGAGGACAAGCTCCGTATCACCGAGAAGCTTGACGAACTGGGTATCCATTACATCGAGGGTGGGTGGCCTGGTTCGAATCCGCGGGATGTGGAGTACTTCAGGAGGGTAAGCAAACTCCCCTTGCGGCATACCAGGGTCGCGGCCTTTGGGAGCACCCATAGGCCGAAGCACAAGGTCCAGGATGACGTGAACATCAAGGCCCTCCTTCATTCACAGTGCGGAACAGTGACCATCGTGGGAAAGACGTGGGATTTCCATGTTCGCGAGGCCCTGCGGATATCCCTGAAGGAGAACCTGGACATTATCCATGATTCCATTGCCTATCTGAAAAAGCATGTGGACAGGGTCTTTTTTGACGCCGAGCATTTCTTTGACGGATATAGGGATAACCCGAAATTCGCCACAAAGTGCCTGCTTGCCGCGCAGGAAGCCGGCGCCGATTGCATCGTCCTCTGCGACACCAACGGCGGCACCCTTCCGGGGAGCGTGAGGTCTGTCATGGGGAAGATAGGCCGGGTGGTGACGGTGGACATCGGGATACACGCGCACAACGATTCGGAATGCGCGGTCGCCAATTCTCTCATTGCGGTGGAGCTGGGAGCCTCCCAGGTCCAGGGCACGATCAACGGCCTCGGGGAGCGGTGTGGAAATGCGAACCTCTGCTCCGTGATCCCGAACCTCCAGATCAAGCTGGGGCTGAGCGCGATCACCGATGATCAGATCGCGAGGCTGAGGGATGTCTCCCGCTATGTGAACGAGATCGCGAACCTGAGGCATTTCAAGCGGCAGCCCTTTGTGGGTGACAGCGCCTTTGCCCATAAGGGCGGAATTCACGTAAGCGCCATCGTGAAGAGGCCGGAGACGTACGAACATATAAGACCCGAGCTGGTGGGGAATTCCCAGCGGGTGCTGATCTCTGACCTTGCCGGCAAGAGCAACATCCTGAGGAAGGCGTCGGACTTCGGGATCGATCTGGACCCGGATTCACCCCAGGTCCAGGACATCGTGACACAACTCAAGGACCTGGAGAACCAGGGGTTCCAGTTCGAGGGCGCAGAGGCCTCTTTTGAACTGCTTATGAAGAAGACCCTGGGGCTTCACAAGAGGTTCTTTGACCTCATCGGCTTCCGGGTGATCGTCGAGAAGAGGAAGGAAAAGGAAGATTCCCTGAGCGAGGCCACTATCATGGTGAGGGTCGGCGGGCACGTGGAGCATACCGCTGCCACGGGCGACGGTCCGGTCAATGCCATTGATAATGCCCTCAGGAAGGCCCTTGAGAAGTTCTACCCGCAACTGAAAGAGATGAAGCTCTATGACTACAAAGTGAGGGTCCTCACTGCAGGCAAGGGGACCTCCGCGAAGGTGAGGGTGCTTGTGGAATCAGGTGACGAGGAAAAGAAATGGGGCACCGTGGGGGTCTCGGAGAATATCATCGAGGCATCATGGCAGGCGCTGGTGGACAGTATTGAGTATAAGCTGCTGAAGGAAGAATAAGTAAATTTATTGAGCTGAATGCTCTGCAAGGAGGAAGAGACGATGAAAGTCTACTATGACAAGGATGTGAAGCGGGCAGTTCTTAAAGGGAAGAAGGTGGTGATCGTTGGGTATGGAAGTCAGGGGCATGCGCATGCCAATAACCTCAGGGAAAGCGGCGTGGACGTGACCGTAGCCGAAACAAAAGGGAGCAACTGGGAGAAGGCGGAGAAGGCGGGCTTCAGGGTGCTGACCGCGGCTGAGGCCTCCAGGAAGGCGGACGTGATAATGATGCTCGTCCCCGACGAATATGCGGCTGACATTTACCGGGCAGAGATCGCCCCCAACATCAGGAAAGGGGCCTTCCTTGGGTTCGCGCACGGCTTCAACATCCATTTTGGTCAGGTCGTCCCTCCGAAAGAGGTGAATGTTTTCATGGTTGCGCCCAAGGGACCCGGTCATCTTGTCAGGTCCGAATATGCGAAGGGGAGCGGCATCCCCTGTCTGATAGCGGTGCATCAGGACCCATCGAAGAAGACAAAGGCCGTTGCCCTTGCCTATGCGTCAGCCATCGGCGGCGGAAGGGCCGGGATCATCGAGACCAACTTCAGGGAGGAGACCGAGACAGACCTTTTCGGAGAGCAGGTGGTGCTATGCGGCGGCCTGACCTCTCTGATCCAGGCGGGATATGAGACCCTTGTGGAAGCCGGATATTCGCCGGAGATGGCGTATTTTGAATGTCTCCATGAGGTGAAGCTCATCGTAGACCTTATCTACGAAGGCGGCATATCTACCATGAGATATTCGATCAGCAATACCGCACAATACGGGGACCTGACCAGGGGGCCGAGAGTGGTCACCGAGGAGACGAAGAAGGAGATGAAAAAGATCCTTCAGGAGATACAGGACGGAGTTTTCGCGAGGGAATGGCTCCTGGAATGCAGGGCAAATAAACCTGTGTTCAATGCCCTCACGCGAAAGGGCGAAGAGCATCCCATTGAAAAGGTGGGAGCAAAGCTGAGAGCGATGATGCCGTGGCTCAAGAAGGGCAAACTGGTAGATAAATCAAAAGCGTAACAAGCGTTGATAATAAAGGACCTACGTGACGCGGGACGAACAGTATCAGAATTCTTATAATCGACAGGATATTTAAATGGCCAGCTTTTGTCCATTAAATATAAATGTCCTTGATTGATCTCCCAGAAGGTTTCTTCTATAAGGTGTCGTATAAGAAGTCTTCTCCTGCCCGTCCCGTGTGTATTCCGGAACAAGTATGATCAAGTTCGCTCCTGAGGGGTATCCTTTTATTGCTGGTTTTCTCGGGTTGACTGTCCTTGTGGCCCTCTTTTCCCCGTGGGGGGCCTTGCCGCCTTTTGTCCTGATGCTCTTTATGGCCTATTTTTTCAGAGATCCCGACAGGGCGATTCCCGAAGGGGAGAATATCTTCGTTGCCCCCGCGGACGGAAAAGTGATCCGGATTCAGAAGGTCTCTGAAGAGAGATTCGTCAAAGGTGAAGTGCTGGAGGTGAGCATCTTCATGTCTCCCCTCAATGTCCATGTGAACAGGGCGCCGTGTGACGGCAGAGTAGAGTCGGTGGTGCATACGCCGGGGAAATTCCTCTCCGCCTTCAAGCATGAGGCATCCCTTCATAATGAAAATATTGCCATGCTTCTGAATACGAAATACGGCAAGGTGCTGGTGCGCCAGGTGGCGGGATTCCTGGCGCGGAGGGCTGTCTGCCGGGTGAAACCGGGCGATTCCCTCAGAAAAGGTGGGCGTTACGGCATCATCAAGTTCAGTTCAAGACTGGACATCTACCTGCCTCAGAATACGCAGATAAGGGTCAAATTAGGGGACAGGGTCAAGGCAGGAGAGACGGTAATCGGAGAGATGCCCTCCGGCACGTAAGCTCTTTACAGTCCTTCTGCGCCGAAGACAAAACGCTGACAGGGCATTTCAGCAGCCTTATTAACCTTCCCTTCGCCCCTGCTGATGCTCAGTCTTTTTCCTCTTTTTCTCGATTTTCCCCGCTTTCTGTTTGAACTTCCTGAGCGAGACCGACAGGGTGGACGATTCGGAGATCGCGGCGGCGATGAGGAGGGTGTCCAGTATCTCATCGAGGGATGCCCCTTCCTGGAGGGCACGCTCCATATGGGCCTCAAGGCAGTGTTCGCAGTGCAGGGCCGACGATGCAGCCACTGCGACGAGTTCCACGGTCTTATGGTCCAGGGCGGCGGGCTCCGCATAGATGGAGGACCCCTTCAGAAGATAGGGCGTAAACGTCCGGGGCCGTCGCTCCTTGAGTTCGCTCAGCAGAAACCCGAGGCTTCCGCGCCTCTCCTCGATGGCCGCAGCCAGCGCCTCTGAAAGGTCTCTGTCCTTCATCAGCGCCTGCGCTTTCCGGATGAGCTCGCTTCTTTTCTGTTTCCCCTTCATCTGCCTATTGTAATATATTTCACCGCACAAGGGAGCTTTGCCAAGAAATGCCGAAGCTCGCATTCCCCGCGAATTCAAGGACAAGGCACCCTCCGTTCTTTACCTGTTATCGCCTATCCCTTTCCTATGACTTTTTCGCCGACCTTATCCACAGCCACGGCTCCAAGAGGTGCGGTTATAAGCACGGAAAGCACCCCGGTCGCAAGGATCATATCCCCCGATCGCATACCGACGTGAAAGGGGTACCGTGCTTAAAATCTCAGGGTGGCCTTCAACCTCTTGGGGTTAAGCAAGAGGTCAAGCGCATCTATAGTAGATGTGACAAGAATATCCGCTGATGTAATCGTATCAATTGCACAGCCTTCTTTCATGCAAACGGCAATTCCTATCTTTGAAACTTTCAGCATGTTTCTGTCATTGTTGCCGTTTCCAAGGGCGATAACCCTGTCAGCCCCAAGCCTTTTCACATAGTCCTTTTTTTGAATATCATGGTCGTTGCCCTTAAGGATATGGATTTCGCAATTGGTGCCATCAAGTTCGGCCGTTGCCATTCCAAATGTATCAGCGGTCAGAATATGAACCTTCATAAAGTCAGATATCCTATTTAACTGCTTCCTTACTCCGGGGAGGAGTGTCCCGTCAACAGACAGAGTTCCGGTGAAATCTGATACGAGATGTTCTAATCTGACAAGACCAAAACCTGGAATATCGAGTTCAAACATTCCGATACTGCCTATGCCTTTCCCAGAACTTTTTCGCCGACCTTATCCATCGCCACAGCTCCGAGCGGCGCGGTAAAAAGTATCGAAAGCACCGCCACCGCCAGGATAATATGACCTGATTTCATGCCCACGGAGAGCGGTACAGCGCCTATGGCCGCCTGCACCGTCGCCTTAGGTATATACGAGACTACGCAGAAGAGCTTCTCCTTCAGGTTCAGGTCGGTCAGGAAGAGGGCAGCGAAGGTGCCGATGCTCCTGGCGGCCAGCCCGCAAAGGATGAGCACCATTCCTGCCAGACCTGCATCCCATGCCACGCGAACATTGACCTGTGCGCCCACGAGTACGAAGAGAAGTATTTCTGCAAACACCCATATCTTGCCGAGTTTCTGAGATATATTGTGGGCTATCGGTTCTGATTTCTCGAGAATGATGAACCCTACGGCCATAACGCCCGAAAGAGACGAAACAAGAACATAGGGTTTCAGCACTCTCTCCATCCAGGTGAGAAGGATGGCGGCTCCTATGACGATCATTCCTTTCTTCGTGGCCCGCGGCTGGTATCGCACGAACATCTTGTAGAGGGCAAACCCTATGACTATGCCTGAGGCTATCCCCAGGGCTATCGAAAGGGGTATTTGGAGCAGTGTCGTAAAGAGGTGTGCGCTTTTCCCTTCATACATTCCGATCAGGGCTGAAAAAATGACAATCACAAAGACATTATCAAGAGAAGAAGAAGCCAGCAGCAGGGTGGGAATCCCCTTCTTCGTCCCTCTCTTGTCTTCGATGAAGCGTATCATCGAGGGGACGACTACCGCGGGAGAGACAGCGGCGACAGCGCAACCCAGAACAGCCGCCTCAAGAGTGCTCATGCCAAAGAGCTGCCGGGCGATCACGGTTATCATGGCGCCCTCAAGGACTGCAGGAACGACGCCCATCAAGATCGCTGTCTTTCCCACCTTGTTAAGCGTCTCTCTCTGTGTGGCAAACCCGGCCCTCAGGAGGATCACAATGAGGGCGATCATTCTGAAATCGGAAGAGACCGTCAGGATGACCTGATCGATCACATTCAGCGCATAGGGGCCAAGGACCATTCCTGTGAGAAGCATTCCCACAAGACCGGGCATATTGAGCCTGCGGAAGAGGTGGTCGGAAAGCAGGCCGAGGAGAATGATCATCGCGATACTGACTGCCACTGAGTGCCCTCCAGAAACAAAAAATCCTACCAAAGTCTATTTGGTAGGAGTCATCAGTCCCGATTCTTCGGGACGGTTAATGGCGAACTCCATCGCCCTTTGAAGGTAAGATATCAGATAGACTTTCTTAAGTCAACAGTGGTATAAAAAGGCGCAGCCTGTGGAAAGGGGCTTATTTCTCAAGCAGATATATCATTTTTTTATTATAATACAGCCAGGAGAAACGAAGGAGGACCGTACGTGCCGATGGTTATGGGTCTTAAGCATAAGAGGAACGCGGAAAAGCAGCCGAAGAAAGGGATATACCTTTTACCCAACACCCTTACCCTTTGCGGTATGTTCTGCGGCTTTTTCGCGATCCTTTCGGCGATCAACGGAAATTTTCTCTACGCCGCGTGGGCCATTGTCCTTGCCAATGTCTTTGACGGTCTTGACGGCTGGATCGCCCGTCTCACCAACACATCGACACGCTTCGGGATCGAGCTGGATTCCCTTTCGGACCTCGTGGCGTTCGGCGTTGCCCCTTCGGTAATGATGTATAAATGGGCCCTTATGCCCTTTGGAAGGGTCGGGTGGGCGGCAGCGTTCCTTTTTGTGGCCTGCGGCGCATTGAGGCTCGCCCGGTTCAACATACAGACCGGCACGCCAGGATTAAAGTCATTCAAGGGAATGCCCATCCCCGGGGCTGCTACGGTTATGTCTTCCATCGTCATTTTTTATTACGATTACTGGAAAGGGCTTCCTGAAAAAAATGTCTTCTTCCTTGTCATCACCATATTGCTTTCCCTCCTCATGGTCAGCACCATCCGCTATCACGGCCTCAAGGAGATCGACTTCAGGGAGAAGAAGCCTTTCTGGTTTCTCATCGTCTTTGTCATAATTCTTTTTGTTCTCTTCGTGCACCCTTCCACCGCCATATTCATTTTTGCGATGGCGTACCTGGTTTGGGGTATAATTGAGAACGTGCACCTTTTCATAAAGAGAAAGAGGACAAAACTTCTGGAGAAGGGGCAGCTTCTGGAAGGGTCACGGAAAAACGAGGAAGAAAAGAAGTATTCTCCGGAGCCTGCCGAGGAAAAAGATGAGAGTCATCAGAATATTTGATACAACGCTTCGTGACGGGGAACAGTCACCCGGTGCGTCCATGAACGTGGATGAGAAGATCCAGCTTGCAAAGCAGCTGGTGAGGCTGGGAGTGGATATCATCGAGGCCGGATTCCCCATCGCCTCGCCAGGGGATTTCGAGGCCGTAAAAAGGATCGCCGGCGAGGTCAGGGGAGCCATCATTGCCGGTCTTGCGAGGGCCAAGGAGGATGATATCAGGAGGGCTTTCGAGGCGGTAAAGGATGCCCCCCAGCGGAAGAATCCACACCTTTCATTCGACATCAGATATCCACCTGAAGCATCAGTTCAGGGTGAGCCGTGAAGAGGCGTTGAGGAGATCAGCAGAAATGGTGAAACTGGCACAGAGCCTTGTGGAAGATGTGGAGTTCTCTCCCATGGATGCTACGAGAACGGAGCTCCCCTATCTGCTGGATGTTGTCATGGCCGTGATCGATGCCGGGGCGTCGACCGTGAATATCCCCGACACGGTGGGTTACACCACTCCTGTGGAATTCGGAAGCATGATCAGGGCCATCAAGGAAAGGATCGGAGACAGAGCGGTGATCTCTGTGCACTGTCATAATGACCTCGGCCTTGCTGTGGCAAACTCTCTTTCGGCCATCATGAACGGCGCGGGTCAGGTGGAATGCACAGTGAACGGTATCGGTGAACGGGCCGGCAACTGTTCCATGGAAGAGGTGGTGATGAGCCTCAGGACCCGGAAGGACTTCTACCAGGCCACGACCAATATCAACACCCGGGAGATCATCCGCACCAGCAGACTCCTTACGAGAATAACGGGCATACCGGTGCAGCCGAACAAGGCGATCGTGGGCGCCAATGCCTTTGCCCATGAATCAGGCATTCATCAGGACGGCCTCCTGAAGGAGAAGATGACCTATGAGATCATGCGTCCTGAAGATGTCGGGCTGAAACAGACAGAGCTCGTTCTCGGAAAACATTCAGGCCGGCATGCCTTCAAGGAAAGGCTCAGGGAACTGGGGTATGAGCTCAGCGATGAAGAGATCGAGACAGCCTTTCGTAAGTTCAAGCACCTTGCGGACCAGAAGAAGGATATCTTCGATGATGACATCGCGACCCTGGTTTCGGAAGAGGTGTCAAAGATACCCGAGACATACAGCCTTGCCGATCTTTCCCTATCCAGCGGTATCAACGTGAGGCCCACCGCTACGCTCAAGCTTATCGTGCGTGACCGGACCGTGGAGACGGTGGCCCATGGCGACGGACCGGTGGATGCGGTGTACCGGGCGATCTCAGCGATCACCGAGACGAAAAGCAATCTCCTCAAGTTCGAGGTCAAGAGCATCACCGGCGGTACCGACGCCCTCGGCGAGGTCCTCGTATCTCTTGAAGAGGATGGAGTAAAGGTGAGGGGGCAGGGCGCTGACACGGACATCATCGTTGCTGCGGCAAAGGCATACATCAATGCCCTGAACAAGCTGGCGGCGAGAAGGAAGCAGGGGGCTTAGTTTCCCCGGTGTGGTTGCCGGAAATATCACCCCCTTTCATCGCGTCTCCACCCTTCGGTCATCCTGCCTGTCAGACAGCGCAAAGAACAAAGACAAGGCATTGAAAAACAAGAGGAAACTGTGTATGATATCTAATTGCTTAATGGAGGTGTTGAGATCAAGATAAGGTATCCTGATGGAAGCGAGGTCTCCGGTGCCCTTCCTGACATTCAGAAAGAGCTGAAGAAAGCCAGGGCCGTTGCGGTCAAGGCAGACGGTGGTCTGCAGGACCTGTCACAGCTGAAGGATGTCGGTGATGAGGCTACCTTTGAGCCGGTGACCTTTGAATCTGCTGAGGGGAAAGAGATTTACCGCCACAGCGCATCCCATATTATGGCGCACGCTGTCCAGACCATTTTCGGCTTCAAGGTAAAGCTTGCCATCGGTCCGTCAACGGAAGAGGGGTTCTACTATGACTTTGATCTTGACCGGCCCCTCACCCCTGAAGACCTTGAGCTGATCGAGAAGAAGATGGCGGAGATCATAAAGGAGAACAGACCATTCATCCGTAAGGACCTTCCAAAGAACGAAGCGATACAGCTCTTCAGAGACGCGGGGCAGGACTACAAGGTCGAACTGCTCAATGAGATAGCGGATGATTCCGTGTCGCTCTATGAAGAAGGCGGTTTCGTAGACCTTTGCAGGGGGCCCCACGTTCCGACCACCGGAGCTATCAAGGCCTTTAAACTTCTCAGCATTGCGGGTGCATACTGGAGGGGCGATGAAAAGAAGAAGATGCTCCAGCGCATCTACGGCACTGCATTTGACAGGGAAAAAGACCTGAAAGAGTATCTGGCCTTTCTGGAAGAGGTGAAAAAGAGAGACCACAGGAGGCTCGGTAAGGAGCTTGACCTCTTCAGTGTGAGCGATGATATCGGTCCCGGCCTCATATTGTGGCATCCCAACGGCGCTGTTATAAGAAGGGCGATCGAGGACTTCTGGAGGGATGAACACGCCAAGGCAGACTATAAGATCCTCTTTTCTCCGCACATCGCAAAACTGAACCTCTGGCAGAAAAGCGGGCACTGGGATTTTTACCGTGAGAACATGTATTCCCCCATGGAGATAGAGGGACTGGAATATGAGTTGAAACCCATGAACTGCCCCTTCCACCTCCAGATCTATAAGAGCAACCTCAGGAGTTACCGGGACCTCCCCATACGCTATGCCGAACTGGGCACGGTCTACCGGTATGAGCGCTCAGGCGTTCTCCACGGGCTTTTGAGGGTCAGGGGGTTTACGCAGGATGATGCCCATATCTTCTGCAGGGAAGACCAGATCGAAGAGGAGATCCTCAGTGTCCTGGATTTTACCCTCTTCATTCTGAAGACCTTCGGCTTCCGTGAGTATGATGTCTATCTCTCCACGAGGCCGGAAAAGTACGTCGGGACCCCGGAGAGCTGGGAGCGTTCCACCGAGGCGTTGAAGCGGGCGCTTGAGGTGAAGGGGTTATCCTATTCCATAGATCCCGGTGAAGGGGTCTTCTATGGACCGAAGATCGACATCAAGGTAAAGGATTCTCTCAAGAGGGCCTGGCAGTGCAGCACCATTCAGGTCGACTTCAACAACCCGGAGAGATTCGATGTCTCTTACAGGGGGGCCGACGGCAAGGAACACAGACCCATCATGATTCACAGGGCGCTGATGGGCTCCCTCGAACGTTTCTTCGGTATCCTCATCGAGCATTATGCCGGTCTCTTCCCTGTCTGGCTCGCTCCTGTTCAGGTGGCCGTTCTCACCATAGCAGAGAGGCACTCTGAATATGCCGGAAAGGTGACACGGATATTCAAGGCCGGAGGGATAAGGACGGAAGCGAATCTGGACAATGAAAAGATAGGGCATAAGATCAGGGAAGCCACTATCAGAAAAATACCCTATTTGGTTATAATAGGCGACAGGGAAATCACGGAGGCCACACTTTCCGTAAGGAGACAGAACGGAGAGGACCTTGGCTCCATGACGGTTGAGAATTTATTGGAGCTCATAAGAGAGGATATTACACTCAGGAGGTGATAGTATAAGCAAGGACATCGGCAAAGAAATAAGGGTAAACACAAGGATCCATGCAAAGACGGTCAGGCTTATCGACGCGGACGGGTCGCAGGCGGGCGTAGTGCCCCTTGCAGAGGCCCTCAGGCTGGCGGATGAAAGGGGTTTTGATCTTGTGGAGGTGGCTCCGAATTCCGTGCCCCCCGTATGCAAGATAATGGACTTCGGCAAGTACAAGTATCAGCTCAGCAAGAAGCATACGTCGAGGAAGACCATCGAGGTGAAAGAGGTGAAGCTGAGGCCCCAGATAGGCGAGCATGACCTGGAACTGAAGGCCAGGAACATACGGCGTTTCCTCGATGACGGCAATAAGGCCAAGGTCACGATGTTCTTCAGGGGAAGAGAAATGGTAAGGCCTGATCTCGGCATGAAGGTTTTTGATAGACTGATGCAGTATCTTGACGGAAAATTCACACTGGAACAGGCGCCGAGACAGGAAGGCAAGAATATTACAATGGTGGTGTCACCGAAATAATCAGGAGGATTCCATGCCCAAACTTAAAACGCATAGAGGAGCCGCGAAGAGGTTCAAGGTTACCGGAACGGGAAAGGTCAAGCGCAGCAAGGCGTACAAAAGCCATATCCTTACCGGAAAGCCTTCAAAGAGAATGAGGCACCTGAGGACCAGCACGCTGGTTGCGAAGACCGACGAAGCGAATATCAAGAGACTTATTCCGTACAAGTAGTGAAGAACTGTTGAGAGGCTGAAAGGAAGCAATAAAGTTTAAGGAGGGATAGATGCCGAGAGCAAAGGGTGGTTTCAAGACAAGGAGAAGAAGGAAGAAGATACTGGAGAGGGCCAAGGGCTACTATGGAGCCAAAAGCCGTCTTTTCCGGATAGCAACGGAGGCGGTGGATAAGGCGCTGCAGTATTCCTACAGGGACAGGAAGGTCAAGAAGCGGGAATTCAGGTCCCTCTGGATCATAAGGATCAATGCCGCGGTGAGAGCGCTCGGGCTCACCTACGGCCAGTTCATGTCGGGAGTAAAGAAGGCGGAGATCGGGCTTGACAGGAAGGCCCTTGCCCATATGGCGTATGATGATCCGGAGGCGTTCAGCCGGATCACCGAGACCGTAAAACAGAAACTCGCTTCGTAATTAACCACGGGAGTATTTTTTCAATCCCCCTGGATCCCCTTTACTCGAAGGGAGACGAAGGGGGATTGGCGTATTTATCTATGGAAGATTTACAGGATATCAAGAAGACATTCTTGGATGATCTCGGTGCCGCAGGGACGTCCGCTGATCTCCAGCTATTGAAGGTGAAATACCTGGGAAAGAAGGGTCTCCTCACCTCCAAGCTCAAACTCCTCTCGACCGTCCCGGCAGAGGAGCGGCCCGCCTATGGGAAGCTGATGAACGAACTGAAGACGTTCATCGAGAGTGAGATCGACGGCAAGGAATCCGGGATCAAGGACGCAGAACGCCGCAGTAAGATCACCGCTGACGCCATCGACATTACCCTGCCGGGGAAGTATACAAAGCCCGGGAAGATGCACCCCATCAGCACGGTACTGAGAGAGATCATCGACATATTCGTGAGCATGGGCTTTGATACCGAGGTCGGCCCTGAGGTGGAACTCGATCATTACAATTTCGAGGCGCTGAACATCCCCCGGGACCATCCCGCCAGAGATATGCAGGATACCTTTTATATCAGTGATGACGTTATCCTCAGGACCCACACCTCCCCGGTCCAGGTGAGGACCATGGAGAGGAGGAAACCGCCCCTGAGGTTCATCGCACCGGGAAAGGTGTACCGTTGTGATGCAGATGTGTCCCATACGCCCATGTTCCACCAGGTGGAGGGGCTGGTGGTGGATACCGATATCTCCTTCAGCGATCTCAAGGGCGTTCTTGAGATCTTTGTCCATCTCATGTTCTCGAAGGATACGCCGGTGAGGTTCCGTCCGAGCTTTTTCCCGTTCACAGAGCCGAGCGCTGAGGTCGATATCGGCTGTATCCTCTGTTCCGGCTCAGGGTGCAGGGTATGCAAGGGGTCAGGATGGCTTGAAGTGCTCGGTTCAGGGATGGTGAACCCGAAGGTATTCGAGATGGTGGGCTATGACCCTGAGAGATACACGGGTTTCGCCTTCGGCATGGGAGTGGAGAGATTGGCCATGCTTAAGTATTCCATAGATGATATCAGGATGTTCTACGAGAACGATATACGGTTTCTGAGGCAGTTTTAATATGCGCGTTCCTCTTGAATGGCTTAAAGAGTTTGTCGATTATCCCGTAAGCACCGATGATCTCATCCTGAAACTAACCATGGTCGGGCTTGAGGTCGAAGGCGTGGAGAAGATGGAGGACGATACCGTCCTTGAGGTGAATGTCACTCCGAACAGGCCTGATTGCCTCAGCATATTGGGCATTGCCCGGGAGGTTTCAGCGCTCCTTGCCGTCCCCCTGAAGTTCCCTGAGTATAAGGTCAGAGAAGAGGGCGGTCCCTCAATGGTCCATGTTGAGATATCGGACGAGGATCTCTGCCACCGGTATGCAGGGAGGGATATCAAGGGAGTGACCATCGGGGACTCACCCGCATGGATGAAAAGGCGGCTCGAAAAATGCGGCATGAGGCCCATCAACAACGTCGTTGATATCACGAACTATGTTCTCCTGGAGATGGGGCACCCCTTACACGCTTTCGACATGGATACCCTCAAGAGAAGTACGATCAGAGTTGCACGAGCTGCGGGCAGCGCGATAACGACCCTTGACGGGACGGAACGCTCTCTCCCTGAGGATGCTCTCCTCATCTGGGACGGTGAGCGGCCCGTGGCGGTGGCAGGAGTCATGGGCGGCGCTGAGACAGAGGTGAAGGAAGAAACGAAGAATATTTTCCTTGAGAGCGCATACTTTCTCCCGTCATCCATACGAAGGACTTCCAAGGCTCTGGGTCTGAAGACGGAATCCGCATACCGTTTTGAACGGGGTACGGATATCGAGCTTCTTGAAAAGGCCCTGGACAGGGCTGCCTCATTAATGGCTGTTCATGCCGGCGGAAGAGTTTCGAGGCTGGTGGACGTGTATCCAAAGCCCTTCCAGGCATACGGGATAGAGGTGAGATACAACCGGGTGAACAGGATACTCGGCACTTCCATCCCCCCTGATGAGATGATTGACATAGCACAGCGGCTCGGCATGAAAGTGGGAAAAGGACCGAAAGGATTTGTGGTGACCCCACCTTCTTTCAGGGGTGACATACAGAAAGAGATCGATCTCATAGAGGAGATCGCACGGTTCCATGGATTCGACAGGATTCCGGTCACGGTCCCGAAGATCCCGATCTCAAAAGAGGCGAAAGATACGCGCTACCACGGTATGGCAAGGGTGAAGGAATCCTTCCGGAGTGCAGGGTTCACCGAGGCCATCAACTATAGCTTCATGGATCCCCGGATGCTCGACGTCCTCAACATCGGAGAAAGTGATTCCCGGCGCAGGGCTCTTGTCCTGAGGAATCCCATCAATGAAGAGGAATCCCATCTGAGGACCACGCTCGTGCCATCCCTCATCCGGAATCTTCTCCATAACGTCTCCATGGGGAGCAGGGACCTTCGTCTTTTTGAGATCTCCCGTATCTTCATCGACAGAGGCGAGGCCCTTCCCGATGAAGAGCACCATATGGGCGCTCTCTATTTCAGGGAGAAGACGCCTTCTCTCTGGAAGGAGGAAACCCCTGACTTCTATATTGTGAAAGGGGCGGTTCAGTCTTTGCTGGATGATCTCAGGATCGGCGATCACCTCTTCCAGCCTTCCTCAGAACCCTTCTTGCACCCCGGGAAATCCGGAGATATCGCGGTGTCGGGAAAGAAGATCGGTTTCCTCGGGGCGCTCCATCCTGACATCGTCGAAAAACTCTCTCTGAAGGTGTCACAGCAGGACATCATCGTGGTGGAGATGAACCTTGATACACTTCTGGCGTCGGTGAGCGGAGGGGCAAAATATAGTCCTCTTCCGAGATACCCTTTCATTGACAGGGATATGGCCCTTGTGGTCGATGGGTCCCTCCCCGCAGCAGCCATCATGGAGCATCTGAGGGCTTACCCCACGGAACTCATAGAGGATATATCACTGTTCGATTTCTATAAGGGGAAGAATATCCCGGGAGGGAAAAAGAGCCTTGCCTTTACGGTACGATACCGGGCAAAGGACAGGACCCTTACCGATTCCGAGATCGAAGAGCTTCACGGAAGTCTGACCGCATACATAACTGCCAAAACCGGCGGCACGGTAAGGGGAACGTAGGCCTTCTCCGGGGTCAGGCCGCCACCTTATATCCCGCGCTGGTAATCGCTTGCTCGATATCTTCCTTCTTCACCGCTGCCTCATCAAAGGTGACCTTCACCGTCCCGATCTGCACATCGGAGCTTTGAACGCCCCTTACGCTTTCGACGGCTTTCTTTACCCGCATCACGCAGTGCATGCAGGTCATCCCTTCGACCTTGATCGTTATGTCAGTCATGAGACCTCCCTGAGTTTCTTCGTCCCGTTCTCCATACGGTGATCGTTGCTTTCATTGTAATCGAAGAGGGACGAAGAAGACAACGCGCGGATTTTTTCGCCGATTCCCTCCGCCTGCGCCTTGAAACTCAACGCCTTCTGCGGTTAGGCTAATAGCGGCAATGAAATGAACAGGGGCTGCACTATGGTGCGAGTACACTAAAGGAGGAAGCGATGAGAAGCTATCGAAAGGAACTCTGGTTCAACGTGCCTTCCCGCAGGGCCTTCATCAACATTACCCCGCAGGTTGAGGAGTGCCTGAGGGAAAGCGGTATCAGGGAAGGGATTGTTCTTGTAAATGCCATGCATATCACCGCATCCGTCTTTGTGAATGACGACGAATCCGGACTCCACAAGGATTTTGACGTGTGGCTCGAAAGACTTGCCCCCCATGAGCCTGTTTCGCAGTACCTGCATAATACCGGAGAGGATAATGCCGATGCCCATCTCAAAAGGCAGATCATGGGGAGAGAGACTGTGGTGGCGGTAAGCGCGGGAACCCTCGATCTCGGCCCGTGGGAGCAGATATTCTATGGGGAGTTCGACGGAAGACGGAAGAAGCGGGTGCTGGTAAAGATTATCGGGGAATGAGCCACTGTCTTTGGCGTTGTACCGTATCACCGGGAGCAGGAAGTTGCCCTCAAAAAATGAAAGGCAGCCAAGGAGGGGGGTCCTTGGCTGCCGGAGGGTGGAGAAGTTACTGGTAGGTTAACTCGCAAATGTGAAGAAATTATGAAAATGCATGTTCGATTTTCCCTCACCTCCCGGTCAGAACCAAAGCTCAAATGAAGATCGGCTCGAACTTATAGGACGCCTCTTCCTGCACCTTCAGACGAAAATCGCATGCCACGCATGTGGTGAGCTTTTGCGCATAGACGCCCTGAACTTCTCCTGCGCAGTATGTCCCGGCAACTGCCCAGCAGACTCTCCCCGCGTTCCGACCGCCGTTCACTCCGTGAGCCCTGACCTCGGTCACCGCAGGACAAATGCCGAGTTCGTTCTTTTTGTTTCTCCCGCACTTCTTGAATTCCCAGCAGTTCATTCGTGACATATCTCCCCCAAAAAAAACAAGTAACCGAAGGGAGAGGCGAGGGCCTCTCCTTTCGGACGGTTGTTATCGGTACGCGGAAGGTTATTCAGCCTTGACGTGTGCTTCCTCTGCAGGGGCCTTCGCACCGGCGCTTGAGAGCGCCTCGGTCAGATAGCCCACCATCGTCCCGAATATGGCTCCCACCACGATGGTCACCGATGCTATGCAGGTGATACCTACCAGCACTCCCATTGCCACCGCTACCCTCACCAGCACTGATGCCTCCAGCGGCCCTCCGAACAGGTGGTTCAGAAGTACCAGCGTCCCGTAACTGCCAAAGTAAAACCCCGGTACGATCCCGAATGCCAGAAATGCGATCCCTCCCAGTACTGCTCCCACCTTCGTCCCCATCCTTACCATCTCTTTCCTTGCTTTCATCGTCTTGCCCTCCTTATTAATATTCCTCTCCGGGTATCCCGGAGTACTCCGTATCTATTTCTTGACCTCTGCGGTCACTGTCTTGCCTGCCGTCAAAGTATCAATCACATACCCGATAAGCCAGCCTGCCACTGTTGCGCCCGATATGAAGATGATGCCTGATACCAGTACTCCCATAAGCATCGATATGCCTACGATCAGTCTCGGCACAAGCGCCGAACTCACCGGCATCCCAAAAAGGCTCCCCGCTATGTTCAACCCCACTACTCCGCCAAGAAAAGAACCGGGCAGCAGCCCCACTACCGCAAAAAGCACCAGTCCTGCACCTGCCCCTATGTATGCCATCTTTCTTGCCATCTCTTTTTTCATCTCCTTGTCCTCCTTCCTTTTGACTTCATTACTATACAAAGCAGGTTCCATGCCAGCTCAATTCCATTGTTTTTAAATACTTTCCAGGAAGCTCGCTTTCGCAAAACTGAGAAAAAACCCTCCGCTTTAGCAGATCTGCAAAAAAAGAGGAAGATTTTCGAAGGAGGAGGACTCAGAAGGGGCTACGTTAGTTCAGCATACTCTTCACTGATGTTCGTCAGGAAGATATCCGCCAGTTCGGGATCGAACTGCGTATCGGCATTCTCTCTCAATTCATCAAGGGCATGTTGAAATCCAGTGACCGCGGGCTCCACGTTCTGAAGGATCACTTTGCCGACGATCTTATATGAGTTGCCGCTCACTATTGCGTCAAATGCTTCAGCGATACAGATCATCCTCGACTCCAGGGGAATCGACTCTCCTTTCAGCCCCGTGGGGTATCCGCCGCCGTCATATCGCTCATGATGATAGAGAATGATGGGCGCGATATCCGCGTAAAAATTGATCGGCTGAAGCATTTCGTATGCAAGACGGGGGTGTCTCTGAAATTCCTCAATGGATACCACGTCATGTCCGATCTTCAGGAAGCCGATATCATGGAGCAGGGATGCCTGGTACAACCTCTTTTTCTCGGACTCCGTCATGTTCAGGGCATGGGCCATCAAATTAGTGTATTTTGCAACCCGCCTGGAATGTCCTTGTTTTTCAGGCCTATTCTCCATGGCATCGATGAGAATCTTGGTAAGATAGATCTGATAGTTCTTCTCATCCTCAGCAAACCTTGTCCTTTCGATGGATACGGCGGCCTGCTCGGCGAAGTACGAAATGAACTCCTCATCCTCCTGCGTAAAGGTGCCTTCTTTCTTGTTCACCAGCTCCAGCACCCCGATGATTCCCGTGTTCAGGCGCAGGGGGACGCAGAGCAGCGACTTCGTATCATGATCGGCTATCCTGTCCACTGAGGGAGCGAACCTGCTGTCGTTTTTTGCATCTTCGATCCTTACGGGACTGCCGTTGTCCAGCACCCAGCCCGCGATACCCTCAGACCTGGGGGATGATAATCTGGGGAGTTCTTTTGATGCACCTCCCTTCACTATCTTGAAAACAAGGTCCTCCCCTTCACGGAGGAGGATGGAGCCCGCATCCGCACCGGTAATATCAAGAGAAACATCCATGATATTGTCCAGGAGCGTGTCACTATGGGCTATCTCGTGCACATTTTTTGCGGTAGCAAGGAGGGTTGTCAACGTATGGCTGTAATCTTCTATCGCTTTGATCGCATTCCTTGACGCATTTCTTATCAGAAGAATGCCGAGGAAAATCAGGCCTGCAGTGATGGACAGGAGGGTAATCAGGGACTGTGAGGGGACGTAATCAAGGAATGAATACGTGAACCTGACGATTACAAAGAGGAGGACAAAGATGACGAGCAACACTAGTGAGTTTACGATGCGGATCTTTTTCTTAATGGACTCAATCGTGCCTTCTTTGTATGGTTTCGAACCCGCCATGCCCACCTTGATGACCATTATATATGAATTCCAGGAGGTCCGCAACAATGCCGAAAAGGGGGAAGAGGCGGGAGTTTCCAGTGAACAGGCCGGGTCTGCATGACCCACGGCAGCGGGCGAATGGGTTCCCTTGTCTGCCAGTTCCTTCATGGATGCAAGAATAAGCTGTAATGAATGCAAGCCGGGCATTCGGTGCATGATATCCCCCGGTTGTTCCTTGGAAGGAACTTCTGTTAATATGAGCCCGCTGGCCTCCCCAGAAACGCCATCACGCAGGAGAACTTCCTGAAATCTAACCAGTTACCCATTGTGTTCCGCAAATGTACTGGAAGTCGCACTTCGGGCAACTGTTCTTTCTATTCGAAGTGGCGACAAACGGGATCGCCGAGTCAACTATCTCTTCCAGAAGACCCAAAATTACTGTTCTTAATCCGTCGAACTTCGAACTCTCATCGTCTGTATCGAACAAAGGAAGTTCAATCTCTTTGTTTATCAAGGACCGGCCAAGGAGCAAAAACATTCCTCTCAGGTCCTCTATTTTTATGCCGTGGCGCTCAGAGTACAGAATGAGATAAAAAGGAAGCTGGAGGCTTCCGATCGCTTCATCCCAGGAAGCCCTGCTGTCAGGATCAAGCTTGTTGAAGTTGATCTTTAGGTTCTTTGCATAGGAACCGCTTTTATAATCAACTATGCAGATATTGCCATCTCTTTTTTCGACTACGTCCAGCCGACCTTTGAGCTTGTAGGAGTTTAGAGTCGCTTCGATAGGCTCTTCCACTCCGATAATCGTCACTTTCTTCTCTTTGATAAGAGGTATGCGGTACTTGCTGAGATAGTCTCTAAGATGTTCTTTGATCTGGGCTTTCAGAAGGTATACGGCTCCGGTAGGGTTATCGCCGTATTCCCTGCCGAAAAGATCATCGATCAAATCTGTCCATCTCCTCCAAGTCGATATCCGCTTCTTTTAGAACTCTATTCAGCCTTTTTGAGAAATATGATGAAAGGACGCGGTGGACGAACTTGCCGACATCGGCTCTTTCGATTTCCCCTGTGATCTCCTCCTTTTTCCCGAGATCAAGTACGTAGCTGTAGTAGAACTGAAGCGGGCAATCGAGATATGTGTCAAGGGCCGTGGCACTGTATGTGAAATCTTTCAAGAAGCTGACTACCCTGTCGGTTTTAGGAATGCCGGCGGGGGTATCGTTCCCGAGCTTGACCCTGTACTGGACAGCCTGCACATAGTCACTTGCCCTGGTAGATCTGTCCCTTTTCTGTCTTTCCCATAGGAGACTTTCTACGAAGCGTGATCTCTCCCTGCGTATCATTCTCTACAAAGAAAATGTGGACATCCTTTGCGCCTCTTACGAGATTGTCGAAATAGTAGGCCGACAGCTTGTCCCTGTCCAGATAGGTCGGCAGTTTCAGGATTTCTCGTGCCTTGAAAGGCAGAAGCGTATCTTCTTTGGAGGTGTCTGGGATCACCTCTTCATTAGCATCGAGAATAAAAACAGTGTCAAACCTGATGTTTCTCGTTTCAAGGAAACCGAGGATCTGGATACCCTTAAGAGGAGTGCCGGGAAAGGGCACGTGACCCGTCATAATGTATTTTCTAAAAAATGTGAAATAGCTTGTCCTATCCGTGAACGACATGTCCTTCATCAAGGATTTGGAGACTGTGTCCAAGGCTCTTATGAAGGACTCCGAAAAAGGGTAGAAGAGGGGATGAAGTCGTGGCCGTACTGTTGTTGAAGACAAAGGTGAGAAGTTCGGTGCATTTTGCGGCGAAGTCCCCGATATCCCTGAAGGACAGAAATTTCTCAATTGTGTTGAGATGGACCATCCTTATAGTGTTCCCTGAATCTCCGCCCTGGTCATGCCTTCTTCTTCCTGGCGAAGCTTTTCAGTGATGCCGTTGAGTATCTTTTCGTTGTTTTCTATCTCCGACAGTGTTGCGAACATCCTGGTCCTGGATTCTTGGAGTATCTCCTCTATGGTGTGAAACATAATCCTCGTGATCTCGGCGTTTCCCTTGTAGTAAATATTCTTCATGTACGGGTGCAGTATGAACTTCATATAGTCAGGGACGTAAATACGGTCATCTTCCATGGAACCAGTCAATTCCATGAGATTATTAAGAAAGCCGAAGACCGGCGTCCTGTGCAATGGATATCCGAGAGAAATGTTGAAGTCGTCCTTGTCTATACATGTCATCCCCTGCCGGAGAAGGGGGAAGAGGGTCTCCGCAGACGGCAGTACTATTGTAGTTTTTTCGTCGGGCAATCCTTTCTTCTCCGAGTTTTCTCTTGAGAATGCTTCCAAGGGCGAAGACCTGGCCATGGGTATCGGGGCTGCTGTAAAAATGGATTTCCGGTTCAGGATGAGAGGGTTGGGCATCCCCGGTCTCTATTCCCAGTTCCGACAATCGCTCTCCCAGACCAGGACCATCCTGGAATATGAAGATTACTTTTTCGCTCGGTAGCAGCTTCCTGAAGAGATCCTTCTCGCACCTGGTCAACGCATAGAATCCCGCGAATATCACCTTTTCAAACCTGTCAATGCCGCTTTCGAGGATCTTCTCCGCTGCCATGCGGTATCTCATGGATCTTGTCGCCATACCCAATTGGGAAATCTTCTCGTAAAAGGTCTTGTAGAAGAAATGAAGTGATTGCAGCCTCGCCAGTGCATGCTTGGGTATCATTTCATCAGTGAAGGGCTGGATTTCCTTTACCATGGCAGGAGGCACCCCCTCAATATAGAGCTCCTCAATGTCCGTGAAAAGCTTTATTCCAAGAGAAAAGAAACTATCGAGGGTGAGGAAGCTTTCTCCACCGAGGGGTTCCGGGGCGCTCCTGTGGATCTGGTAGAGGATGGCAATGGCATCGACTGTCTCCACACTCCTCACGGGGTGTACGGCTTCCGTAACGTAATCCATGAATCCGTCCATGGACAGAATTAAGGGAGGTATGAAGCTACCCTTTCCCCTTTGTGCTAACTCCCTTCGAAGGAAATGCGCCGGTCTTCTGCCCGGAAACACGACAAGGTTGTGAGAGTAGTCTTTCCCTTGAGGGCCTATAAGGCTTGCTGTCCTCTCGATGAGGTTTTCCTGTGGGCCTATGATCAGCGTGTTGGTCATAATGTCCTGATCTCTCCGAGGTCTATATAAACGATCCTGCCTTCCAGGCGTCTACCGGGATAAATGTCCTTCGCGATCTTCATATATTTTCTCATTTGTGCCCTGTATTTCTCATCAGCCCAACCTTCTCCCCCGGTCTTGAAATCCAAGATCGTAACCCTGTCCGGGTCGATCACGACTCTGTCCATCCTGAAGAGATGTCCCTCTTCATCCGAGAATTCCTGCTCCCTTTTCACCTCTCTCCCGGGACGGGGTTCGAAGTAGGTCGCTATCTCCTTGCGTCCGAAGAGGCGAAGAAGAAGCTTTTTTACTCCCTCTGCGGCTGACTCTGATGCTGTTTCGGAAGTGACTCTTCTGATGATGTCCTCAAGCACGCTTTCCATGTCATCGTGCAGATATTCGACGTGGTAAAGAACCCTGTGGATGAATTCTCCCCTCGCTCTCTCTCCGACGCTGATCATCTCGTCCGTTCTGACCTCTGCCTCTATCTGCTTAGGGTGATGTCTTACACTGAAGACCTCAGAAGATTTTGCGGCAGGAATGTCACATCTGTCAGGTTTTACCGTGGCTGCAAAGTCGCTTGCGGGAAGGAGATCGAACGGAAATGTCTCGCTTCTGCCCTTTACGCCGATTACGTAGAGCTCTTCTTTTGCCCGCGTGAATCCGACGTACAGGCTATTGAGCCTGTTCACATTTTCCTTTGTCGCTTCCTCTTCATAGAGCCTCTCGAAAGTGGGATCGCTGACCATGGTCTTCTTGTTGATCTTGAGCAGCCGCACCCCATCTTCTTCCTCCTCTATGATGTAGTCAAACCCCCTGTTCCGGCCTTCATAGAGAAGGACAATGACTGCGGGGAATCCGAGGCCCTTTGCCTTGTGAATCGTCATCACTTTGACAGCGTCCAGGGTCTTGGGGACGTCCATATTCCACTCTGACTCGCCGCTGTCGCTGTCGCCTGCGAAGTCAAGGAAGTCCCTGATGCTGTTGTATCCGGCCCCCTCGAACTCCTTGACCGCTTCGAGGATCTTCACAAGTGCTGCCTCCTCGTCCCCCAGTGTCTCAAAGACCCTGAAGACAGCGTAAGCCTCTGTCACAAGGTCGTAGATCGGGAAATATCCTGAGGCCTTGAAAAGGCCGGCGAAGTATTTCTCCCATAGAAGAGAGAACTCTTTCTGGAAGGACTTGTAGAGTGGAGGGCTCTCTCTATATCCAAAGAGGAACTCCCCGAGTCTCTCCGGAGTGATCTCAGGATGGTCCGTACGCAGCAAGGCGCCGAAGATCTCTCCGTTTATGAAGGTAGAAAAAGAGAGGTCATCCATGGGCGAATCAAGGAAGTTCAGAAGCGCGACTATCTCGCCGGTTATCTTCCTTCTCCGTATGTCGAGGTTGCTGTAAGAAATGAAGTCGATGTTCTTCTCGTTCAGCCAAAGGGTGGTCTTTACGACGTCTTCATTTCTCCGGGTCAGTATGGCTATGTCGCCATAGCTGAACCCTCGCGATCTAAGTTCTGCGACAAGGTCCTGTATGACGCGCCGCTCTGGAGGGGTTTCGTCATCCCTTTCCTGCAGCACCACTTCGCAGTATCCCTGGGAGCTGCCATCTCTGGCGCATTGGACGTAGTCGGTCAGCCCGCTTCTGGTCCCTGCCTCCTTGTATTTGTCATTTCCCGCCACGATCTCCTTGAATACCTTCTCATTGAAGTCAAGGATCTTCTTGAGGCTTCTGCGACTTGTCGTAAGTTCCTTTACGTAATGCCTGGCGGAAGGGAAGGGGTTGGTGCGCTCGGACTCTCTCATGATCGTGTAGTCGGCGTTGCGGAAGCCGTAGATTGCCTGTTTGGTGTCGCCTACGACGAAGAGGCTTCCACCCTGAGACAGAGCGTTCTCGAAAAGGGGGAAAAGGTTGTGCCATTGAATGAGGGAAGTGTCCTGGAATTCGTCGATCAGGAAGTGGTAGATTGTCTCTCCGATCCTGAAATAGATGTCCGGGACGATTTCCTCGTTAAGGTATTCGGCAAGATTTCTGCTTATGTCTTCGATGAATACCTTGCCCTGACGTCTCTTGACGGATTCGACGATTTCTCTGAAAGATTCATATACCTTGAGATACGGCATGGAACGGGACCGGACGCGGAGGGCAATGTATTTGTTGATAAGACTGCAGGCGTTCTCCCACTGTCCGACAATCTGATCGAATGAGGTCTGAAGGGCTGATTGGCCTTTCCCCGGCTTATTGACAGGTGGGTTCTTAAGCCCTTTTCCGATCAGGTCCGCGAACCTTCCCTCCCTCACGAGATCGAGGACCGCCTCTGAAAGAAGAGTTTGCCCGTTTTCCGAGCCCTGACTTGAGGACCACTTTTTCAAGGCCGTCGATGGCAGTTCTTATCTCATTTTTTATATCGTCAAAGGCTCCTGAGTAGTCCTCTATCATAGGGTTCTTGCCGGTTGCCGAGAGTTTTCCGTAGAGGCTTTTCACTTCTTCAAGGAGTGCTGATGACGGGTCCCACATATAGGCTTCCTGGCCCTGTTTCCCTTCCTGGATCGCTGAGACTATACTGAGAAGGAGTTCTGTCTCTTGCGTGCCCTCCCGGACGCCCCTCAAGAACAAATCAAAAGAGTATTCCATGAGCGCATCATTGTTCATAAGGATATCGAACTCAGTATTGAATCCAAAGTCGATGGCGGAAGTCTTGAAGATCGATGTCATGAAGCTGTCTATGGTCCTCACCTCAAAATCAGCGTAATTCCAGAGTATCTCCTCCACCATCTGGCCGGCCCGCTCCGCCAGTTTCTCCCGGTCCATCGAGACCGCCTCAAGCATTTGTTCAGTTTTTTCCGGATCGCCGAAATGAAGCAATTTGAGCCACTCGATGATCTTCTCCCTCATTTCCTTGGCGGCATTGTTCGAGAAGGTTATTGCAAGAATATTCCGCAGTCTGTTCTTCGATATTTTTTCAGAAAGAATGAACTGTACGAATCTCTTGGTGAGCATGTGGGTCTTGCCTGAGCCTGCGGACGCCTTCAGCACAGTAAAATGAGGGAATTTCAGTTCAGAATCTTTTTCTATAATAGGGATTTCCACGCTATCTCAATAGTACGCTCAAAAGATTTCATTTTTCAACCCTCTATTTCGAAGAGTGTCTGTCCGGCAAATATACCAACAGATTACCTTAAATTGCCAATAACCATTCATAATTTAATACAATATTGCCGCGGGTAGGATTCATACCATTTGTCGGAGTCAGTGCTAGGGATAACGCAACTTTGATAATGTGTGAACATTCGTCACTAACGAGCCAGACGGAACCCTGCGCGACTAATTCAGGAAGATCTCAAAAGACATGCCACTAAAGAGAACTGTCCCTTACCCATGGTTTCAGGTGATACACTTAGGCAGGCTGAGAAACAACAGACGAAGGTCATCTTAAATGGTAGGCCCGGGCGGTTTCGAACCGCCGACCTCTTCCGTGTCAAGGTGCTGCGAGATGGGGTCAACCTTTTCCGTATAGTTCCCTCTATTTCTTTTTCTTTCTATTTCAAGACTTTCCCAATTTACCACAATCTGAGGAATTTCAACACTCGCTCACGGAAAGGTTTACCCCTATGTTTACTTCACAACAACTTCACAGTCAACAAAAAAAGGAGGCTTAACATGGCAAATTTGAAGGCAGTAGAAAAGAAGGCGGAGAATGAGGATTTAAAAGTATGCCGTGAGGTTGTCGAGAAGTGCGGGTTGGATAAGATCGGCATGATGGTTTGCGGTGAACTGGAATCCGTAGGGGGATTCTTGACATCAAGGGATGACCTGAATACTAAAAGCCGGATAGAGACTTTGATTCAAGAGTCCTTGATCCGTCTGACCACGGTAAGGACGGTTTTAAACGATGAGGACAAGGAAGGCTCTCTTGAGGGATATGATTTCAATGGAGTCCAACTTGCCGTCAGCGAGGTGTGTACACTCCTGAAGGGAGCCTTTGGCCTTTCTTTCGGAGGGTGTGATTAATCATGAAGACCTGGCACTGCACAGACTGTGACACTGATTTCCAGTCAGAACGCTCCACGGCCTGTCTGCATTGTGGCTCGACAGATGTTACCTGTCCCGGGGAGATCGCTTCTGAGAAGCCCCCAGGCCCCCACAGTGACCCTATTCCGGGGGAAACCGGGCCTTTGCCGGCAGAGGATATCCGAAATATCCTCAAAGAGCTGTGTGTGGTGGCCTATGAAAGCCCGTATAACGGTTTTGAATGGGATAAGGCGATCCAGAGAGCCATTGAAAAGTTGGAACCCTATCTCAACACAGCAGCGAGGCAGGTAGGTGGCTATAAAACGAAGACAACGTGATAGAGATCGCAAGCGGATACAACTATTCCGTAGGCGGACATCAGTTGTAGCTCAGAAAGGAGAACGGTTTTGAACGAAATTACAGACGTAGAAGGCCCAAGTGAAGGGTTTTGGACACTTGCGTGTGAGGAGATGAGCCACCGGATGGATCCCGATGAAAGTTCGAGGCGTAGAAAGGCATTAGAGGAAAAAGGCGAGCACGGGTACATCACAGCTTTGCTATTCGCTTATTGCGCAATGGGTGACAGGGAGAAGGCTAAGCGGTATTTTGCGGAAGCGGTGAAAGAAAGATTGAAAGAACGGGGGGAACGCCAGTGAAAGAAAGCAGGATCAGGAGCGACTTGTGGAAAGAACTGGCGAAAGGCGTGAAGCCGTCCGGGACAATAGCACACATTCCACGGGAATTTCTCAGGGGGCTGAAAACGTTCTTGGGATGGTCAGACGGCAACATAAGTGTGGTCCTGGGCGTCTCACGGCCCGCGATCAACAGAAAAATAAACACTGCGGACAAGGAGTCGCTTACCGCGCCGCCTGTCACCGCTCCGGGGGAAATGGACTTTGAGAATTTCGTCAATGCCAATATGACGCCAGAGAAGGAGCTTGATTTTCTTAAGACATACGGGCGACAAATGCTCTCAACGCTCCCCCCTAAATCTCAGGCCCGCATGACCCTCTACAAGCTCCTCATGGAGAGCAGTGAGAAGAAGATGGAACAAGAAGCAGAGGAAGGCAAAGAGCTTATGGTGGCACTGCTCAATGAGATCAAAGGGGGTTTTTTGGAGTCTCAGGCAAAAGTGAGAGAGGAATTTAAGAAGCAGATTCGACAGACCATAACGCGTTTCATTGAAGAGCTGGACGCAAACCCGGAGAAAGACCCTGTATCCATTCGGGATGCTCTCTTAATCCAGGTGGAAGCCTTTGACCCTTGTGATCTTGTCCGGGATATCTTCCTCGAAAAGCCGAACCTCAAGCAGAAACTCGATGAGTACGTAGCCACCAGGAAGGAAGACGTGAAAGCGCCATCCCTGTGCGGCGGTGGAATTGTGGGATCTCCAGAGTCGTCGCGCGGGGGCCAACAATATGTTCAAGCAGCACGAAGGGCCGAGCGTGAAAAAGAAAAAGGATAGCACTGTGTCCTCGGAGAACTCCCGGAGCAGGCTCTGCATGATCTCGGTTATCACACGATCTCTTTGAGGATAGATACCACCGGGATCATGGCGTTTGAATACGGAATTGCGGACATCAGGATTTCCGTGCTGGAAAATCAGTATGACAGAATGCCGTCTTTCGTTCCGGTGGATCAAAGGGAGAACTGAACGGAAGTAAGGGGCCTCGGGGAAACCTGGGGCTCCTGCCTTGATTTTGCAGGGGGACAGGAGTATATTTTGAGCAGGTGGAAATGACCACGGAGACTCAAGGAGGGGATAAAATGAAACGTATTACAATTACATGCGTATGTTTATCTGTACTTCTTTCATCCTGTGGTCCGGCAATCCAGGGGGGAAGTGCGACGTACTGGACAGGGCAAGGCTGGCATCATCCCAATAAAACACAGCAGGAAGTCTGGCAAGACCTGAATCAATGCAAGGCGCAGTCTATGGCAGCAAGGAGATTAATGGATCAGGTAGATAGCGAAGCTTATTGTATGCAGGGCAAAGGTTATTCCTGGTATTAGAATGTTGTTTTAATAAAAAACAGCAATAAGGAGAACACTACGAGACAGATGAAACAAAAAAAAGAACCCCTCTTGGATACCCCCATTCAGAAATATATCAAGAGCATCGAAAAAGGTTCTTTTCCTTCATGGAGCCATATTTTGGCACCTCATGATATAGCGCATTATTGGTTTGTTATGGCTCTAAAGCGCCGAGAGGATTACGCGAAATTGAGAGACAAAGATGCCTTATTGCCGTGTTTGATAAAAGGAGAAAGGTGGACTGTAAAGCAACATGAAGATCGTTTTGGAAGTATTACAAAGAGGGTGAGTCAATATGCAATTTTAACTTCCTCGCAGGAACCAACGAAGGATTCATTAAGTGATGCTGAATGGAAAGACCTGAATGAGGCGATAAAAGCCAATGACAAAAACAAAAAAAATCGGTATGCGGCAAAGCAGTTGTTAGGAAATAATTCTCTTGTGAAAACATACGAGAGAGTAGAAAACAGGTTGATCAAATCTTATTATGATCCTTCTCTGCCCGCACATATCAGTTATCACCCAGCCTTGCCCAAGGAGATTTTACGTGACGAGATAGAAAGAATCGTTGAAATTGAGAAGAAGAGATTTTTCATAAAGAACCCCACTTTAAAGGGAGAAATGTTTCTTGATAAGAGAACTTCAGCGGATACTCTTATCCCGGACAAAGAGATGTTCGAAATTATAGAACTCGATTTCAAATTATATGATAGATACAAGGAGATCGAAAGGGAGGGCTTCAAAGGAAAGAGAAAAATTATTATCATGATCCTTGACGAGATTTTTAAACAGTTTGAGAAAGCACCTCCGAGGAAAGATGGTAAATCCTGGCATGATTATTGGGAAGAGAAAGAATGTTTAATTACCAACCAAATTAATAAGGCTTTCGATCTTATAAAGAAAACCCGAACGATACGCAATCTAAGCGAATTCCTACCAGCACGCAAGTCCTCTCAGAAAACCCAAAAGTAAGCCCTGCTGACACAGTAAGACAATTCAAGTAACGGATACCTGCGCGCGTTACTTCGCAATTCTCCCGTTTATCAGATTTAATATAAATAATTAATAGCAATTGCCACGCAAGGAGCCGAAAATGAAGATACTCAAAATTTTAAGAACCGCAAAAAGACTGACTCTGATGGACCTGCAAAACCTCACTGGTATTAATGCGGCGACCCTTTCGTTGTTTGAAAACGGAAAAGTTGGCCTGGATGAAGACCAGAAGGACCGATTACACAAAGTCTTTCCAAGTGAAGACCGAAAAAGACTATTCGCAGATCTCGAAACCGACCGTAAATACAAATCGATTTTCGGACCTCGAAAGCTTTCACCTCAGATGGAGGCACGCATCGACGCTGAAGTAAAAGAGTCTCTTAGGCACATTGACGAAGAGACAGAAAAAAGGAATCAGGCACTCCGGGACCACGCAGCCGAGCGCGCGAAAAAGTTTAACTTGTAAGTTTGTTTTGAGTTGCGCTATCTGTAACTGATGGGTAGCCAAAAAAAAGAAACAAGAAGACGAAAGAAGAGGAGGTGAAACAATGACCATTCCAAAGATTTACTCGACTCTCTCGATCCCGGAAGCCTCGTATTTTGAACTGGACCTCGATGAACCTGCTGAAATCATCATCACCAACGGCAAGGCTGTATTTACCTTTGAAATAAATGAGCGATTCGCTGCGGCGAAAAGAAGGTTTGACGGTGGGGCTGAGGTCAATGTCAGGACCTTTGTGGACAAAATGAAAAATTTGAAAAGGCGTATGCACACTGTGTTGATGCAAATGCCAAAGGAGTAAAACAAAATGGATAGTATCGAAAGGGATGTATACGGTTTCGGCAAAAATACCAGGGGCGTTGTGGCACTCTACGACGCAAAATTTTTATTCTTGGGGCGCTGTGCTGCGCTGAACAACAATTATCAGTATCTCCACGACGAAGCGAGTTTCAACCAGGACATGCAGATTGTCGATGCGGTCGTTCTTGAGCTGGAATCGGGCTACAACTCTTCCTTGACTGCCCAGGCTTATGTATCGTTCCCTAACCAGGTCTCGGAGTTAAAGGGGCGTTACCGGCCCATAAACGAACATACGTTAAAGGGGGAGCTGTTTAGTGCGTATGGACGATTTAAGGAGTTCCAGAAGAGTTTTCCTGAAGACTTCGCGGTCATTTTTCCTACCATCTATTGCGGCGTGGGGGTGATCGGGGTTGTTGCATATCTAAAAGGCATCGGCAAATTTAGCGAGGCCATCAGCGCAAGTGATGTGAGTGGTGCTGACGATTGTATTCTTCGGCTTCTCGAAATCCGGAGGGCAATTGATGGGCTTGTTGACGACGATAAGCTCAAAGTTCTCCGGGAAAAAGCCGTGGAACCCCGAGGCGCAGACGCATGGGTCTTTTTTATTTGCAACGGTCTTAGGCGGGTCGCGCCGATTATGTGTTGTCTTTCCAGGTCCCTGGAATATGAAGCTGTTGAAGAATCCTTTGACTTCATTTTTAAGCAGGTGTTACCGCACTATGCCAAGGATGTTTTCTCAGGACTGTTCTCTGACAGGGGTCTCAGTAAAGTTTCTCACCTCCCTCAGTCCATCAAGAAAATCGTAATGTCATTTCACAACTCGGAGAAGAATCGTGAGGCGAGGGATCAACTCGTGTCAGACCTGACAGAGATCCGGGCTTTAGGAAGTGAGGGTGCTGATATCACTGACCCTGAGCGACTGACACTTTTCGATGGCCTTGCGAATGAATTCTTTAAGGTTTTGACCACGCGTGGCACTGAAGTCAGTCAGGAACTTTTGAGGATGTGGATTTTAAATAATCGGAACTTTGTCCGGGATTTCGACAAGCTGAAAGGCGAGGCACTGAGAAGACGCGCCGAAGAACTCAAGGCATTCACCGACTACAGCATGAAATAAAGGGATGTGCACTAATAGGAAAATAGGGTGTATCCCGGAGTCCTGTCACCTCCTCAGCACCTCCATGCCGCCAAGCAAAAGGAGCAGCAAGGAAAAGGGGAGCCACAGTCAGTAAAGGCGAGCTTATTGACGGATCGTGGGGTGAACAACAAAATGGTCCCCTTTGGGACTCCGGGGTACTTATAAAATGACGCTATGGGCAAGAAAGCGGAAAGGTGAGGGGAATAGATGAAAACTGAACCTGGCAGGATGATCAGAAAATCAATTGCTCGCTCTCACGGAGTCGCGGCCCTCTCCCCGAAAGCTCTTTCCCTTTTCTGTCTGATTATCCCACACTTCAACTCCCACGGGAAAATGAACGGCTCTCCTTTTTTCATTAAGGGCGAATGCTGTCCGCTTATTGCCTGGCTCGATATTTCCACAATCAAGAAATGTCTGGATGAGATTTCAAAGGAAACCTCTGTTAAATGGTTCACCGTGGACGGGGTTGAATACCTCCACTCTCTGAATTGGAAAAGACATCAAGTTTTGAGAGAAGACCGCCTCGGGGATGATCTTTTCCCCTCATTCCCGGACAAGTCCAGGAGTACTCCGGGACAAGGACGGCGTGAAGGTTAAGGTTAAGTAGAAGGTTAAGATGAAGGTTAAGCTTAAGAAGAAGAAGAAAAACTACAAGGGAATTTTCCTTACGAAAAATTCGCGTCTCTTTTTTTAAAGGGTGAAAAATGACTACTGAAAAGAAAGACCCTCTCTCTTACGAAGAATTTTCTGAAGAGTATGAAGTCGATGAGGAAGCCGATGAGGTTATCCGGTACTTCTTGCAAAAGCGTAAAGGGTACGCACTCCCCGAATACCGGAAGGCGAGACCGGAAACCTGGTCAAGACTCTGCCGGACCCTTTTTTGTGCTGATGATCATTTCACTGTCAGCCACGACTTCGACGCCGACACCATGATCCTGCTTATCGACAAATACTTCCAGACTCGATTCTGGCGCGGCTGCGACTATAGCATTTTCCATTTCAACAGTCCGGGTGTGAAGATGCGGAGAATGTATGAAGAAGCTTATTAAACAGCATTCGATCATGAATAACCCTGGAAACGAGAGCTTCCTGGATGTATTAGCGAAAGGCGCTGAGTGGCTCAATAAAGTAATAAAGGGTCCCTCTGATTCTTTTATAGAACAATATGTTTCCCCTGAAGTAATACACTCATTAAAAAGCGGTGAGAAGATCAAGGATAGAATTGTCTTCGTCATTTTAAAGAAGTCAGTCTATAAAATCGGAATAGGAGACACGATCCTGGGGTTCCCCGTTATTCCCTTAATCGCAGAAAATAATTTGTGTGTTGTCATTGTTGATGATAATCGGATCATAGGGCTTTTAAAACGTTCATATCCCGAACTGCTTATAGTGGGAAATAATAATGATGGAATATGTGAGCTCCTTTCTTCCCCGCTCTACCCGAATTATTCCGGGCAGGTTCGCAATATTCTGTCTCTCTCGTTCTATGATCTCGTATTTTTACGAATGGCTTATATCCATGTCTTCCCGTGGCCGCCACGCCACCTTATCCCGGACGTTCAAAGAGTCGAGGTATGGCGCGAGCGTCTTCAGTCACTCGGTAAAGGGCTGAAAATTGGTATCGCATGGCGCAAGGTACCGATGCGGGAAATTTGGAGGTTGCAATCTACGGAGTTGGGTCAGTGGGGGAAATTGTTTTCCATCCAGGGAGTGCATTGGTTGAATCTTCAATATGGAGCACGCCCCGATGAATTGAATGAGGTCAAAGACAACTTCGGCGTTACCGTTCATGACTGGCCCGATCCTGCTGACTCACTTAAAGACTTTGAAAGTTTTGCTGCACAGATAGCGTGCCTTGATCTGATCATTGCCATAGACAACAATGTAGTACATTTTGCAGGTGCATTAGGGGTTCCCGTTTGGACATTATTGCCGTTTGAGCATATTTGGGACTGGATATGGACACCTGGTTTTGAAGATACCTGTTTTTATGATTCTATGCGGATTTTTCGACAAGGTAGCCATGGTAACTGGGATGAAGTATTTACTCGCGTCTCGTTAGAACTGAAGCGATTTGTCGATACGGGCATTATGCCGAAAATAGATCCAGCGAAGTCTTATAAAAGAGCATTTAAACTGCTGGAAGGGATGCAAAAAAAATGAGGAAGATTTGCCAGCACGCCAGTAAATATCTCGATATAGGTATCATCTCTTTTTCAGGAGGTCGACGGCCAGAAAAAGGAGGGCCGGGGCCTTCAGGGTCATACGGGGGGGGGGGAGGCTGCGCTCCGTGACAGAGACGGCATGAGAACCGAACTTGAACCGCAGGACGTTGAGGCCATAGCCGAGAAGGTCCTTGAACTCCTGAAGCCCTTACTTCCAGGCAACGGGCACCGCCAGGAGGATATTGTCTTTGATGTTCCGGGCCTGTCTGGATACCTGAAGGTAGAGCATAAGTGGATCTATGAGCAAACACACCTGAAGACGATCCCCTTCTTCAAGCTCGGGAATAAGCAGCTTCGCTTCAGGAAGTCAGAGATCGACGCTTGGACAAAGAAGCACTGGACGCCGGGAGTAGGAGAACCCACCCGTAAGGGTAGGGTGAGCACTACCGTATAAGGGTAGTGACAGGCTTTAAAGGCATGGAAAATAAAGAGGTTTATTTGAACTGTGAACCAAAGAGTGAAGTCAACAACCGTCTACCTCGACCGTCTACCTCATCAGACGCTCTATACCATAAGCGGACGATCCCTGTTGATATACAGGATTATTGATGTTTGATCGAAAGAAATCGGAGAGTTAATGAATAACAGTTGCACAGATGTTACCAAAAGTAACGTTTTCTGTAACATCAGGAAACCGTTCAATTTTCATCGGGTATCGGGACCGGATGGTATCTCCTACTCCCTGATCTCAAATAACAAAACACTACTAAAGGGCGCTGAGACTGTCTTATCCTTTCCTTTGGCGAGCAAGAGGCACGTTACACCCCTTGAACAGGTCCAGGCATCAAGAGAGAGAGGAGGAGCGATTGACGAAGGGTAGACCATACCCAAGCCCAGACCATGAAGCGGTCCCACATCTCCGCACCTCGACAGAGACGCACTACACCGGCACCGCACTCCCCCGGGAAAGAGAGACCCGCTACGGACACGGACGCCCGACCAAGAGGCACCTCCTCGACTCGACGGGCGCACACATACACAACAGACCAAACAGAACGAACCCACACGCACCCAAGAGAGAAGACCCACCGTTCTTTATCTTCTCTTTTTTGTTGTTAATAGTATTTCTTATGAAAAGTAACAGAATGCCCTTGACAGGATGGACGGAGAGCGAACGATTGACGGGAAGCCATACCACAGCATGCACCGAGAGAGCGGTTCCAGAGCGCATGGGTGAGGCACTTCTTTACGCCGAGGCGAAGCTGGGGGAGTTATTAAAGGAGCAAACTTCCCGTGGTGGAAGTATGGACGGCAAAAGAGGCAGTAAACCGTCTCTTCCCAACGGCATCAGTCACAAGCAGTCCCACTTCGCACAGACCCTTGCAGACCACCCCGTGAAAATAATGCTTGACAACGCCTTTCTTTTGTGGTAACATTGTGACATGGAACCTAAGAAACTGACAGTATGGAGAGAGCGCCACGGCCTAAGCCAGGGGCAGCTCGCAAAACTGCTGGGAGTGACAAGGCCCTGTGTCTCTCAATGGGAATCAGGGGAAAGAAAAGTTCCGGCCTTCTTGCATCTCGCCCTTGAATGCCTGAAGGTAAAGAAAGGTGGTGACAGAAAGAAGAAGGGAACGAAAATGAAAACGGGAAGGAAGGTGATGAAGAGTGGCAAGAAGAGGTAAAGGAATTTATCGACGTGGTTCTGTTTACTGGATATGCTACGTCGGCCTCGATGGAAGAATGCGGCGAGAGTCCTCGGGAAAAAAGAAATACGATGATGCCGCAACGCTTCTTGATGGCAGGAGAGCAACAATCCGGGACGGAAAGGAACCCGAGGTCAAGAAGATCAGCAATCACACCTTTGCGGAACTCGCAGAGAAATACACGGCATGGATCGCCGGGCGTCAGAATTCAGCGAGGGTGAAGGGGTATATCATCGGACAATTATTGCATGTCTTCGGAACTCTCCCTCTTAGAAGATTCAACACTGCCATTGTTGAACAACTTCAGACAGACACAATAAACAGAGGCCTGAAAGGTGCCAGCAATAACAAGACGCTGAATGTCTTGAAGGCTATGTTTTCCAAGGCTGTTGAATGGGAGATGGTCGAGGCGGACGTTCTGAAGAAAATCCGTAAGGTGAAGATGCTCCCGGAAAACAAGAGACTCCGGTATCTCTCCCAGGAGGAATGCAGGGATCTTATCAACGCATGCGATCAGCACTTGAGGCCGATTGTAATAACGGCGCTCAACACCGGCATGCGGAAGGGCGAGATTCTGAAACTCAAATGGGATACTCACATTGATCTGAAGCATGGTTTTATTCTCCTAGACAAGACGAAGAACGGAGAGCGCCGGGAAATCCCGATTAATTCCACTCTCAGGAGCACGCTGCAGGGCCTCACCAGAAGGCTTGATGTTCCCTATGTCTTTTACGATCCGACAAGCGGGAAACCCTACCAGGATGTTAAACGGTCATTCGGCAGCGCATTGAGAAGGGCAAAGATTCAGGACTTTCACTTCCACGATCTCCGGCATACTTTCGCGTCTCATCTTGTCATGGCCGGTGTGGACCTCACCTCAGTATCGAGACTCCTGGGTCACAAAGATATCAAAATGACTCTTCGGTATTCACACCTGGCACCGGCACACCTGGCGAATGCTGTGAATGTTCTTGATCAGGTGCTCAACAATGCACCGGAGATAAAGGTCAACGAAGTGCACACTTCACATTTACTTCACAGTTTTCAAAAACAAGAGGCCGTCGCAAATGCCTAACTACCTGATCTTAAATGGTAGGCCCGGGCGGTTTCGAACCGCCGACCTCTTCCGTGTCAAGGAAGCGCTCTCCCCCTGAGCTACGAGCCTTTTTGCGCCTATAAAATAACATGTGGTCATCCCTCCTTGTCAATACAAGCGGAGAAAGGCATTCCCGCTCTGTCGCTCCCATTGACATAAGCCGTGAAACGTCATAGCATTTTATGGAGGACGGGTGAGGGGCAGTCAGCATATCAGCGAACCCATAGATGTCATAAGGAGAGCACATGAGCAAAACGGCCGTGAAAATTATGGAACTGTTCAGAAAGCATGAGAAGGTGAAGGCGGGCATGGTGTTGACTTCGTCGGAGTTATCGCTCAGTTCCAGCAATTGGGAACCATCCGATTTTGCAGGAATGGATGGTGCATTGAATGAATTACGCAACGAAGGCTACGTGATCATAACTCCCTCAAAAGGGTTAGAACTCACTGAGAATGGCCTGAACTATCTCTTTAACGAATCATAAACGAGGTGAGTGCAGAGCGTGTGTCCCGTCGCGCGTTCATGTCTTTCTGTTCGCATGAAGCGGCACGAGTCTTTTGCCCTGTGAAGGCTTTTCTCCATGCGGGTGAGCCGACGTGATTCGGTTTTTACCATATGCCCGCTGCACATTTTCTGTGGCTGCATAAGGTATACTTATTTTAGACAGACCGTATACCGGAAAAGGAGGAAAGAAAGATGACGCTTTACAGAAAGTTGTTTGGGAAAACGTTTGTTTATATCTTGTTTGCCGCGGTGATGATCGTCCCGGGGACGTCGTATGCCGTTGAAGACATGAGCTCGGTCAGGGAAAGCCTGAATAATATGGACTGGCAGGTCCGTCTCGCGACCGTGGAAAAGCTCCGCAATGCGAGGGATGAAAAAACGGTAACGCTGCTGATGGAGGTTGTGAACACCAGAGAGGAGCGCACGGTGGTCAAGGTGACGGCAATCCAATTGCTGGGAGAGACAGGCGATCCGAGGGCAATTGAAGTCCTGCTGCCGATCTTCAATGACGCCACCCTTAACTGGGAGTGTCCTGCCATAAAGTCATACACTGCTCTGGCGCTTGGCAGCTTCAAGGGGGATTCACGCGTGGTGGATGCACTGATCAGCGGTATTACTGACCGGGAGCTTCTTACGAGGGAGGCATCGATATCATCCCTGGGAAAGATCGGCAGTCAAGAGGCGGTCCCTCACCTTATCGGTGTATTAAATGACGAGCATGTCAGCATCCGGCTGAGCGCCATCAAGGCACTGGGAGAGATCGGAAACCCTCAGGCGATTCCCCATATCCGGCGCATTGTTGAGAATGAGAAGGATTCCATCGTAAAGGGTCAGGCAGAAATGGCACTTGAGAAGTTGCAGGGCAGAGGAGGAAATAAGTAAGCGATGCGGTAGAGCGGGAAGGATGGACGTTATTCTTATTGATTACTCGGAATCCTCCCATTACCGTGAAGCCGGGGTGCCTCTGTCGTCCAACCTTTCGGGCAAGTTCGTGCAGATAAGGCACAGAACCACGGAATACCTTGTTCTCGCTCCCAGGGAAGTTGCCTCCTTCCATGCCGATATCGTAGAGCGTTTTTGCAGAGAGAAAGGGCTTCACGGGTCCCGTAACAGCGAAGGCAACCGCTATGACATCTTTGAACCTGCGTGGGTCATTGTGGGTGGCGGCAAGTTTGATCTGGACAGAGAAAAAAAGCATATCCGTTTCTATGATAATTCCATGGCCTATGGAAAATTTAATCGAAAGGGATTCAAAGGGAAGATAGTTTCGATCGGCGCATTGTCGGATTACTCGGCAGATATTGAGTGACGCCTGTTCTGAAGAGGTTCGGTCAGTTGACAGCTAAGGCGGACGGCGTTGTAACGGAGCGAACAGAACAAAAGATGATTACGTTTGTCGTCGCTTTGAGGATGTGCCTTTCGGGCGAGTGAATGTCCTCTCCTCTGTCTGCGTTTGATGAACGGGGATTGCGTTGACAAAGAGGGGGTTCAGCAAATATAATTAAAGACCAATTAATTTCAGGAGGTTCATATGGCAGAAGGCATTGTAAATGTGACGACCGATACATGGGATAAAGAGATTCTTCAGGGTCAGGGCTTGGTCATGGTGGATTTCTGGGCGGTATGGTGCGGACCATGCAGGATGATCGCTCCGACGGTTGAGGAGCTTGCAACGGAATATACGGGAAAGATACGGGTGGCGAAGCTTAATACTGATGAGAATCCGGACATCGCAAGCCGCTACAAGATCATGGGGATACCGACCGTAATGTTTTTTAAAGACGGTCAGAAAGTCGACCAGATTGTGGGAGCGGTTCCCAAGCCGCAGCTCAAGGCAAAGATCGATTTCCTTCTTGCCTCCTGAAAGAGTCTTCCTCTATCGAAATCCGGGAAGGAAACTCGTGCTCATGGATCATCTGAAAAACATCTGCGTTCTCGCGTGCCTCGTTGCTCTGTGCCTTTTTGCCGTTTCATGCCAGAAGGCGGAGGAAAGGGCTGTCGGTGAAAGCGGCAAGGCCCCTGAATTTACCTTCACCGGTCTCCAGGGAAACGCCGTGCGGCTTTCCGAGCTCAGAGGCAAGGTAGTAATCCTGGAGTTTTGGGCCACGTGGTGCCCGCCATGCAGAGAAGCGGTCCCCGAACTGAACAAGGTGTCCGAAAACTTCCATGATAAGAATGTCCAACTTCTTGGTATTGCTGTTGACAAGGGCGGTGATGCCCTTTCCAAGGTGAGCGCCTTTGTAAAGGAGCATGCCGTTGTCTACCCGGTGATGGTGGATAGCGGGAGCGTGAATGTCGCCTACGGAGTGAGCGGTATCCCGGTGATGTTCATCATTGATAAAGAAGGAAGGGTGGTGAAGCGTCATATGGGCTTTTCCCCCAGCCTTGCCGAAACCATTTCGAAAGAGGTGGAGAACCTCCTGTAATGCTTGAAGCCTTAAGCGAGAAACTCGAATCCATATTCAAAAGACTGAGAAGCAGGGGTATTCTCAAGGAAGAGGACATTGACGCGGCGCTGAAAGAGGTGCGCATCGCCCTTCTGGAGGCTGATGTCAATTTCAAGGTCGTAAAGGACTTTGTCCAGAGTGTGAAGACGAAGGCCGTGGGCAAGGAGGTCCTTGAGAGCCTCACTCCCGGTCAGCAGGTGATCAAGATCGTCAATAACGAGCTCCGCGAGCTTCTCGGCGGCACCGGCACGAAGATACACCTTTCACCTAATCCGCCCACCGTTATCATGATGGTGGGCCTTCACGGTTCAGGAAAGACTACGACATCTGCTAAGCTTGCCCGCCTTTTCAAGAAGGAGGGCAGACGCCCCTTGATGGTAGCTGCTGACCTTCAGCGTCCCGCCGCCATCGATCAGCTGATCACCCTTGGGAAACAGCTTGAAGTACCGGTCTTCTATTCCAAAGAGATGAAAGACCCCGTTGCCCTCTGCGATGAGGCAGTGAGAAAGGCCAGGCTGGACGCCCGTGACGTACTCATCATGGACACAGCGGGAAGGCTCCATATCGATGAGGGCCTGATGAAGGAGCTCTCGGAGATAAAGGCGAAGGTGAATCCGAGGGAAACCCTTTTTGTGGCCGATGCCATGACCGGACAGGATGCGGTGAATAGCGCAAAGAACTTCAATGAACAGATCGGCATTGACGGCATCATCCTTACCAAGATGGACGGTGATGCCCGGGGCGGCGCTGCCCTTTCCATACGGTCCGTTACCGGGAAACCGATAAAGTTCATCGGCACAGGGGAAAAGATCGAGATGATCGAGGCCTTTCACCCTGACCGGGTCGCATCAAGGATCCTCGGGATGGGGGATGTGCTGAGTTTCATCGAACAGGCAGAGCAGGCCTTTGACAGAAAGGAAGCCGAAAAACTTCAGGAGAAGATACTCGGGGAGTCCTTTACCTTTGAAGACCTGAGGGAACAGCTCAAAAAGATACGGAGCATGGGTCCCATCGAAAACCTTCTGGGCATGATCCCCGGTTTCAACAAGGTCAAGAACGTGTCGGTGGACGAGAGGGAATTTGTGAAGGTGGAGGCAATTATTAGCTCGATGACCGCTGCAGAACGGAGGAACCACAATCTCCTGAACGGCAGCAGGCGGAGGAGGATCGCTGCCGGGAGCGGTACGACCGTCACCGATGTCAACCGGGTGATCAAGCAGTATGTGGAGATGAAGAAGATGATGAAGATGTTCAAGGGGAAAAAGGGCATGCGCATGCCGAAGATGCCGCCATTTTAGTCTTTACTTTACGGTGGAAATATATTAGAATGCTAGGGCAGAAAACAGTTGAGGAGGTGAGTTTTTGGTTAAGATCAGACTGACAAGGTTAGGAGCCCACAAGAGGCCTTTCTATCGCATGGTGGTATCTGACTCCAGGGCGAGAAGGGACGGGCCTTTTATAGAGATTCTCGGGACGTACGATCCACAGAAGGGTCCGGCTGAGACAAAGATCGATGTGGAGAGGGCGAGGCACTGGTTGAAGCAGGGAGCACAGCCTACCGTAATCGCGAAGAAGCTTTTGCAGAAGGCCGGCCTGTAGGCGGTTCTTAATTCCTATGGAGGTGGATGAGATGAAAGCGTTAGTGGAATCGATGGCGAGAGCTCTGGTTGACAGTCCTGACGAGGTGAGCGTGAAAGAGGTGGAAGGCGAGAGGACCACGGTGTTTGAGTTGAGGGTAGCGACCAGCGACCTCGGTAAAGTGATAGGAAAGCAGGGAAAGACCGCCCGCGCCATGAGAACCATACTCGGCGCTGCAGGCACAAAGATCGGAAAACGCTGCGTTCTTGAAATCCTTGAATAAACGTCATGGTGGAGTTCAGGACTGCGGTCCTGAACTCCACCATGAGCTGACGACCCTTTCACGCCCCCTTTCATAAAGTTCACCATGCCCTTCGCTGTTCTGCTTTCGGTCAGTACTCCCGGCCTCCCGGTCTCATTGTCCTACAGCAGTCGCTTCTTTTGGCGAAGCATCTCCGGGGGGCTGAAAAGTGGTGTATAATGAGGAATCTCAAAAGGCGAGGAGAGGGATGCGCTGTGAGATCATAACCATATTCCCCGGGATCTTCGAATCATATCTTTCTTTGAAGATATTCGAACGGGCCGTTCAAAGAGGTATCATCGATGTCAAGGTTCACAATCTCAGGGACTACACGATGGACCGTCACAGGACGGTTGATGATTATCCCTACGGCGGGGGACCCGGCATGGTGCTGAAGCCGGAACCTTTTTTCAAAGCGGTGAAGTCCGTAAAGGCAGACGGTCTTGATACATGCACCATCATGATGACCCCGCAGGGGGAACGGTTCAGTCAGGGGATGGCCCTTGCCCTATCCAGGGAAAAAAGAAGGCTCCTGTTCATTTGCGGGAGGTACGAGGCCGTTGATGAGCGCGTGAGGGACGGTCTTGTGGACAGGGAGATATCCATCGGCGATTACGTTTTGACTGGCGGAGAATTGCCCGCTTTGGTTATAATAGATTCCATCGTGCGGCTCATCCCTGAGGCACTTGGGGATGAACATTCTATTGTGGAAGAGTCTTTTTCGTGGGGGATCCTGGATTATCCGCATTACACCAGGCCACCGGAGTACGAAGGATATGAAGTGCCCGATGTGCTGCTTTCCGGGAACCACGGCGAGGTAGCGCGATGGAGGAGGAAGGAAGCGCTGAGGAGAACGCTGAAGAGAAGACCGGATCTACTGGAAAAGGTTTCTCTCACTGACGAAGACCGTACATTACTTTTTGAGATAAAGGAGGAGCAATGCAATGAATCTGATTAATGCAGTAGAAGAGGGATACAAGAAGAAGGTCCCTTCCTTCAATGTGGGTGACACGGTGAAGGTGTTCGTGAAGGTTGTGGAAGGGGATAAAGAAAGGATTCAGCCCTTTGAGGGCGTCGTGATCGCGAGGAGGGGCACCAGCATCAGGGAGACCTTCATGGTGAGAAAGGTCTCCTTCGGCATCGGCGTCGAGAGGATATTCCCCCTCCATTCGCCCTCCGTAGAGCGGATCGATGTGATGAGGAAGGGTGCGGTAAGGCGGGCGAAGCTTTACTATCTCAGGGAGAAGAAAGGTAAGGCGGCCAAGATAAGGGAGAAGGAAAGGACCAGCGTGGAGCAGACAAAAGAAGAGTAGATGAGCATCTACCGCTACGATGAGTCCTTCAGGAAAGAGGGGTATCACCGTATCGCAGGTCTGGACGAAGCGGGAAGGGGCCCCCTGGCGGGTCCCGTTGTGGCTTCAGCGGTGGTTCTCCCGTCCGGAAAGAGGATAAAGGGGCTAAGGGATTCGAAGAAGGTTCCGGAGAAAGAAAGGGAATCCCTCTTTATGGACGTTCTCTGCTGTTGTGTCGATGTTGGTGTTGGGATCGTGGACGCGGAGACCATAGACAGGATCAATATCTTGAATGCGACCAAACTCGCTATGCAGAGGGCGGTGGAGGACCTCTCCGACGGGGCGGACCTTCTGCTCATAGACGCACTTCAGTTATCTTCCCTGGATGTCAAACAGGTCCCCCTTATCAAGGGAGAGTCAAAAAGCGCTTCCATCGCAGCGGCATCCATTATCGCGAAGGTCATAAGGGATGGAATTATGCGGCAGTATGACGGGATGTATCCCGTATACGGATTCTGGAAACACAAGGGATATTCCACCCGGGAGCATGTGGAGAATATCCGTTCTCCATGGCCCTTGCCCGATCCACCGGAAGAGTTTCGAAAGGGTCCTGTCCCCGGAGCTTCCCTTCGGAGAAGACAATGGATAGAGAACGCATAGACGAGGCACTCGAGGTCCTCTGGCTTCTCGATGAAGAGGGACATTACGAACTGGAACGGTTCAGATTAAGTTCAGATGACCCCGATGTTGACGAACTTCTGGGAGCATTAAGAGAAGACCTTCTCGTGACGACTGAAGGGAGAATAATCCATCTTTCGGACAAGGGGCGTTTTCTTGGAAGGGGACTGATACGCCGCCACCGTCTGGCGGAGAGGCTCTTCATGGACGTGTTCGAGATGAAAGATGAAGTGGTGGAAGCGGACGCGTGCAGGATGGAACACATCCTGAGCGAGGAGTTGACCGACAGCGTGTGCACGTTCCTGGGTCATCCCCCCACCTGTCCTCACGGAAAGCCCATCCCCAAGGGAGAATGCTGCAAGAAATATAAGCTTGAAGTGTCGCCGGTGGTCACGCGGTTGTCGGAGTTTGAGGTAGGTTCAAAGGGGAGGATCGTCTTTATCATCCCGTCCGAGGCAGCAAGGCTCGCGAGACTTGGTTCAGTGGGAATAGCCCCGGGCAGCACCATTAAACTTCTCCAGAAGATGCCGTCCTGCGTGATCCAGATCGACGAGACCACCATCGCCCTTGACCCTGACATCGCGAGAGAGATCCTGGTGAAGAAGCTGGTGTGAGGTTCTTTCCGCTTCCCGTCCGTGTTCGCGAGGTCTACTCCCTGTTACAATGAGCATCATGTCTCAAAACCCGACGGCTTTTTCCTGGCCAGTTCGCCGGCCGTCCGCTCAAGCTCCGCGACGACCTGAGCGCCTAACAGAAGGATCAATGCGATGGCCTCTATGCTGAGAAGGGCCACCACCGCCGTAGCGAAAGAACCATAGATCAGATTCACCATAGACAAGACCGAGTAATACCAGACCAGCACGCGACGGGTGATCTCCCATAAAACCGTTGCGGTTACTCCTCCGATCAGTGCATGGCGAAATGTGATACGCGCCACGGGCATGACCAGATAGAGAGAAGTGAGCAGCAGCACCTCACCGATTATTCCCAGTATATACAGCGCAACTCCGGAGGCCCCTTGAAGTCTTACACCCCAGCCAAAAATCATTAATTGTCTGCCTTCAAACGTCTCTATTGCTCCCGAGATAAACGACACGAGTACAATACCCAGACCCATCAGGAAGATATACATGTAAGGAATAATGGCGGAGATCAAGAAGTGGCGGCGCTGAATTCTGACACGGTGAAAAAAGATCACCGACATGGCGTTCTCAAGCACGGTAAAGGCTATGGAACTAAAAAATAGCATGACCATGAACCCGATACCGCCGATCACCTTGCGGTGCTCAAGGAATACCCGTACCTGTTCAGTCAACGTTGCTGCATAGCCGGGTATCATCATTTCCAGATACGTTGATAAGGTGTGAAATAACTGTGTCTCCTCTATGAAATGGGACAGCACGATAAGGGCAAGGATTGACATGGGCACAATTGACAACAGGGTGTAGTAGGCAATGGCGCCGGAGAGCAACAGACCCTGATTCCGTTTGAAGTCACTCAATACCTTCAACAGGAAGCTAAAGGGTCTACCCGGTATCCAGTTGCTCTTTTGTTTGTCCATGACGGGATACAAAATTACGCAAACACAAGAACGTATTCTATCTTCTGCACGATCTTTCTGCCTCAGAAGACGCTGAACTTGAAGTATTTCTTCGGGTCAGTCTTGATATCCTTCAGGAGCTGTCTCAGTTCCGCCACCGTGTCCTTCAGCTCTCCGGCCATCTCTTTATCGTTCACAAGAGTTCCCGCAACGCCGTCGCCCTTATCGATTTTTTCCAGCACAGAGTTGAACTTCGTACTGAACTCCTCCAAAGACACAGTGGCGGCCAGCAGCCTGTTATAAAGTGCGGGGTCCTCGATCATCCTCCTCAGTGTGCCCGAGCTCTCGTTCATCTTTCTGCTCAATCCTTCCAGGGAAGAGGAAGCGGCAAGGAGATTGTTATAGAGTGCGGGGTCTTCCATGAGCAGTTTCATGGTGCCCCTCGCATCCCTGATGTCCTTAAGGGTCAGGGACAATGACTTCGTGGCATCCCTGAGATTATCGTAGAGGGTCGGATCGGTAAGGAACCTGGTGACCGTCCCTTCACCCTTTTCAATCTTTGTGAGGAGGTTGTCAAGCTTCCTGATGAAATCGGACATCCTCTGTATGGAAACCGTGCCGATTTCCATCACGTCCTTCAGCTCGAGCTGGGCCGCCCCAGCGATCATATCATCGGGCTGAATAACACCTGCTTTTGCGGTCCCGGCGCTCAATTCAACGTACTTGTCTCCGAGGAGACCCATGGTAAGCACACTGGCGTGGGAGTCCTTCTTCACGTATTTCATGGCGCTCTTTTTCACCGAAAGGGTGATAACCGTCCCGAATTCGGGGTGAAGCTGTATCGCTTTCACCGAGCCTATCTCTACGCCTGAGAGCCATACGGGCGAGCCTTGCCGCAATCCTTTCACATCCTGTATCTGGGCCTTCACGTTGATCTTGGGAGAGAGCAGATCTTCGATCCCCCCCGCAAAGAACACGGTAAAAAACAGGGTAATGAGAGCGAGGGTGATCACCGCGCCGACCTTCAGTTTTGACCACATGAGCTGCTTCTTCATATCAAACATGTTTTCCCTCCTCTTTATGCTGCAACTCGCTAATGAATGTCTGAATCTCGGGAATGGGGGAATGGAGAAGCTGTTCCCTGTCCCCGTCAAAGAGCATCTTCCCGTCCTGCAGGAACAGGAACCTGCCGGCAACCTTCAACGCGTCAAAGACCTTGTGGGTGACGATGATGAAACCCTTTCCGTTCCGGGAGAGGTCGAGGATAAGTTTGCATATGTTGTCGGCGTTCACCGGATCAAGGCCGCTTGTCGGCTCGTCGTAAAGGAACATCATCGGTTCGAAAGCGGCCAGGGACCGGGCGATAGCGACCCTCCGGTGCATCCCTCCGCTCAGCTCTTCGGGCATGAGTTCCATTGCCTGTTCGACGTCCACCCTCCGGAGAAGGTCCCGCACCTTCCGGTCGATCTCTTCATCCGACATGTTGGTGTATTCTCTGAGACAGAAGGCCACATTCTCTTTCACATTCAGAGAATCGAACAGGGCCCCTTCCTGGAAGACGATGCTGAATTTCATCCGCACGTCCCGCAGTCCTTTTTCCGTCTTGCCGGTGATATCTTCGCCGTCTATGAATATTTTCCCCGAGTCAGGTCGAATGAGGCCCATAATAAGTTTCAGAATGGTCGTTTTGCCTTCTCCGCTTCCTCCCAGCACTGCCACCCTTTCATCGGCCCCGATGGAGAAATGAAGGTCACTCAGGATGGACCGTGAACCGTACGAGAAACTGACTCCGTCAAAGCTGATCATACGCTGAACCCCAGGGCATAAAGCAATATCCTTGTGAGGATAAAATCGGCGACGATGATCATGATGATGGAGAGCACCACCGCCCTCGTAGTCGCCCCCCTGAGACCGATGGCGCCGCCCTTCGCGGAAAGTCCCATGTAACAGCTGATGGATGAAATGAGAAAGCCGAAGATAAAAGGCTTCACCGAGCCGGAAAGACATTCTCAAAATTCAGAACTTCCCTGATGGAGCTCCAGTAGACATTACCGCTCTGGTGGCTGACGAACACCGCGATGTAATACCCCCCGATAAGGGAAGCGGCGTCTCCAATAAGGGTGAGCGCGGGCAGCATAACAAGGGCGCTGACTATCCTCGGGGTGACGAGCTTTTTTACGGGGTCAACGCCGAAGACCCTGAGCGTATCCACCTGATGTCCGAGCACCATGGATCCCAGCTCGGACGCCATTCCTGAACCGACCCGTCCGGTAAAGACAAGGGCCGCGGCAACAGGGCCTATCTCACGGACGATCGAAATACCCACGACCTTTCCGGTATACATCTTCAGGCCGAGCACCGAAAGCTCGGCTGCCAGCTGGAGGGAAAGGGCCATCCCCACAAAGAGGGATACGAGGATTATGATAAAGAACGAACCTGCACCCGCATAGTCCATCTGTTCAATAGTATCGCGCAGGTAGAAGGGTTTCCCCAGCAGCCCCATGAGGCCGCGAAAGGAAAGGAGATAGAAGTCCTGAAGTTCACTCACCAGCGCCCTAGCGTTCATTGCACTCTCCGAAGCATAAGCTAATTATTCTGACAGGTGTGGACAGGAATTTTCAAGCACGTGCAGAGATCAGCGGGAAAAAAGACGGGACCACCAGCTGCCCTTCTTCTTCTGGGCCACAGAGATGCTAACCTCCCTGAGCGTCTTCATCATGTCCGCCTGTTGTTTTCCGGTTTCCCTGACCTCTCTGGAGAGCACGGATACGGCCTCCCGTAACCCGGCAAGGGAATGATTCATCTCTCTGAGCAGGGACAGGACAGAAGTCATCTTTTCATCAGGATACGGGACGGCCCTCGCAGGAACCGGACGGGCACGGAGAGGCTTTTCTTCCGCCTCCCTGACCGCTGTGCGAGGTGACTCCCTCTCCTGTGGAGTGAACGGCGTCCGTGGAGGTGCAGCTGCCTGCGGCGCCGCAGCAAACGGCGAAACTTCCTCTTTGGGCGGCACCCTCATTTGATGGGCTCCTGCATCCACCGGCAAGGCCTTCGGAGGCAGCACTTCCCCGGCAAGGGCGAACGTCTCTTTTTCCGGGACCTTCACCGTGATCGCTTCTTCTTTCGCTGAAGATATGTCCACCTTATGCTTTCTCGCAATGTCCTTGAGAAGATTCGATGTGACCAGGCGGAAGGTCTCCTGAACCCCAGCGCCCTGAGAGGCCACCGCCTCCAGAGTCGGGTAATTATTCCTGTTCAGGTCGCTGCTGATCTCCTCCACTGAAAGGATGTTCGGAAGATCACGTTTGTTACACTGCAAGACAACAGGGATCTCGTCGGGGTTCAGACCATTGGCAACGAGGTTCTCTCTCATATTCGCGAAGCTCTCAAGATTCTGCTCCCTCATGTCCCTCTGGGAATCCGCCACGAACACCACGGCATCCGCACCCTTCAGGACAAGCTTTCTCGTGGCGTTGTAGCGTATCTGCCCGGGAACCGTGTAGAGCTGGAACCTCACGGAAAAGTCCTTTATCTTGCCGAGTTCCACAGGGAGAAAATCGAAAAAGAGGGTCCTGTCAGACTCTGTGGCAAGGGAGATGAATTTCCCTCTGGATGAGGCATCCAGAACGGAATAGAGGTGCTGCAGATTGGTGGTCTTGCCACTCAGACCGGGGCCGTAATAGACAACCTTCAGCGTAATTTCTTTTGTAACGTAATTGAAAAAAGCCACGTCAAATTATAGCACAAACACCATTTTTCCGAAAGTAGTTCCTTAACATTCCGTTCCAGCTGCGCAGACAAGTATAGAGTAATACTTGTCACGAAGGTATGCAACTTTTATACGCTATGACGAATTTTGTCATTTCAGTCCCATGCTTTCTTCTGTGAAACTGCGAAAAGGGAGAAAAAAGGAGCGTCCTGATGAGAGGTTTCTTTATTGTCCTATTCCTGAACGCATCAACTGTTCACCTTGACTGCCCTAAATAAGCCCCCCACGGTAAATTGCGAAGTCGACACCTTTGTCTCGCCCACATATTCCACCTTAACAAAACCTATGCCCTTCATCAGGTCTATCAGATCTCCAACTGAGATCGCGCCCGCAATTCAATTTGACCATGCTTCAAGGGTGCTGCACATCGCACCACAGTCTTCCTTTTGAACGATATCTGCGAACTGGAGGCGACCATTCGGCCTGAGGACCCGGTATATCTCTCTGAAGCTCCTTTCTTTTAAGGGTGAAAGGTTCAACACTCCGTTTGAGATTGCTGCATCAAAGCTGCTGTCGGGATACGGAATGGACTCAGCTCCCGCTACCCGAACATCATAATTTTGAACTCCATATTGTTTTAGATTATTTCTTGCTTTGTCGGCCATTTCCGGCGTAAGGTCAATGCCACATACCTTGCCATTTTGCCCAACCATGCGACTTGCAACAATGAGGTCAAATCCCGCACCGCAGCCCACATCAAGTATTGTTTCTCCCGAACTGATTGGTCCCAGAATAAAGGGATTTCCCACACCACAGAATGACTGTATCAATTCATCTGGCACACTCTGAATGACTTGGGGGTCATAACCCTGCAAGATTGCACCATCCCTTCCTGTGGGATAGTTAAGTTTACCTTCAGCCGTGCTTGAGACCTCTGCATACTTCTTGCGCACGGCATCCTGAATTCCTTCAACGTCTATCTTTTCAGTCATAAATCCTCCGTTCGTCAAACCTTATGAAATATCCTTCTTCATCGTTTCAAAATCTTCTCTGCTTATCTCCCCTTTAGCATATCTCTTCTTTAGAATATCAAGTGCTGTCTCCCCTGACTTTATCTCTCTGCCTCTTTCAGACCTCGCGAGCCATCGGATAAGAGAAATTATTCCTATTATTACAGCAATCCAGAAAGCGATCATGACAAAAGGCATAAACCACCACAATCCAAATCCCCAATTCATCATCCAGGGTCTCATCCAATACTCTCGCCATGGCTCTTGGGCATAAGCGATGGTCCATGCAAAGAGTGAAAACAACGCCATCGAAGCAAGGAAGAGCTTTTTCATAGTGCCCCCTTTTCTTCATTCTAAGACGAGATGGTATAAATGGTCAAGTGAAAGTAGTAGCAGCCGATTCGGATGTAATGTCCTACAGGGTTTTTGCTGATGTCAGGCAGGGGATTTGCTGAGAAGGGGAACCAGCGGTTTATTCAGGACATGAGGAAACTCATGGAGTTTTGGGCTATTATAGAACGATGCAAATACTCATACCTCAGTCTCTTAACGAGAGGAAACCATTTTACAAATGGGCATCAGCCCTTGCCCTTGTAACAATCTTTTACAACGTAATTGAGGGCTGTGTTTCTGTATTCTTTGGGCTTCAGGATGGGACTGTCGCACTATTCGGTTTTGGGCTGGATTCTTATGTTGAAGTAGTCTCAGGCATTGGGATATGGCACATGATCAAGCGCATGAAACAAGATGACAGTACTAATCATGACATCTTTGAAAAGAGGGCACTCCAGATTACAGGAGGAGCATTTTATGTCCTGGCTGTCGGATTGGTCGTCACTTCTGCGATAAACATCTATCAGGAATATAGACCTGAAACCACCTTATGGGGTATTGTTGTGTCCGTCGTGTCAATCCTCTGTATGTGGATTCTTGTTCATTACAAAGTCAAAATTGGCAGACTGTATAATTCTCAGGCACTCCTGGCGGATGCAAATTGCTCAAAGGCGTGTGTGTATCTTTCTGTTGTGCTTCTTATCTCAAGTGTCGGCTATGAGGTTACCAGTATCGGTATGCTGGATTCCATAGGTGCAATTGGGATAGCTGGCCTTGCTTGCAGGGAGGGGAGAGAAGCATTTGAGAAATCAAAGGGTGAACTGACGTGTGATTGTCAGGGGAATTGTCATTAGGTCGGGAAAGAGGTAACCTGTTGAGAGCTCTACATGATTGCATAAACCCCGTTCTTAGTATAGTTCTTCACCCTGTACATCGCTTCGTCAGCCAGTTTTAGGAGCTCCTCTTTCGATTTTGCGCTCTCGGGATAGGAGGCGACACCGAAGCTGGCGGTTATCCTGATGGCGTAGCCCTCCTTCTTCAGGAAGACGTTCTGTTCGATGGATTTTCGTATCCTTTCGGCCACCTTTGTCGCCACATCCGGCGAGGTCTGGGGAAGGACCACCACAAATTCGTCCCCTCCGTAGCGCGCCACAATGTCGATGGAGCGTAGGCTCTTGATGAGAAGCTGTCCCACTTCCACAAGGACCTTGCTCCCCACCAGATGACCGTAATGGTCATTGACATTCTTGAAATAATCGATATCCATGAAGATAAGAGAGACCGACGTGCGCGAACGCTCACAGCGGTGGATCTCGACCTCGATGGTCCTGTTCAGATACCGGGAATTGAAGAGCTTGGTGAGGTCATCAGTGATGGCCAGTTCGGCCATCTTATGGTACAAGGAGACCCTTTCTATGGAAATGGCGGCATAATCCACGATCTTCAGAAGGAGGTTAAGGTCATCCCTGGTGAAGGGGCTGCCGGTGGTCTTGTCCGCAAATTCCATGACACCGATAACGCGCTCCTTGTTCTTAATCGGGACACAGATGAGTGATATCGCCTTTCGAGGGCTGCGGGCTGAGCCTGCAAACCGTGCATCGCGGGAGAACGTCCGGAACTATGAGGGGAATTCCTTCCTGGATCACCCAGCCCGTAATTCCCTCCCCCGGCTTCAACCTCAATTTGAGGGCCTTGTCTTTCTTCTTCCTTCCGTCCGTCTTTTCGAGCACGAAGTCTCCTGTCTCTTCATCCAGGAGGTAAATGGACCACGACGAGGCACTGATCATATCCCTGGTCCTTTTCATAATGACGACCAGCATGTTATCAAGCTCCATGTCCGAGGTAAGGACCCTCCCGACCGCATCAAAGAATTCCAGCTCCCTCTGAGAGGTAAAAAGGTCATTCCTCAGTTTCCTGTTCTCAGATTGCACGTCCCGTTCGGCCACGAGACGATCGGCGAGAAAGACCAATTCCTTTTCGCCCGGATTATGCACCGGGTAGGTGAGGGGAAGCCTGAGCCAGCGGGCGAAGCCTCTGAAGGAATCATCATGGGATATGATGATCTTCGGCACGTCCGCGAAGGTTCTTACGAAATCTTTGAAGGTCGGCTCCCTATGCTGGTCCTTATCAACGATGAGAAGAACGACCTGATCATCCGCCCTGACATGCACACTGCCGAGAGATTTGAATTTGGATGCTTCCCCGTGTCTGGACAGAGCTTCGAAGCTCCTGTCAAGAAGACTTGTCCCTATGACAAGTATCTTAGGCATTCGCGCCACAGCATTTCTTGTATTTCTTGCCGCTTCCGCACGGGCATGGATCATTCCTTCCAATCTTCCTGCCTTTCGTGACGGGCTGGTTCGTCTCAGACCCCTCACCCCGATTATACCGCACCGGCTGTTTCAGTTGCACCTGTTGCTTCTTGACCCCCTCCTCTTCCCGTATCTGGACCTTGAAGAGGCGGCTCACGGTGTCCATGGATATCCTGCCGGTGAGGTCGGCAAATATATCAAAGGCCTCTTTCTTGTATTCAGTGAGGGGGTCTCTCTGGCCGTATCCCCGGAGACCGATCCCCTCTTTCAGGTGATCCATGCCAAGGAGATGATCCTTCCACTGGGCATCCAGCACCTGGAGGAAGACCACTTTTTCGAGGTAGTGCATGGTCTCGTTGCCTATGTCAGATTCCCGCTTGTCGTAGGCGGACTTTATGACCGAGGAGAGGGATTCCCTCAGGCTATCGATACCGGTGGGGGCGTTGTCCACTGTGATGGAGAATATTCCGAAGACGGCAGCCTTCAGCCCCTTCATGTCCCACTCTTCCGGGTGCTTTTCCTCGGGGCAGTATATGAACGCGATTTCGTCAACGATGTCGTCTATCATCTGGAAGATCTTCTCCTTCAGTCCCTCTCCCTGGAGGATCTCTTTCCTGAAGGAGTATATCTCGGTACGCTGCTTGTTCATGATGTCGTCATAGTCCAGGAGGTGCTTCCTGATGTCAAAATTGTGGGCTTCCACCTTTTTCTGGGCATTCTCGATCGCCTTTGAGACCATTCTGTTCTCTATGGGCACATCCTCCTCCATGCCCAGTTTTGACATTAACCCCGATATCCTGTCCGAGCCGAAGATCCTCATGAGGTCATCCTCAAGGGAGAGATAGAACCGGGAAGACCCCGGGTCACCCTGCCTGCCTGAACGGCCCCTCAGCTGGTTGTCGATTCTCCTTGCCTCGTGCCTCTCTGTGCCAAGGATATGGAGGCCGCCGCAGGACACAACTTTTTCCCTGTCCCGTTGGCAGAGCTCTTTTGCCTTACCCAGCGTCTGCTGCCACTCTTCTTCGGCGAACTCCTTCTTCTCCTTCAGGAGATCGCGGGCAAGGCCCTCGGGGTTGCCGCCAAGGACAATGTCTGTGCCTCTTCCGGCCATGTTCGTTGCAATGGTCACTGCGCTACTTCTCCCTGCCTGGGCAATGATCTCTGCTTCCCGCTCGTGGTACTTCGCGTTCAGCACGGAGTGGGGGATGCCCTTTTTCTTCAGCATATGACTCAGGGTCTCGGACTTCTCTATGGATATCGTTCCAACGAGCACGGGCTGCCCTTTCTGGTACAGTTCCTCGATCTCCCGTATCGCCGCATTGAATTTAGCCTTTTCGGTCTTGTAGATCACGTCGGGGTAATCGGGTCGGATCAGAGGCCTGTTCGTGGGTATGACAAGTACGTCGAGGTTATAGATCTTTGCGAACTCCTCAGCCTCGGTATCTGCGGTTCCGGTCATGCCGGCGAGTTTGGTGTACATCCTGAAATAATTCTGGAACGTGATGGTGGCAAGGGTCTGGTTTTCGCTCTCGATCTTGACCCCCTCCTTTGCCTCAACCGCCTGATGGAGGCCGTCGCTCCATCTCCTGCCCGGCATAAGCCTTCCGGTGAATTCGTCCACAATGAGGACCTCTCCGTCCTTCACTACGTAATCGACGTCTCTTTTGAAGATGGCATGCGCCTTCAGGGCCTGAAGCGTATGATGCACCAGTTCGATGTTCGCGGGGTCATAGAGGTTCGTGGTGCCGAGGAGGTGCTCGACCCTGAGACTCCCTTCTTCTGTGAGGATGGCGGTCTTGGCCTTTTCGTCGATGGTATAATCCTGGTCTTTCTTAAGCTTCGGAATGATCTTATCGATCGTGTAGTATTTGTCGGTGGAATCCTCCGAAGGGCCGGAGATGATAAGGGGGGTCCTCGCCTCATCGATGAGGATGCTGTCCACCTCGTCCACAATCGCAAAATTCATCTCCCGCTGGACGTACTGGGAGAGGTCGTATTTCATGTTGTCCCTGAGGTAATCGAAACCGAACTCGTTGTTCGTCCCGTAGGTGATATCCGCACCATAGGCTGCCTGGCGCTCCTCGTCGGTGAGGCCGTGGACGATGATGCCGACCGACATGCCGAGGAAACGGTAAATCGGCTCCATCCACCGGGCATCCCTTCTGGCCAGATAGTCGTTGACCGTGACCACATGGACACCCTGTCCGGAAAGGGCATTCAGATAAACGGGGAGAGTGGCCACCAGAGTTTTTCCCTCACCCGTCTTCATTTCCGAGATCTTGCCTTCGTGCAGGACGACTCCGCCGATGAGCTGAACGTCGAAGTGCCTCATCCCCAGGGTCCTCTTCGAGACCTCTCTCACCACTGCAAATGCTTCCGGGAGGATGTCATCCACAGTCTCTCCCTCTTCAAGTCTGCTCCTGAACTCGGGGGTCTTTGTCTTGAGCTGTTCGTCGCTGAGGGAAGAGATCCGGGGCTCCAAGGCGTTGATCCTGTCCACCATGGGCCACAGACGCTTCATCTCCCTTTCGTTCTTTGTGCCGAAAACCTTTCTTAGTATCCCTTGTATCATAACGTAATGATAAATAATAATTAACTGTAATTGCAAGGAAGTGTGTGTTAGTGTTCTCCGTGGTGATGGTGCGTAACATCGCTCCTGTAATGAGATCTCTTCGGTATCTGACAGTAAAGGCCGCCGTTTTCGCACTCACCGCACTCGAATTGGAGTATGATGTGGCCAATCCCGAGGTCCGTGAGCATGCCCTCGATCTTCCGCCTTATGCTCTCCGTCTCGCTCAATTTCTGGTCGTGCACCCATATGTGAGCGGAGAAAGCTATCCGTTTGTGGGCCACGGACCAGAGATGGACATCATGGACTCCCATAACTTCCGGCACGTCGCAAAGCTTCTTGGCGATTTCTTCGACCACGAAGCCCTGAGGTGTCATTTCGAGGAATATGGTGGCCGCCTCTTTCACGACCCGGATGCCCCCGGCAACGATGATCATTCCGATGACCAGGCCTGCAACAGGGTCTGCGTACACCCAGTTCGTGGCGTAGATGATCGCTCCTGATACGATCACCCCCAAAGAGGACAGGGTATCCCCCAGGACGTGGAGCCATGCACTCCTGATGTTCAGGTCTTCATGCTCCGTGCCGAGGATGAGGGCCATGATCACGTTGCCTGCAAGGCCGAATCCGGCGATGAGCAGCATCAGGGAGACGTCGATCTGCGGAGGGGACATGAAGCGTTTATACGACTCATAGAAGATGAAAGCCGCTATCGCCAGGAGGCTCAACCCGTTGACCACTGCGGCCAAGAGGCCCACCCTCTGGTAACCGTAGGTGGCCCTCTCGTCGGAGGGCTTTCTGCTTATGCGCGAGGCTATCATGCTCAGCCCGAGGGCAAACGCGTCAGTGAGCACATGGCCTGCGTCACTCAACAGGGCAAGACTGTTGCTCAGGATCCCACCCACCACTTCGGCAACCAGTATCAGGACGGTCAGGCCGAGGCTTACGCTGAGACGTTTCTCAGAGGTCAATTTCATTTTACCGGTCATCCTCCCAAAGCCATATAAAAAATTATATCATAGACAACCAGGACGCATCGAGTCGGGAAGAGTGGCATGGAACTTGCGTCGCCACCATCAAAAGAATTCACTGTTTTCACCAGACCATGGAACAGACGCAAGCGGATAGAACAAAGCGTAATTCATTATGGTAAGATACCGTGAGGTTTTGCCGCAGGGTATTAACCAGCAACATAGAGAAAGAAAGCCGCAGCGCTTAAAAATGGCAGAAGACAACTCATCGACGGGGCAACCGTTCCTTTCCCTCGCTGGGAAGCTCATTATCATGAGCGTCCTGATCATTCTCGGGGTCAGCCTCCTTTTTTGGTATCCCTCCATCCGGCACATGCAGTATGAAGAGCTCAACAAGAACATCAACTTTGCCGAATCACAGATGGACGTGATTAAGAGGGCTCTCTACTATGGAATGCTCACCAATCGCAGGGACTATGTCGGGCAGACAGTAAATTCCCTGGCCACCACCGAGAATATTTTATGGATCAAGGTCCTGGATGCCCACGGTGTTGTACGCTTCGCATCCATACGGAGCGGTTTTGACGCTTTTGCGAGTGAATCCCTGAGCGATGGGAATGGGCGTTCCCGCTTCGTGAGAGAGGTAAAGGGCGGGAGGGCCGTTGTCATGACCGAGCCGATCCTGAATGCCCCTTCGTGCTATGCCGCATCCTGCCACATCCACTCACGCGAGGAAAGGGAACTGGGCGGGATCGAATTCGCCTTCTCCCTTCAGTCCGCGGACGCCTATATCCGGAAGCAGGGATATGCCATAGGTGCCTTCGGGTTTGTCTTCATTTTGTTTCTCTCCATCCCCCTTTACCTTGTGGTTCATCATATTGTCCTTGCACCGGTTTCCCGGCTGACAGAGGGGATCAGGAAGGTGGCTGCGGGGGATCTTTCGCACACGATCAGGGTGGCTTCGAAGGACGAATTCGGCATCCTGGCCGATAATTTCAACGCCATGACAGGGAAACTGCAGGAGAGGACCAGCGCCATCACAAAGGAACTCGATGAGCACAGGGCGTCCCTCCTTCACGCGCAGAAGATGGAGGCTATCGGTACTCTGTCTGCGGGAATTGCCCATGACTTCAATAACATTCTCACGGGAATCATGGGATACTCTGAACTGGCTCTTGAGGATTCTGTCGACCCCGCTGCACGGGAATACCTGGGCAGGGTACTGGAGCTGACGGAAAAGGCGACAGAGTTTACGCGCCAGATACTCCTCATCGGAAGGAAGCTGCCGGCAACCCGTCAACCCGTTAATATGAACCACCTCATAGAGGATGCCATGAAAATGCTCAGGCGAATGGTCGAGGAGACCGTCGAGATGCGCGTGTTACCGAAGATGAACATCCGGCCGGCGGATGGAGATCCGGCCCAATTAACGCAGGTGGTAATGAACCTTGTAGTGAATGCAAGGGATGCCATCAGCAAGGGTGGGGTCATAGAAATACGGACCGGGGATGCGCTGGTGGATGAGGAATATTGCAGGCATTATGTCTATGCAAAGCCCGGGCATTACGTGACGGTGGCGGTCAAGGACACGGGGGAGGGTATTCCTGAGGAGATAAGGAACAGGATATTTGAGCCCTTCTTCTCCACAAAGACCAAGGGCAAGGGCACAGGCCTTGGTCTTGCCGTTACCTATTCCATAGTGAAGGCCCACGGGGGCTGGATAAACCTGTACAGTGAGGTCAGAAGGGGCTCGGAGTTCAGGGTGTATCTTCCCGCCGTCACCGCGGAAAGTGCGCCTGCGGAAACGCACGTGGAGAAGCAGGAACTTCCGAGGGGGACAGAAACGATTCTCTTGGCCGATGATGAAGAGTTGATCCGGGCTCTCGGATCCTCCATCCTCACGGGACTGGGGTATAACGTGATCACTGCAGTGGACGGTGAAGATGCGGTCAGGGTTTACCGTGAATGTGGCGCCGACGTTGCGCTGATCCTCATGGACAGGGTCATGCCGAAGGTTGACGGCATTGAAGCCTATGGCCGTCTGAAGGTGATGAACCCGGACGTCAAGGTGATCATCTCCAGCGGTTACGCCGCGGACGAGGCCAACGGGTTGAGGGAGTCAGGGGTTCTCGGATTCCTGAACAAGCCGTACAGGGTAGCGGAGATGGCGAAGCTGGTGCGGAAGGCGATCGACGGGGAAGAAGTGTAACGAGAATCCGGAATCCCAAGCTCTCAATAAGACTGAGCGTTCCCAGCGCTCAAGATGCCTGGCACGATTGCGCTGTTGAAACTGCTTTCATCTTATTCATCAATCACGCCCTCATCCTTTACAGGCTCACCAAATCAGCTCCAAGCAACAGCCAAAAGCCAATTGCCATGCATCTGTGCTCTGCATAATTATTGATTCAGCTCAAGGCAGCCGTCCTTAAGATAATACACGTGGTCAAAACCTGCGATCATCCGTTCATCGTGGGTCACCACGATCACCGCAGACTGATTTTCCCTGGCGATCTTTTTTAACAATTCCATGACCCTCATTCCCCTGGCGGTATCCAAAGAAGCCGTCGGCTCGTCAGCCAGGATGAGTTTTGCCTTGTTTGCCAGGGCTCGTGCAATGGCTACTCGCTGTTGCTCGCCCCCGGAAAGCAGACCCGGCAGGTAATCGGCCCGGTTGGCGATCTCCATGTATTCCAGAAGTTCCATGGCACGGCCCTCAGCCACTTCTTTCTTCATGCCGACGAGACTCAAAGGAAAAAGCACATTCTGTTTGGCTGTAAGAAAAGGGATCAAATTGTGAGACTGGAAGGTGAAGCCTATTTTTTCCCGGCGAACGCGGCGTATGTCTATGCCGCCCCATCCATTTTTCTGAAATATGGTCTGACCGTCAAAGTCGATCTTACCTGTTGAGGGCTCCAGAATCAAACTGATGCATAAAAGCAGGGTCGTCTTGCCAGACCCACTCGGCCCGAGCAGGGCCACCAGCTCACCCTTTGAAACCAAGAGGCTTATATCTTCGAGTGCCCGGACTTCCAAGTCACCGGACCCGAAAGTTTTCGACAGACCCTCGATTCTGAGGATCTCCATTATTGTCCCCCCAGTGCCATGGCGGGCTGGGTTTTCAACGCCTGCCAGAGCCCTAAAATACTGGCGAGGATACCACCAGCAAAAGCTATTATGAAAGTAAGCAGGGTATCTCCGGGAAGTATCATGATAGTCCTGGGAAATAGAGAATACGTATTCAGGATCAGAACTACTCCGAACAAGAAAGCGCCGACCGTCAAAAGGAGAGACTGTTCCATCACCATGCGGACGATTACCCAATTGGGGGCGCCAATAAGTTTCATGACCGCAATGCTCCGGATTTTTTCCATGGTAAATGTATAGACCACCAGGGTAACTATGACTACAGAGATGAGCAGAAGAAGCGTCCTGAAAAGCAGAAGCTGCTTAGCCATACTGGCCAGCCGACCCTTCAGCATCAATTCAACCTCCTTCTCCGTGCCGAAAGAGGAGAGATATAGCCAATCATCGATAAGACGGGCCACCTCGGCTCGATTTGCTCCGGGCTTCAGCCTCACCAGAATAGCATTTATTATGTGTGTGTCGGACTGCAGGGGGGCAAGCAATTTTTCAGCCTGGTTTGGGGATAGATAACTCTGAACGGATAGAGTACGGACAAGTCTCTTGCGCTGATCGCGAATCTCTTCATTGTCTCTCTGATAAAGCACTTCCTGGGCGTCAGGCAATGAGAGATACACCAGAGCCTCCCCATCAGAAGAGACCGCCTCTTTGGTTAAGCCCACCACCGTATAGGTGTGCAGACCCAGAGTTACCCTGTCCCCTATGTGCACTCCCAACTTTGGATGGGCGACCATTTCGTAATGAGCATTCTGGATGCTTCTGCCGGCAAAGATCTTCTGAGGACCGCCCAGCCCACCAAAGATATCGTAACCGATAATGCTGAAATGTCGGCTTTTACCCGCTATCGGTCTTTCAACGGTGTAGTAGATAAAAGGGCTAGCCTCTTCCACGCCAGGCACCGTCTTTACGCTGTAATGGTAAACTTCGGGTATGGTAGACTGCTCGTTAAACGGGCCTCCCCGATACCGTTCCACCACCCAGAGATCGGGATTGGTGGCGTTGATGAGGGCAAGTCCTTCATAAATATTGCCACGATAGAGGCCGTTCATGGCGAGGACGATGGTGAACAGAAGCCCCACACCGATAACCGTAGCAATGAACCGGCCCCTGTGCTGCTTCAAGTCATAAAATGCTAAGTCCATTCAATTCTCCGCAGACGCGATGAGATATAACTCTACAGATTCCAATACGACGAGTTACCAGAACACATTATGCTCATTGGTTCTTCTTCACCACATCGGATTTAAGTTGTGGCCTTACTTTTTTATTCAGTTCAGTCACTGCAGGGTTAAGTACCACCGTCTCGCCCTCGCTCACCCCGTTTAAGACTGCGACTCGCTGCCCGTCCTGTAAGCCGAGAACAACGGGACGGAAGCTCATCCTGCCATTAGCAACTATCATTACTCCTTTGGAACCGTTTTTTTCTATAACGGCTGATATGGCAACGGCCGGAGCAGTTTGACGGCCCGTTTCAATATCGACTTCGGACTCTTCTCCGATTACAAGGGGATCTGGCAGAGTGTCAAATTTTACATCAACTTCCAACTCGCGGGTCACGGTATCAGCCTCTTTGTTGATGCGGACAACTTCACCAGGATAGACTCTCCCTGACCGTAACTTGATCAAGGCCTTTTGGCCTTCGCGAAGCTGGGCTATTTTGGTTTCATCGATCCAGGAGGCCGCCCATATCTGATAATTCACCATCTGGAATATAGGTGTCCCTGGTGAGACCGTATTGCCGATTTCTGCTTTGCGCACTGTTATGACCCCCTCCATTGGGGCCAGAATACGCGTGTACTCGTACAGCGCTTCCGCCACACGAGTTTCGGATTCTGCCTGATTGACAGCCGCTTCGAGGGCCTTCACGGCAGCCTGATTGGCTGCAACATCGCTCTCGGACACCCGAAGGGCTGTTTTGGTGGTGTCAAAGGCCGCCTGTGAGATAAATCCTGGCCTGACAAGTTCCAAGTCCCTTTGATAATTGCTTTGTGCTAAGGCAAGATTGGCTTCGGACTTTACCAGGTCGGCCTGCGCTCGTGCAAGGTCGCGTTCTGCCCGATTTTGGGCTGAGCGTGCCGCGGCTTCCCTTGCTCTTAATTCGACAGAGTCGAGTTCAGCAAGGAGTTGGCCTCTTTTCACGTCTTCTCCCTGGTCCACATAGAGCTTTTCTATAATACCGGTAATCTTGGCGCTCACCGTAACAGGCACCCTGGACTGTACCGTGCCCGGCCCGTGGACTTTGCCATGTATCTCTGCGTTCTTGACTACGACTGCGACCACCGGCAGCCGGTACCAGAAGATCTTATACCCTAAGAACCCAATGATAAACGCCGCAATGATAACGCCCATAATCTTCTTTTTACCTGACAATTTCATTTCTGTTGCCCCCTATCATTTTGTTGCAAGAAGTCAAGATACTGCGAATCGAGGGATGCCTGATCCTAGTCCTGGCCATTTCAGGGTCACCCTCACTTGATCGTGCTGAAGCGGAGCTGATCAAATTCACCCGCGCTGCAGCACAAAGGGAAGCTTTTGAATACTGATTGTTTAACGCTAAATAATGGCGTTTCGCGGTTCATCAATTTTATTGCACCGGCGGACATCCCATCTGTCTCCCCTCTGTCATGGCGTTTTCTATCAAATCGAGAAACTTCTTTTGTTGCTCTTTATCCAGTCCGGCCTTCATGTCGAGCATATGCATGGCTATCATTCGCTGCATCTCTTCCTGCATTCCGCTGATCTCGGATACGACGGCGGCAATGGCATTTCTGTCAGGATTGTCCTGACGCATAAGCGTAATGAGTTCTTTTCTCTTTGAGGCGATTGCCTGTCTCTTTTCATCGATTACCGCCCGGAATTTGGTTGCAGTTTCCCTCATCGCCTTCAGCTGATCCGGACGCAAGGAAAGCTCTTCAAATAAGAAATGGCCCCTTCTTAATCTTATAGCCAAAAGGTGAGGTCCAGTACGTTGACTTCTTGTAATACTGATATCCTGCAGCTCCCAGGAAGGAAATATTTAATATCAGGGAGACGATCAAGAAGGAATTTTAGGGTGCTATTTTTCATTTCTTCACCTCCGTCATTGCAAGATATGCCCCGCCCAAAGAACCCGGAGGTGCGGAGTCAAAGACATCAAGTGAAAGTGAAGCCATTACATCTCGTCGCTTTATCCGGCATATAAGCCTTTATCAGAAAGCTGCCGGACAATATACCGAAAGCGATGACCACAAGCAATCACAACTGCCTCCGCAAGCCTGGACAAGAATCGGAAATTCCTGAAGCTTTCTTGTCTTTCCTGAACTTATGTTCGCCATGACCCTTGTATGAAAGCCATAGGGCGCTTTAAATTTATCCGCATTTGCAAATAAATTATGCAGTTCCTTGCCTCTCCTCGAATTCCGTCCGGCACTTGTGACAGACCTTCATATGGTCTTCAAGTGTTTTCATGTCCCGTTCCGACAGTTCACCGTCAATATAGGGTGATATGAGTTTATGCGCCTTTGAGCACTTCATCTTTGCCTCCTACTATTTAAACGATTCAGTTTCATTTTTGTTCCCTAAATTTTTTCATCAATACTTTTAACTCTTCCCTTGCCCTGGATATCCTCGATTTTACGGTGCCTATGGAGACTTCGAGAATCTCCGCAATTTCCTCGTATGAAAGGCCTTCAATTTCCTTCAGAATGATTACCGTCCTCAGTTTGAGGGACAGTTTTCCTAAGCTTTTATGTAAGGCACGCCCAATCTGCTTTGATTCATACAGTTTTTCCGGTGAAGGCTCATCTGACGACTGGTTCTCAGATAAACTCCTCACCTTCATCGGAGCTTCTTGAAGAGCGATTCGAAAAAGAGGCCTTTTCTTGTAATCAAGGCAGGTATTTACTGCAATGCGATAGAGCCATGTGTAAAGCGAAGCCTCCGGTCTGAAATCCTTCAGATTCTGATATGCCTTAATGAAGAGTGTCCTGTGCAGCGTCTTCAGCATCATGGGCATTACCGAGCATATGACGGCAGAGGTTGTATATCCTGTCCTGGTATTTCAGGACAAGTTCTTCGAATGCCGATTCATCACCCTTTTTGAACCTGTCTATAATTGACAATTCGTCAGCACTTTGGCTCATCGCTGATATGATAACGACTGAGAGAAGTTTTTGTCCTGTTAACGTTTCCCATTATTGTGAAGATTTGAAGAGGAAAGCCGTGAGGATTTATGAACAGAAGTCGTCAAAATACAACAATCGAGATAACCGCTGTTATGAGCATAACAGGAAGAATATCCATTTTCTTATACAACGCGACAAAAGCTGCGCATACCAATAAGGCCCTGATAATATCCCAAGGCACAGCCAATGCAAATATTACCGTGACGAAAAAAAGAAGGCCTACAAAAGAGGCGAGTATTCCTTTTGTCGCCCCAAGGAAATAGGCAGATGCCTTCAATCTGTCAAAGATTGGGGTAATGACGACAACCATCAAGAAAGACGGGGTAAAGACTGCCAAAGTCGCCACAATGGCACCGGACGTTCCATGAATGAGATATCCTACAAAGGTCGCTGTGATGACAATAGGACCGGGGGTGACCTGTCCGAGCGCGATACCATCAATAAAGGTCTTGTTGTCCATCCAGCCCCTTACGTCTGAGATTTCGTGGAGCATCAGAGGCAACGATGCAAAACCGCCGCCGAAGGCAAACAAATCTATCCTCATCATCAGTGCCGCCAGATTGAAGAGCTTTGCATCCATAAGGTAGAGCACGAGCAGTCCCAGAACAGGAACCAAGAGAAGCAGCGGGAAGTGTCTGAGAAAGCGCTCATCTTTTTCTCTTTCATATACACGTTCAGGCACGCCGGGGACACTTCTAAAAAGAACAATTCCAGCGGCAGCAGCGCCCAAAATCACAATAAAGGGGCTTATCCCTGAACCAAAAAGAAAAGATGCAGCCAGAGCAATAACAAAATCTCTGCAACCCTTGAAGGTAGTTTTACCAAAAGAATAGGTTGCATTTGCAACAACAGCAACTACCACTACTTGCAGGCCGTTAAAGAGCGAGACAATCCTCGGAACAGCATGATACTTTGCATAGAGTGATGACAGGATCAGCATCAAAACGAATGCAGGCAACCGAATCCAACAAATGACGATAATGCTCCTATTATGCCTTTTATTCTGAAGCCCACATAGGCGGCTGTCTGCATGGCTGTGGCGCCCGGGTACAGATTTGACAGAGTGGCCACACCATCGTTAAATGTCTCTTCGTCGAGCCACTTGTGGCGGTGTTACGGACAGGTCTTTTATATATGCAACCATGGCAGGCCCGCCGAAGGCTGTCAGGCCAAGCTTGAGAAAAGAGAGAAAAAGACTTGCAGTGTGTGGTTTACGATTCAGCAATCAGCTCTCAATTCAGTTTATTTTGCTCTGACTACCAAGACCGCGGTCTCTGCATAACCAATCACTCTTTCCGTGACACTGCCCATAAGAAGCCTTTCAAGCCCCTGCCTTCCATGGCTTCAATGCCGTTCTTTGATGCCTTTGCCTTAATTGTTTCAAGATGCCTCGTTGCTTCCCCCTCATCTTTTTCAATGACCTGAGGCATGGTCATTTCGAACTCGAGATTCGTCTTGACCACGGATACGGCAATAAGTCTGCTTGGACACTGTTTTGAGAGACTTAAAGCCTCACGTATAGCTCCTTCACTGAACTTTGAGCCGTCCGTTGCGATAAGGAGTTTCTCCATCTTTGCTATCGGACATATATTTTCCTTCATGCTATTCTTCTTTCTTTAAAAATACTGGACAATGTATTTAATCGCAAGAAACACCATAACGCTGCTTACTATCATTTTGATGACCTTTTGGGGAACGAACTTTTGAGCCCTAGCTCCGAGGTACATGCCGATGAAACCGCCGAAGCCGAAAAGAATACCCAAGGGCCAGTCAGGCATTGCCGAAACGCCTCCAGTTGCAGGAATGATGCTGAAGAAGACTGCACCAGCAAAAGAGGTGATAAAGGTTGCCATAAGGGCAGCACCGGCTATGGTATAAACTGGCAGATGAAATATTGCCACACAGAAAGGTGCAATAATCGAACCACCGCCAATCCCATAGGCACCACCGATGATGCCGACAATAAAGGCCAGAATGAACATGCCGACAGGATTGAAGGAAAACCGTTCCTCCCAAAATTCGTACTCAATCTTCTTCAATGATATGGAGACCGTCTTTACTACTGCATCTGCAGGTATCCCGGCTGCCGCCCTCGCGCTCTGCTCTTTTTTGATTTCATTGACCTTTGCCTTGAATTTTTCTTCAAGCGCTTTAGTGCCCGCAGACTTCTGTCTTGCCTTGCCCAAGAGATCCTTAACAAGACGTATGCCGATATAAAGCAGCACACAACCTACAAAAAGTTTAAATGCCTTGGGGTTTGGAAGCCATAGAACCCTTATGTAGTAACCGAAAAACACGCCGGGAAGCGTGCCTATCACTACTGTCCACGTAAGCGGCCATGCCATGCGCCCTTCTCTTATAAAGCGGTACACACCGCTCGGGATCGCGACGATATTAAAAACATGATTCGTTCCGCTCACTGAGGGGGCCGTATAATTTAGGACACTCATCTGGAAAGGAAGGAGAAGAAATGCGCCGGAAATGCCACCCATAGAAGTAAAAAACGAAATGACCATTGCCACTAAGGGTGGTAATAATACATTTGTTGTTACACCCGACACAGGGAAAAGTACTGTCAGAAAATCCATCTCATAGAAACCTCCTCTGTCAAGGATGAGAGTCTATCCAGGCAGGCCAGGCAAAATTCCTTAAATCTTATTCGGTGTTCGGGAATCCCGTACCTTCTTTGATCCCGAAATACATCGCCGATTTTCCTACCGGTATCTTCGATGTCACTTCAAACGTTGCGATATCGATCTTAAGCAGCATGTTGTCCTCGGCGTTGATCATGTAGAGATACTTACCGTCCGGGGAAAAGTACGAGCCGTGGGCCTGTTTTTTCCCTGTCCCGACATTGATGTGTTTTATGACTTCCTGTTTTGACGTGTCTATGACCGTGACAACATTGTCCTTGTGATGGATAACGAATATATAATTGCCATCCCTTGTCATCGCAGGATGGCCTGCTCCCATTCCCGCCTTAAGGGTCTTCACCACCTCTTTTCTTGCGGTATCGATAACGGCCACTGTCCTCCCTCCCTCGTTGCAGACAAAGAAGAACCGTCCGTCCTTAGTGAATTCCCCGTGATGTCCGAGACCGGGCTCCCCGGCTTCGAGGGGGATAGGGATGTCCTTAATGATCTTGTCCGTGTCTGGATTGATGAGTGTTACGGACGTCCCCGTCTTTGTCGTCTCATTCACGGCATAGAGGAGTTTTCCGTCCCGGGAAGGATGGATATAATGATTTGAGCCAGGCAAAGGAATGGTTGCCTTTATCTCAAAAATTGCCGCATCGATCTTCACAATGGTGTTATTAACATTGTCCGATGCATAAAGACAGTTCCCGTCCCTTGACCAGTAGGGGTGTTTCATCATCGCACCCTTGAAAGCCGCTTCAGGCTCTTTTCCGATGGCAACCGTCTTAATGATGTTATCTGTGGCCGTGTCGATAAGGGAGACCTTGAGTGTGTCCTTGTATGCCACAGCGAGGGTCTTGCCGTCCGGTGAGAGGGCGAGCTGGAATGACGTTGCAGGCAATGATATGGTCGTTATAACTTCAAATGTATTCCCGTCAATCACCGTCAAGTCTTTTGTCCCTCTGTTGTTCACATACCCTTTGCCTTCTTTTGTAAAAGCAAGGGCGTGAGGTGTCTTACCCGTGGGAAGGGTCTTCACCACCTTTTCGGCGATCAGGTCAACGATCATCAAATTGTTGTCTCCTTCGCTGGGGACAAAGGCAAATCTTCCGGCTGTTTCAGCTGCAAAGGCCGGACGGATCAAGAATAGGGACAATAAGAGAACGAATGATAAGGCTGCCGTTCTTCTCATCCTGTTTTCTCCTTGGTCATGACTTTCTCTTTTGGGTTCCCGAAGTGCGGGAGCGCCAATATGTCGTTATATGCGGTTGGAGGCATCTCTCAACAGAGTGGTCACCCTTTCCCTTTTCCATTCCGCGGTCCGTAGGACGGGAACGGGGGTGCGAGCAAAGGATGCTTATTTCTTAATATCAATTGTTGGCTTGCCAACAGCACCCGAATCGCTCACTGCAATATGGCGTGCCGCAGGCTCATCCGCAGGGTTCGTCAAGAGGATGATCGTGATTGACTTACGCGTTTTGTCAGCCGGTATGATGATGATCTTCTTGATGCTGTCGCCTTGAACGCCATGTCTCTTAAAATTCGCGGGCAACCACTGTTTTAATCTCGCTTCATCTGCCGGACCGATCTTGTCCAGCTCGGCAAGGATTGCGGTTGCCTGCGATGAAGTCACCGCTTCTGCCGAGTAGACGAGTCTATAAATGTTGCTTTTCGACGAGTTAAGGTTGGTCGCAGCCCATGCAATCGATACCATCGTAACCATCAGACTGACAAACACAGCGATTATGGATGAACGCCTCATTTCAATGTCACCGCCTTTCCCTAAAGCGTATTCTATCAACCGTTTTTGCCTCTGTCAACAATATTCCTTTTCTGCTAAACTCTTATATGTCTATGCCCATACGCAAGCCAATAATCAAAGTAGAAAATCTCGTCAAAAAGTTCGGGAATCTCACTGCGGTAGATGATATCTCCTTTGAAGTGGAGGAGGGTACGATATTCGGCTTTCTCGGGCCGAACGGCGCAGGAAAGACGACGACCATAAATATCCTCTGCACATTGCTCTCCCCCACATCAGGGAAAGCCTCTATTTACGGGCATGACTGCATGAAGGAATCATCCGAGGTGAGAAAAGCCATCGGCATCGTGTTTCAGGACACTACGCTGGACAAGGAACTGACGGCATATGAGAACCTTGTGTTCCACGCTTATCTCTATGACGTAAAGAAGTCAGAGAGACAAGAGCGGATAAGGGATGCCCTGAATTTTGTTGACCTCAGCGAGAGAAGGAACGACCTCGTGAAGAAATTCTCGGGCGGCATGAAGCGGAGGCTCGAGGTGGCTCGGGGACTCATCCACAGGCCGAAGGTGCTCTTTCTTGATGAGCCCACGCTGGGGCTTGATCCCCAGACCAGGGCAAATCTCTGGAACTTTATTGTAGAACTTCCCAGGAAACACAAGGTGACGGTGTTTATGACCACCCATTATATGGAAGAGGCGGAGGTCTGCAGCAGGATCGCCATTATCGACCATGGGAAGATCATCACCATGGGGACCCCTGAAGAACTCAAGAAAACCATCGGCGGTGATGTCATCTACGTCAAGACCTCGGACAATAAAACGGCGAAGGGCAAAATAGAGAAACTGTTCCAGGTGGATGTCTTTGAACAGGACGGTGAACTGTTCCTGACCTCCCTGAAAGGGGATGCCTGCATCCCCGAAATCATCAGGGCCCTGGGTGATAGCGTGCTTTCCGTAAGGCTCCAGCGGCCGACACTGAACGATGTCTTTCTGAAGATGACAGGGAAGGAGATCAGGGCTGAGGACGTGTCCCCGGGAGATACCATAAAAGAGGAAGTGCGCTCCTACAGGAGGAAGGTTGATAGAGGTTAATGCCATCTACGTCCTGGTCGCCAGGGAATTCAAGAAATTCATAAGGGAGAAGTCCAGGCTCATATCGACCATCGCGCGTCCCCTCATATGGCTCTTCCTTGTGGGCGGCGGCATGTCAAGGCTCGTTTCTCCGGGTATGGGGGCGATGGGAGGTGTTACCTACATCCAGTTCATATTCCCCGGCATTCTCGGCATGACCATCCTCTTCAGCGCCATCTTTTCATCCATCTCCATCATCTGGGATAAGGAATTCGGCCTGATGAAGGAGATCCTTGTTGCGCCGGTGTCAAGGTTCTCGATAGTGCTTGGGAAGGCCTTGAGCGGGACCATCATCTCCGTGATCCAGGCCGTGATAATCCTCGCGCTGTTCCCGTTCCTCGGCATCAAGATCGGCGTGCCGGCGATCATGGAGACCATCCTGATTTGCACGCTGCTTTCCTTCTGCATCGCGTCCCTGGGAATCGTCATCGCCACGTTCTATGAAAGTTTTGAGAGCTTCAGCGTCATCATGAACTTCATCGTGATGCCAATGTTCTTCCTCTCCGGCGCCATGTACCCCGTGAAACTGCTTCCTGACATTCTGAAAATCCTCACCCGGCTGAATCCTTTCACGTACGGCATAGATGCCCTGAAACATGCCATATTCAGAGACGGAGGAGTTTTTGATTTTTCCCTTGTGACGGATATCGGTGTTCTCCTCGCCACGTCTGTTGCCTTTGTGGTGATCGCAGGGACCATGTTCGAACGGAAGAAGTAGGATGGATTGAGAACATGTATAACCTCATAAGTTTTATCGGTATCTTCATCCTCATGGCCGTTGCCTGGGGTCTTTCCGCCGACAGAAGGGTCATCAACTGGCGCGTCATTTTTTGGGGAACCGCCCTCCAGCTTCTCCTGGCCCTTTTCATTTTCGTCGTTCCTGCAGGCTCCCGGCTCTTCCTTTTTGTGAACGACGTGGTGGTAAAGCTCCTTGACAGCGCAGGTGCAGGCACGAGGTTCCTCTTCGGCAGGCTTGCCCTTCCACCGGGCACAAGGAATGAAGCAGGCGAAGAATCCATCGGCTTTATTCTGGCATTCCAGGCCTTTCCGACCATCATATTCTTTGCGAGCCTCATGGCAGCCCTTTACTACATCGGCGTGATGCCCAGGCTTATAAGGCTGTTCTCAAAGGTCTTTACAAGACTGATGGGGATAAGCGGTGCAGAGTCCCTCAGCGTATCCAGCAATATCTTTGTCGGGGTGGAAGCCAACATGACTGTCCTGCCCTACCTGGGGGGCATGACCCGCTCCGAGCTCTGTACCATCCTCGCTGCCGGCATGTCCACAACCGCATCCAACGTCCTGGCCCTTTACGTCTTCCTCCTGAAAGAAAAGTTCCCCACCATAGCCGGTCACCTTGTCTCAGCATCCATTCTTTCCGCCATAGCGGCAATTGTTATGTCAAAGATCATCATGCCCGAGACCGGGAAACCGGAGACACTGGGGATGGACGTGGTCCCTCACTATGAAAAAGAATCAAGCATAATGGAAGCGATCATCACAGGGGCGAACGAGGGGCTTAAGATGGTGGCAGGGATCGTGGCGCTTCTCCTTGCGTTCCTCGGCATTGTGGCGCTCGTGGATCTTTTCCTTTCCGGTGTCGGGATGCGACTGAACGATCTCCTGGGAATTCAGGTTGACTGGTCGTTGAAGGGTCTTCTGGGGTACCTGTTCTATCCCCTTGCCCTTGTGATCGGTGTCCCTTTCGCAGACGCCGTGGAGATCGCCAGGCTCATAGGTGAGCGGGCTGTGCTCACAGAGGTGAAGTCGTATCAGGACCTTGCAGTGCTCCTCAATTCCGGGGCTCTCAGGGATCCCCGCTCTGCGGTCCTTGCTGCTTATGCCCTGAACGGGTTCGCCCACTTCGCGTCTCTTGCCATTTTCGTCGGCGGCACGGCGGCCCTCGTTCCCCGGCGGACGAAGGACCTTTCCAGCATCGGTTTCAAAGCGCTTATCGCAGCGACCCTTGCATGCCTCATGACCGCTGCGGTGGCGGGGACATTCTTTTCTGAGGGGTCAATACTGCTGGGCAAGTGAGCACAGAGCTCGTAGTCACTGAAGACCGTGACGAAAGCGCCAATCCCTTAAAGTCTTCCCGAGCGTATGATGGATATGATGAGCCATATGCCCAGAAGGAAGGCGGAACCGAAACTCATGAGACCGAGGACGGACATGCCGAAGATCCTTGATCCTACCCCTGATGATTGCATTATGGCGGAGCTGAGAAGCATGGCGGCGATGATCAGGCCGAAGGTGATGCGATTGCTCGAACGGTCCATGTCGGTGATGAACCGGTCCAGCCCTATATGGGTCATCTTCAGATGGACATCGTCCCTGAGGATCTTCCGTATGATCAACTTTATCTGTTTTGGAAACAGAAAGATGAAATCTCCCATTTCCATGACATTCTTGCCTGCCTTTTCCATCATCTTTGAGGGGCTGTACTTGCTCATCACGATCTTCTCCGCGTAGGGCTCTGCCGCTGCAACGAAGTCGAAGCCGGGGTCCAGTTCCCTGCCGATATTTTCGAGAATGAGCATCGCCTTGTTGATGAGCAGCAAGTCGGCAGGTATCTGCATCCTGTGTTTCAGCGCAATGTGGGTGATGATGTCGAGGTACTGTGCGAAGTTGATCTCCTGGAGCGTGAGCCCGTAGAGCGGTTCAAGGAAATAGAGGAGGTCTGTCCTGAACTCCCGTCTGAACTTGTCAAGGTCGACATCCTCAGGCACATACCCGAGTTCGACGTACTGGTCAATGAGGCCGTCAAAGTCCCTGTGAATGAGAGCGAGGAAGGTGTTTGCCATGGTCTCCATCATTTCAGGAGTTACGCTCCCCACGATGCCGAAATCCACAAAGGCGAGCATCCCGTCCCCGGTCACGAGGATATTCCCGGGGTGGGGATCCGCATGGAAGAACCCGTCGTCCAGGATCATCTTGAAGTAGGCGTCCACACTGATCTTCACGAGTCGCTTGCGGTCAAGGCCCATGGCCGTGATCCCGGGGATGTCGTCGATCCTCACCCCCTTGATCCTCTCCATGACCAGGACTTTCTCGGTAACATAATCTCCGTAGATCTGCGGTATATAAATGTCGGGGTTGTTTTCGAAGCTCTTCCTGAACCGGGAGCAATTCTTTGCCTCTCCCACAAAGTCCAGCTCCTTGTAAAGAGTCCTTGAGAATTCATCAACAATTCCTGTGGGATTAAAGAATCTGCTCTCAGGGACATGCCGCTCCAGAAGGCGTGCTACCGTGGTAAGGATGTTGATGTCGGTTTCGATCTGCTCCCGTATCCCCGGGCGCTGGACCTTCACGATGACCTCGCCGCCGTCCAGAAGCTTTGCATAGTGCACCTGTGCGATGGATGCCGCTGCAACGGGCTCATCCCTGAACTCGATAAATATTTCGCCCAGGGGTTTTTTCAGCTCTTCCGCGATGATCTGTTTTGCCACTGCCACAGGGAAGGGCGGGACCTCGTCCTGGAGCTTCTTGAACTCGTTTGCAAACTGCGCCGTGATAAGGTCCGATCGGGAAGAGAGCAGCTGCGCCAGCTTGATGAAACTTGGTCCCAGTTCTTCAAAGGCGATGCGGAGCCGCTCCGGCACCGAAGGTCCCTTGAGCGCGGGCCACTGGCCGAACGTCTTGAGACGCTTTCTGAAAGGGACGTATCTGCCGAGGTGTATCTGGTCTATGATACGGCCGAAGCCGTGCTTGAGAAAGACATTGATGATCTGCTGAAGCCTTCGTGCAGACCTGTAGGTGCGGGTGACTCTGAAGAGATCCACCAGAGCTATTCCTCTTCCGGACCTTCCTCCTTGATCCCCTCCAGCTTCTTCACCCGCGCCGTGAGGGACTGGATCTTCCTGTTCAGTTTGTCCAAATCGTCTTTCGAGGGGATGGTCATTTTTTCCATTGTTTTTGAGATGATGTCCGAAAGACTCTTGCTGAACTGCTCGGTGCTGCTGTCAGCCTTGTCTGCCCATTCCCTCACGAGCTTTGCGCCCTGGGATTCGCTCAGCTCCCCCTTCTTCACCAGATCATTAACGAACTCGGCTACCTTTTCCTGCACCCCGAACCCAGCAAGAAGAGCGTTTCGTACGGCATCAAAAAAAGTCATAAGGCACCTCCTTAATGAGACTGACGGGTCATGAGTCAAGAGCAACGAGAGGTCTGAAAACGTCCCTGTTCTATTTCGTAACCTGAACCTTGTTCCCCGTTATTTTCTTTTCAATTATATCGTATACCGATTCCAGTGCCTTGTCCAGTCCATCCAGATCGCTTGTGCCTCCCTGTGCCATTTCCGCCTTGCCACCGCCCCTGCCTCCTGCCATGGCCGCGACTTCTTTCAGCATATCTCCCGCGCTGAACCGGCCGGTGAGGTCTTTCGTGACCATGGCGAGCATGGATGCCTGGCCGTTCTTTACCGACGCCACAAAAATAATGCCGGAGCCTACCTTGTCCCTGATGGTGTCGGCAAGTATCCTCAGGTCCTTCTGTTCAAGGTCGTCAACCCTGTGGGAAAGCACGGTGATCCCGTGTATGGTGCGGGCCCGCTCCAGAATGGATGAAGAGTCCCTCGTGGCCGCCTTTAGTTTTATGGCATCCCGTTCCCTTTCCATCGTTTTCAGTTCCGCCATGAGTTTCTCTATCCTCTGATAAGCGTGGTCGGTCTTCAGGAGGTCGCTGATCTTCTTCAACTCAGTGCCTTTGTCCCGAAGGAACTGAAATGCCGTTTTGCCGGTGAACGCCTCGATCCTTCTGATACCGGATGCAACGCTTCCTTCCGACACGACGGAGAAGAGACCGATATCCCCCGTGGCCCTGCAGTGGGTCCCCCCGCAAAGCTCCGAAGTATATCCCGGCACTGAGACAACCCGCACCGATTCCCCGTACTTCTCTCCGAAAAGAGCGGTAGCGCCCGACTCAATGGCGGTCTGTATATCCATCACTGTCGTGTTTACGGGAAGGTTCTCCAGTATCCTTTCGTTCACCATGGCCTCGATGGCAGAGAGCTCGGGTTCATCAAGACCCGAGAAATTCGTAAAGTCAAAGCGGAGGCGCGAAGGCGAAACAAGGGAGCCTGCCTGCTTGACGTGGTCGCCCAATACGAGTTTTAGGGCAGCCTGGAGCAGATGAGTGGCGGTGTGGTTTCTCATCGTCGCTTTTCTCTCTTCGGCATCCACGTTGCACCGCACCTTGTCCCACACGTGGAGGGCTCCCTTCCTGATCTTCACCACATGCGCGTGGAGTCCTTCCAGGGGTTTTCGAGTGTCGATCACCGATGCTTTGAAGTTCTCGCCCGTGATCTCGCCGGTGTCTCCCACCTGTCCGCCGGATTCTCCATAGAAGGGTGTCCTGTCGAGGAAGACCTCGACCTCTGCACCTTCTTTTGCCTCCTTTATCACTTTTCCATCCCTGAGGATGGCCTTTATGAGCGATTGCGACTCCAGGGTTTCATAGCCAAGGAATTCCGTCCTGCCGATCTCGGAGATGAGCTCCCGGTAAATGGATGCCACGGCCTCCTCTTCTCCCACCCACGAGGCCCGCGCCCTTTCCCTCTGTATCTCCATCTCCTTCTGAAATCCGTCTTCATCGATGAGCAGGTCACTGTCAGCGGCAATATCCCGGGCCAGGTCCAGCGGAAAGCCAAAGGTGTCATAGAGCTTGAAGAGCTCGCTGCCAGGGATCAGTTTCTGGCCGGATTTGTTCATGGTCGCAATGATGTCGTCCATCATCCTCATGCCCTGTTCAAGGGTCCTGGCAAAGCGCTCTTCTTCGATCATCAGGAACCTGGCTGCCCGTTCCCTTTCCTCATGGAGTTCAGGGTAGATATCCCCCATGCTCTCAACAACGGAGTCTACCAGCCGGTGGAGCACCGGCCTGTGGATGCCAAGCATCCTGGCATGACGTGCAGCCCTTCTGATGATCCTCCTGAGGACATAGCCGCGTCCCTCATTGGAGGGCATAAGGCCTTCTGTAAGGAGGAAGGAGATGGCCCGCATATGGTCGGCAATGACCCTTATTGAGACATCGCTCTGCCGGCTCTTGCCGTAGCCGACGCCGGTGGAATGGCTCACCGCAGATATGATGGTGGAAAAGATGTCTGTGTCGAAATTGTTGAGCTTGCCCTGCAGTACTGCAGTAACCCTTTCAAGGCCCATCCCTGTATCTATGCTCGGTTTCGGGAGAGGGGTAAGGTTTCCCTGGTCGTCCCTGTTAAACTGCATGAAGACAAGGTTCCATATCTCCAGGTAGCTGTCACAGTCGCATCCAACGGTGCAATCTTCTCTGTCGCAGCCCACGTCCGGTCCCTGGTCGATGATGATCTCGGAGCACGGTCCGCACGGTCCTGTATCACCCATCTGCCAGAAGTTGTCTTTTGCTCCCAGTCGCACGATCCTGCCGTCCGGTATCTCCGGTAAGCTCCGTCCAGAGCTTTGCCGCCTCGTCGTCGTCCTCATACACCGACACCCAGAATCTGTCTTCCGGAAGCTGAACCGCTCCGTGAGGAGCTCCCATGCAAAGGATACGGCATCCCTCTTGAAATAGTCGCCGAAGGAGAAATTCCCAAGCATTTCGAAGAAAGTGTGGTGTCGTGCGGTATGCCCCACATTTTCTATGTCGCTGTGCTTGCCGCCCTGCCCTGCAGGCATTTCTGGCAGGAGGTGGCGCTTCTATATGGTCTTTGTCTCTTCTCCGAGAAAAACGGATTTGAACTGGACCATGCCCGGCATTGGTAAAGAGCAGGGTAGGGTCGCCTTTCGGGATAAGGGCAGAACTCTTTACGATTTCGTGCCCTTTGCCCCGGAAATAATCAAGGTATGAAGCTCTGATCTCAGCGCTTTTCATCTCGGGATGCCTTTCCTCTTCATCATTTTTCCGGCTGCTGTGTTCTCCTGAGCAGGTGCGGGCGCTGATTTTGGTTCCGGGAAGATATCGAAGAGTCTTCCCTCGACAAAGAGGAGTCTTCTCTGCACGAATATCCCGGACGAATAAAGCCATTCTTCCCGCAGTTTTCCGTCCTGGGTCGGCGTGATCACATTCACTGTTGTCGGAGATCCCCATGCGTACCGAACTTGCTGAGGGGTCATCCCGGCTACCACATTGCCCTGCTGTATCTGTTCCTGGATCGCAGGGGGGTAGCCCTTTATCTCTTCGGGAGAGTACCTCACCGCGGTTGTGCATCCTGAGAGGCTCAAGAGACCAAGCGTAAAAAGCAGAGCAAAAAAAAGCGCGTTCTTCATTCCAAATCCTCCTTGTCTGCATAGCGGTGCAGTACTTTTCTTATCGCATCGGCAGGGTATCCCTTCCGGTAGAGAACACCGTACAGTTTTCTGATCAGTGCGCCGTCCATCTGCAAGCCCTTCCGGGAAAGGCTCTGTTTTCTCCACGCAGCGATTTTTTTTTCAACGAGCTTCGTTGCCGTCCCGATCTCGTCGATATCCCCCACCACCTCGGCGATTATCTCCGGAGGGACACCCCTCTGGAGAAGGAATCTCCGTGTTCCGATGAGGCTCAGTTGCTTCGACTCCTCTGCGTGTTGTCTGAGGGAGGCCGCGAGTTTCCTGTCGTCGAGGAAGCCGCTCTCCCTGAGCTGGGATACGGCCTTCCTGACGGAGAGTTCATCAAAACCCTTCATCCTCAGTCTTCTGACCATCTCCTCTTCGCTTCTGCTTCTGTAGCTCAGGAGCCGGTACGCATAGTGTAACACAGAGAGGCGAGGAGCCTGTACCCTCATTTCGCAAATCGCTGAATCTCCACCCCGGATTTCGCCGGCGGTTCCGTCGGCGAAGCCTGTTCATCGAAGGTGAGATCACTGGTGGAACGGACGCCCTTTACCCTCAGGACGAAGTCGTCGGGGTTTGACGCCCTCCTCAGGGCTTCTTCGTAGGTGATCAGTCCCAACTTGAAGAGATCGAAGATGGACTGGTCAAAGGTCTGCATGCCGTAGTGGAGTCTTGCCCTGGGCAATGGTGTCGGGAATGAGCTTTGTCTTGTCCGGATCGAGGATGCAGTCCTTTATCATTGCTGTAGCGACAAGAACTTCCACTGCCGGCACCCTGCCTTTCCCGTCAGCCTTGGGCATAAGTCTCATGGAGATGATGCCCTTGATCACCGAGGACAGCTGGATGCTCACCTGCTTGTGCTGATAGGGAGGGAAGACCGCGATGATTCTGTTCACCGTCTCTGTGGCATCGATGGTATGGAGGGTGCTGAAGACGAGATGACCGGTCTCCGCAGCAGTCAGGGCCGTCTGGATCGTCTCGAAGTCACGCATCTCGCCCACGAGGATCACGTCAGGGTCCTGCCTGAGGGCCGAGCGCAATGCCCTTCCGAAGGACTCGGTGTCGCTACCCACCTCGCGCTGGTTTACGATGCTCTTTTTATCCCTGTGGAGATATTCAATGGGGTCTTCGATGGTGATGATGTTGCATGTCCTGTTCATATTGATGTAATCGATCATGCTGGCGAGTGTCGTGGACTTTACCGCTTCCTGTTGTTCCCGTGACAAGGACGAGACCCCTCTCCTCCATGGCGATCTTCTGCAGAACCTCCGGGAGGTTGAGCTCTTCGATGGACGGAATCCTCATGGGGATGACCCTGAAGACCAGGCCGATGGTGCCTCTCTGGATGAAGACGTTGCACCTGAACCTGCCGAGACCCGGGACGCTGTACGCAAGGTCGATCTCATTCTTCTGCTTGAAGACCTCCCTCTGGCCGGGGCTCATCACGGCAAAGGCGATCTTCATGGCCTCCTGCTGCGAAATCCTCTCCTCGAGACCAGAGGTATCAGCTCTCCGGTCACCCGGACAATGGGGGGTGAGCCGACCTTGATATGCAGGTCAGACGCATTTTCCGTAATGGCGGTTTTGAGCAGTTCGTTGATTTCCATGGATCATCTCCTCATCTTAAGTTCCATGATCTTTTGCTGGATGGCTTCGCAGACCTCTGGATTGTTCTTCAGGAACTCCTTGGCATTCTCCCTTCCCTGGCCGATCCGGGAGCTGCTGTAACTGTACCATGCCCCGGATTTCTCGATGATTCCACCATCGACTCCCAGGTCCACAAGCTCTCCGACCCTTGATATTCCTTCGTTAAAGTATATATCAAACTCAGCCTGTTTGAAAGGAGGAGCGACCTTGTTTTTCACCACTTTTACCCTTACCCTTCCACCCACGGTCTCCTGATTTTCCTTGAGATTGTCTATCCGCCGTATATCGAGCCTCATGGAGGAATAGAACTTCAGGGCATTTCCTCCGGTGGTGGTCTCGGGGTTTCCGAACATCACCCCTATCTTCATTCTTATCTGGTTGATGAATATCAGTGTCGTGAGGGATTTTGAGATGACCGCAGTGAGCTTTCTCATCGCCTGGCTCATCAGTCTGGCCTGAAGGCCGGGAAGAGAATCTCCCATTTCCCCTTCTATCTCCGCCTTCGGCACAAGGGCCGCAACGGAGTCGATCACAATGATATCAACAGCGCCGCTTCTCACAAGGGCCTCAGCCACTTCCAGGGCCTGTTCGCCGGTGTCGGGCTGCGATACGAGCAGGTCCTCCACTTTCACCCCGATCCTCTTTGCATAGTTTATATCGAGGGCGTGCTCTGCGTCGATGAATGCCGCAACGCCGCCGGCCTTCTGGGCCTCGGCGATGGCGTTAAGGGCAAGGGTTGTCTTTCCCGAAGATTCAGGTCCGAAGATCTCGACGACCCTTCCCCGGGGATAGCCGCCGATTCCTGTGGCAATATCCAGGGTGATGGAACCTGTGGGTATTGCCTGTACCCCTTCCGCCACCTCTCCTGCACCCAGTTTCATAATGGCCCCTTTGCCGAAGCTCCGTTCGATCTGGGAGATCGCCAGATCGAGCGCCTTTATCTTGTCCTTATTGGTCATTGTTCCTCCTTGTTAAGGGGAAACTCAGCCACAATGGAGTACTGAGCCCCTGTAGGTTTTAAGTCGCTTTTCATGAAAGAGATTTTATTCACCCCTATATTACCAAAATCCCTGTCACTTAGGGTTTCTATAGCCCGGATGAACGTATCCCTGTCCCTCAGTGCGCGTATCCTCCCGATTGTCAGATGAGGAGAAAAACTCCTATCTTCTTTGTAAAATCCTATAGATACAGAAGAAACTTCAACTTCAGCTTGAAGTTTCTTGAGCTTCTCTGAATTCAGTAGATCTATCCAAACCACCCTCGGTCTTTTCCTATCAGGAAACACGCCGACGCCCTGAAGTTTGACCTCAAAGTGACCATGGTGTTTCGAAATCCGCGCCAGGCAGTCCTTCACCCTCTGCACGGTATCATCGGCGGCATCACCGAGAAATTTAAGGGTGATATGAAGATTCTCCACGGGAACCCACTTCACATCCCATCTTCCCGAAGTAAGGTCGCCTATTGCGGAACGGATCTCTTTTTTCAGGGAATCCTCGATGTTTACTGCAACAAAGCATCTCATATCCAGGTCTCGACGACCTCGGCGAGAAACCGAAGAGAAGACAGCGCGGCCTGAAGTTTTATCTCTTCCCTGTCCCCTTCAAATATCATTCCCCTTGACACGGTCTCTTTTTCAAAGTCCACCGCCATATACACCAAGCCTACCTGTTTGCCTTCCATGGGTACGGGACCGAGATTCCCTGTAGTTGCCAGGGCGAAGTCAGATCCCCTCTTACCCCTTATGCCAACCGCCATCGCCTGAGCCACCTCTTCGCTCACTGCGCCGTGCTTTCTGATGAGAGACCTCTTGACCCCAAGAAGTCTTATTTTGGCGTCGTTGGAGTAGGACACAACGGCGGAATCAAAGAAAAGGGATGCGCCGGGAAGACTGGTGATAAGATGACTGACAAGACCTCCCGTGCAGGACTCGGCGACACAGAGCCTCTTCCAGGAGGCCTTGAAGTGCGTATGAATTCTTTCGACCGGCTCTATCCAAGAACTTTCCATACCTGTAATAATACGTTCACGTAAAGTCCCGCCATAAGGTCGTCCGCCATGACGCCTGCTCCTCCGGGAAAGACCTTCTCAATCCATCGTATAGGCGGCGGCTTTAGTATATCGAAAAATCTGAATAAAAGAAAGGCCATAATCAAGTAAGGAAGGGTAAAAGGGACGTGAAGAACAGCCACGGCATACCCGGCCAGTTCATCGATCACGATATGGCTGCTGTCCTTCTCGTTCAATATCTTCTCCGCTGTTTCCGCGGCAACCAGCCCGACCATGGTAATCACAAGCACGAGGACTACGTGCAGAGGGAACGGAGGTTTCAGAAGGGCAAAGAGGACCACTGCGGCCACGGTGCCGAAGGTCCCCGGCGCAAAAGGCAGATAGCCTATGAAGCCGAGAGTGGCAAGGTTCTTAAGAATCATCCGGATCAGCATTAAGGTAGATTATCATAAAAAATGTCCGGTTGTCCCCTCATTCATAGAGAAAAAAAGTGCGGGAAATCGTGAGGGAGAGAGGCTTGGTCGAATGAGATAAAAGGAGCTACCAGGAGGGAGAATTGGACAAGCGATAAAACGTGGCAATTTCGATTGTTAACATCCAAAAACCGCCATTACCCACGGTCTTCCAGAGAGTTATAGAGTTGCTTATATGAATAACTCGTTCTATGCTAAGTATAGGAGGTCAAAAGTGCAGATGAGTGTGTTGAAAAGAGGTGGCGACTATGAAAAGCACACTTTTTTTGGTTGTTGCTGTCTTGGGCAGCTTGCTCTTCACTCCCGCTTTGATGAGTGCGCAGGCCGGGACAACGAGCGAAAATCCTCCGATTTCACAGCCCTTAGTACGTGAAGGTACCTTGGCGATAAGACTGGCTGAGGCGTTCGATGTGGGGACCACTGCAAACGAGACCGAGGCAGAGAGTCTCCTTGGGGCGGCAGGCCATTGGTGAAGCTGCTGATTCTGGGCGGATAACCATGGGAAGAGGCGAGGCCTTGGAAGTTTTCCAGAATGTGACGAGCGAGCTTAACCTGTCTGTACTGGCCCATACACCCGGTCAGCCTGTTCAAGATATGGCCGCTCATGAGCAATATCCTGACCCGGCTGCGATAAACGGGTATTACTCTGCTGAGGGTCCGCCGGTAGTCACCTACTATGCACCGCCTGCGGATTATTATTACCTGTACACGTGGGTACCTTATCCGTTCTGGTGGTGGAATGCCTGGTTCCCGGGATTCTTTGTCCTCGCAGACTTCGATGTGCACGTGAATAGGCACGGGCACCATCATGACGGGGAACATTTCGGGCACAGGGAAATTGTTTCCAACCATTTCCGAGATTCCACAGGCAGGATGTCCCGCATTGACCCTGCGAGCCGAGTTCACGGAGGAACGTTGCGTGACAGTGGAGGCAGAGGTTGGGCCAGCCCTTCCGCGCAGAGCGGAGCTCAGGCGATTCTCAACGCCGGCAGCCCTGCAGCGGCGAGGAGGAGCGGGATGTCCGCTCCAGCCACTGGCAGCAGCGTAACCGGTTCACAAACCAATATTCGCGGCACTGCCGCTCCTTTTTCCGGAGGTGGCAGATCATTCAGTACGCCGTCTGTTGGGAGAGGGGCTGGTTACCGTTCTGAAAACAGGGTGTTCAGCGGTCATTCCGTGCAGCAGCGGACATTTGTTGCTTCGTCCTCTGGCGGAAGAACGTTCAACCCGTCTGCTGCGGTGAGCAGATCGTTCGGCTCGTCGCTGGGTGGGGGGAGGACGTTCAGCGGAGGCGGCACTGGGTCTTTCGGGAGCTCGCGCAGATAACAGACTGCAACCCGGTATCGAGGGCAGCCGAAGGGAATAACAGAGGAAGCTACTCTTCCTCTGTTATCCTGTAGCGAAAGGTTATCTCTGCGCACCCTTCCAGGGTTGCCTTCACCGAACAGTATTTTTCCATGGAGAGGTCAATCGCCCGCTTCACCGCCTCTTCCGAAACATTGCGGCCCCTCACAACGAATTCTATGTCGATGTGAGTGAACTTCTGGGGGTAGGTTTCAGCCTTCTGGCCTTTTATATTGATTTCCAGTCCCCTGACATCCTGTTTTTTCTTCTTAAGGACGGAGACCACGTCCATGCCGGAACAGCCGCCAAGGCCGATGAGGAGGAGTTCTGTCGGTCTGACCGCCGTGTTCGCGCCTCCGAACTTTGCATCACCGTCCATCACAACAGCATGGCCTGATGAGGCCTCGCCTACAAATTGCATCCCGTCGACGTACTTAACCTTCGCTTCCATCATTACCGCTACCCCCTTGGAACGTGTTCCTGTCAACCCCTTACGGGTATGTCAGCTGCAATCTCTGAATGGCGGTTGACTTCCCGGACTTGGCATCGATCTCTATCACCACGGCTGAGAGCATTCCGTTGCCCCTTGCCGTCTCGAACTTTCTCGGCATCTGGAGAAGAAAACGTTCGATGATCTGTTCCTTCTCTATTCCGATGACCGAGATTTCCGGGCCGGTCATACCTACGTCAGTGATATACGCTGTGCCGCCGGGCAGGATCTTTTCGTCAGCCGTCTGAACGTGGGTGTGCGTGCCCACGACCGCGCTCACCTTACCGTCTATGAAATAACCAAAGGCGATCTTCTCCGACGTGGCCTCGGCATGGAAATCCACGATGATGCATTGCGTCTCTTTCTGTACCCGCTCGATCTCGGCCTTCCCTACCCTGAAAGGACAATCAATGCTTGACATGAAGACCCTTCCCGATATATTGACGATACCGATCTTCGCCCCGGAGGGAAGGGTGACGACAACACTGCCAAAGCCGGGAACACCCGGAGGATAGTTCACCGGCCTGATGATCCGGTTCTCCTTGGCTATATAAGGGACGGATTCTTTCTTATCCCAGATATGGTTTCCGCTGGTCATGACATTGACGCCAAGGCCGAAGATCTCTGTGGCCACTTTCTCCGTTATCCCGAAGCCCCCTGCCGCATTCTCGCCGTTCGCCACAACGAGATCGATCTTGTACCGGTCACGGAGCGCCGGGAGAAGGGCCTTGATAGTCCCTCTCCCCACTGTGCCGACGATATCCCCGATGAAAAGGACCTTCATAACGCGGAGGCACCAGGCAAGAGGTCATAGGCCATAGCTCCTTCCCGATTCATCGCCAACAGCCTATAGCCCATCGTCTCACTTTGCATACTCCACGTATCTCGATTCTCTGATGACAGTGACCTTGATCTGGCCTGGATAGGTCAGCTCGGCTTCAATTTTCTTTGAGAGGTCCCGGGAGAGCATGGACGCCATCTCGTCAGTGATGTCCTCAGGTTTCACGATAATCCTCACTTCTCGCCCGGCCTGTATGGCATAGCATTTCTCGACGCCGTTGTACGACATCGCCATCTGTTCCAGCTTTTCAAGACGCTTCAGATAGTTTTCGATGCTCTCCCTTCTCACTCCCGGCCGTGCCGCCGAAAGGGCGTCTGCCGCCGCAACAAGGGCGGCTTCCACGGTTGTCGGCTCCACATCGCCGTGATGCGCATAGATTGCATTAACCACCTTGGGGTTCTCTCCGTGCTTCTTGGCGATGTTTGAGCCTATCTCCTGATGGGAGCCTTCAATCTCGTGGTCAACCGCCTTGCCGATATCGTGGAGGAGCCCCCCTCTCTTTGCGAGTTTCACATCAACACCGAGTTCCGACGCCATCATCCCTGCGAGATATGCCACTTCCCTTGAGTGCTGGAGCATGTTCTGCCCATAAGACGTCCGGTACTTAAGCCGCCCCATCAGCCTTATGATCTCCGGGTGTATGCCCGAAAGACCAAGGTCGAAGACCGCTTTTTCGCCTTCCTCTTTGATGGTGGCATCCACTTCCTTTTTGATCTTCTCAACAATCTCTTCTATTCTGGTCGGATGTATCCTTCCGTCGGCGATCAGCCTTTCCAGCGACATACGGGCTATTTCCCTCCTCACAGGGTCAAAGCCGGAAAGGGTGACGAGTTCAGGAGTATCGTCCACGATGAGGTCGACCCCTGTGGCAGCCTCCAGGGCACGGATGTTCCTCCCCTCCCTTCCTATGATCCTCCCTTTCATCTCGTCGTTGGGGAGGCTCACCGCTGTTACCGTCCCGTCAGCGACATAGTCGCTGGCATACCGCTGGATCGCGAGGCTCACGATCTCCTTGGCCTTCTTCTCGGCGCCTTCACGCGCCTCATCCTCTATCCTCTTGGCGATCTTTGAGGACTCGAAGCGCATCTCTTCTTCCACTCTCCTGACGAGTTCCTGCCTCGCCTCATCCGCGGTCAGGCCGGAAACCCTTTCGAGGGCCGCCATCTGGTCCTTGATGATCTGGGCGTACTGGTTTTCCTTGTCCTGAAGTCCGCGCTCCTTTGCGTTATATTCCTTCTCCCTCTTGTTGAGTTCGTGCTCTCTTTTTTCCGACTGGCTGACCCTCCTCTCCAGGGTCTCTTCTTTCTGCCTGAGCCTCTTGTCCAGCTGGTTCACTTCATTGCGCCTCTCCCTGAGCTCCTTTTCCGCTTCCGACTTTGCCTGGTATACGAGGTCTTTGGCTTCGACAGCGGCTTCCTTCCTGATGACATCCGCCGTCTTTTTTGCCTCTGCGACAATATTCTCTTTTTCCTGCTTCAGGGCCGACTGCTGGGTCTTGATGGAGCGTTTGTAGAGAAGGCTGAGGAGTACGCCAACTGAAATGCCGGTGATGACAGCAATGAGCAGGTACCACACGTCGATCATCGCACACATCCCCCTTTCGTAGTATAGTGCCGATGAGGGCAGTGCGGGCTTACTGTGTCTGTTATGCTATTGCAAGGATGGCAAGAGAGATATACGACTCTGTAGCCTAAAGGAATCTTCCGGGACAATGCGGTCTTTCCGGCTGCCTGAAGCGGTGTCAGCGTTCATGAAGGGAGGCAATGTGCCAGATTCCTCTATTTTTTTATTTAAATTCCTCACAAAAAGCAACGCGATCAAAAGAACCCGCAAAATAAACCCGCCCTGCCGTGCAGGTGAATAATCAGATCCGCCTAGTGTATAGGTGGGTGTCTTGAAGGAGACTTCAGGCTTCCAGGCAAATGAATGCCCGGCATGCGCACCGTACCCCTTACTCTGACTCCCAAAAGATCTAATTTGCCGGATCAACTTTTTTCACCCATCACAAACAGGGCAGGCAAACTGCCCTCAATCTAAACCTACTTTTGTTATACCAGAAATCATGGTATTTGGGCAAGGAGAAAGTGCAACAAGAAAAAGGGGTTCAGGGTGAAGAGGATTTAAGGGTTCAAGAGAAAACAACAGAACGGCAACGTGTTAACAGGATCGAAGAACCACTCGACCCTTGACCCCTACGATATGATAATCCCCGCGTAACCGACGACAGCATCATAATCGCCGCTCACGTCCCCTGACGTTGCGTATTTTATGAGTCTCGCGTCCCTCGCGTCAAGGGATTTTGCGGCAAAGAGCATTATGACGGCGGGCAAATACCCGCACATCGATATCTGTTCCTTCCGCACGGTTTCGAACAGCCCTTTGGGGTCAAGGGAAAGGACCCTGTCAATCGCCATCTTGTCCTTCTTTCGCGCAACGGCATCGGGGACATAATGGCTCATGTCGGAGCTCGCCACCATCAATACGGGGTAATCCAGGCCCCTGATCGCCTTCGCGATGCCCTCGCCAAGGGACATGCATTCTTCCAGCGTGGCCGACATGACGGTCAGCGGCACGATCCTGGAGCCTTTTGAGAACGCAGCGATAAAGGGAAGCTGGACCTCAAGGGAATGTTCAAAGATATGGGCCTGGGAGTCGCTTGAGACCAGCGGCGCGCTGGAGAGGATCCTCTGCGCGAGCCTTTCGTCGATCGAAAAGAGACCTGTCGGAATTTCCCATTCGCCCTCGGACATCAGGGCCATCCGCGCCCCGAGGCCGGTATGGTTGGGACCGATCAGCAGGAGGGTTCCCGGCAACGATATCCTTGAATAGACCTCACCGGCAACCGCACCGGAATAGATCAGGCCTGCGTGCGGGGAAAGGATCCCGATGGCGGTTCCCTGGGCAGACCATGGGTGATGTACTGCTGGACCTGATGGCTGAGCCGGGCAGAAGAGTCATGGTAAAACTGCCCTGCAACCGCTGCCTTTCTCCTCACGGTCTGTCCCCTCTGCACAAGGCCGACGCCTTCCTCCCCTCAGGAAGACAACGGGCTGCTATTTGTGCACCGCCTTCATAAGGCGTTCGTACTTTTCAGCGCCTACGCACTCCCGCGCCGCCGGGCACCACTGAAGGCAGGTCACCCCGATATCCCTGGAGATTGTCTTGCCGCAGCCTTTGCAGGCTCTTTCGGTTTCGTCAGACCATATCTCGTTGACGGCGCCGCACCAAAAGCACTCGATCTCTTCAGGGAACGGGTTCCTGATCTCTTTGCTTCCCGGACATCCTTCCTTAAGCATACTTTTATTGTATCAGATTATTCGCGGTGTGGTATGAGATAAATCATAAGAAACCCATTTGCCTGTGGTGTGCACCTGAGACTCCGCACGTCAGCTATCTCTCTGAGTGTTTCTATTTCCGATAGTAATGTTGAGAGTCTGCAAAGGTATTCAGTCGGATCAAGGGCATTGCTTTTTTCCACCACACAAAGCATAATAAGGGCATGAAAGTGGTGGAAAAAGATAAGGTCATAAGCGGGATGCTTCGCGATGAACTCAAGCGTTGTCAGGAGATGTTTGACAGACTTGAGAAGTCCGTATCTAAACTTCCGAAAGGTGTGATAAGCGAGAGGAAAAAGCGCTACAAGGATAAGGTGTATTCTTACTATTACCTGAAGTATCGTGAAGGGGAGAAAGTTATCGGCAAGCATATACCTAATAAGGAGATGCAGGAGATTTTAGAAAAGCTTGCCATGAGGAAAAAATATGAGAAGGAAATGCAGTCCTACGAAAAGAAAATTGCCTATCTGAATAAGATACTGCAAGCAGGCAGAAGAAGGGGACATGGAAGTATCGCTCACGAATAAGAACATTTTCCCGTCAGAAGTCCGAGAACTTTTGAGCGCATTTTCTTTGGTAGGATTCTTCAATGAATCCCTTCTGATTGGAAGCTGGGTGATGCCCCTGTATCAGGAAGCTTTTGGCATCCCTTATGTCTTACGCACGCTGGACATAGATTTTGCGGTCAAATTTGCCCCCTTAGGCGGAGCAAAGAAAGTTGACCTCGAAAAGGTCATCACTGATCTCGGCTATATTCCTGTTGTCATGCAGTCAGGCATCCGTCGGTTTACTCACGAAAATTTCACTGTTGAGTTCGTTGCACATCGTAAAGGTGGGCGGGATGAGCAGGTTGTACCAGTAAGAAAATGGAACATCACGGCATCACCCCTTCCTTTTGTTGATCTTCTCCTCAGCTTCCCGTTCACAGCAGATTTTGGAAACTTCAAGGTAAGGGCGCCACTACCTGAAGCCTTCTTCGTCCATAAATTGATTACGGCCCAGAGAAGGCTGGGCGAGAGCAAGAAAGATAAGGACCTTGAGCAATGTGCCGCCATTGCCCGGCAGCTCGATACTGATCGGTTGGAGTCGGTTATAAGATCACTGAAGCTCAGCAAGAAGACGCAGAAAGGACTGAGATCTTCATGCGAGGTAATCGATTTTCCTCCACAAAGGTTGGGGTTTAAGTAAATATGTGGTGGAAATGATGACAGCAAAATTGTTCTCTGCGCGCGAAAAGAAGGATATAACAAAGAGTGCTGTCAATCCTTGGGATGCGTTAAATAACGGGATGTGTCCCTAATATTTTCCTGAACCTGCAAGCCGAAACTGGGATGTGTCCCTGGTCTTTTCCGCTCTCAGCGAATATCTTGGTGAAACTCCCCGTGGCAAGGGGGATTCTGCAAAGGTTTTGCTAAAAGGCTGAAGCACACGGACCATTTATTCTTGAATGTTGACATTTATTGCAGGTGTGATAGCATCAAATCATGGCGTAGGGACTTAAAACGTAACCTGATCGTTGTATTCGAGAGCACTTTGTTGCGACGTTTAGGTCAAAGAAAAATGGCAGTTTAACTGAGGAAGGAGTTTCAGATGCCTGTAATCGAACATGGAGCGCTGAAGATAACCGTCGATGATGAAGGTTATCTCGTGAATACTGCTGAATGGAATGAGAAGGTCGCCTGTGGATTAGCAGAAAATGAAAAGGTGGAGGAGCTGACAAAAGACCGGATGGACATCATAAAATTCATGAGGGATTATTACATGAAATACAATTTCTTCCCGCTCCTGGACAGAATATGTTCGCACGTCCATCAGCCTAAGGATTGTGTAATAACGCAGTTTATTGATCCTCTCAAGGCCTGGAAGATAGCAGGGCTTCCTAAACCGAACCCGCAGGTTCTCGGCTATTTAAGGGGCGAAGGCAGTGTGGTGTAAAAGTTTTTTGGGTTAGAGAGTGTGGTACGCCCGCGATATCGAAAGCACTGCTTCATTTCGTATACAGGAAGAAGCGCCTGAAAAGGAGCAAGTTTCAGCTGGTTACATTGGAGGCTGATGCGAGCTGATCATAGGTCAGATTCCATTTACCACTGACGGGAATCACAGTATTCCCGCCAGTAACGGAGGTCTAATATGTGGTATATCTCTATTTTTGATGCCAAAGAGAATATGACTCGAAAAGACATCTATCGGGAAAGGGCGTCGTGGATAAGAAAAGGCAAGGATAAGGTTTTTCATAAGAAATGTAAAACAATTATGCGATATGAAGTCGTAGGAAGCTCTCCCCTGAAAATCTTTTTTGTTATTGAGACAAATGACCCAACAGCTTTAACTATGCTTACCAACCATTTTGGTGACGCCTGGAACTCAATTACTTTCCCTATAGTCCAGCGTGAAATATCTCAGGCATTAAAGGAGGACACCGCAGTAATTGGTGGCTAACTAATATATTTTGAAGAGTGGATATGTGTAGATACCGACGGGCTTGCCCCTGGTGTCTACGGTGGGAGGAACTTAAGGCGACCACAAAGTCCACCTGATAACTCGCACGTCAGCTATCTCTCCAAGTGTTACTATTTCCGATAGTAATGGTGAGAGTCTGCAGGAAGAAGAAAAACGGGATGTGTCCCCAATTATTTCCCTAATAGGTTATCCAGGCGGCAATTTTGAAGCCAAAGTTGCATGGATAGAGAGCTTGGGAATCTGGCTTTACTCGTTCAAGAGCAACGCAAAACACAAGGCCCGCTTCACAACTGGACGATGCGTCAACCTGTTCGGGACAAGAAAACCACAGGCTAATACTATGATCCCCATAACCTGTGAAATAAATTTTCCAGTAAGCGGAATCAATAGAAGAGTGGGGGGAGCCTTCACTTCGGATGAGGCGGGGGAAATAGTTGTAGTCCACCGTGGGAAAATAGGAGGTGGGCGGCAGGGAATAGGAAAGACCTTGTTTGAGGATAATTACACAGGCTCATGGACAGATATTGTGGACGGGCCTTACAAAAGTTCTGCTGCGTTGATTGGTGCGCTGAGCTCACCGCGGTTCCCTAAGCAGGTGCAACAATTCGTCTTTGAAGTTGAACGCATCAAGAAATTGCGGAAGGCAGCCTCTGTCAAGAAAGAGAAAAAGGATAAACAAGGCTTTACTGAAGAGTATGCCGGGAAGAAAAAATACAGCACTGGCAGCCAAGTCGAGGCGGCATGTGATCACGGCCTAATTGTAAATGCGCTGGCATCGACTTTGCGAAAGCGCGGGTATGATGTTCGTAATGATAAGAACCGGGACCTGTTCATTGCAGGCAAAAAGAAAGTGATTTCGACTATATTTGAGATTAAAACCTCTGCAAGTACAACGGGCCTATATTCTGCTGTAGGCCAGCTCCTTCTCAATAGTATTCACATAATTAGCCAGCCGCGCCTGGTCCTGATTATTCCCGAAATGTTATGCAAAGCTCAGGCGGGCAAATTGAGCAAGCTTGGCATTGACGTGCTGTCTTTTAAGTGGAAAGGAGACAGTCCCATTTTTCCCAAGCTTTCATCATTGAAGTTTTAGGTAAATATGAACATCAGAATGTGGATGGGCGGGTCTTTCATCCGCTCAACCCAAAGTACGAAGAGATAGGGCAAGGGAAAAGGGGACAGGCTGCTTTAATGGTGTGACGGCTCGTTGTTTCTCAGCCGCCCCAATGGCGAATTCTCAGGAGAACGAAGATTACCTTACCAAGCTTCTTGAAATGTTCATCACTGGTGACAACGCTGCAATTGTTTTCCATGGCGGTGGCATATACCATTGCGTCGGCCATCGGCAGCGAGTTTTGAATACTGAGGTCAGCAGCAAGGAGCGCAATGCTTTCGCTGAGGTCGATCACTGATGTCCTGTTCATGAAGGAAACAGCCAGGAGGGCCTGTTCTTCCGTCTTTTCGCGCTTTATCTTCCTGTAGACCTCGTAAAGAACAACTGTGGGCGTTATTATTCTTGCCGGATCTTTCAGGTGCTTTGCATATTCTCTTGCCAGAGGACCATCGGTGAAGAACTCGATCCATCCGGAGGAATCGATGAGAAGCATCAGCGTTCTTCGTCCTCCCTGACGTTCCCCGTAGCCATGCCTTTCAGAAACCCTCTGAACGCCTCTATGGGCTTCTCGGGGATGAAGTAGACGATGCCTCCCTTGGTGATGACCGTCATCTTTTGCCCGGATTTCAGATCGAGCTTCTTTCTGACCTCTTTCGGTATGACTACCTGAAATTTTGGAGATATCGTGGTCGTTGCCATTTGTCCTCCTTCGCTCCTATCGATAATACAATCGTAAAACAGTATGGCTTTTTTGTCAATGTCGAAAATGTGAGGCAACTTCTTCATTCAGGGAGCAACTTTGATTCCCGGGACACCATACTGACTGGAGAGAAGAACGGGGGCCGGCTACGTTAAACGTGTGATGGTTTGCTGTCTCAGCCGCCCCATCTTTTGAAGAGATCGTGTTCGACCGAGAAGGAATCGAGTATCTTCCCCGCCACGAAATCGACGATATCGTCGAGCTTCTTCGGCTTCTGGTAGAACGCCGGGAACAGGTGGCGCTATCTTCACCCCGAGTCTTGCCAGCTTCAGCATGTTCTCAAGATGGATCGCGCTGAACGGCATTTCCCGGGGAGCAAGGAGCAGTGGTCTGCCCTCTTTTATCGTGACGTCCGCTGCCCGTTCGGTGAGGTTGTTCGCGTAGCCCTGCGCGATGCCGGAGAGGGTCTTCATCGAACACGGCACCACAAGCATGCCGTCTGTTATGAACGAGCCGCTCGAAAGCGGGGCAGCGAGGTCGGTTTCTGCGTGGTAGTGGATCGCGCGGGAGTTGAAGTGGGCCCTGATCTTTTCCTGAATTGCTCTGACGCTCTTCCCCGACCAGTCAATGCCGGTCTCATGGTGTATGATGGGAAACGACTGGGACGAGATGATGAGATGCACTTCTGACTTCCTGATGAGGGATTCGAGGACCCTGATGCCGAACACAGAGCCGCTGGCTCCCGATATCGCAAGGATATAGCGTTTCACTCCATGTATTCTGCCTTGAACTCTTCGGATTCCACCAGCTCTTTAATCAGCCGGAGGGCCTCATGGCCGGCCTCCCTGTCGATCTTTTGAATGGCAAAGCCCGCGTGAACGATCACGAAATCTCCCACCTGAACTTCTTCCGGGAGAAGCATGAGGCTGATATCCCTCCTCGCGCCGTTCACATCAATGGTGGCCATGAGGTCGGTTATGCGGACAATTTCTGAAGGGACCGCGAGGCACATTCTATGTTCCACTCCTTCAACGTTTCGAGGATCAAGCCGATGATCACTTCCATTTTACCACTGATGCACTCCGTCATATCAAGGCCAACCTCAAGGGACTTCGGCTGAATGCCGATAAGGCGCACTTTTACCGGTTTTATGTCCAGGAGTTTTGCGGCAAAGAGCACGTCGGAGAGACCGATGTGGTGGACCGACATTTTTGCCATGAGGGTAGAGGGGATGGCATCATCATCGATGACACCCACGTGGCCGGGTTCCTTCCCGAAGTCCACCGCATCCACAAAGAGGAGCCTGTCCCTTTTTTCGATAAGAGGAAGGAGGTCGAGGCCCAGTGTCCCGCCATCAATGACCTCCACATCGGGAGGAAACGCATAGCGTTCCTTGATGGCGTTTACCGCATGGACCCCGACTCCCTCGTCGCGTAACAGGATATTGCCCAGACCTAAGACGGTAGTAGTCAATATCCCTTTATTCCTTCAGAGACTTGTATCCGCTGAAGATCGAACTCATAAGGCCGTTCCTCTCTATCATGTCATTGTGCCACCCGATGTAGATATGGAGGATAAGGAAAACAGCGATAACCCACATGATGCAGTGGTGGATAAGCCGCACCGCGCCCTGGTTGAGTATCACAAAGAGCCAGCCTCCCAGCACGCGTCCACAAGCTTCCCACATGACTCTGTGAGTAGAGCGCAAACCCCGTGACGATCTCGGTGAGGAAGAGCATGAACATCACGAAATAGGTTATTCCCGCGATCCCGGTATGTCCCGCAACGTCAGGAAATTTCTGACGGACAAAACAGTAGAACTTGGTCGTTTCGATACAGCTCTCCCACCGCTCAGAGCTCACCGGCAAGAACTGGTTCCAGCGTGAATACCGGTTACCGGCAAACCACCAGTAGATCCTCACCAGGACGCTCACCGCAAAGACATACGCAGCCACGAAATGGACGAACCGGAATTGCGCCATGATCAACTGGTCCTCGTTGATGGCCCGGATAAAGGGAGCGCCGATGTAAAAACCGGTGGTTGCCAACGTCAGGATCGTCACGAAGTTAAGCCAGTGAGTCAACCTTACAGGAAACTCCCAGACATACACCTTTTTTAACATGTCTGCCTCCTATACCACCCTGACTTTTATGATCTCATCCATGTTGGTGTCTACTACATGGATCGCACACGCCATGCACGGGTCGAAGGAATGGATCGTCCTCAAGACTTCCAGCGGCTTATTGGGGTCCTTGATCGGGGTGTCCATAAGAGCTGCTTCGTACGGGCCCCTCTGACCCTTTGCATCTCTGGGGGAAGAGTTCCACCCGCCCGGGACGACACACTGGTAGTTGGCGACCTTACCGTCCTTTATCACTACCCAGTGGCCAAGGGCACCGCGGGGTGCCTCGTGGAAGCCGAACCCTTTTGCCTCCTTCGGCCAGGTGGACGGGTCCCACTTCTCGTTATTATGGATACGAATATCTCCGCTCTTGATCTTGGCCGCCAGGTCATCGATCCAGACCGGGAGCATCTCTGCGGTCACAAGGGTCTCTATGCCCCTCGCAGCGGTGCGGCCAAGGGTAGAGAACAATGCGGCGGGCCCGACGCCCAATTTGCTGAGCACAAGCCCGACAACTTCTTTGACACGCTTATGTCCCGATGCGTACGCGATGAGCATCCTCGAAAGCGGCCCCACCTCGGTGGACATTCCGTTGTACCGGATACCCTTGACCCAGGTGTACTTTTTATTGGTATCAAGGAATTCATAGGGCGGTTTCGGACCGGTATAGTTGGGGGTGGTCTCGCCGTCCCATGGATGCTTTGCCTTGTCATCACCGTCCGCATATTTATACCAGGCATGTGCAACGTCTTCAGTGACCTGCTTCTGGTCAACGGGCTCGACCTTGGCCAGGTTCTTGTTCCTGATGACTCCACCAGGAAGCCAGACGTTTGTGGTATTGCTCACATTGTCGTTCTGGAACTCGCCGTAGGAGAGATAATTCCCCACACCGCCACCGATCGCCGCCCAATCCTTATAGAAGGACGCAACCGCGAGGAGATCGGGGATATAGACCTTCTCAACAAAGGCAAGGGCCTTCTTCGCCAGGTCCTTCATGAGGGCGATGCTTCCTGCGTTGATGGCATTCTGACTATTGGGGTCAATGGGGATGGCCATACCACCCACCAGCCACGTCTGCGGGTGGGGGTTCTTGGCGCCGAGCATCGCCTGCATCCTTATTACATCACGCTGCCAGTCCAGGGCTTCCAGATAATGGGCAACCGCCATGAGATTCGCCTCAGGCGGAAGCTTGTATGCCGGATGTCCCCAGTATCCGCTGGCAAAGATGCCGAGCTGACCGCTCTCTACAAGCGTCTTCACCTTTCCGTGGACCGCCTTAAAGTAAGTCGGTGAAGAGTTCGGCCAGTCGGAAATGGACTGGGCAAGGGCCGCTGTCTTTGCGGGGTCGGCCTTCAGGGCGCTGACCACATCGACCCAGTCAAGGGCGTGCAGGTGATAGAAATGTATTACATGGTCCTGAACATACTGAATACCATTGATGATGTTCCTGATGATCCTTGCGTTATCGGTTATCGTAATCCCTAAGGCATTTTCCACGGCTCTCACGGAGCACTGTGCGTGGACCGTTGTTCAGACCCCTCATATTCGCGAGGTGAGCGCCCAGCACTCCCTCGGATCCCTCCCTTTCAGAATGATCTCGATGCCTCGCCACATGGTGCCGGATGACCATGCATCAGTGACCTTGCCGCCGTCCACCTGTGCCTCGATCCTCAGGTGTCCTTCAATCCGTGTGATGGGATCAATCGCTATTTTTGCCATGCTCTAGCCTCCTTCTATCGTTTTTATTCTTACTCTTCTTTGTCCGGTTTCCCTTTTGCTGCACGGATCACCGCATGCGCAGCCACACCGGCTGCTGCAACTGCGGCAACAGTGGCCCCGATCTTGTCGGCAGTGGTCTGATATCCGGCTCCCGGCACGTTCTCAAGCCTGCTGTAAATAGGTCCGAAGGCATCCCAGTTGTTGGTGCTGGCACATGCAAAGCAGGGATGTCCTGCCTGTACAGGCCAACTCGTTCCTCCGTTCCACCGTATCGTGGGGCAATTAAAGTGCGCCTCGGGCCCCTTGCAGCCCATCTCATAGAGGCACCAGCCTTTTCTGTGCCCTTCGTCGCCCCATTTCCTCACAAACTGGCCTGCATCAAAGTGCGGCCTTCTCTCGCAATTATTATGAATGATCTTTCCATGGGCGAAAAGCGGACGGTGCTCGCCATCAAGGGCGGGCAGAGAGCCGAACGTGAGGTAGTGGACCACGGTGGCAGTCACGTTCTCGACGTTCATCGGGCAGCCGGGCAGGTTCACATAGGTGATGCCGGGGACCGCAGCCCCTATTCCGACCGCACCTGTGGGATTAGGTTTTGCGCTGGCAATTCCTCCCCAGCTGGAGCATGATCCCACGGCCAGTGTCATGGCCGCATTCCCGCAGACTTCCTTGGCAATGTCAAGTGCGGATCTGCCGCCGATGGTGCAGTAAATCCCTCCGTCCTTCATGGGGATCGCTCCCTCGACGATGGCGATATACTTGCCTTTCTGGTTCTTGACCACGTCCATGAGGGCCTTTTCCGCCTGTTTTCCTGAACCCGCCATGATGGTCTCGTGGTACTCAAGGGAGATGACGTCCAAAACGACCTCTGCGATGGTCGGCTTCGTTGCCCGAAGCATGGATTCGGAATCCCCGCAGCAATCCTGGAACTCAAGCCAGACCGCATAGGGTTTCTGCTTCTTCTCGAGGGCTTCGACGATCCTCGGGACAAAGCTCGAGGGAAGGGCCAGGGTGGCGGCCATGGCCGTGCAGAACTTGACGAAGTCCCTTCTGGTTACCCCCTTTTTCGCCAGACTGGTCCAGATACTGTCTGTGTCATCCTTGATCTTACTCATAGGTGACTCACCTCCATTAAATAAGATTTTTAAACCATAAGAGGGGATCTTGTTATTATGCCGGGAAAACGTTGTGTACCGAAAGAAAAACCCCCTCTCCTCCCATATGGCAAATGGTATCAGAACATATGGGGCATGTCAAGGAAATATTATGCAGCTATCAGGAAACCTTATTGTCTGTTCTTGCGGCAGCCGAACCCTTTTCCCGACTTGCCCCGTTTCCCGTGGAAACACAAAAAAAATATTTGCCCTTCGCGGCTTTCGCTCCTTCATCGATTGACAAGACTGCGATGGATTTTGTTATAATACCCAGCTTAATATGGTCTCTTAAAATGAAGATACTGGTATCTGACATCACCGAGGAGGGACTTGACCTGGAATTTGAAGAGACCGTCCGGTCTGAGTCATTGTCCCTTCTCTCCCCTGTCAGGGCAGCCCTCAGGGTCGACAAGTTCGGCGCGGAAGTGCTTGCGAAAGGGGAGGTAAAGACCAGGGTTGAGCTTCAGTGCAGCAGATGCCTGAAGAGTTTCCCTCAGGATATGGATGTCATGGTCAATGTGGTCTACCATCCGGCTGAGGAACTCAAGGGTGATGAAAGGCATGAGATCAAGGATGACGAGCTTGACCTGGGGTTCTATCAGGGGGATGAACTTGACGTGGATGATCTTGTTATGGAGCAGATACTCTTGAATGTGCCGATGAAACCCCTCTGCAGCGATGCATGCAAGGGCATATGCCCGAAATGCGGTGCCGATCTGAACGCGAAGGCATGCAATTGTGAGCACAGGGAACCGGATCCAAGGCTTGAAGTATTGAAAAAACTTCTGGAGAGAAAGGAGTAAGACGTGGCAAATCCAACGCACAGACATACGAGGACAAGGAGAGACAAGAGAAGGGCGAACTGGAAGGGCCAGATGCCGAATCTCAGTGTATGCCCTCAGTGCAAAGAGACGAAGGAGTCCCACAGGGTCTGTTTGAGTTGCGGCTCTTATGACGGACGCAAGGTTCTTGAAATAGTCGAGAAGGGATGAGAATTGCTCTTGATGCGATGGGGGGTGACTTTGCCCCTGCGGTTACTGTCGAGGGCGCAGTTGAGACGGTCAATGAAAGTGAAGATATCGAAATCGCCCTTGTGGGCGATGAACCTTCGATAAAGAGGGAACTTTCCGGTAAGAGGTACCCGCCGACCAGGCTTTATATCCGGCATGCGTCGCAGGTTGTGGGGATGGATGAACCTGCCGTCGCCGCCATAAGAAAAAAGAAGGATTCTTCCATCAAAAGGGCGATCGAGCTGGTAAAGAACCGTGAGGCCGACGCCGTGGTGAGCGCAGGCCATTCAGGGGTTGCTATGGCGATGGCCCTTTTCATGCTCGGCACTTCCGAGGGCGTCCACCGACCCGCTATTGCTACCATGATGCCCACCATCAAAGGCCCCTTTGTGCTGATCGATGCAGGCGCCAATGTGGACTGCAGTCCCGAGAACCTCCTCCAGTTCGCACTCATGGGTGATGCATACTGCAAGACCATGCTGAACAATCCTCAGCCGAAGATCGCGCTCCTGAGCATCGGGGAAGAGGATACCAAGGGCAACGTGCTCACGAAAGAGGCGTTCAAGCTGCTCAGAGATGGCGGGATACGGTTCATAGGGAACATCGAAGGCAAGGATATCTTCACGGGGCACGCCGATGTGGTGGTTTGCGATGGTTTCATCGGAAATATCGTGCTTAAGACAAGCGAGGGTCTTGCCGAGGTGATCCTGAAGATGCTGAAGAGGGAGATCGCAGACATAACGACCGGTCGTATAGGGTATCTCCTGATGAAACCTGCCCTCAGGAATTTCAGGAGGAAGACAGATTATGCCGAATACGGGGGCGCGCCGTTGCTCGGGATCAATGGAACCTGTATTATCAGTCACGGGAGGTCTTCCGCGAAGGCCATCAGGAATGCGATAAAGGCTGCCGCGGAGTTCTCGAGAAAGAAGGTGCATGAGATCATCAGGGAGGGAATAAAGAGCGGAGGGAAGAGTGCTCAGGGCTAGGATAATCGGAACAGGTTCATACGTGCCGGAGACCATCCTCAGCAATCATGACCTCGAAAAGATGGTGGACACGTCGGACGATTGGATTATCGAGAGGACAGGGATCAAGGAACGGAGGATCTCTACCGAAAAACAGGCCGCGTCAGATCTCGCGTTTGGAGCATCAAGAGCGGCTCTGAAGAGCGCCGGCCTCAAGGCGAAGGATATAGAGCTCATCATTGTTGCCTCGGTTTCGGGGGATATGCCGTTGCCTGCAACTGCCTGTATCCTTCAGGATAAACTGGAGGCGAAAAAGGCGGCCGCCTTTGACGTGAATGCTGCATGCTCAGGTTTCATCTTCGGTCTTTCCGTTGCCAATGCCTATATACTGAGCGGGACATACCGGAGGATCCTTGTAGTGGGGGCCGAGGTGCTCACGAAGTTCACTGACTGGGAAGAGAGGACTACCTGTGTTCTGTTCGGGGACGGCGCAGGTGCTGTTGTGCTTGAGGCAACGGAAGAAGACCGTGGCATCGTCTCGACAAAGATCCATTCTGACGGAAGTTTGTGGGAGCTGCTTCACACACCCGGCGGCGGGTCCAGGAATCCCGCTTCGAAGGAGACAGTGAAGAAAAGGCTTCACTTTATCAAGATGAAGGGGAACGAGACCTTCAAGGTGGCGGTGAGGACTCTGGAGAGTCTTGTGGTGGAAAGCCTGAAGGAGAACAAACTGAAGGCCTCGGACATCGCCCTCCTCATACCCCACCAGGCCAATCTCCGGATAATACAGGCCACGGCCAGGAGGCTGGGTCTCCCCATGGAAAAAGTGATGATCAACCTCGACAGATACGGGAATACGTCAGCGGCTTCTATTCCCATTGCCCTCGATGAGGCGGTGAAGGGCGGGAAGGTCAGGAATGGCGATTACCTGCTTCTGGAGGCCTTCGGCGGCGGTCTCACCTGGGCCTCCGCGCTGATCAGGTGGTAGTCTCTGCGCTTTCTTCAGAGGACCATCTTACTGAAAAGTCTTAAGAATGTAGTCGGCGATCTTCCGGGCATCCCCATCTGATACTGTCTTCTGGTCAAATATCTTCATGCCTGCCCACTCCTGGGGATGGGTGGGGGAGGGCCCCGGGTTCCTCATCTTCCTTATGATATCGTCGGATGTTTTAATGTTGTTCGCTTCGCGGTCTTTCCTGGACAGGGTTTTTTGCGGACTCAGGATATTCCCGCCGTTCGGATGGCACGCGGAGCAATGCTCCTTAAATAACTGCTCGCCTGATTGTTCCACGGGAGCATCTTTTGCAAAGAGGGAAGAAGACGAAAGAAGGACCGATACGGCAAAGGCGGCTGTCACGACGCTGAGTAGCTTCATGAATATCCTCCTCAAGTTTTGATTCTATCTTACCATAAATAAAAACCCCCGCCGGTTCGGCAGGGGTTTTTATTACACTTCTTTAAGAATGAGATCTTAGAGCTTGTAGTTGAGCTGCCACCTGAAGAAGAGAGCGTTGTGAGCGCTGTCAGCATAGAAATTTCCCGGCATAAAGTATTCAAGCTGCACCATACCATCGAGGTTCTTTGTGAACTTGTGGCTCAAGATTGCCGTGGGGAGAAAGCCACGGTCAGTGCCGTCGTTCGAGAACATGGCCGCCGGGGCAAGGCCGACCGTCTTCTCCGGAGCCCAGAGGTACTGCAGCGCCAGGGCAAGGTTCGTGGCCGGCGTGAAGTTCAGCTTGGCAGTTGCCTTGAGTATCTCCATATTCGTCCAGTAGCCGGGGATGGCGCCGCCGAACTTGCCTGTTTCCGGTATGAGGGTATAAATGATGAGCTCATTCCAGTATGGGTTCCTAGAAAAGAGCGGGTTCCATGTTTCGTTCTTGCTGGTGCCCGCGTCATCGCCGGAGAGGTACACAAATCTCAGGTCGAACTCAGGCTTCCACGTTGTCTGTTCATATTTCCGGCCCACAAAGATATATCCGCCGTTGCCGGTCCTGTCCACGCCGCCCGAGTATTCTCCGAACTGGTGGGCAAATTCACCGCCCACTTTCCATGAATCAAAGGAGTAGACCGCTCTGGCACCGACGGTATTCAATTTGAGCTTCGGATTTGCAGCAAAGGCCTTTTCCGTTTTGTAAATATAGTACGGTTCGACGACGAGGTTGTCGATCTTTCCCCTCCCATAGAGGACAAAGGCCTGTTCGTTGGAAGCGTTGAGCAGCTTCTTGTTGTCGACATACGACCCGCCTGTGACCGACGGGTGAATCGAAGGCATGTAGATATCCGTGCTCGGGTCGGTGATATAGGTCAGATCGAAATTGAAGTTCTGGCTCACCTTCACATTCACCTTTGCGGCGTTAAAGTAGAACGACCTTGAGCCGTCGCCTGGTGTGCCGTCCATGATCAGGAACCCCTCGCCATAGGAACCGATGAAGTCCTGCCGCCCGATCCTGATGTCAACAGCGCCGAAGAGATTCTTCACGTCAAAATAAAAGTTGTCGACGATGAGCTCATCGGGATCAAAGTCATCGTTGTTGGGATTGGTCTTGAAGGCCTTATATGGCCCAAATCCGTACCATTTCATTTCATTCGTGAGTCTCAAATAGGAGCCAAGATCATTACTGAAGTCTGCCTTCCCCCAAAGTCGTGTCCTGAGGCGAAGGAAGTTCCTGTCAGCACCGCTTCCTGATGTGGTTGCACCGAGGGTCACCACGTCGTCCCAGATCTCCTGCCTGAGCCTGAAGTCTGCGCCGTAGTCGAACTTGGTTTCCGCATGGACTACAGAGGCGAACAGGATGCTGGCTGCCAGCGGCAAAAGAACTCTGACCAAATGCTTTCTCATAATTACTACCTCCCTTTTCAGATTTGTTGATCGGACGTTATCTCTATAAGTCCTGAAATCCCGGTTTAGCCCCTATAGATGCCGCTGAAAACATACCTCCGTAGTTGTCGTGTAAGAGCCTGTTTTGTCTGGAAATTCAGCGATCAGCGACATAATAAGCTTTCTGTGAGGGGCAGTTCAAATAAAATATGCTAATACGTTGATAAGTAATGATAATGACTCGTCTTTCTTGCCCTGCCGGTGATCAAATGAGCTGCTTCCGGGGACGACCCTTTTACTCCGCGTGAATGATTCCTTTATAATATGTCACCTGATATGACAGGAATTGTGGATTTCCATGCCCATGCCTTTCCTGATGAACTGGCAGAAAGAGCGATGAAGATGCTGGCGGAAGAAGGGGGCATTCAGGCAAGCCTTGACGGCAGGGTCTCTTCTCTTCTCCGGTCGATGGACAAGAACGGCATCGAGAAAAGCATCGTCTGCTCAATAGCCACAAAGCCTTCCCAGTTCGATACGATACTCAGGTGGTCACGGACGATCGGTACAGACCGGATCATACCGCTTCCCTCCCTCCACCCTCTCGACCCTGAGGCAGCGGAACAAGTATCGCATATCAAGGGGGAGGGGTTCAAGGGGATAAAGTTCCATCCCTATTACCAGGACTTCAATGTCGACGACGAACGGCTCTTCCCTGTCTACGAAAGGATATGCAGAGAGAACCTTATCATGGTGGTGCACACCGGCTTTGACTTTGCCTTTGAGAAGGTCCGGAAGGCAGACCCGGTAAGGATCATGCGGGTTCTCCGGCGGTTTCCTGACATCAAGCTCGTAACGACGCATCTCGGCGCCTGGGACGACTGGGATGAGGTGGAGAAGCACATCGCAGGGAAGAAGATATATATGGAGATATCCTTTTCCCTCGAATACCTTGGGAAAGAGGTCGCACGGAAGATCATCCTGAACCATCCGCCGGACCATGTGCTCTTTGGCACGGATTCACCATGGACCGACCAGGGTGGTACCCTGGCGCTCCTTAAAGGACTTGACCTCGGCCCGGAAAGGGAAAAACTCATCCTGCGGGAGAATGCCCTCGGCCTCCTGAATTCTGTCTGATCGCAGCGGGGTAAGACCGTGCTGTTCTCACCCTGAACGTATTCCTCCGCCACTGCGGCCTCACCGAGACGGAAAGGTCCCACAGATGTTGCCTCCTCTGGATGCTGAAGTCAATTCAGCAAGGCGGAAGCGAAGTAGCACAGGAAAGCTTCTGGCACGTGGCTGTTGAAAATAAGACAATGGTGTGATAACCTAAAAAACTGTATTTCTTATGGGAAAAATGAAATCAAGAGTCGCCACAGAGGAAAGAATGCTGCTCTCGGGGAATGAGGCTATCGCCCGCGGAGCCTACGAGGCGGGAGTAAAGGTCGCTTCTGCATATCCCGGAACCCCCTCTACAGAAATACTGGAGAGCCTGTCCGCCTATGAAGGGATATACACGGAGTGGGCGCCGAATGAAAAGGTCGCTGTGGAAGTTGCGCTGGGTGCCTGCTTTGCCGGGGCCCGAGCGCTGGCGACCATGAAGCATGTCGGCCTGAACGTTGCTGCTGACCCGCTCTTTACTGCTGCATACACCGGCGTCAAAGGCGGGCTTGTTATTGTGACAGCGGACGACCCCGAGATGCACAGCTCGCAGAACGAACAGGACAACAGGAACTACGCATACGCGGCAAAGGTCCCGATGCTTGAGCCTGCAGATGCTTCGGAAGCAAAGGAATTTCTGAAGGCAGCCTACAGGATAAGTGAGGAATTCGATACCCCGGTGCTCTTGCGCACCACTACAAGGGTTGCCCATGTGAAGGGCGTGGTGACCCTCGGCGAAAGGGAACGCTCTTCAGCAACCCTTGGCATTGAAAAGATGCCTGAGAAGTTCGTGATGCTCCCTGCGCATGCCCGGAAACGGAGGGTCGAGCTCGAAAAACGGATGGCAAGGCTGAAGGAATTCGCAGAGACATTCCCGGGGAATACCATCGAATGGCGAAACAACAGGAAGGGCTTCATCACTGCCGGCGTCTCCTCTCTTTATGTCAAAGAAGCATTTCCTGAAGCGTCCGTACTGAAGCTCGGCATGGCATACCCCTTTCCTGACAGGATTATCAGGGAATTTGCCTCAAAGGTCGGGGAGCTCTTTATTGTCGAGGAGCTTGATCCCTTTATCGAGACGCATGTCAAGGCTATGGGCATTGCATGCAGAGGCAAGGAACTGGTCCCTTCCATCGGGGAGTTGAACCCGCATATAGTGAGAAAGGCGATCACCGGCGAGTCGAGACAGGACCTGTTCGGGGCTGCGCCGATCCCGCTTAGGCCGCCCAACCTCTGCCCGGGCTGCCCGCACAGGGGTATATTCTATGCGATCTCAAAGCTCAAGGTCTTTGTCGCCGGCGACATAGGCTGTTATACCCTTGCTGCGCTCAGGCCCCTTTCGGCAATGGACTCCTGTGTCTGCATGGGCGCGGGCATCGGCAATGCTTTCGGCATGGAGAAGGCTCTCGGTGAGGACAGCCTCGGCAAGATCGTCGCCGTCATCGGCGACTCTACCTTCTTCCATTCAGGGATAACAGGCCTCATTGACATTGTCCATAACCGGGGTTTTACGACCGTGGTCATTCTTGACAACAGGACGACCGGCATGACCGGCCATCAGCCCCATCCCTCCTCGGGCATGACGATCAGGGGTGATACCGTAACACCGGTGGACATCGAGGCGCTCTGCAGGGCCATCGGCGTACGACATGTCCGCACCGTCAACCCGAACGATATCGAGGCGACACAGAAGATCGTGAAGCAGGAGATCGGACGTCCCGAACCCTCGGTCATTATCGCAAGAGCTCCGTGCGTCCTTCTGCCCGAAATGAAGAAGAGAAAGGGCAGGAAGCTCTATGTCGTTGTACCGGAGAAATGCACCGGATGCCAGACGTGCCTCAAGCTCGGGTGTCCGGCAATTGAGTGGGTGCCGCTCACCGCTGCGGAGGCGAAACAGCTCGGGTACAAGGTGAGCCAGAAGGGGTATTCAAGGATCAATGCGGCGTTGTGCGACGGCTGCGGTCAATGCGCTCCGCTCTGCAAGTTCACGGCCATTGTCGTTGCAGGGGAGGACGATGGATAAGACGGTGAACATCCTTCTCTGCGGTGTCGGGGGACAGGGCATCCTGCTGGCGAGCGAAGTCCTATCAGCGGCTTGCATGAAGGCCGGCTTTGACGTAAAGCAGAGCGAGGTCCACGGCATGGCGCAGCGGGGGGGTTCCGTCGTATCTCACATCCGCTTCGGCAACAGGGTATACTCGCCGCTCATCGAGCCGGGGAGTGCCGACATCGTCGTATCCTTCGAGATGCTGGAAGCGTTGAGGTATCTCCCTTACATGAACAAGAACACCAGAGTAATTGTGAATACGCAGCAGATCCTGCCCGCGCCTGTTGCAACGGGGATCGAAAAATACCCACAAGATATACTTGACCAGCTTCGACAGCGGGACCTCGCAGTCTTTCCTGTCGATGGCTTTGAGATCGCCAGGGCTATGGGGGAGACAAGGGCGGTCAACATGGTCCTCGTCGGTGCGTTGTCGGCGTTCCTGCCTTTGGATGAGAAGGTATTCCTGCAGGTGATCAGTGAACGGATGGCTGAAAAAGTCCGCAAGGTCAATACTGAGGCGTTTCTCAGGGGAAGAGAGACAGTGAGCGCGCTTCAGGAAAAGAGAACAGAGCAGTCGCGATCCAATTGAGGAGGTGAGTTTGCAGTCATGATATGGAATGAAAAGATGGAATGCATGAGACGGAGGGAGATGAAGGATGTCCAGTCAGAGAGACTGCGCAGGATCGTTTCCTATGTCTGTAAGAACTGCCCCCCGTACAAGACCAAGTTTGACGCCCTCGGAGTGAGACCGCGGGACATCAGGGGCATAGCGGATATCCAGAAATTGCCTTTCACCGTAAAGGATGATATGCGGGACAGCTATCCCTTCGGCCTCTTTTCCGTGCCTGTGGACAAGATCAAGGAGATACATGTTTCCAGCGGCACCACGGGAAACCCTACGGTGGTGGGATATACAAGGGAGGATATAAAACTATGGTCAGAGGTGATGGCGAGGGCCATCTGCTGCGCAGGCGCTGAACCGCGGGACAAGATCCAGATCGGATATGGCTATGGACTTTTCACCGGGGGGCTCGGGTTTCATTACGGCGCCCTTGAGGCGGGACTGACGATCATCCCGGCATCCTCCGGCCAGACAAAACGCCAGCTGAAGCTCATGACGGATTTCAAACCGAGGATACTTGCCTGTACGCCGAGCTACGCCCTCTATATGGCTGATGAAGCGCGGGAGATGGGGCTCGACCCCCGGGAGAGCAGCTGGGAGATCGGGATCTTCGGCGCCGAACCCTGGAGCGAATCGATGAGGAAGGAGATCGAGGCCACTTGGAACATGATCGCGACCGATGTGTACGGTCTTTCCGAGATCATCGGACCGGGAGTGGCCCAGGAGTGTACACACAAGGCGGGCCTGCATATATGGTGGGATGTGTTCTACCCTGAGGTGATTCACCCTGAAACGGGGAAGGCCCTGGGTGAAGGGGAGGTCGGAGAACTCGTGATCACCACCCTCACTAAGAAGGGAATCCCTCTCATACGGTACCGCACGAGGGATAATGTGAGCATCACCTATGAGAAGTGCCGCTGCGGCAGAACCACCCCGAGGATAAGCAAGATCAGGGGAAGGACCGATGACATGATCGTCGTAAGGGGGATCAATGTCTTCCCGTCCCAGATAGAACATGTGCTCCTCAGCATTGAAGGGACGCAACCCCATTATCAGCTCATTGTTGACAGAAAGGCAGGGGAACTGGACGAGCTCGAGATCCTCGTTGAGGTGGAGGAGAAGATATTTTCCGATGAGGTCAAGAAAATGCAAACGCTTGCTGATAGGATAAGAAGGGAGATCAGCTCCATTCTTGGCATAAGCGCGAGAGTGAAGCTCGTTGAGCCCAAGACCATCGAAAGAAGCGAAGGAAAGGCAAAGCGCGTTATCGATAAGAGGAAACTCTAACCCCCTTCATCCCTCCTTTAGCTAGGGGGGGGACAGAGAGGAGTTAACAGGAGGTCATGATGAAGGTTGAGCAGATATCGATATTTCTTGAGAACAAGTCAGGGAGGCTTGCTGAGGTGACGGAAGTCCTGGCGAAGGCGGGGATCAACATCAGGGCTCTCTCTCTTGCCGATACCGCCGATTTCGGGATACTGAGACTGATCGTGAATAATACGGAAAAGGCAAAGGCGGTACTGAAGGAGAATGCGTTCACGGTGGGGAAGACCGAAGTGGTCGCCATCGAGGTTTCTGACCGACCGGGCGGGCTTGCCGGGATGCTGAACGCGCTAAAGGGCGAAAGGATCAATGTCGAGTACATGTATGCCTTTGTCCAGAAAAGCGGTGAAAATGCGATCATTATTTTCCGTTTTGACGACATCGAAAAGGCCATCACCGTGCTCCAGAAGGCCGGCGTCAGGATGCTGAGAGGGGAGGAGGTTCATGCACTATAAGCTATCACAAAACCTGTCACAAAAAGGAGGTAATATGATGAAGGCATGGAAGTATGTTGCAGCAGTAGTCCTTGTTGCGTTCGCGGTTGCTCCCGCGTTCGCGGCTGACACGATTAAGGTCGGTGCGATTCTTGCGGTGACCGGGCCTGCCTCGTTCCTTGGTGCGCCCGAGGAGAAAACGCTCGTGATGATGGTCGATGATATCAACAAGAATGGCGGCATCAAGGGCAAGAAGATCGAGCTGATTGTCAAGGATTCTGGGGCCAGCCCTGAGAAGGCGTTCTCTTTCGCAAAGCAGCTGATCGAGGAGCACAAGGTGCTCGCAATTATCGGCCCCTCGACAAGCGGGGAGACGATGAAGATCAAGAACGTTGCCGAAGAAGGTAAAACCATCCTGCTTTCCTGCGCCGCGGCAGAGACGATTGTAAATCCCGTAGCCAAGTATGTATTCAAGACTCCTCAGAAAGACAGCTATGCGGTCATAAAGATATTTGAGCAGATGAAGAAGATGAAGCTTTCCAAAACGGGCGTGCTTTCGAGCAACACCGGCTTCGGAAAGGCAGGGAAGGAGCAGATCGAGAAACTTGCTGCTGAGCACGGCATCCGGATAGTGGCCAATGAGGTGTATGACAAGGCCGCCACCGATCTGACGGCCGAGGTGACGAAGGTGAAGGCGTCCGGCGCCGAAGCGATCATCAACTGGTCGATCGAACCGGCCCAGTCCATAGTAATAAAGAACGCCCGCCAAATCGGCTTCAATGGCCAGATATTCCAGAGCCACGGATTCGGCAACATCAAATACGTCGAAGCCGCATTACCAGCCGCTGAAGGCGTCATCTTCCCGGCGGGCAGGCTCCTCATTGCCGAGACGCTTCCGAAAGACAACAAACAGAAGGCTGTCCTGATGAAGTACAAGAAAGAGTATGAACTTAAAAACCGTGGGGAAGAATGCAGCACCTTCGGCGGCCACGCTTATGACGCCATGCTGATCCTCACCAAGGCTATCGAGAAGGCCAACAGCACAGACAAGGAGGCGGTCAGAACGGCCATCGAGGGGCTGAAGGGCGTTGTCGGGACCGCCGGCATCTTCAACTTCTCTCCCGAAGACCACAACGGCCTTGACATGAGCTCCTTTGAGATGCTCACGGTAAAGAACGGCAAGTTCGCCGTTCTCGGCAAGTAAACGAATTCCAAGGTATTATTGATCGGGAGTATCCGCTCTGCGCGGATACTCCCGATTCTTTGAGAGAAGGGTATGAGCATCGAACTTTTTTCCCAGTATATCGTCGCGGGCATAACCTACGGTACGATCTATGCGATCGTGGCGATAGGGTTTAACATCATTTACAACGCGACGGGCATCATCAATTTCGCCCAGGGCGAGTTCGTTATGCTCGGCGGTATGATTGCTGTAACGCTCCATCATCTCATGCCACTTCCTGCGGCTATCCTGTCGGCGGTGCTCATTACGATGACCATCGGAGCGCTCATCGAGATGGTTTTTATTCGATGGCTTCGCGGGCCGTCGGTGTTGCGTCTGATCATCATCACCATCGGTATCTCGATCCTCATCCGGGAGGGTGCTCTTCACATCTGGGGTACGAGTGTGAGGGCCTTGCCCTATTTTACAGGCACCTCAGTGAGCTCTCTCAACCTGGGTGGTGTGTATGTTTCGCCTCAAGTCCTCTGGGTCGTTGGAATCAGCGCCATCACTGTTACATTTCTTGCGGTCTTCTTCAATCATACGCTCCTTGGCAGGCAGATGCGTGCGTGCGCAGCGAATCGGGATGCGGCGAGGCTGTGCGGGGTCAACGCAAAGAACATGGTGACCCTGTCGTTCATACTGAGCGCAGCTATCGGCGCGCTGGGCGGCTGCGTCGTTTCCCCGATAACCTATGTGCAATACGACAGCGGCACGCCTCTGGCAATCAAGGGCTTCACGGTTGCCATTCTCGGTGGCCTCGGCAATAGCACGGCGGCCGTAGCGGCAGGTATGATCCTCGGGATCCTTGAATCTTTCAGCATCTGGGTGTTGCCCGCTGCTTATAAGGACGTCATCTCCATTTCCATACTTCTCGTGATCCTTTTCGTAAAGCCGAGCGGCATCTTCGGCAGTGCCGAGACGGCCGGACTGAAGGAATTCTGATGAAGGAGAAACACCTTCATCTCCTCGGCTTTTCCTCGCTTATCGTCGCGATCCAACTTCTGACGCAGTTCACTGACAGTGGCTACCATCTGACGCAACTTACGATGACGGCTTACTATTCCCTGCTCATCATAGGCCTCTGCATGCTCATTGGCTATGCAGGCCAGATTTCACTGGGTCACGCAGGGTTCTTCGCCATAGGTGGCTATCTCTCTGCTTTTTTGACGACACATGACTTTTCCCTCTACAGGAGTAAAAGCATTGTTATGATCCTGGCGAAGAGCGGTGTTCTCGCGACAAGGCCCAACCTCTACGGGGGAGACCTTCTCACCGTCAACCCCTGGGCTTCTTGCATCGTCGCGCTTTGCGTAACCATCATAATCGCCTATATCATTGGTGGCCCCGTGCTCAAGTTAAAGGGTCATTATCTTGCGATGGCCACCCTCGGCTTCGGCATTATCGTCTACCGGATTGTCCTCGCCTCTGAACTCTTCGGTGCAGCTGACGGGATCTCCGACGTCCCCGCCTTCAGGCTGCTGTCCGGTGTCGAAATCACGGGCAGTTCCTCATCCCGGGTGATGAATTACTACATCGCATGGGGGCTCGTGACCGCGGGCGTTGCCCTTCTGCTCAATCTGATCCGCTCGCGCGTGGGAAGGGCCCTCGCATCAATTCATGGTGCAGAGGATGCGGCTGATGCCGTGGGAATCCCGACGGCACGGTATAAGCTAAAGACCTTTGTGCTGAGCGCGGCGTTCGCCGCGCTTGCGGGCGTGCTTTTAACACATTATAACGGAGGTATTGGTCCTTCCGAAGCCTCTGTCATGAAATCGGTGCGCTACGTTGCGATTGTTGCGGTCGGCGGTATGGCGAACCTCTGGGGGGCCCTTGTCATGAGCCTTGTTCTCAACTACCTCTCGCTGCGCGGCTACTTCGGTTCCTTCGACGACGCGGTCTTCGGAGGGATCCTTATCCTCATTATGCTCTTTGCACCCGGTGGACTGCTCAGACGGCATATCCTCGGGGATATCAGGCGGATTCTTCAGCCCAAATGATAGCGAAGAGGAGGTTTTGTGACGGTCCTTTCCGTGCAGGGCCTCAGCAAACGTTTTGGTGGCCTCCAGGCCGTGAGCGACGTGTCGTTCGACGTTGCCGAGGGAACAGTCAAGGCGCTGATTGGTCCGAATGGCGCAGGGAAAACGACGCTTTTCAACCTTGTCTCTGGTCTCATGCAGCCTGACAGTGGATCGGTTGTCTTCAGCGGTATCCCTGTGCAAGGGCTCAAGCCCCATCAGATTGCAGCCAGAGGGATGGCTCGGACCTTTCAGCACATCAGGCTTTTCCCGAAGATGACGGTCCTTGAAAACATCATGGTTGGCCGTCACGTTCACAGCAAAGCCGGGTTCGTTGCAGGGATGCTGAATCTCCCCTTCACGTGGAAGGAGGAACAGAGAATAAGGAAGAAGAGTCTTGAAATCATGCAGTTTCTTGGTATTGCCAGCTTTGCCCATATAGAGGCAACAAGCATTGCCTATGGTCAGCAGCGGATAGTTGAACTCGGGAGGGCCCTGGCCTGCGAGCCGAAGCTCTTGCTTCTGGATGAGCCTGCTGCCGGACTGAACATGCGCGAGACCACTGAAATGGGAAGACTGATAAGCAGGATCCGCGGCATGGGAATTACCGTTCTTCTCGTCGAGCACGACATGTCGCTCGTCATGAACATCTCGGATGAGATCATCGTGCTGAGCTACGGCCAGAAGATTGCCGACGACAGACCTCTCGCCATCCAGAAGAACCCTGAAGTAGTCAGAGTGTATCTCGGGGAGGAAGATGCTGAGAATTAAGAACCTGGAGGCGGGCTACGGCAGGCTTAAAGTCCTGCGAAAGGTGACGATGCACGTAAGTACCGCCGAGATTGTCACGATCATCGGTGCCAACGGTGCCGGGAAGACGACCCTTCTGAAGACCATCTCAGGGCTGCTGCGTGCTCGCGATGGTGAGATACTCTTTGACAAGCTGGAGATTAAGAGGTATCCGCCGGAAAAGATCGTGATGCTCGGATGTTCGCTCGTGCCGGAAGGCAGGCAGGTGTTTGCGCCGATGACCGTGCGGGAGAATCTCGGTCTCGGGGCGTATGTACAGTACCGGAGGAAAAGGCAAGCGGAAGTGCAGCAGGACTTAGAGCGTATCTATGGTCTCTTCCCGATATTGAAGGAGCGGGAACGCCAGTACGCCGGCACCCTCTCGGGCGGCGAACAGCAGATGCTTGCTATCGCACGAGCGCTCATGGCGCGGCCAAAGCTGATCATGATGGACGAGCCTTCGATGGGGCTCGCGCCGCTGATTGTCAAAGATATCTTTGCCATCATTACAAGGCTCAGGGACGAGGGCAACACGGTCTTGCTCGTCGAGCAGAACGCCAAAGCCGCACTCGGCATTGCAGACCGCGGATATGTGCTCGAGACCGGCAGGGTCATTCTTGAGGGACCGGCGGAGGATTTACTCGCGAACAGGGATGTGCAGAGGGCATATCTCGGCAGAGATCTTGATGCGGAAACGAAGCTATAAAGTTGCCCTGAAATTTTTTGTGAACGGAGGCTATCATGTATTGGGAACCTGAATATGAGACCATAGGACGGGAAGAACTCGAACAGCTCCAGCTGGAAAGGCTCCAATCCACATTGCACCGGGTGTATCTGAACGTTCCCTTCTACAGGAAGAAGTTTGACGAGCTGGAGATAGACCCCGATGACTTCACATCGCTCAAGCGACCTCAGGAATCTTCCGTTCACCACAGAAGGACGACCTGAGGGACAACTATCCCTACGGTTTGTTTGCAGTACCCTTAAGGGAAGTGGTACGGATCCATGCCTCCTCCGGCACCACCGGGATGTCGACGGTGGTCGGATATACGAAAAACGATATAAAGACATGGTCGAACCTTGTGGCGAGGGTCCTCACTGCCGGAGGGATCACAAAGGACGATGTGGTCCAGATAGCCTTCGGTGTACGGTCTTTTCACCGGCGGGTTCGGCCTGCATTACGGCGCAGAGAGAGTCGGTGCATCGGTCATCCCCATTTCCAGCGGCAACACGAGGCGGCAGGTGAAGATCATGCAGGACTTCAAGACCACGGCCCTGATCTGCACCCCCAGTTACGCCCTCCTGATCGCCGATACCATACAGGACATGGGGATCAATGTGAATTCGCTTTCCCTGAAGTACGGACTTTTCGGAGCAGAGCCATGGTCCGAGGGGATGCGGCAGGAGATACAGGCAAGACTGAAGATCATGGCAACGGACAACTATGGCCTGAGCGAGGTCATGGGTCCGGGCGTGGCAGGCGAATGCCTTGAGCGTAACGGACTTCACATCAACGAAGACCACTTCCTTGTGGAGGTGGTTGATCCGCAACACCCTGGAACCTGTGGCCCCGGGGGAAATCGGTGAATTGGTCATCACGACGCTCACAAAAGAGGCGTTCCCTGTTATACGGTTCAGGACGAGGGATCTCACGAGGCTGATGCCCGACCCATGTGCCTGCGGCAGGAAGTTCATGAGGATGTCCAGGGTGATGGGGAGGACTGATGACATGCTCATCATACGGGGAGTGAATGTCTTCCCCTCCCAGATCGAGACCGTGCTCTGCGATATCGAAGGAACGGAGCCCCACTACCAGATCATCGTGGACAGGAGGGGAGCCCTTGACGATGTGACGGTGCTTGTTGAGGTGTCGGAGTCCATATTCTTTGACGAGATGAAGAAACAGAGCGAACTGGTTGGCCTCATCAGGAGGAGGCTCTCTTCGGAACTCGGCATTGCCGTTGACGTGAAACTGGTCGAGAAGAAGACCCTCGACCGGTTTGAGGGGAAGGCGAAGCGCGTTGTCGACAGGAGAAAACTCTAAACTCCCTGGGTCCCCCCGTTTAGAGAGGCATGCGCCGTGGTGAGGAAGAAGCACCCGCTGTATCGAGCACCCTTCTCACCACAGTGAGGAGGTAAGTGCCCTCGAAGGGTTTTCTGATAAATCCGTTGATGTCCCGGTCGTTCTTACCGATGGTTCCCGCTTCGTAGCCCGAGATCGCCAATATTCTGACGGCAGGCTTGATCAATTTAAAATGCCCGATGAGCTCTCTTCCGTTCACCAGGGGCATGATTATGTCGGAGATGACCAAGTCTATGGTATCGTTTATTTCCTTGAAGATATCCAGCGCATACACCGGATTTGTCGTGGCCAGCACCTTATATCCCTGCGATTCCAGGACATCCTTTATGAAACTGACAATGTCTTCTTCGTCATCCACCACCAGTATCTTTTCGCGTCCCGCCACGGAAGAGACAAGAGGACGTTCCAGACGCGGGATGAGCTTGCCGGACGCCGGCAGATAGATCTCGAACGTGGTGCCTCTTCCCAGCTTTGTCCTCACGTTGATCACTCCCCGATGCTCTTTCACGATGCCGTACACCATGGCGAGCCCAAGGCCGGTGCCTTTTCCCGGACCCTTGGTCGTGAAGAACGGGTCGAAGATCTTGTCCCGTATTTCCTCAGGGATGCCGGGGCCCGTGTCCGTGATCTTGATGACCACATATTTCCCCGGCTCCAGGAGGGGATGAACCTGGCGGGCATCCCTCTGAAGGTCCACTGAGGAGGTCGCAACGGTGATAACGCCACCGTTCGGCATTACATCCCCTGCATTCACGATGATATTCATGACGACCTGCTCCAACTGGTTTGCATCACCTTCAACAGGAGGCAGGGTGCCGCTGATGTCCATTCTGATCGCAACGTTTCTCTTTGTCATCATACGCTCCAGAAGCTCGGCGGTATCCTTTACGATGTCATTGAGATCTATGGGCACGCTTTCGAAGGTTCCCTTGCGGGCAAAACTGAGGAGCTTCGATATCATCTGGCCGGCCTTGCGCGCCGAATTCTCTATGATCCTGACCCTCTCTTTCCCCTGGGCGTCAAGAGTGCTGAATTCATGCAACAGCTCAGCGTGACCGAGGATGGCGGACAGGATATTGTTGAAGTCATGGGCGATGCCGCCTGCGAGGACCCCGATGGATTCCATTTTCTGAGACTGGAAAAGCTGTTGATGGAGCCTCTTTTTTTCGGTGATGTCCCTGTGGAATGACTGGATATACGTGTTGCCTTCGACCTCTACCGCCTTGGAACTGATCTCGAGCGAGATCCTGGTCCCGTCCCTCCGGTAGTGCTGGGTTTCGAAGAGCAGCGACTCACCGTTCACGATGCGTTCCATACGGTCCCTGTATGAATGCTGGTTTTCCTGGGTCTCGAGAAGCTTGATATTCGTTCCGATGAGAGCGGCCCTGTCGAACCCGTGGATGTCGCATGCCTTCTGGTTCACGTCGAGTATTATACCGTCCCTGTTCATGATCATGATCCCGTCATTTGCATTTTCGAAGAGCGCCTTCAGCATGGTCTCGGATTTGTTCAGTTCCTTTGTCCGCTCACTGACTAATTCTTGGAGGTTGGTGGAATACTTTTCGAGTTCGCGTTTATCTTTATCAAGTTCGTATTGGAGGCCAAGTTCATTTATGAGGCTTCTCTGGCTAAGGAATCTCCATGTAAGGGCGATCATAACAATAGCCAGCAAGAATGCATTGTTGCTAATAAATAATTCGACATTCGTAATACGGTCAAAGAGCAAGATCGGAAAAAGGTAAATAGAATAAGCAATGGATACCAAAAAAAAGGACATTTTAAAATGAAGGGGGAGAATCCCAAGTAAAAAAACGACCGTGATGATAATGCCTGCATAGTACGTTGACTGATGACCTCCAAAAAAGAGAATCATAAGCTCTACTGTCGATGACACGAGAATAACGGTTAAGGCAATTAATATCTTTTGGGTGAGTTCCCGCGAGACTTTTCTATTGATGAAATGGAGAACAATCATTAAGCAGACACAGGTTATTCTATAAAGCAAGAATCTCAAGAAATTCTCCGGGGTGACCAAATAATCGAGGGCGCTGAGCAAGGCAAAGACGAGGGCCCCTCCAATGAGACCGAAGGTCAGCCAGAATCTTGTCAAATTGAGAAGTTCCTGCTTTATGTAGGTATCTTTTCCCATACCATAATGATTATTCTGTTAAGCTACGTTGTCAAAAAATCTCTTTCGGTACAGAGGTCAGTATACGGGTATCACCGTGCTCATGCAAGCTCTCCTTGTGAGAATTCAATGAGACCTTCCCTAGGGAAACAAAGTTCTTGTTAGGTCCACTATTTGCCTTGTCGTGGTGATGTTGCGGATATCTTCATCACGAATCGAAATCTTAAATTTTTTTTCGATCGCCACGACAATCTCGATGGCCTTGATCGAGTCGATCTCCAGGTCACTCGCCAGGTCGGAATCAAGCGAAATTTCTTCAACATCTACCCCTGAGACCTCGGATATTATCGAGATGATCTCACTTTCGACGTCAGCCATCAGCGTATCCTCCTGAATCCCTGTAATTTTAAAATGTTACCAGATAAATGTTTAACAAAACCTTATAATGAACTTTATAACTGACCTATTATACAAGTTTTTTTATTACCAGACAAGCGTTATTCCCTCCAAACGCATAAGAGTTGTTCAGGGCTATATGGGCGGTGTGGTGCCGTGCCTTGTTCGGAACGCAGTCGATGTCACATTCGGGATCGGGAGTCTCAAAGTTTATGGTCGGTGGAATGACGTCATGCTTTACAACGAGGGCACAGGTGATTGCTTCGATTGCTGATGCCGCTCCCATTGTATGGCCGAGCATGGATTTGATAGAGCTCACTGGTACCTGTTGAGAACGAGGTCCGAAGACCTCTTTAATCGCTGCGCATTCAACTCTGTCGTTTGCCACTGTTCCCGTACCATGGGCACTTATATAGTCGACGTCCCCGACCGCGATGCCCGCCTCTCTCATTGCCTTTCGCATGCACTCCGCAATTCCTTCAACAGTGGCAGTCGTCATATGGAAGGCGTCGCAGCTCAGGCCATATCCCAGAATTTCGGCATAGATAGGCGCGTTTCTCTTTGCGGCACTCTCGAGAGGTTCGAGGACAAGTATCCCAGCTCCTTCCGCCAGCATCATGCCTTTTCTGTTCTTGTCAAAGGGCTGGCATTTTTCAGGAGCGACCGCGGAGAATTGATTAAAGCCTGTGTATTCAATCCGCGAAAAAGGATCTGACGCTCCCGCAATCACGATGTCGGCCTTATTCAATCTGATGAGGTCAAAGCCATAAGCGATCGCATAATTTCCTGCTGCGCAGGCTGTAGAGAACATGAAATTCGGTCCGCCACATTTAAATTCGGTGGCTATCACGGAGGGCGGCGCATGTGTCGGCATCTGACAGAAGACCCGCTTATCTATCGGTTTCTTATCAATGAGGAGCACATCTACCTCTTCTATGGTCTGCGCAGCACCGAGTGTCGTTCCGTGAGAGACCCCAACGTTGTAGTTTGCCAACTCTTCGGGGGCCAGGGCAGCATCCTTTAATGCGAGTTTTGTAGCAGCCAGCGCCATCTGGGTAGCGCGGTTCATGACGTTTAAGCGTTCTTTAGCGATAAACTCCTCGGGTTTGAAGATTTTGACCTCGCCGCCGAAATGTGTGGGATACAGTGAAGTGTCGAATGAGGACACGGGACTTATGCCTGAGGTACCCTTCAAAAGACTATTCCAGAATTCCTTCCAACCGATACCGATTGAAGATATGACCCCTAATCCTGTTATCACTATTCGTCGAGTTTTTATCATGATTTGGTCATCGTTATGTTCTAATTTTTCATACACAAAAATCTTCCATATTTCAGATAGTCATAGTGGGTTTTAAGCATGATGTTGCAATAGCGCACTGATTTTAAGAAATATTCCTCATAACCGCTTCTTATGTAATAATCTTTTGACATCTCCAATTCTCTTAATTTGGCCCGTAGTCCTCGATCCACGATATCAGTTGTATCTTCAGAGCGAAGCAGGGAAAATCCCGCTTCTTCTAATAATCGCCGCGTCTCTTCAATGCTGTGCTGAAACCACACACTTTCAGCGTACGTCCCGGGAAAGTCGCCGCCGGCCTCATTAAGATCTCCTTTTTCTCCTTTTGCCCAGTCATGAAAACCCATAATGCCGCCTTTTTTCAGCACATTGAACAGCCCTGATAATGCGGTCCGTTTGTCCATCCAGTGACAGATCGTTTCGTTGTGAAAAACCTTATCGAATGTGCAGTGGGGGTAATCCACTTCATGCACATCTTTGACCGACAGTGCTATGAGATGGTCCACACCCTGGAAACGGTTACATGCCGCCGCTTTTTTGATCTGATCAGGATTGATATCGAATCCCCTGATTTTGCAACCACAGGTCTTGGCGATGAGCCTTGTCGGGGCTCCATTCCCACATCCCGCGTCCAAGACTACATCATCTTTCGTGATATTCATCATTTTGATCAACTTTATAACTTCCGATTGCAGGTGGTGTGACATGCTCTCGAGGTCGAAGATGCTTCTGTTCGTGCTTTTGGGATCTATCCCCAGGGTCTGGTACAATTTTTGAAGTTCTTCTGCTGTATAGACCATGAATCCTATGTTCTCAGAATAGCTTTTTATTATATTGCGCGCTACTTTGTTTTCATCCGACATAATCTCCTCCTGAAAAAGGTGCAAAAAAGATTACGCTTCTCCCTTCGTGCTAAACACAAGTTCAGCTTCTGAGACCTTTTTCCCATCGACAAATGCCTCTGCCGAGACATATGCGCCGTGCGGGAGTGTTTTAACATTCACTACGGTTATTTTTAATTGATCGCCCGGAACTACAGGATGGAGAAAACGTGCCTTCACAGACCCAAAATAGTAGAGGGGTTTCGCATCAGTCCCTTCGTTCCCCTTTGCGGCTGCAAAAAGGACTATCGCTGTCTGTGCCATGGCCTCTATGATCGCGGCACCGGGCATAATCGCCTTGTCGGGGAAATGACCGAGGAAGAAGATGTCATTGCCCGAAATGTTTTTTACCGATACCGCCTTCCTGCCGGGCTCGAGTTCCAGCACTTTATCGATCATAATGAAAGGGAATCTCTGTGGTATCAGTCTTTTTATCTCTTCGAAGTCAAGTTGCATGGTTCACCGTTCATATCTGCCCAGCACGATGGCTGAGTTATTCCCGTAAGGATCGGACGCGAGCACAAGAACATTCTTGACCTCTTTCCGTCTCGCAGCACCGGGGACATAATCGAGGTCGCATTCAGGGTCACTCTGCTCATAATGTATCGTGGGAGGAATGAATCCGCTGTGCAGGACCCCCGCCGCAGCTGCCAGGGACAGCCCACCTGAGGCGGAGAAGGACTCTCCCACCATGGATTTTATCGAACTCACAGGCAGCGAATAGGCATGGTTGCCGAAGACCTCTTTGATCACCGCAGTTCTCCGCTCTGTCAAGTTCTTTTGTGGAATTGGCACCGGCGCAAATATAGTCTATATCCTCTGGAGAAAGGGCTGCATCGCTCAGTGCACGAGTGACGGCGTTTCTCAGACCTCTTCTCCCGTGCCCGAAATCCCCGTTCGCCGAAGCGTCAAAGGCGTTTCCACAACCCTTTACTGCTGCCAGGATTTCCGCACCTCTGTTCAGAGCATGCTGAACTTCTTCGAGCACCAGTATCGCTGCACCCTCGGAAAGAATTATCCCATTCCTCCTCGCATCAAACGGACAGCTCACAGGAGGTGAGGCATCAATCCCCGAGAGATACCCGAGGGTATAAAAACCGAGGAAGGTTTCCTCGCAAAGCTCTTCAACTCCCCCAGCGAGAACGACGTTCGCCCTCTCCAATTTGATGAAGTCACACGCATAGGAGACGGCGTCAAGGGCAGCGCAGAATCCCGTGGAAATGGTCGTATTAAAGCCCCTTATTTGAAAACGTATCGATACCCGGCTCGCGGGCGAGTTAAGGACCGTATTGGGGAAATGGGACGGGTTTACATACCTCGGGCCTTCAATGAGACCGGATCGGTCAAACTCTGAGATGCTGTGGAGACTCCCGAAGGTTGTTCCAATAGAGACTCCCACAGAATGGGTATTTTCAGCCGTCACCTGGAGATGGGCATCATCAATGGCAAGCTTTGCGGCCGAGCATATCAGCCTCGCGCTCCTGTCCAGTTCGCGAAGTCCTTTCTTGCCGAGGAATTCAGCAGGATCGAAATCGCCTATTTCGCCCGCGATACGCACATTAAACGGCGATGTGTCAAAGAGGGTGATAGGATTAAATCCTGGTTTCCCCAGCAGCAGGGCTTCCCAGTAACTATTCCTGCCTATGCCGATAGGCGATAAAACTCCTATGCCCGTGACAACGATCTTTTTCTCCATGCTAACCTGAAAGTCCCAGTCCTCCGTCGATCTCTATTACCTCTCCCGTAACATACCCGGATTCATCGCTGAGCAGAAAGAGCACCGCCTCTGCGACCTCATTGGGTGTTCCGAACCTTCCGGCGGGTATCGATTCATGGAGACGCCTCCGGTATTTCCCGTCGAGGGCTGCTGTCATATCTGACTCGATAAAGCCGGGGGCAACCGCATTTACCCTGATATTGTAACGCGCCACCTCCTTCGCAAGTGATTTCGTGAAACCGATCACCCCTGCCTTTGCCGCAGCATAATTTACCTGTCCCGGAAGGGGATGAATCCCGCCCACCGATGAAATGTTCGCTATGTTCCCGCTCTTCTGTTTCAAAAAGGTGATGATGCAGGCGCGGGTGATGTTGAAGACCCCAGTGAGGTCCGTATCGATCACCTCGGTCCATTCCTCCCTCGTCATCGTCATGAGGGACCTGTCCCGCGTAATCCCGGCGTTGTTCACAAGAATATCAAGCCTTCCAAGTTCCTTTTTCACCTGTTCGACGAGTAGCTTGGCGCCTTCAAAATCCCTCACATCAAGTTGCACGGCGCGCATGCGCCTGCCCGTGAGCTGCATCTCCTGAACCAGAGATTCCGCAAGCTGGTGGCTCTTCGTATAGGTGAACGCACAGTCTGCGCCTTCTCCGCAGAGCGCGCGGACGACCGCGCGTCCTATGCCCCGCGTTCCTCCGGTGACGATGGCTACCCTATCAGAGAGCAATCCCCTGTCTGCCATGAGGTATTATAGTATAATCCGCAATAAACTCTTACTGTTTGGTCACTGTGTAAAAGATTATCGTTCCCGATTCTACACGTGCCTCTGCTCGTGCAAAGTGCGGAATCCCGGCATCAGAGAGGATGCGCTTAAAGTCAGTCTCATTCCTCTGCAGGAAACCATCCCAGTCACCCAGCCAATGATATGGCTGGGACTTGTAACGGTTTGCATCCTTAAAGGAAGCTATGAGTTTTCCCCCTGGCTTGAGGAGCAGATAGAGAGCACTGAGCAATTTTGTGAGGAAGTCATCGGGAAGGTAATCAAAGAAGCCCACACTGTAAATGATGTCCTGCATCCCGAATTCCTGCATGTTCATTTCGTGATCGAACATCCTGAGCGCGTTGTATCTGAGGAATTCGACCTGTCCTTCCCGGAAACCGGCGTATGAAAGGCGATTCATCGCAAAATCAAGGGCTTCCGAATCCAGATCGATGCAGGTAAACTGAGCTCCTGACGCCTCGATTTCCGGGACTAACCCTAAAACCTCGCGGCATGAGCCACATGCTACGTCAAGGATCTTTGGGGCCTGTCTGCAAACGAGTTCCTCCCTGAGGAGTTCTTCCAGTTTTGCGATTCTCTCTCGCACTCCAGTGGCGAGCGGCGCAGAAAGCATGTATCTGTCAAGATAATATCCTATGCCGTCGGACATCGGTGTGTTTCTGTAGATGATATCCAGCGTTTTGTAGTCACCCTGTGATCCCTGAGGCCAGGTTCTTGTCCGGTTCAGGCAATAACTTTTTGAAAGGAGACGATTCGTTCTTTCACGGAAGGTAATTCGCGCATTGCGGATGACGTCCCCATCCTTTACCCCTTCCTCAAATGCTGCACAGGAAGCGAGTGCAGTGTCGATCGCCTTTTCTGTGGCGCGGAGAAGTTCCTCGGCATGCTCTGACGGGTCAGAGCACCGTTTTTCGAGGGCCTCCAGTTCTCTGTTGAGCCGGGCAGTGGCGATCTCCAGAAGAGTAAAATAGCGGTCTGTTTCCTCACGGACGTGAGCGGTTTTCCTGGTCTTTTCAGTAGGGAACGAAAAATCATAATGAACTGACATCGGTTCCATTGCATCCTCCTTTTGGCATTACATGGGTTTTAAGGATCGACAGTAGACTGCCGGTTTCTTTTGAGAGGCGGTCTTCCGTGACGTGGGAGAAGACGGTTCCCGGTAGATCGTCGAAAGGCCTTCCTGATGCCGAGCGATTTGCGTATAGGTCGTGGTCATAGTGCCCTAGTCTGTACGTTCCTCCTTTCTCAGGCCGGGCCTGTGTTTTTCCGCCCTCTGCCTTGCAGCATATCCTCATATCATTCTTCTCACCCTTTGAGTTCCTGCTCCGACCACCTGACCGGGAGGGCGATCCGGAAGGTGCTCCCTTTTCCGAGGACACTTTCCACGGTGATAGCGCCTTTGTGTTCCTCAAGTATCTGCTTCACCAGAGGCAATCCCATTCCTATCCGGTGCTTCTTGGTGCTGTAAAAGAGACTGAATATCTTCGGTATTTCCTCCCCCGGGATCCCCTTGCCCGTATCTGAGATGCTGAGGGATATGGTGTCCTCGTCAGAGGACGTCGTTATGAGTATGGTGCCACCGGCAGGCGTGGCTTCGACGGCGTTTTTCAACACATGGAGCACTGCAACCCTGATGAGCTGCCTGTTCACCACGCACTGTGAAGACGTATCGGAGAGGAGCAGTCTTATTGCGATGCCCTTATCTTTCCGTTCGCTTTCCACCAGCGGAAGAACGCTCTTCACAATCTCGTTCAGGTCCTCTACCCTGAACATGACCTGTCTGCCCTTCAGGATGGTCTCATAGTCCTTCACAATGATGTCGAGTTTCTCCGCCTCAAGCATCAGGTCATTCAGCCTTTCCCTCAGAGGGTCGGAGAGGGCTTCCTTCTTGAGAATACGGTTGAAGGTCCCGGCGATGGCCGCCGCCGGGTTCCTGACACGGTCCGCAACGCTCAGGGCGATCAGGTTCATCGTCCTCTCGGAGATGATGGATTCCATGTCGTGGTTCAGGTTCATGAGTTCGAGGTTGATCTCTTCGATCCTCCTTTTGTCAGATGCGGTCTGATCATAAAGGCGGGTAAAATCCACGTTGATGATGACGAGAACGGCACCGAAGAACACGGTGTACATTCCTATGAAGATCGCCACGATCCTCCTCGCTTCTGCAAGGGGGACACCAATGGGGATATAAACGAATTTTGCATCTACGAGCTGACCGATGGTCATATGAAACCCCGCACGGTCGCCGTACTTTTCCAGGAGCTCGACGGGTGCCCCGGCAGGATTACCGTGACAGAGGGAGACAACGCTCAGTGAACGCTTCGCCCGCCTTTGCAATAACGTAATACTCCCCATCAGACCTTGTTCTGAATCCGCTCCATTCCTTCACCGTGCGGTCTTTTATAAAGCTGCTTATGATCTTTGCCTCGAAGTCGTCGGCTGAATTACCGATGTTCTTGGGAGCAGTGGATGCATTTTTGTATACATACCCCGGATATTCCTTCTGAACCCTGCGGGCGATAGCTCCCGCCACATAGGAACGGGACATCCCCTCCACAATGAACCTTCCCGGCAACTCGCGATACAATATGGGCCTCAGTTCCTCGTCGACAAACGTCTTCACCGCTTCCATGCTAACGAGTCGCACTCTTCCCACATTATAGGCGGTTCTGACAGCCTGGTTCTTCAGGATAACGTAGGTGAGGGAGGATAGGATGGGGAGAGATACGATATACACGGCAATGAGCATCAGACCAAATGTCTTCTTTGGACTGAGGTCCTTGAGCATACTCATCCTCCCGGCAAAACGTTCTTCTGCGCTGACTTTCTTGCTTTATGCTGTCTGTATTTCATGATGTGCCATTTCCTGAGGAGCCTCTCTATCTTGTCACGGTAAGCCATGGCAATGAACACAACGATAATTGCGACGCCTGCGAGAACGAAGAACCGCAGGTACTGATGATGGCGTATGTAGCTGCCTCCCAGGGTCAGCAATATGGTGCCGAAGAGCCTGCCGGCACCGCCTATGACGAGGAATTCGGCGGTGGAGAGATGTCCGAGGCCGAGGATATAACAGAGATAGTCCTTCGGAAACCCCGGGATAAGAAAGAGCAGGAAGACCAGGAACGCCCCTTTGTGATGGAGAAGATAGTCGAATCTCTTCATGACCCTTTTATCCACAAACCATTCCACGAAGGGTCTTCCGAAGGACCTTGCGAGAGCAAAGGCGGCATAGGAACCGATGGTCAGGCCTACGGTGGAAAGGGCCACTCCGAGCACCGGTCCGTAGAGAAAGCCCCCCAGAAGTCCGGTGACCTCACCGGGTATGGGAGCGGCAACCACCTGTATCACCTGGAGGAGGATGAATGCTATAAAGGAAAGAGGGCCCAGGGAGTCCAGGAACGCAACCATTCTTTTCTTGTCGAGAAAGAATTTGGATCATGCCCGAGCTCATACACGAGTCCCAGGTAAACCCTGCCCATGAGGAGAAACAGAAGATCAGGAGCCTGAGCTCCAATCTGAGCTTTAGCTTCTCGCGCTTGTTAATGGTTTTTCATCCTCGTCCGGGTGGTCAATGACTATGCCTTCTCTTCCGCGTTCAGTCCTTCTTCTCCAGCCTGTCGAACAATGGTTTAATCAGGTCGATGGGCAAAGGGAATATTATCGTTGAATTCTTTTCACTCGCAATTTCAGTCAGGGTCCCAAGGTACCTCAACTGCATCGCCATCGGCTGTGTTGCCATTATCTGTGCTGCATCTGCAAGCTTCTGTGATGCCTGATATTCGCCGTCTGCATGGATGACCTTTGCCCTTCTTTCCCTCTCAGCCTCTGCCTGTTTTGCGATGGCCCGCTGCATCTCAACAGGAAGGTCAACGTTCTTCACCTCAACGGTAGACACCTTTATCCCCCAGGGCTCTGTCTGGAAATCGATGACCTTCTGGAGCTCTGAATTGAGTTCGTCCCTCTTGGTGAGGAGGTCGTCAAGCTGGCTCTGTCCCAGGATGGAGCGAAGAGTGGTCTGTGCAATCTGAGACGTTGCGTAGAAAAAATCCTCGACAGCAGTGATCGCCTTTATAGGATCGATGACCCTGAAGTAGACAACCGCATTGACCTTCACCGTGATATTGTCTTTCGTGATGATGTCCTGTGCCGGGACGTCGAAGGTCACTGTTCTGAGACTGACCCTCACGAGCTTGTCGATGATGGGCCAGATGATCACAAGACCCGGTCCTTTGATAGGGATGATCCTGCCCAGCCTGAAGACGACCCCCCGCTCGTATTCCTTGAGGATCTTGATCGCGCTCGACAGGAATATAGGCGGCAAAGAAAAATGCAAAAAGCACCGTCATGAGAAATGGTGGTCTAACAAGGCATCATACTACCCTCCTTTGTTTGCGTACCTTCAATTTTAGATCCCTCACTTCTTCGACCACTATCTTATTGCATTTCTTGCGATGGCATCATCTGAAAAGGCGGACCAGAGCTCTCCGTGAAGGGATACCGTGCCTCCCTCCCTGGTGATGTCCGTTCTTGCGACCCCTTCCATGCCGGTGAGCTCTTCTTTTCCCGTGACAGGTCTTCTCCTGTGGGCCTTCAGTGCAAGGCTGATGGTGAGGCGAAAAGAAAAGGGCGGTAATAAAGACGGCGGGCAGGACCAGATAAAGGGAGAGCCGCACAAAGGGTCCGGGAGATTCAAAGAGCATAAGGGAGCCGATGGTCATGGCAATGATCCCGCCGATGGTCAGAACCCCGTGGGAGACGATCTTCATCTCCAGTATGAAGAGCACGACCGCCAGGATGATGAGGAGGAGACCTGCGTAATTGACCGGCAATGTCTGGAATGCGTAAAAGGCGAGAATGAGGCATATGCCCCCTGCATCACTGCCGGGGAAAATGGCGCCCGGGCTGGTGAGCTCAAAGAAAAGACCGTAGAACCCCAGGAGCATGAGGATATAGGCAACATTGGGGTCGCTGATGAAATTCAGTATCCTCAGTCTCAGGCTTATCTCTTCCCTGACCACCTTCGCGTCCTTTGTCCTGAGGGTCCGCTCTCCAAAGGGGGTCCTGACCTTCCTGCCATCAATATCCGAAAGGAGAGAAGCGATATCCTTCTCCACCAGGTCGATCACATGTTCCTTCAACGCCTCGCCTTCTGTAGCGGATATGCTCTCCCGTACCGCCTTCTCGGCCCACTGCGCGTTCCTTCCCCTGCTTTCTGCCAGGGATTTGATATACGCGGCCGCGTCATTGGTGGCCTTCTCGGCGATGGTCTTGTCCATTTTCTCACCAAGGCCTACGGGGTGTGCGGCGCCGATATTGGTCCCCGGGGCCATGGCGGCCACATGGGCCGCAAGCGTCAAGAATACGCCCTGCAGATGCCGCCCGTGCGCCGCTGGGTGCAACGTACACCGCCACCGGCACTTCACTGCTCACAATGTCTTTCACAATCCTCCTCATCGACGTGTCCAGACCTCCCGGGGTATCCAGTTCTATCACCAGCGCTTCCATCCCTTTGCTGACTGCCTTCCTGATGCTTTTTCCGATATATTCCGATGAGACAGGGTTGATGACGCCGTCCACGGTGATGACCATCACCTCCCGTGGAGTTTCATTTGAAGAAAGAGGGGGGACAATTGAGAGAAGAAAGGTAACAAGCAGTAAGGGTAAGATGCGCCTGCTATGCATAAAAGATTATACCACAAAAGTTCTCCTCTTATTCAGCTTGGAAGGGCTTCCCTGCGCAAGGCTTATGGCCCGGCTTCCCGCTCCCGCGTGCCGGTGGTTGTATCGTCGTTCGATGCAGGCGCGGGTTTACAGACCGGGCAGTAGGGCTCTCCAAGATCCAGGAGGCAGACATGCCCTCATTCGGGACAGCAGATGCATGCAGCGACAGGTTGCTCGCAAACAGGACAGGTTTCCATGAACTATTATACCTTTTTCTTTGGACTCACGAGCCAAACCTTCAAGGCAGGAACAAATTCTTGCGAAGCCTGTCCCCCTGTGCTATAGTCTGGCAGGAAAGGGGAGGTCGCCCGCCGGGAGCATCAGGAAATAGTATGCAAAAGGAGCGTGCCATGCAAAGAATAATGGTGATGCTTATAGGTGGTTTGTTCTTATTGGGATTGTCCCCTCTGCCTGCGGACTCTTGCACCGTGTTTCGGCTGAAAGCAGGCGACGGATCGATGATCATAGGACGTTCATTGGAGTTTGGGGTGGATATGAAATACGATGCTATTGTAGTTCCCCGGAACAAGGCCTATGCAAGTCCTTCCCCTGATGGGAAAGAAGGAGTGATCTGGAACACGCGCTATGGGTACGTCGGCGTAGCAGCCTTCGGAATGGACTACGGCGTATCAGACGGTATGAACGAGAAAGGGCTTGCCATCGGTATGCTGTGGTTCGAGATAGACACGATATGGCAAGATGTTGCCCCGGGCGAGATGAGCCGCTCTCTCGCGCAGGGCATGGTCGGAGATTGGATACTCGGCAACTTCGCAAGTGTGGAAGAGGTGAGGCGTGAGATCAGGAAACTGAAGGTCTTCAAGTATACGGACCCCGTGACGAAAATATCGTCGCCCGTGCATTTCATCGTGTATGATGCAAGCGGCGGTTGTATCGTTATTGAATATGAAAACGGCACGTGTAACATCTACGACAATCCCCTCGGGATCATGACGAATGCCCCGTCATTCCCCTGGCACCTGACGAACCTGCGGCAGTATCTCGACATAAAGACCGAGAGTCCCGAACCGTATCGTATATTCGGGCGCACCCTTCTGCCAACGGGCCATGGGTCCGGAATGTTCGGCCTCCCGGGGAGACCTCACCCCGCCGAGCAGGTTCGTGCGGCTTGCCGTTCTGACCCTGTTATCCGATAAAGCTCCTGATGCGGCGGGAAATCTGAATCTTGCCCTGCATATCATGAACACGTTCGATATCCCTATCGGCATGGTGACCGATACTTCGGCGGACAAGAAAACCGTTCTTAAAGAATCGACCCAGTGGGCCTCTTTCCGGGATATTACTCATCGTATTTTCTACTTTAAAACATACGAGAACCAGAATCTCCGGAAGATCGATCTGAATGCGCTCGATTTTTCGGGGACCGTGGTGAAGCGAATCCCGATGTTCGGAACACCTGAAGTGATCACGGATATTACCGGTCAGGCGCGGTGATATGATGAAGAAGTCATTGGGTCCGAAAAATCCGAAGACCGTGGGAGGAGGTTACCAACTGGGCGCAATAAAGAAATTCGGCTTTCTGCTCGGTAACCTGGCGTTTACGTACCAGAGGGGAGGAAGTCAGGACGTGATGCTGTTTGAGGTGCGAAATAAGTTGCCCTGGGAGCGCGGGCGCGAATAACCCCGTTTGACGTCGGGGAAGGCGATTGAGAAAAAGGATGTTCCCCGGTATTTTCCACTTTGAATTCTTTACCAAACAAAAGGAATGAGCCTGTAACGTACTTTCTCACAATATTCCGCATATCCGGGCAGATTCTTCTTCAAGAACTTCTCTTCATCAAGAAGCCGCCATACGAGCGCAGGCAGGAACAGGACAAGCCCGGACAATCCCCACCAGGAACCAAGAGCAAGCGGCACTCCTGCAAGTAAAGGAAGCGCTCCGGCATACATAGGATGCCGCACGAGGGCGTACGGGCCCGTAGAGATGACCTTCTGGCCCTCGGCTATCTGAATCGTGGAAGCGCCGTAGGTATTTACCCGGACCACAAAGAAGATGAGAAGAAATCCGAGCGCGATGAGTGCGTCTCCCGCAAAGGATATATACGACGGCACAGGAGACCATCCAAAGCGATGATCAAGTGGGGGAAAAACGATCAAGGCGATAAATCCTGCCATCGCAAAAAACATTATGATTTTTTGCGTCGGTTCTTTTTCCGCCGTTGGTCCCGCCCTCATGCGCCGCTCGAGGAGCTTCGGATCCTTTATCGCGAGAAACACCGTGATAGCGGCAGACGCTCCCACAAAGACGGCCATAAAGGCCCATCCCTGCCAGTAGTCGAGCGTCCCCGCGGGAATAAAGAGAAGTGCCGCCATGACGATAGTGCCAAAGAGAGTTGAGCGGAGTGCTCGAATGTTGAGATCGTTCATCCTTTTAGTTTACGCTATCCAAAAATCATATTTCTAAAGTGTTTCTTTGCGGCAACTTCTATTTAAAGCTGCCTCCAGCAAAGAACAGCTGAAACTTCACACGCAGAATGCATTGAAATTCTTAATGGATACCGGGGAAAATAGGAACGGTTGAGTGTCGTGGAGATGAGGCCATGTTGCCGTTACTTTTCACGCTTAATTTTTTGTACGTTACCATCTCATCTGGAAAGGGGATGTGTCCCCATTATTTTACCATTATTTTATTTCTGCCGGTCTTCGGTCTTCGTGACGATCCAGTATACGAAGCCTATGACGAGTATCCCGGCAATAAGGTAGTAAATGAACTCCGGTTGTTCATGGCGGAGAGTTGCGATCATCGTCTCCCGGATCATCGTCACCAGTGCAACGCCTACGAATATGCTTACATGAAATTTGCCTCCTTTGAGGTGAGAGATCTCCGTGTTCATAAGTTCTATCATGAGCCAGAGGAGAAGCATCGACCCGAGGGCAGAGATAACGCCCTTCTCGATATCCCCCGAGAAGATATGGACCACATCCCGGAGGAAGAGCCAGACAACGCCAATCGTCAGACCGATGAGCGCAAACACCAGCATGAAATTGGTGGCCTGGGAGAACCGCTCCGAAAAGCTGATGAGGACGCTCTTCACTTTGTAGACAGGAGAGTAGAGGCGCATCTCTTCCTCGATGTAAGCGCTCACGATCACGCTCATGCTGATTTCGATGATCTTCCCGACACTGATGATGTTGCTGGTGATCTCCGCCACCGGCACTTCCACCTTCGAGAGGATCCCGGTGCAGGAGTTCTTGATGATATTTGCTGCACGCTGCAGATAGTGGACATCGACATTGCGGCGCACATGCGCGGAGCCTATCTTGATCAGTTGCTCATAAAACCGGTTATCATAGGTTCCGGAAAAGAGCTTCGCAAACCACATCCTCTGCGTATTAAAGACGTGGGTCTTCAGCGTCTCGGCCGTAAAAAACGTGGAGGCGCCCTTGGTTCCGATGAACCAGAGGTTGAGCGTGCTCATGATCTCATCAGCGTGCTCTTCCATGAGGGGTTGGAGCGCCGCGAGTCGTTTTTCGTCGTCCTCGGCAAAGCGGTAATCGTGCTTGATTTCCTTGAAAGATCGCATTGACATTTCCCTCAGGGTCTCCTCTTGATCATATGATAGCGAAGCGTAGCGGCCCCGTCAACCTTCCAACAGTCTTCAATCGCGCTACGCGCGGCCCGCTTATTCTCTGCGGGCTCAGGGCTGGGCGTCAGCAAACCAGATGAACTGCCCATCCTTTATCTGGAGGATAACGGCGCTTTTGATCGGATCCCCGGAGTCGTCGCGAAACTGCATTCTGCCCGTTACTCCTTCATATCCCCGTATCCTTGCCAGCGCATCCCGCACTGCTTGCCGGTCGAGCCTTTCTGCTCTCATGAAGGCCTGCCCCAGCAGTCCGAAGGAGTCGTAGGTCAGCGCGGCCACGTCATCAGGGGTCTTTCCGTATGCCGTAGTATACGCCCGGACGAATTTTCTCGCCGCAGGGGCCGGAGACCCGGCGGAATAGTGGGTGCTGAAATAGTACCCCCCCGCAATCTCCGCCACAGAGTTTGACGAGGTCGTGGCTGCCCCATGAATCGCTGCCGAGGAACGGGGCCTTGATCTCAGGACGATGGGCCTGCTTCGTTTATTTCCCTGACGGCCATTTCGGCTGAATCCTTGCAGGATGCGCCGACAGCCGGGATATCGCCGGTCAATTCTACTATCAGCCCGACCTTAATGGCAGAATCACCGCCCTCACAGGACCCCGCAAGCATTGCAAACGTGATCATCACAGGTACAATGAGAAACGCACACTTTTTCACACGATCACTCCCTGTTCTTGTTTTTCTTATATCCAGGAACACTTTAGCACCGCTGAGCGGCATAGTCAAATTTCATAATGCCGCAACAGCCACGCCCTCCTGCTCCAACATTCATTCATTCTATCTGCTAAAATGGGAAGAATGGCGGGAGAAATGCGACAATTCTCAACACGGCCTGGGAGGATACTATGATAAAGAAGTCATTGGGTGCGAAAACACTAGTGTACCCGACACCGGTATGGGTTGTCGGAACATACGATAAGGAAGGGAAACCGAACGTTATGACTATTGCATGGGGAGGGATTTGCTGTTCTCAGCCTCCCTGTGTGGCGATTTCTCTCAGGAAAGCGACATATAGTTACGGCAACATTGTGGAACGAAAGGCATTTACTCTGAACATTCCGTCTGAAGTGTATGCCAGGGAAGCCGATTATTTTGGATCGGTTTCGGGCAGGAATGAGGACAAGTTTGCCGCCACCGGATTTACCCCTGTAAAAAGTGAGCTGGTCGATGCCCCTTATTTGAAAGAATTTCCCTTGGTCCTGGAGTGTAAAGTCATTCATGTCATAGAAATTGGACTTCACACCCAATTTATCGGAGAGATCTTTGATGTCAAGGCAGATGAATCCGTGCTCAGCGAAAAAGGAGTTCCTGACATCGAAAAAGTGAGACCTATCATCTTTAGCCCGGACGTACGTCACTATCATAAAGTCGGCGACTATCTCGGAGAGGCTTTCTCTATCGGGAAGAGTATCCGAAGGTAGTGATCGGCTGAGAGGGAACCCGCAGTGAAGTGGGGTAGGCGTTCAGGCCGTGCCTTTATTTTAGTCTGCATGTGATCAACAGACCGTGGGAGGAGGTTGACGGAAGATGGAATGTGCCGGTCGGTATCGGATAGGGCCCTGTGTTCTGCTGTCCCTTCTTGTCTTTCTTGCCTTCGGCAGTTACGTTGAATCCTTTGCCGCCGGGAGCGAGACGGCCGGAGGAGCGGTGAGCGTATCCACGGCTCCCACCCGTGCAGAGCTGGAGAACGCCGTCTATACTGGATTTGACGGTTGTGAAGGGATCAAAGGCTCCGTGCGCCTCATTGGCGGCAGGTGGGAAGGTCCCGCCTACAGCGAGGGCGGTGCGGTAAGACCGATACTCAGTCTCCTCTCAGATTTTATTGTCACCGGGGACCTCGATGGTGACGGCTTCGATGAAGCGGTCACTCTGCTCAAGCTCGGCACTGGCGGCACCGGTCAATTCCTCTATGTTGCGGTCGTCAGTCGGCGTGGTGGTGAGCCGCAAAACATCGCCACAAAGTTTATCGGTGACCGTGTGCAGGTTCGCGGTGGAAGGATCAAGGGACGGTCTATTATTCTCGAAGTGGTAAGAGGCGGTCCCTCAGACTTTGCCTGCTGCCCGGGCGAGGTTGCGACCGTCGGCTGGGTGCTTGAGCCGGGAGGAGTGCTGGATCCGGTTGTCACCGAGGACAAGCCGGGCAGGCTCTCACTCCAGAGCATTGCGGCAACAGAGTGGGTGCTCAGGCAATGGGGTGGGAACGAGCCGGCGCCGGCCGAGCCGCTCATTACCCTCCGTTACCTGAACGGGCAGTTCACCGGCAGCGGGGGGTGTAACCGCTACTTTGCCAGCGCGAGCGATAGTGACATGGCGGGCGATATCTCGGTTGGTCAGATCGGCTCGACGCGAATGGCATGCAGCGAGCAGACCATGGTGCTGGAGGGCCGCTTTTTTAACCAGCTGGGCGCAATAAAGAAATTCGGCTTTCTGCTCGGTAAACTGGCGCTCACGTACCAGAGGGGAGGAAGCCCGGACGCGATGCTGTTTGAGGTGCGGAATAAGGTGCCATAGGAGCACGGGCGTGAATAACCCCGTTGGACGTCAGGCTGATCGTGGGGAAGGTATTAAGAAATTGGGATGTGTTGTCCCCAGTATTTTCAAAGCGTACGGCAACGATGCGTTTGTGAATTTGACAAAGCCAACAATAGAAGGTATGGTTATTTTGTATGGTGCTCCCAAATACCTTGAAAGGAGGAAAAAGAGGATGTTCCTGAACATTGTCATACTGGTTTTCTGTATTGCCGTTATTGCAATGGGGATCTTTGCGGTGTTGCAAATGGTTCGCAACAGCAAAAAGGACGGACCAAAGAAGTGAGACCAAGGTGCTTTGTTAACTGTGTCCAAACTGTTGGCGTAGGGATCGATTTTTCTTCAACCGAGTATCAGGAGTTTGTGAAGAACAAGATTTCGATTGCTTAGTTTAACTGGTAACAAGTCTCAAATCCTTCCTGTGGTCCGCACCAGTGGTATACTGAACAAAAGTGCGGAGTATGAGTTGTTATCCGCAGAAGGCTGATGTCCTTCCTGAAAACCGCAACAGTTGACTGTAGTCGCTTACTTCGGATTATTATTGGAAATCGATAACGCCAAGCTGACGTGCAAGCACGCTAAGGAATTGATATACTTTATTATAATGGGTTAACAGAGGACGCAGGTCGGAAAACAAGCAGGAAGGAGGAGCGACGATGAAGATGCGTGATTATTGCAGAGTGCTTGCACTGGTTTTAGGTTTTACGTTTGCGTTATCTCTGCTTGCAGCCGTGTCGTATGCGAAGACGAAAGGAGAGATCAACGCTAGCGTCAAGGCAGGGATGAGCCGCTTTAAGCAGAAAATCAAGGGAGGCACCGAATATCTCAAGGGCGCCAAGGGAGTGCTCGTCATGCCAGGCATAACCAAGGCCGGGTTCGTGGTCGGAGGGAAGTACGGTCAGGGCGCGCTGCTGGTCGGCGGCAAGACTGTGGGCTATTACAGCCTTGCGGAGGGTTCGGTGGGATGGCAGATCGGTGCCGAGAAATACGATATGGTCATCCTGTTTATGACCGATGAGGTACTCAGGAAGTTCCGCAGCAGTGAGAACTGGGTGGCAGGCGTCGACGCGGAGATCACCCTTATTACCACAGGCGCAGAAGTCTCTGTTGAGACACTGCGGAGCCAGCACCCGATTGCCGGTTTCATTTTCAGTCAGAAGGGCTTGATGGGCGGAGTGTCTATTAAGGGTGCGAAATTCACCAAGATACATCCTGATTAATTCCCGATCTGATGCAGGGTGATCCTCTGCGCCCTGCATCAGAGATTCAAAAGGGATAACCTCCGCGCCCCCTGTTCGATCAGATAACAAATCAGATAATTCAGCTTCTGGAGCAGGGTGTTGTTCCCTGGAGGATGACGTGGAGGCTAAAAGGCTATCCCCCTACGAATTATGCCACCAAGAAGCCTTATGGATCAGCATCTGAGCAGACGTAATATCGAGACTCTGTGCGCATCAGCGCTCGGTATTGTCTATAGCGGTTTGCTCTATTACCTGCGTACGCTAACCGGTACGGATAAGGTGGATGGTATCATCGGCGTGATGCTCGGTCTGTACATCTGCTCGCGGCCAGCTGCCAATTTTTTGGATATGTTCTTTTTTGAGCGAGGTGTGCAACGTCAGTTTTCGTCGAGCTGGTCCGCTGTTTTGTGGTTGGCAGTAAATATACTGGTTCTGCTGATTGGGTGGTTTGTCATCTTCGTCGGGATAACACGATTAGTGGGTAGAGCAGATTAGAGCGGTGTGCACCTGAAAACACGCACGTCAGCTATTTGCCGAAGTGTTTCTATTTCCGATAGTAATGTTGAGAGTCTGCGAGAAAAAGAAAAACAACAGGTCCCATTTTCAGCGTTGCTGAAGCTCGCACTCCCCGCAAGGCGCGGGACAAGCGATGGGGATCTATGATTTTAAGGTTACATATGTAATGAGTTCCCTCGTACCCCTCACAATAATCAAGATGCTCTACACTGAAGATTCCTGTGAGGACTCATCCATTCTCGATAACTAAACATCCACTTCAGCAATCGTGCTCATTCCAAAAGTTTTGAAACATTCCTGAGCCTAATGCTATTATTAAGATGCGATGATTCAAGAGGCTCTGAGATGGCTTGTTCAGACAGTGGGCGACCTCGGCTATCCCGGGATCTTCATCATGATGGCCCTGGAGAGCACCTTTGTGCCGATACCCAGCGAGGCGGTGATGATCCCTGCCGGATATCTTGTGCAGCAGGGCAGGATGAATTTTCCTCTCAGTCTTTTATGCGGCGTGACGGGCAGTGTCGCCGGGGCCTATTTCAACTATTTCATCGCCCTCTGGCTCGGGAGACCATTCATCCTCAGATACGGCAAATATGCCGGGGTGTCAAAGGAGAAGTTCCTGAAGGTCGACGAGTATTTCCATAACCATGGTGAGATCACCACGTTCATAGGGAGGCTTATCCCTGTTGTGCGGCACCTTATATCATTTCCCGCCGGTCTCGGGAGGATGAACCATCTGAAATTTACGTCCTATACTGCGCTTGGCGCCGGTTTCTGGGTGACCGTTCTCCTCGGACTCGGCTATCTCATCGGACAAGAGGAAGAGCTGATCAAGAGATATCTCACCCAGATCACCATCGGGCTTCTCATAGGATCGGCGATCATCGTGGCGGTCTATATCTACTGGAAAAAAAAGTTTATCAGGTGAGCGATCAAGGCTCGTTGTTGCTTGCCTCTCACAATGAAGTGGATGAAACGTTGCATCATATTCCCTTGATAGAACCCGCATGGAAATCGAGAATAGTTCAATGAACGAATTGATCATCGTCGGGGGAGGCCTCGCAGGGAGCGAGGCCGCGTGGCAGGCCGCTATTCGGGGCATAAAGGTGACGCTCTTTGAGATGAGGCCGCTCAAACTCACCGAGGCCCATAAGACCGGGTTTCTGGGAGAACTGGTCTGCTCAAATTCCCTGCGTTCCGGTGATGTCATGAGCGCACCGGGTCTGCTGAAGAAGGAACTGGAAGCGGCCGGTTCCCTGATAATGCAGGCGGCAGAGGCGGCAAGGGTTCCCGCAGGGAGCGCCGTTGCGGTGGACAGGGCGCTCTTTTCCGGGTTTCTGACCGACACTGTTTCCGGCAACCCGAACATAGAAGTGGTGAGGGAAGAGGTGAGGGAGATACCTCGTGCCCCGTGCATCATCGCCACCGGTCCCCTGACGTCGGCCCGAATGGCAGACGCCCTGGGCGGGATCACGGGGAATGAACACCTCTATTTTTATGACGCCATTTCTCCCATCATCGACGCCGCGAGCATCGAGCTCGACAAGGTCTATTTTGCTTCGAGATACGGCAAAGGCGGCGATGATTATATCAATTGCCCCATGACACCGGAGGAATACGGGAAATTCTTCGATGCCCTGATCGAATCCGACCGGGTGAACGTCAGGGACTTTGAAAGCCAAAAGGTCTTTGAAGGGTGCATGCCTGTGGAAGTTATGGCCTCCAGGGGAAGGGATACATTACGGTTCGGTCCCATGAAGCCCGTCGGGCTCCGTGACCCGAAGACAGGGAGGGAACCCCATGCTGTTGTCCAGCTGCGGCCCGAGAACAGGGACGGTTCGGCATATAATATGGTCGGATTTCAGACGCGGTTGAAATGGCCGGAGCAGCAGCGGGTCTTCAGGATGATACCCGGGCTCGGGAAGGCTGAATTCCTCAGGTTCGGCAGTCTGCACCGGAATACCTTCATCAATGCACCGCTCATGTTAAACGCGGACCTGACCTTTAAAGCCAAAGAGGGCGTATACCTCGCCGGGCAGATAACCGGTGTTGAAGGGTATATAGAGTCAACCGCGATGGGACTTGCGGCCGGGATAAATGCCGCAAGGGGCATTCTCCGGAGGGAAGCCGTTTCAGTACCCGACACCACTGCCCACGGCGCTCTCATCCGGCATATCACCACACCGGCCCGAAATTTCCAGCCGAGCAATATAAACTTCGGCCTTTTCCCTCCGGTGAATTCCGGCAGGAAGAAGGAGCTGAGGAAAAAAATGCTCGTGGAGAGGGCGGCAAAGGACTGGGAAGAGTATCTCGAAAGGATCCGGCTGTGAAGGACTATACGGCTTACAGGGACGAGTTCCTGAGATATCTTTCCACAGAGCGTGGTGCGTCGGAGCATACGATCAGGTCATACGGGAAAGACATAGACGCCTTCTTTGCATACACAAAGTCCCGCCCGGAGGACATCGAGATGCTGGACGTGAGAGGGTTCGTTGCCGGGCAGATAAATGACGGACTGAAGAAGAGCACGGCGGGCAGGAGACTGGCGAGCATCAGGTCCTTCTTCAGGTTCCTCGTGAGGGAAGGCTATATCAAATCGAATCCCGCAAAGCTGGTGAATACGCCGAAACTGCCGAAGCTCCTCCCGAAATTCCTCACCGTTGATGACGTCTTCTCACTTATCGAGAAGCCCGAAGGGATAGGGTTTTCCCCTGCAAGGGACAGGGCGATCCTTGAACTGCTCTATTCCAGCGGTCTCAGGGTGAGCGAACTGGCGGGTCTGAACAGCGATGACCTGAATGTAAGGGAGGGTTTTGTGAAGGTGAGGGGGAAAGGGAAAGAAGGAGACGGATCGTTCCCATGGGAAAAAAAGCGGTGGAGGCCCTGAAGACCTATACGATCGAGAGAGTTCTTCTGAAGAAAAAGGACCGGGCCCTTTTCCTGAACCGGAGCGGAACACGGTTGACAGACAGGGGGGTAAGACGTATAGTAGTAAAGTATGCGAGGGCGGTTTTGCTTGACAGCAGGATAGGGCCCCATACCCTCAGGCATACCTTTGCGACCCACCTGCTCCAGGGCGGCGCGGACCTGAGGGTGATCCAGGAACTGCTTGGTCATTCATCCCTTTCAACAACCCAGAGATACACCCATCTTGATATCACTCATCTGATGGATGTGTATGATAAGGCGCACCCCCTGTCGAAAGAGGGAGAAGAATGACAGGGAGCGAGGTGAGACGGGATACGTGGCCGACCTCATTAATCCGGAGTGGAAGAAGGAGGATGCCCGGAGATGTTTAAAGGGACGACGATACTCTGTGTCAGAAGGGACGGGAAGGTAGCGATAGGCGGAGACGGTCAGGTCACGTTCGGCACTACCGTGCTGAAGCACAATGCGAAGAAGATCCGGAGGATGTATAACGACAAGATCGTCGCAGGATTCTCCGGCGCGACTGCGGACGCCTTTACCCTTTTTGAGAAATTCGAGGCGAAGATCGAATCGTACAGGGGCAATATTACGAGGGCGGCGGTGGAGCTTGCAAAGGACTGGAGGACGGACAAGGTGCTCCGCAGGCTCGAGGCGCTCCTGATCATCGCCGATACGGAACATACGTTCATCATCTCCGGCAACGGGGATGTAATAGAGCCGGAAAGCGGCGTTGCGGCGATCGGTTCAGGAGGACCTTTTGCGCAGGCAGCCGCGACAGCGTTGTATGAGAACACCCCCCTGTCGGCGAAGGAGATCGTTGACAGGGCGATGCAGATCGCTGCATCCATTTGCATCTATACCAACAGCGTGATCACGGTAGAGGAGTTGCATGGATAATCTTACACCGAAGAGGATAGTGGAAGAGCTGGACCGTTATATCATAGGCCAGCATAAGGCCAAGAAGGCGGTCGCCGTCGCGTTACGGAACCGGTGGAGGAGGCAGCGGCTCTCCGCCGACATCAGGGATGAAGTGCTTCCAAAAAATATCATCATGATAGGACCCACCGGTGTCGGTAAGACCGAGATCGCCAGGAGACTTGCACGGCTTGCCAATGCGCCTTTCCTGAAGATCGAGGCGTCAAAGTTCACCGAAGTGGGATATGTGGGCCGTGACGTTGAGTCCATGATCAGGGACCTCACGGAACTGTCGCTGAACATGGTCAAGACCGAGCATATGGAAAAGGTCCAGGAAAGGGCAAGGGCCCTGGCCGAAGAAAGGCTGCTCGATTACCTTCTTCCCCCCCGGTCTGCTAGGGGGGTCGATATTGAAGAGGAGAAGGAGAAACACCGCCAGACGAGAGAACGGCTGAGGCAGCAACTCCGCGAGGGCAAGCTCGATTCCCGGTACGTTGACATCGAGGTGAAGGAAAGGGCGATGCCCTTCGGCGTCGTGTCCAATGTCGGGCTTGAAGACCTGGAGATCAATCTGAAAGAGATGCTCGGCAACTTTCTTCCCGAGAAACAGAAGAGGAAGAAGGTCAGGGTGCCGGAGGCGTTGGTCATGCTTGTCCAGGAGGAGGCGGGCAAACTTATCGACATGGACAGGGTGACCAGGGAAGCGATCGGGAGAGTGGAACAGGCAGGGATCGTCTTTCTTGATGAGATCGACAAGATCGCCAGCAAGGGGTCAAGCTACGGTCCTGACGTATCGCGGGAAGGGGTGCAGAGGGACCTCCTGCCCATAGTGGAAGGCTCCACCGTGACGACGAAGCACGGCCCTGTCCACACCGACCACATCCTTTTTATTGCGGCGGGCGCGTTTCATATGACAAAGCCTTCGGACCTCATTCCGGAGCTGCAGGGAAGATTTCCCATACGAGTGGAACTGGAGCATCTGGGCAAGGATGAGTTCATACGCATCCTTAAGGAACCGAACAATGCCCTCACAAAGCAGTATATCGCGTTGCTGGCAACCGAGGATATGAAGATTGAGTTCACCGACGATGCCATTGATGAGATAGCGGATATCGCGGCGCTGGTCAATGAGAAGACCGAGAACATCGGAGCGCGGAGGCTCCATACGGTGCTCGAGAAGCTCCTTGAGGATGTGTCCTTTGAGGCCCCGGAGAGGAAAGACGGTGAACTGGTCATCGACAGACAGTATGTCCGTGCGCAGCTCTCGGAAATCGTGAAAGACGAAGACCTCAGCAGATATATCCTGTAAGTAGTAAATAGTATCGATTGCATTTAGTGGTAATTTGTAAGCCGGGCATCTTGCCTGACTATAACGATTTTATGGACAGGCTCTATCCACTATCACTTGTTACTCGTTGCTTGTTGCTTGTCACTGTTATCTCTTTGGTATCCTGTGCGTCTTCCCGCTTCGAAACCTATGATGACCCTCGCACTGCTGTCGCCTCGTGGTACGGCGCCGAATTTCACGGAAGACCGACGGCATCGGGAGAAAAATTCGACATGTACGGTCTCACCTGCGCCCACAGAGAGCTTCCCTTCGGCACGCTGCTCCAGGTGACGAATACCTCCAATGGAAAGACAGTGCGGTGCGTAGTGAACGACAGGGGTCCCCTTGTTTCCGGGAGGGATATCGACCTGTCGTATGCTGCTGCGAGGGAGATCGGCCTTATCGGTCCGGGCACCGCTGCCGTCAGGATCTCTTATGTCGGCCGCGATTCGGGATATAGAAAGGAAGTGAAGTATTCGGCATCGGGCGGTCCCTATACCATTCAAGTGGGCGCTTTCCGGGAGAGGGAGAATGCCCTCCGTCTGAAGTCAGGACTGGATCTGAAACACAGAGATGTGTATATCGTCGAAGCATCCGTGAACAGTACCGTTTACTATCGGGTCAGGATAGGGAAATTCCAGGGCAAGGAGGAGGCCTTTGTCCGCGCGAAGGCGATGGCCGAAGAGGGATACAGTCCGTGGATCGTGCATTATGATGAAAGGGCGTAAGATATGACGGAGTGCACCGTGCCAGGGAAAGAACCGGCTTCACCTCAAAACATGCAGGGCGATGTGCTTCCTGGAATCTTGCTTTCCTGCAGCTTGTCATTTGCCATGGCTTACGACTGGAAATCAACGGGCTCTCCGCTCTTGACTCGGACACTTCTGGTGGGGTATAACAAACTTGCCACCGGGGGGTTGCGTGTTAGACAGAAAACTCGATAACATCACAAAAGTAATATTAGCCAATCACAATGACACAATAAAACAATCAGTTATTCCGGGAGTGATGTCTGTGGCAGATTGCGGAGACTGGAAAATTCCGGAGTTATCGAGAAACTATCTAATAACTGGTTCGACAGCCATAAATAAAATAAGGCAAAAATGATAAAGACAAATAAAACGGTGAATATTTTTAGTAGCTATAGCCAAAAAGAAAACCATTTTACAAATGGCCTAATTTCAATTCTAAGCCTCGGCAATATTCATGACGCTAATTTCGTGAATCATTTCTTGAATCGCTTGCTTGGGTTAGATACGCCTGATGATTATGAATACTTTCAAGTATTAGAGGGATATGAAACCAAGAGTACGGCTGATGCAAAACTTATTGGAAAGTTGTCATCCATTCAATTTGAGACAAAAATTGTTTCAGCTACATTGAGGGATGATCAAATCAATAAACATTTGGAAGTATTTGCTGACGATGCTCATAAACAGCAGGTGCTGGTCTTGTTGACGCCGGATGATTCAAATAGCAGTTATATCCATAAGTTTTTGCAGATTAATGGCAAAATTATACGCCACTTGGAATGGAAGAAGGTTTATGATTATTTGAGACAGTACATTAGCGACAAACATGGAGTTTTTAAATCAATTATTGAGCAATATTTAGACCTCATTAGAGACTCAATTTTTGAACAGGATATCGTTGGAATTATCTCAAAAGTCGCTTTCGGCAACAAATCAGAGGTATACCATGACAAATACATTGATGAGATGAGGAGAGGATTATGGACACGGTGGAATACACCGCGCGAATATAAAAACCTCGATGGAACTGGCAGAAAATTATTATTGTATGACAAGAACCTAAAGGCGATTACTATTGAAGTTGAAATTGAGAGAGTCGAACGAACTAATGAAGAGCCTAATTATCCTTGGAGTAATTACTTTGCGCCTGACACAATGGTGATTATGAAAAAACCTATCACCATTGACGCTATACAAGGACTGGATGGATTTGGTAATTTCTCCAAAGAAAGATCGCCATACAGAAATTTAACGCACGAACAATACAGGCAATTAAAGGAATTCAATAAAAACTGAGTCGAACAACGCCTTCAACCAGACGCGGAATAAGCCTGCTCCTTTTTTCATTTTTGCTGGTCGCCCGCGCTGGTTAAGGCAAGCGTTAAGCCAGACTTTTTTCGGAAACCCGCATTTGTTTCATTTCGCCATACCTGTCATGTCGGTGAAACCTGTCAAAAGACCTATAATGACTTGAAAATCCGGATGGAATGAATTAGAATAACACTGAAGTAAAAAGAAAGAAGGTGAATGCAAATGCCAAAAACCATAACATTGCGGCTGAGTGACAGGACGTATGAGAAACTCAATCAAGCGGCGGCTGAAGACAACCGGAGCGTCGCGAACCTGATAGAAACGCTTGCCTTGAAGAAGCTCGATGAAGAAACGCTGGCCGGTGATTTTGAAATGGAGGAAATATTTTCGAATACCCGGTTGCTCAAGAAACTCGAACGGGGCCATAGTCACGCCACATTGAAGAAGGGACGGATGGTTGGTTAAATTCAGGATCTTTGAGACCGAGCAGTTCATTGAAGACCTGACCAGGGATTTCGAGGGGCGAGGGGTACGGATCAGGAAGAAACTTTCAGAATATGTCTATCCTCAACTCAGGATGAACCCTTTCTTTGGGAAAAACATTAAGAAACTGAAGCACTACGAGCCTGACACGTGGCGATACAGAATCGACAGGTATCGGTTCTTTTATGAAATCGACGAAAGAGAGCGCATTGTATATATGCTGGCTGTCGATTCCCGTAAGGACAGCTACCGATAATACGCCCTCGTCACTCTTCTGCCGGACCGGCTGCCCGATCACGAACGATTAAACCATCTGGCTTTCTCTTTATGGTAAATTAAACGATGAACGAAAACATTCTCGTGAGGGGCGTGAACTGGATCGGGGATGCCGTGATGACCCTGCCTGCGCTGAGGGCGCTGAAGAAGGCGTATCCGGACTCACACCTGAGCCTGCTCGTCAGGCCTTCTGTCGCAGCTATCTTCGATAAGAACCCGTTTGTTGACGAGGTCATTCTCTATGAAGAAAAAGGGATCACCGGGAAACTGAAACTTGCGGGCAGATTGAGGAAGGCGGGGTTCTCCACGGCTTTTCTCTTTCAAAACGCCTTTGACGCAGCGCTGATTTCCTATCTTTCGGGTATCCCCGAAAGGGTGGGGTATGACAGGGACGGCAGGGGGAGATTTCTCACGAAACGGATCCCGTATGACAATAACGACAGGAAGGCCCACCACATCGATTACTACCTTAACCTCCTGAAGGCAGCAGGGATATCTGCAGCCTTTTCGAAACCCTGGATATTTCTCTCCCTCGAAGAACGCCTTGCCGCACGGGACAGCTTAAAGGGGTTAAGGAGGCCGGTCCTCGGGATGAACCCCGGCGCTGCCTACGGTTCTGCGAAGAGATGGCTTCCTGCGCGGTTCGCAGAAGTTGCGTGCTGGTTCATGCGAGATACAAAAGGGAGCGTGGTGATGTTCGGCGGACCGAATGAGGGCGCTATCGCGCAGGAGATCGAACGGCTGATCACGATTGAGCAGCGTCGTTCTGAAGGGCGCTTTCATGGATCTGAGGGGACGCTGCTGAACCTGGCGGGCGCCACCTCTCTGAGGGAGCTTATAGGCTTCATCTCGGAGTGCGATGTCTTTCTCTCGAATGATTCCGGACCCATGCATATCGCATACGCAGCGGGAACGCCGCTGGTGGCGCTCTTCGGTTCCACTTCTCCCGACCTCACCGGTCCGGTGGGAGAGGGCAATAGGGTGATACATCCGAAACTCCCCTGCAGCCCGTGTTTTGAACGCAGCTGTACGAACGATTATATACAGTGCATGCATGATATTCTGTCGGACGACGTGTATCTGGCGGTAAAGCAACTCTTGCCCGGCATGCCTGCAGTCTTTTTTGACAGGGACGGAACCCTTTGTGAGGATGTGCATTACCTCAGCAGACGAGATGATTTCAGGCTTCTCCCCGGCATTGATGACCTGGCTGCGCTGAAGGACCTTGGGTTCAGGCTCGTCGGCGTCACAAACCAGTCAGGAATAGCGAGAGGGCTGGTGGAGGAAGGGTTTGCACGGGAGATAAACAATGTCTTTGTGGAACGATACGGGTTCGATGATTTCTTTTACTGCCCCCATCTTCCGGAGGATAACTGCTCCTGCAGGAAACCGGAGCCGGGGATGCTGCATGACGCACGCAATAAACATGGTATCGACCTCAAGAGATCGTATGTCGTAGGGGACAAGGACGCCGATATGATGCTGGCGAAGGCGGTGGGGGCAAAGGCGCTGTTTGTGAAGACAGGCCAGCAGAGGGATTCAGCCCACGCGGATCATGTGGTGGAAGGATTGAAAGAGGCGGTGGATCTCATAATGAACGCTGTAAGGACCGGAGATGTCGAAGCTCGCTCCTAAAAAGATCCTCATCATAAAACCAAGCTCCCTTGGTGATATCGTTCACAGCCTTGCGGTCCTTGATGCTCTCCACCGGTGTTTCTCCGGTTCGGAGATCCACTGGCTCGTTGCAAAAGGACTGGAAGGGATCCTTGACGGCCACCCCATGCTCAAGAAAGTATGGGTCATTCGCAAGGATGAGTGGAAGAAGATAACAAGGGTTTATTCCACCGTTGCAGAGTTACGCACACTTTTCAGGGGTCTCAGGGCCGCGCGCTTTGACTGCGTCATTGACCTCCAGGGGCTTTTCAGGAGCGGCCTTATCGCAAAGGCCACCGGAGCGCCCATGCGCATAGGCTTTGAGGAGGCGAGAGAGGGCAGCAGTCTTTTTTACACTCACCGGGTCGCCGGGGGCAAGGATGTTCACGCTGTGGACCGGTACCTGAAGATCGCGGCGTATCTCGGATGCGATGTATCCGGGGTCCGGTTCCCTCTTCCCCAGCTCGCCGACGGGGTGAAGGAAGGATTGTTCGTCCCCGGGGAGTATGCGGTGATGGCTCCGGGCGCGAGAAAGCCGGTGAACCGCTGGTCGGCAGAGAGGTTCGGTGAACTGGCTGCACGGCTGCCCCTGAGAACTGTTGTTGTCGGCAGCAGGGGCGACAGGCTCCTTGCGGAGGCGGTGGTCAGAGTGTCAAAGGGGAAGGCATTGTCCCTGGCAGGCAGGACGGACCTGAAGGGGTTGGCGTCGGTCATAAAGGACGCCCGATTCATGGTGAGCAACGATACCGGTCCCATGCATATTGCCGCTGCTCTCGATGTTCCCGTCTTTGCCCTGTTCGGACCTGCCAACCCGGCAAGGACAGGGCCTTACGGAAGAGGGCATACGGTGATCCGGAAGGAAATGGCATGCTCTCCCTGCTATAAGAGGTCTTGCAAAAGTCCCCTCTGCATGGATATGATAACAGTAGAAGAGGTCGCTGGGGTCATCAGTGATTTTCTCAGGAGGAAAGAACGATGAACAAAAGAATATATGTCTTTTTGGCGGTCATTGCTGTGCTGGTCATATCTTCCCAGACCTTCGGGGCGGCGGGGGTAAAATGGCTCTCCCTCCAGGAAGGGATGGAAAAGGCAAAGACCGAAAAGAAGCCTATGATCGTAGATTTCTTTTTTGGAAAGGGATGCCCTCGATGTGAAAAGCTCGAGGAGGGAGTGTATAAAAATCCCGCCATAGCAAAGAAGATCATGGACGATTTTATCCCTATCCGGGTGGATCTCACAAAGAAACTCACTGCTGAAGAGGAGAAACTGGGCAACCAGTACGACTACAAGAATGATTGCCTCCTTCTCTTTCTTGGACCCGGCGGCACCATCATCAAGGACCCTTCCGGCAAGAGGCTCTGCTTTGTTGACAACGTGGAGCCGGACGTGTTCATCAAATACCTTGATACGGTAAAGAAACAGCAGAAATAATTCTCTTGTTGCACCCTCAGCACGGCTGTTCATCCGGCGGTATTGTCTGCTTAAGAGTGTATAAGATTTTCTTATCCGCTATGACCGGTTCCCGCTTTACTTTGGCAGACAGGGTATGGTATATATCACGGAAATGGTTCCTGTCGTGAATCTCTGCTATTGCATAAAGGATCGAAAAAGGAGGTAATTCTATGAAGCTCGGCATTTTTGTGAATACCAACAGGCATCTCGCCGATGTGGTGGGCCTTGTCAAAGCGGCCGTTGCAAAGGGGCACGAGGTGGTCCTGTTCAATATGGATGACGGCACAAAGCTTCTCGGCACCCCGGAGTTCGGGATGCTCTGCGGGATGCAGGGCGTGAGCACGAGTTTCTGTGACCACAGCGCCAAACATATGGGTGTTGCCACCGAGGGTCTTCCCCAGGAGGTCGTCTGCGGCAGCCAGTATAACAACGCCGTAATGATGCACGACGCCGACAGGGTGATCGTCCTGTAAGAAAGGAGGAACGAAATGAAGATTCTTCATATACTGAATGACGGCCCGACAGAATTATCCACAAAGATCACAGCAGTACAGTCCAAGGAGAACGACGTGAAGGTGGTAGACCTGTCCAGGAAAGAGATGTCATATGAGGCGATCATCGACGAGATATTCTCCAGCGACAGGGTCATTTCCTGGTAACGCTGAGCGCAACCGGTTCCATCCCTTTATAGAAGGGTTAATCTCGAATCTGATATGAGGAGGGGCAAGAGATGAAAAAAGGTTTTATTGCTGTCATGGGTCTGTTCCTGGCGTTGTCGCTGGTCGCGCCTGCCTACGCAGCGGACGAGTGGGTGAAAAAATTCAATGATGTCCTGATGAAGGGGCCTGCGGAGGGACACTGGCAGGTCAAGCCTGATGATGTGGATGCCTGGATCAAGGCGAAGAAGACGGATTTCCTTATCGTGGATGTGAGACCGACCCCCCCTGGACAGCAGGGCGGCAAGATGCCGGGCGCGGTCTATATCCCCTACAGTGAACTTCTGAAGGCCGAAAACCTCAAGAAGCTTCCGAAGGACAAGAAGATCATCCTCGTGTGCGTCACCGGCCAGACCCAGAACCTCCCTATTGTTGCCTTGAGAGTGCTCGGATATGATGCGCGCACCATGCAGTTTGGTCATTCGGCATGGATCAAAGGCTACCTTGGCGCCAACATAATGCAGCAGGCGATACAGAACGCAGGCACAAAGAACTTCCCGGTGGAAAAATAACTGTCTTCCTTTCCAGGAGGCATCACGCGGTGCCTCCTGGAATTCACGGGAATCCTTCCAAAGAGAGGTGAACGTGCGAATATCGGCAGGATGTTGAAAAGAGGGCGGGGTTTCATATAATCTAATCTTTGTGAACCGCACTATCCGCCTGCCATTCCTTGTTGTTTCCCTCCTGAGCCTCCTGATCTTCATATTCCTTTTTGCACTACGCTCTGCGGATGACAACAGGCTCACCAGCTGGCAGTGGGTCTTCAACGGAATCAGCCCCGCAATCGTATTTGCCGTTCTTTCTGCCAGCATCGGCCTTGCCCTTTTTTTCCTGAAGGTCTCTTATTCCCCCCGCTTTCCGTCCCTTGTTCTTTTCTTCACCTCCTTTATCGTCGCTGCGTCCTGGTGGAAGGCGCCTGAGGTCATCGTTGACGCGTCCCGGTATTTCACCCAGGCAAAACATCTGGAGCTGTACGGGGTCGGGTATTTCTTCAGGGAATGGGGGAATGCGATTCAGTGCTGGACGGACCTGCCCCTTATGCCTTTCCTCTACGGAATGGTCTTCCGTATCTTTGGTGAGGTGAGGTTGTATGCGCAGGTCTTTACAGCCATTCTCTTCTCGATGACCGTTGTCCTCACGTACCTCATCGGAAAATGTCTGTGGGACAAGGAAACCGGGCTGATGGGTGGAGCACTTCTTTTGGGTATGCCGTACCTCTTCTCCCAGGTGCCCCTTATGCTGGTGGACGTTCCGACAATGTTCTTCCTGACACTGACGATCTTTACCTTCCTGAGAGCCCTTGAACAGGGAGGGTGGATGATGGCACTTGCCTCCGCTTCTCTTTTCCTCGTCATCTTTTCCAAGTATTCCGCATGGCCGATGCTCTCTGTGCTTCCGGTCATTGGGGTGGTGTATCTGATTCAGGCCCCTTCGCAGGAAAGAAAGAAATATTTTCTGAGGTCGGTGCTCATCATGGGGGTGGGTCTGCTTATGGCAGGATCGCTGGTTCTGCTGAAGCATGAAGTTTTCTTGAAGCAACTCAGACTGCTCACGACCTTTCAAAGACCCGGCCTTGCGAAATGGGGAGAGAGCTTTATCTCGACGTTCCTGTTCCAGATGCATCCTTTTATTGCTGCCGCAAGCCTCTCTTCCCTTTATGTGGCCTTCAGGAAAAGGGACATCAGGTATACGATCATAAGCTGTCTGGTCATCCTCCTGGTCGTTTTTCAGGTGAGACGCATACGCTACACACTCCCCATATTCCCGATGGTCGCGTTAATGGCTTCCTATGGGCTGCAACAGATCCGGGACAGTGATCTGCGGCGGTTTATCGTGGTGTGTGCCCTCATTTCATCTCTTACCGTTTCGCTCATGGCGTACCGTCCTTTTCTGGGCAAGATCAGCACGGTGAACCTGGCGAAGGCCGGTGAATTGCTGGACGGTCTTGAGGGGCGAACAGCGCGGGTCTATACGCTGCCGCAGCAGGACGCCGCATTGAACCCGGCGGTCGCTGTACCTCTCCTTGATCTGTTTACCAGGAAGAGGATCATCTACGATTATGATCCAGGGCTTTTCCCTCGCGGGGAAGAGGCTGCGAGTTCACCGCTCCGGTTCACGTGGGAATACGCAAACCCCCGGTACTACCGTGACTGCGATGGATGCTCCGAGGGGAACATCCCTGTGGTAGTGCTTTCAGCAGGACCGGTGGAAACCCTCCCGGGGAACGTGCGGGACAGACTGAAGGGATACCGATTGCTCCGCGAATTGGATACCTATGAAGGGGTATTCAGTTTCAGGACCGTGGTTGCCTTGTATATGGCACACTCTCCCACGCCGTCCCAAAGCGGGGCGAGGTGAAGAGGTATAAGGTTTCAAATGTTAATATATTTTAGTTTTTTATGGGCCTATTTATTGACTTTTGCCGGACCCTTTTATAACAATAGGCACTACACATAACAGGGGGAGCGGGGTCGAAATATACAGGGAAATACGGGGTCAAGTATCCCATTCACTATTCAAGAGGAGGGTTTAAAGGTGGCGGATCAAGACAATAACAAAAAAGGACAAATCTGGGCTTTCTTGATCACGGGCATCCTTATCCTTATCAGCGTGATGTACTATAAGACAAACGTGTATTACATGTACCTCGTGGCGTACATCTGGTTCGGATTTGCCTACGGAATGATGCTTCAATACGGGAGGTTCTGTTTTGCCTCGGCTTCGAGAGACCTTTTTGCTGCCGGTGTCCCGAGAATGGCGGTCGGCATTCTGGTGGCGCTTATATTTTTCAGTACTATTCAGGCAACCCTTGCTTCAACCAATATGAGCACTTTCCATCCTGCTCCGTTCGGCATACATACCTTGATAGCAGGAATGATCTTCGGCGTCGGGATGGTCCTTGCCGGTGGTTGCGCATCGGGCTCTCTCTACAAAATAGGTGAGGGTAACGGGACATCTTTCTTAGCCGCGTTTTTTGGACTCTGTATCGGACAGGCGGTGTTTGTTAATGTCAAATGGTTTAACTTCCTGATCCCCCAGAAATGGGTAGATTCAGCGCTGGCTAAAGGACTTCCTGCCGATAAAATGACCTCATCCTTTGACACCTATCTGGCCGGCTATATATGGGATCAGCCGACACTGCAATTGTCTCATACAAAGGCTGTTTCTGATGCGCTGCCGGGCGCGGCAAAGTATTTTGTTGCTGACTCGCTGCTGAATGCCCTTATACCGGCGGCGATACTCCTTACTGTTATCTATGTCTTTTACATAAGAAAAGGTTTTATGAAGAAGAGGGCGAAGGCGAAGGGTGGGGCAACGATGGGGTTCGGCGACGAACTTGCCGGTTTATGGAATATGATAACGGCGTCCAAGAGGACCACTCTGATGGGTGTGCTGATCGGTATTGTTGCCGGACTCCATATCTTTGTGATGAAGGGAATGCAGATCAAGTTCGGTGTCACGAACTTCGGAGAGCTTCTCGTAAGGATGGGTCATAAAGCAGATGTCTCGATCAAGGGCACTGTCTTTGACCCCGGGTACTGGTATATCACCAGTCAGGAAGGGCAGTTCGGGGCGTGGATACTGGAGAAATTCGGCTGGAATATGCACAACAACATATTCTTCGGAATCAATAACGGACTTCCTGAGCCATGGCGTAATCCGGCACTCTGGATGTCGTTCGGCATTATTTTCGGCGCCATGGTCATGGCCCGGATGAACAATGAATTCAAGTTCAAGCTGCCGAAAGGCGAACTTATTGCCTGGGGTCTTATCGGCGGCGTATTGATGGGAGTTGGTTCAAGACCTGCCCTCGGCTGCAATATCGGCGCCTTCTTTATCAGGGTGGCCGGAGGTGATCCGAGCGGATGGTTGTACGGCGGAGGCATGGTAGTCGGAGCTTTTTTCGGGGTCAAGTTCTTCAACTGGTGGTCGGAGAGAAAGATGGCAAAGGAGATGGACGAGTTTTGATATAACAAAAAAACAAATTAAAGGAGGAAGTTTGTCATGGCTATGAAATTTGAAAAGACAGGTGAGGGAGCATATATGCTTGATGTCTGCGGATATGTCTGTCCGCATCCCCAGATCTACTGCAAAAAATCCCTCGAGAAAATGGCCGAGGGTGACGTTCTTGAGGTGGTCCTTGATAATCCTTCGTCTGTTGAAACAATAGTCCAGATGTGTGATCAGGTAGGTCATGAGGTAGTGGATAAGAGGACAGAAGGCGGCAAAATATATCTGAAGATCAAAAAGGGATAAGAGAGATAATAATGTTGCCTCTCTATGAAACAACGAGGAGGGTACGATGAAAGCACCTTTGGTGGTTTTGATATTGATCGTTGCGGGAATGCTGGGGTTTCTGCTGGTTTACAGCCAGCAGCATGACGTGACTGCACAGGCCAGTCAGGGACAGGCGGCAGGCGGTTATGGGTCTGCTCCGGCGGGGGGAGGCTACGGATCTGCGCCGGCGGCCGGCGGGTACGGCTCGGCGCCGGCAGCGGGTGGGTATGGAGCCGCTCCGAAAGCGGGCGGATACGGGGCAGCCTTCTGCAGCAGGCGGATATGGAGCACCGTCCAAGCCGGCGGCGGGCGGCTACGGGCAAGTAGGCCGGCGCATACTAACCAACAGGGCAGGGGAAAAAATGAAAAAAATACTGATTGCAGTAGACGATACAAAAGGCACCAAGAATGCCTTTGAAATGTGCACTCATGTATGTTCCTGCATACGTCCGGAGGCGGTTCTTCTGGTCTATGTGGAGAAACTTGAAGGCAGATCCTTAATGGACGATCAACTGCTGAGCGTTTCGGAAATGAAGACCCTGAAGGAAGTGTTAGAGGGAACGGAATACCAGGAGGCGTTGGACAAAAAGGCGCAGACGATCCTGAATTATTACAAGAAGGCATTGGAGGAGAGGGGCGTAACAGGCGTTAGAACCGTATTGAGAAAAGGCCATCCCGCTGAAGAGATACTCGCAACCGCCAGGGAAGAGGGAGCTGATATGATCGTTATCGGTTCGAGGGGCAGAAGGACGACGCACTTGTTCATGGGAAGCGTCAGCAGGGAAGTGGCAAATAGCTCAGAAATACCCGTTTTGCTTGTACCAAGCGGTGCAAAGGTAGAGTGAAGATATCGTTTGATGATTATGAAAAAGCCCTGCGGCCTTTACGCAGGGCTTTTTCATTGTGGTGAAGAAGCGAAGTGTTTGGACATGCTCCATTCTTAAGATGCGTATCAGCTAATCCCCGGGCATTCGAACCCCCAAATACCTTATAATACTACTATAATAAAATTTACCCTTTAGTCAGGAGCAGGGGACCGTTTGGCCAATCAAAAAAAAGAGATACTGATAGTAGGGGGAGGGCTCACCGGTCTCTCCGCCGGGTATGTCTTGACCAGGGCCGGATTCAAGGTGAGGCTCTTCGAGCGGGATAGCGTTGTGGGGGGTCTCTCAAAGACCATTGTCCGGAACGGTTTCCGCTTTGATCTTGGTGGTCACCGGTTCTTCACAAAGGACCCGGCAGTGGACCGGTTTGTGATGGATCTGATGAAGGATGAGCTGGTTTCCGTCCCCCGCAAAAGCAAGATCTTCCTCCGCGGCAAATATTTCGATTATCCCCTGAAACCTTTCAATGCGGTTTTCGGTCTGGGCATACCCACGACAGTCAGGATAATGAGCGACTATGCCGCTGAAAGACTCAGGAGGATGGTGAAGAAGACCGACATCCTGTCCCTTGAAGACTGGGTAGTGAGCAATTTCGGCCGGAAGATGTTCGATATCTATTTCAAGGAATACAGCGAAAAGGTCTGGGGGATCGATTGTGGCAGGATAAGCGCGGAATGGGTATCTCAGCGTATCAAGGGACTTTCTCTGGGTAAAGCCGTTAAGAATGCCTTCTTCAGATTGAACGGAAAGGATCTTCCGACCCTTGCAGATGAGTTCTTGTACCCGGCACTGGGCATCGGGCGGATTTCCGACAGGCTCAGGGAGGAGATAGAGAAGTGCGGCGATGTTGTCACGGGGGCATGTGTGGAGCGCATTATGCACACGGGCTTCAGGATAGACGGTCTCGTGGTGAACAGCCGGGGTACCGCGACCACGGTGTCCGGAGAGGAATTCATCTCAAGCATGCCTTTGACAAAGCTCGTGCAGAAACTCGATCCCGCTCCGCCGGAAAGGGTCCTGGCCGCTGCTTCAAAGCTCAGGTTCAGAGACCTGGTGGTCGTTGCGGTCATGGTGAAGCGGAAGAGAGTTACCGACCAGACATGGATCTACATCCCCGAGAAGAGGATACCTTTTGGAAGAATTCATGAGCCGACGAACTGGAGCGAAAAGATGGCCCCGGAGGGCGAGACAGTTCTCGTTACTGAATTCTTCAGCTATAAAGGTGACACCTTATGGAGAGAGAGAGATGAACGGCTGGCCGATATCGCGGTTGAGAACCTCGAGGCGCTCGGGTTCATGAAGAGGCACGAGGTCACGGACAGCATGGTGGTGAGGGTACCTGAGGCCTACCCCCTCTTCGAAGTGGGATACAGTGGACCGTGTGATGAGCTGTATGAATATCTGGGACGGTTCAGGAACCTCCATATCGCGGGGAGGGGAGGGATGTTCAGATACTACAACATGGACCATGCCATTGAATCCGGAATACGCACGGCAGGGACCATCATAGGGGAGACAGACACAAGTGGGGAAGGGAAGCGTCATTGCGGTGAGGTGGTTGCGACCGATGAGGTAATCCCGGAAAAATATGGAGCGGTATGCAAAGACGAGGTTGTTTCCGCCGATGCGGCAACGCAGTGACAAGACGGGAAGGCATTCCCTTATGAGATGCGCACTGGTCATACCTTCATGGGTCCCGGAAGAGATATTCGCCTCGAAGACCGCAGGTTCGCAGATAAACTACTGGCAGCCCCTGGGGACCCTTTATGTTGCTGCGATGCTCCGGAAGGCAGGTCATGAAGTGAGGTTCCTGAACGGCGCATTCATGACCAAGGAAGAGATCCTAAGAAGTGTGAGGGAGTTTGAGCCGGAGTTCATAGGCATATATTCCACAACCTTCGGCTGGGAAAAGGCGAAACAGGCAGCCCGCGATTTCAGGAGCAGCCTGTGCGGGCAGACCTTCATCTGTGCGGGAGGTCCCTATCCCATTGCCCTACAGGAACGATGTCTTGAGGATGCAGGAGAATCTCTTGATGCCGTGGTCACCGGTGAGGGAGAATTTACGGTCCCTGAGATGGTCGACAGGCTCCGGTCTGGAAAAGGTCTCGAGGGGGTCATGGGTGTTGTTTACCGCGAGGGAAAGAACATCAGGAAGAACCCTCCCAGGCCGTTGATCACTGACCTTGATTCCCTCCCCTTTCCTGCCAGGGAACTTTTGGGGGATTCAAACCGCTATATCCCTCCCCCTGCCACGTACCGGAGGAAGCCTGTAGCCGTCCTCATGACCTCGAGGGGCTGCAACAGGAGATGCATATACTGTTTCCAGATGGACAGAGAGAGGAAGAGCGGGATCCGTTACCGCAGTGTCGAGAATGTCCTGAAAGAGATAGAGCACTGCCTGAAAGAGGGATACCGGGAGATCAAGTTCATCGATGATACCCTGGCCGCAGATTATGACCGCGCGATGAACCTTGCTCGGGAGATAAAGGCGAGGCGTCTTGATTTCACATGGTTTGCTTCCGCATGTGTGAACCAGGTGGACAAACCGCTGCTCAAGGCATTTAAGGAGGCGGGTTGCTGGGCAATTCTCTTCGGTGCGGAGAGCGGCGTCCAGAAGAACCTCAACACCATACGGAAGGGCACAACCCTTCCGCAGATACGGAAGGCGGTGAAAGCGGCGAAGGAGGTCGGCCTGAGGGTCAGCACGCCGTTCATCTTTGGTATCCCTGGGGAGACGTTCGAGGAAGGCCTCCAGACCATTCAGTTCTCGATCGACCTCAACCCTGACATCGCAAATTTTCACGCCATCACGCCCTTCCCCGGTACCTATCTGTATGACAACCTCGAAAAGTACGGCACCATGTCACAGGAGCTTACGGACTTTACCTATCAGGGCGCAGCGTTCATACCCCGCACAATGACAAGGGAAGAGATACTGAAACTTCGGCAGACGGCTTTCAGGAGATTCTATTCAAGGCCTTCCTTTATCTTCAGGAGGATCCTGGAACTGAGGAGCCTCCATGACCTCGGGGTCGCTTTCAAAAGCATCAGGAGTCTCTTCTGGCTCTGGGCCAGGCGGGGCATCTTCAATAAGGCGAAAAGCGCCTGAACCGGGACCGTGCATCAACGCCCCGGTAACGTCCTTTCTTGAGCAAGACGACGAGATCATCGTCTGCGATGCCGCCGTCAAACTCGGTGTAGCACATGCCCACCTCTTCGGGGGCATGTGCATCGGACCCGCCGGTATAGGGAAGGCGTAACGATAGTGCCGCTTCGACGGCCTTTTCATTGTATGCATGCATGTTGCAGCCGTTATATCCTTCCAGTGCGCATATTCCCTTAACCCGCCGCACGATATCTCCGAGGCTGTTCCCTATCCTGTACGGATGTGAAGGGATGAGTACCCCGCCTGCATCGTTGACGATCCGCACCACTTCTTCCACAGGCGCGTATTTGATGCGCAGGAGGTCGGTGTTTACGCCGAAGATGAGACAGTGCCCCTCTGCAGAGGAGAATTCGACTCCTCTGAATATCCTGATCGCGTCCCGATATTTTTCCTTCAGCCTCTCGACAGGCTCTGAAGCTTCGTATGAGTAGTGCTCCGTAAAGGCGATGCCGTCCAGGTTCAGCTCGATGGCCTTAAGGACCGTCTCCTCGGGCTCGGAGACATTATCTCCGCTGTATTTTGAATGCACGTGCAGATCGATCCTCAGCGGCATGACACTATTGTAACAGGAAACGGTTTGTCTTTGAGAGGGAGAGGAACGGAGCGCTTGCTCCTTCTCTATCTTATAAATCTGAAGAGGAAAGGGTTATTCTCCCTGAAGGGTGGTCTGTCCAGCTCCGGTATGAGCCGGATCCTTACTACCACCTTGCTGTCCTGACGGAGGTAGGTGATATCGAGGACATCGGAATAACCGAAGTCCAGCGGGGAATAGAGAGGCCGCACTTCATACCCGATAACCACTCCTCTATCGTCCATGATCCCGCTCAGTTGCGAGCGCCTGAACGCATAATGAAAACCGACAAAGCGTTGAGCCGTTTCAAGGGCCTCATCCGCAGGGAGAGCTTTCTTCACTTTGTAGTCGAATGCAGGAGCATAGACATCGAAGGTGTACCCCGTCCCCTCTTTTGCGAGTATGGCAACGTTCTCTATATCGCCGCTGTATCTCGCTCCATAGAGAATAAGGGTATACGTCCCGGTTATCTCCCCCGGCTGCACCAAAGAGGTCTTTAACAAGGGAGCCGGGGCACAGGAAATGACGGCCAGGGAGAGGAACAGTACCGCGACGAACATGCAGCTTTGCGACCATCTACGTCTGCTCATGCTCATAGGATATCACACGGAGAACGTGGTGTGAAGCGCTGCAGGAAAGCCCCCGCTCATAACACGCGGCGGCGGCTTTCAGCAGCAGATATCTCCTCAGCTGATATGACATTGACATACGCATATCGGGAAGCTATAATCCAGCACGCAATAGAGAAACCCAAGAATATGCTGCGGGTCGCAGGATATTCTTGGGTACGGCCGTTTCTATGGAAGAACAGGAATGAGTTCATGAAACGCGCGGTCTTTGTCATAACCCTTCTGACACTCACGGCGCACAGTGACGCTGTGATTAAACAGACAAAAGGAGGAAGAACATGAAGTGTTCAGTCATCGCAGCCGCATGTTTGGTTCTTGTCGTTATGGTAATGGCGCCTCTTCCCGGCTTTGCCGCGGAGTGGAAGGGATCGTATTTCTTGGTGAAGCCGGGTGCATATTTCCCTGGTGGGGACCTCAATGACAGAGGGTTCGGCACGGCCTTCAACGGAGAAATGGCGGTCGGCAGATACCTTAATCCAAACCTGGCTGTTGAAGGCGGGGTCGGGTACTTCAGGAGCAGTGCATCGACGAGTGGTACCGCTTCGAGTGCGGATAGCCACATTTGGGTCGTCCCTGTCACGGCAAGCGTCAAAGGGGTGCTTCCTTTCAAGGGGGGCGAAGTCACTGTGGGAGGAGGCGCGGGGGTTTATTTCGCAACAATGGAAACGAAAGTGAGCGGTCCGTCACTGAACGCAACGACGGAGGACAGCGGCGCGGTCTTGGGAGGCCATGTCCTGGTCGGCCTTTCCGTGGATATTTCACAAAGCGTGTTTATCGGAGCCGAAGGCAAGTATATCGTCACCACGAAGGCAAACCTTTTCGACGCGAAGACGAATCTGAACGGCTTCATAGTTGCGGGAGTCCTCGGGTACAGATTTTGAATCCCTAATTTATTTCAAGCGGATCGCCTTCCGGAAAGTCGAGACGACCGCCCATTGACCGAAGCCGCTCAAAGTTGCACGTATTCTTTTGCAAGGAGAGGATAGAGCCTTGGATTAAAAAGGATGTTCGTCATGAAATAGCATTCATGAGTGCAATAACATCTGTCCTCCACAATGGACCGAATGACTTCCCTGGCCTTTTCCGACCGGATGAGCTTCCCCAGGTCGCAATCATAGTCCCTTATGTTGCCGAATGCTTCTGTCAGGATCTCGCACGGATACACATTGCCGGTCTCCGTCAGCACCAGGTTCAGCCTTCCCGCATAGCAGGGGATGAGGCGTTTTTTCTCCACGGTAGTACGGTGTATAAGCCGGCGCTGCAGTATGTCCTGCGCAGCCTTGATACGCGCTCCCCTGAAACGGTAGGTGCGCGAAGTCCGGTCCTTCAGACCCTCCTCGAGTCTTTCTATGGCGGCAAGGTATTTCTGATAATCGACTTTCTTAAAACGTTCCTCCACCCTATCTCCGCGAACCATGGATATCGTGTGAGTCGTCACATTTTCCATTCCCTTCACAAAATCGATGATCTCATGCATCATGTCCTGATTTTCAGAATAGAAGACCGTATTGACCCCCAGCTCGAAGTGCGGATATCTCGAAACGAGGTCTCCGAGGAGGTGATAGGTGGCCATGGTCTTCTCAAAGCTGCCCTCTTTGCCGCGAAGTCTGTCGTGGGCCTCGTGGAGACCCTCCATGGAAAGCTTCACCGCTATGACGCTCTTGTTGCAGCAGCGAAGGATCTCCTCCATCCTGTCACGGATCAGTTCGGGAAGCATCCCGTTTGTCGGAAAAAGCATAATGGCAGGTCTGTTGTTTTTGTAGAAGATACTGCTGATCTGGACGATGTCTTCTCTGAGAAAGACCTCGCCGCCCGAGAAGGCGAGCCAGAGCAGATCGCCCATGGAGCCGGATATCCTCTCTATTTCGGCGAGTGTCAGTTCATTCTCAGCCGCAGGTTTCCCGTGTCCGCTGAGGGAGAAACAGAAGGGGCACCTGAGATTACACCGCCCGGTCACAAAAAAGGTGAGATGGATCATCCTGTTCTTCCGGAGAAGGGAACCGGCATGCCGGAAGGGAGAATGCATCATCGTCCGTCACCGGAACGGAAGAATCTCAACGCACCTGCCATAGCCCCAGCCCCTACGGCCACGGGATAAAGCAGCGAGTAATACATCGTCGCGGCTACAGCAAAGTGAAACCCTTTCGTCTGATGAAATGCCCTGATCAGTCCCCTGCTTGAGAAAAGATTCAAGGCAGCGATGAAGGGAAGCAAGGACAGCAACAGTACCTTTCCCGAACCATACGCGTGAAGCAGAAGAAGAGCAGAGAGGAAGAACGAGACAACATTCAGCTTGAGTTCCCTGGATGCAGTGCCTGAATCAGCCAATACATCCTTGTTTTTGAGGGAATATCCGATCCAGAACATGGACTTCCTGAAGGCATTCCCGAGGGATTTTATCAGTGTGAAGTTGAATATGTGGCGGACGAGAATGAGAGGGTCCATAATGAGGCCGGAACCTGATCTGCGGAGCCGGTGACTGAATTCCACGTCCTCAAGGATCGGGAGGAAATCTTCAGAGAATCCTCCTGATTTTCTGAAAAGGTCACGGGTGATCACCATGGCATGGGTTGCGATATAATCGGGAACGGTTCTTCTCGTTTCCGAGTAATGAACAAATATGGACTGGAATGTGCTGAAAAACGTCTCATCATAGGGGATAGCCGCGTAGGTCCCGCCAATGACCGAGTCTTCTCGTCCCTTAATGGACCGGACTGCACGTGAAAGTGTGTCCGTGGCGAGAACGCAGTCCGCGTCAGTGAAAAAAAGGATCTCGCCGCTGCTCCGGAGCGCCCCCATATTCCGTGCTCCCGCCGCCCCCGAGTGCTTATCCAGCTCCACCAGAATGCAGGGAAATTTCCCTATGATCTCGGTTGAACGGTCTGTGGAGCAGTCGTCCACGACGATCACTTCAAAGCGGGCACAGTCCGAGGAATAGACCGCACCGAGGCACTTTTCTATGGTCGCGCTCCCATTGTAGTTGGGAATGATGACAGAGATGAACTGCTCCATGATTTCTATTATGAAACAAACAGGGATTTATATTCCATATGGCTCTATTATTCCCTTGACGAACCGTTATTCTCTGTGATAAAAATAGACCCATACGATTCTTTGGAGGGAGAAAGATATGGCAAAGAAAATCGCTGTGCTTATAAGGGACAGGCAGGCAGAGGCATTAAGGATGGCGGTGGGGCTCACCCTTGCTGACGATGAGGTGAATGTATTCGTTATGGACAAAAAGCTTGAATCCGACGAGAATACCGACCTTAATGTCGAGACCCTTGGCGATATGGACGCAAAGATTTTTTCGAACAATCCTGAAAATAAATTTGAGCAGATGACCACAGAGCAGATCGCCAAGGCCCTGGCCGGTTATGATGTGATCATTCCCTATTAACCGCAAGAACGTCGGTCGGTTGACTGGAGGGGGCTGTCAGAGGGTGTTCCAGACCGATGACAGCCCTTTATGGTGGTCCCGACAGGAAAAGCGGAGAGACGGAACGGACCAGGGTCTCTAAAAAAATCATAGAGGTGACCGGTTGTGATATCTATGACCAGAATCCGGGAGGGATCGTGGGGAAAAAGACCCTGGAGTTAAAGGGTGCGTTCAGCATCTTGTTCTTCTTAGTTGCTTCATCTCTCATGGCAGCCGGTATCGCAGCATGTTCCAGGGTTCCCCACATAGAGATTGAAAAACAGGAGGCGCGACTGTCTCCTGCGCTTCTGAGGGTCTGCTCTATCTTCCTGCGGATCGAGAACTCAGGGAATGGGGATGACAAATTGGTCAGCGCAAGAGCGGATATCCCTGGAACGATCACCGAAATTCACGATGTCAAAGACGGGAAGATGACAAAGAGGGAGGAGATACCCATTCCGGCAAAGAGCACGGTAGAATTAAGACCCGGAGGTCTGCATATTATGGTATTCAAGCTGCCGGAGGATGCGCGCGTAGGGTACGAGTTCAGACTCGGCCTGGTCTTCGAACGGTCAGGGGAAAAACTCCTGTCCGTAAGCATTAACAGGTGAAGAGGGGTTCGAAACTTTCTCGCATTCTAGGAGCGCAAATATGCCTATAAGAAGATTTTATTTGTCTATAACTTGCTCTGAGTCGTGGTTATATACTACTATAAAAAATGCTTTTGAGCGTCGCAGGGCACAGAGTAAGATTTTCCCATCATGAGGTTTCACTGCACAATACTGGTTGGACGTGATGAAAGGAGGTGGCGGCGGAAACGCAGATCCGACCAGCGTGAAGTAGGTCGACTAAACAAACACGATAAGGGGAGGATGTAAATGAAGAAGAAAGTAGTTGTTTTTGCGACGTTGGTAGCGGTTGTATTTTGCGCGTATCTTGTGTTCACCGCTGCTGATTCGAAGACTTCCATTGCGACGGCAGCAAAGAAGATATATTCGACCACGGTTTACGTAGCAGGGCATGGCGGACACTTTGCCAAGGCAGATGTGACCATCGATCCGAATAATGCTGCTGATCCTGTTAAGGTGAACAGTCTCGATATGGTGAGCATCGGTTCACCGGACGGCTATAAAACTCATGATTCAAGAATTGATGCGGTGGATGGGAACACGCTGTTCTGGTCGACGTACGGGCTGGACAAGGACGGGAAGATGCACGTGGGCAAATCCGATCTGAAGACAGGCAAGGTGATCAAGGATGTTGCAATGACTCCGGATCCGAGGTCCCCTGCGAAAACGGGACCGGTCTACTGCGCTTCAGGCCAGAGCAAGGCATACTACATGCCGGTGTTCATGGGCAGCGAAGGCTATGTTGATGTATTCGATAAGAAGACCATGGACCATAAACACAGGGTGTTCGTAAGCGACCTCGGGTACAAGCCCGGCACCTATCAGTTCGTGCACGGGATCAATTCTCATGACATGAAGAAATTTGTCATCGTGCTCAGCCAGAAAGGCGAGGACGGAAAAATGAACGGCAAGCAGGATATGATCCTTGTGGATCTCCCCTCTTTGGAAAAAGGCAAGATGAAAGAGCTTAAGAGAGCCACCTTTACGGGCGAGGCCGGGAAGACCATTACCTTCAGAATGTATTTCAGCGCTGATGATAAGGTCATCTACCAGTCGGCTGCTGACAGGATGTGGGTGATCGATGCCGCAAGCCTGAAGCTCCTGGATGAGAAGATGACGAAACCCGATTTTGGCGAGAACCATGATGTACAGCCGACGCCTGACGGCAAATATGCCCTTCTGACACTGAGAACCGCGGAGACCGAGGGATGCGACCCCGAGGGCAAACCGACGCCTGGCAAGAAGATCACGGATGGCGTATTGCTGCTGTATGACGCTGATGCCAAGAAGCTTGTGGGCAAGACTGCTTCGGTCTGTTTCGGATGTCACAAGACCATGGGGAAAGGCGACAAGAACGCCATCCTCTGCGGCCTGGACACAAACTACAAGAAATAACATCCCATCTTTGAATTCTTTCTATGCGGCCATATGGCCGCATAGAAAGAATGTCTCTCATTCCGCTATAATAACGATCTAATGACAAACGAATTCACTCTTTCTTCGCTTGCGATAAAGAACCTGAAAAGAAAACCGCTCAGAACGGGGATACTGATAGTAGCGATCGGTCTTCTGGTATCCGTTCTTGTCTTTGCCCTGTCATTTGTGCGTCGGGTCGATTCGAGCATCAGGATCACTTCCGAAAGACTTGGCGCAGACCTGCTGATCGTGCCTGCGGGGTCAAGAGGCGCTGCAGAGGACGTGCTTCTCGAAAATAAGGTCAAGACGTTCTATATGGACAAAGGGATATTGGAGAGGGTGAGGAAGATCAATGGGATCGGTGCGCTGACGCACCAGACGTATCTTGCCACCATAACAGGCGCGTGTTGCGATGTACCCGAGTCCATTGTAGTGGCGTTCAACCAGGATACTGATTTTGTCATTAGACCCTGGCTGAACAAGAAGCTCGGAAGGAAGCTCGAAAGAGGGGAGGCTATTGTCGGCAGCGAATCAGCGTTCAATATCCGTTTGGGCCTTACCGAAGTGGACAGCGTCCTTTTTGGGAACGTCTTTAAGATGGTCGGGGTGCTTGATAAAACAGGGACGGGGCTCGATACGGCGATATTCATCGATGAGAACAATATCGATGATATTCTAAAAAAGGGCAAGGCCAATATAAAACCGGGGCAGATATCGGTCATCTTTGCCAGGGTTAAAAAGGGGTACGATCCTATTCGTGTTGCAGCAGATCTTGAAGACTCCATAATCGAAACCGATACCGTTGCGAGAAAGGATATCGGCAAGAATGTTCTCAATGCACTGAGGGACATCAACCGGATATTCCTCATGACGATCATCCTTGCGTCGTTCCTCGCGGCATTTCTTGCCTGGGCTGTTTTTTCCGGCATTGCCAATGAGAGGGCCAAGGAAGTGGGGATCATGAGGGCCATCGGGGCAAAAGAGTCCCATGTGATGAGACTCTTCCTTCTTGAGGTGGCGGTCATCGGCGGTATCGGCAGCCTCATCGGCATTGTTTCGGGGACCGTCCTTTCCCTGGTGCTCGCCAAAGGGTTTGCCATTTTGAAGAACATATCAACGGACCTGAGCGTGGTGGAACGTCTGTGTATTGCCGTGTCGGGGCTCGTGATCGGCACCGGGATCTGTGTCGTTGGCGCGCTTTCGCCCATTCAGAGGATAAAGAAGATAGAGCCGCTCATTGTATTAAAGGGGGAATAGGTTTGCCGCAACTGGTCGTTGAAGAGGTGACAAAGAGCTTCGCCGTAGGTGAAACGGTGCTTCATGCGGTGAACAACGCGTCATTTGCGATCGATCGCGGAGAGTTCGTTTCGATCATCGGTCATTCCGGTTCGGGCAAAACGACCCTTCTTTCGATCCTTGGGGGCATCGCGAAACCTTCGGCAGGGAGGGTTCTCTTTAACGGCAGTGACATTTACACCTTCGACACCGACAGGCTCTCTGAGTACCGGTGCGAGAAGATCGGATTCGTATTCCAGTTCGCGAGCCTGCTTCCGATGCTGACCGCAAAGGAGAACCTCCTTCTCCCTGTGGGGTTTCATGCCGGCAAACTTCCTGCGGGTAAGGCGGAAGAGAGGGCCCTGGAACTATTGAGATTGGTCGGACTGAGTGACAAGGCTGATGCGTACCCTGCTCAGATATCCGGCGGCCAGCAAAGGCGTATCGCCATTGCGCGTGCTTTCATGAACGAGCCTGAGATGATCCTTGCCGATGAACCGACCGGAGATCTTGATGAGGAAACCGAGGCAGCGGTGATGAACTTGTTCATGACAATGAATCAAACAAAACTGATAACGTTCCTTATGGTGACCCACAACAAGGAACTGGCAAAACAGACCAGGAGGCATATGAAAATGCATAACGGTGGTATCGAGGAAGTATATGCCTCTCGTTTATCCGGATAGTGCCGCAACGCCGGACTGTCCCCCGCCTTGCTCTCTCTGAAGCCTGCAGATAACGTCATTCTGCTCATCATTCTGTTCCTGAAAGACTGCGCATTGCTATGCGAAAGACAGCAGGAAGGAGAAGATGACGCCGGTAAAATTCACTTATGAATTTGTGTGCATAATGAAAGGCATCATGCTGATACTCTGTTGACAATGGCCGGTATCGGACGTACACTTTTTATAGGAATTTAAAAGCAAGAAGAAAGGGGGTGATATGGAGTCTGGTCCTGAGGGGGAGGAGGAGGCGCACGAATGAAAAAGGAGGGGTTATGAAGGGTCTTAAGATTATGCTGGTCTTGCTGCTGCTGATCGCGTTGCCGTTTACAGCATCAGCACAAAAGGCGAAGACCATCGATGAACTGGCAAAGATGTATGACTCGTCAGGCTGTAAATCCTGTCATGCGGAAATCTATGCAGCGTGGGAAAAATCCCACCATGCAAGACCTTTGATGGGCGTCAAGGGCGGCTTAATGCTGACGCCGCTCGCGACAAAGGGTGCAACCGCTTTTTCTCCGGATGAGCCCAAGAAGGCCACATTAAAGAATTTCCCATGTTTTAAGTGCCACCTCCCGCAGGCTGTTACCTCTGCTGAGGATTCAGTAGCAGTTGAATTGGCAGAGGCGCTTCTCGCGAAAGATTCGGCCAAAGTCGCCAAGCTGCAGATCACCTGCATCGTCTGTCATAACACCAAGGCGATCATCCACAAGAGAGAATTGGGCGAGCCGGAGATGGGCGTTCTTTACGGCACGAAAGACGTGGCTTCTCATGCTGATAAGACTTTCACGAAGGTGAAGAAGAGCGCTATCATTCAGGATTCGGTCTTTTGCGGACAGTGCCACGGACTTGGTCCAAACCTTGAGTTTGATCAGGCATTCCAGTGTGCTAACCTCTATGGGAGCTATCTGCATAACTACGTATCCTCGGGGGGGACACACACCTGCCAGGAATGCCACATGAAAAACGGAGATCACCTCATCGCGCCCAACTTCAATGACGACAAGGGGACTTCCGAACTTCTTGCCAAGGCAATTAATCTCGATGTTCAGGCCATCGGTTATGAGTGGCTAAGAAAGGCTGCCACGTATGTTCCGAAGATCGTGGTAGAAACGAAAATCACCACTGCTGCAGGACACAGAATCCCGGATGGCTGACCCTCCCATAACAGAGTGGTCATGGTAGTGACCGCAAAGGCAGCAGACGGCAAAGAGATCGGGAAAGTGGAGAAGCATTATCACCCTCAAGCCACAAACTGCCGCGACACAAAGATGAAGTACGGGGCACAATGGAAAGTGGCAAATCTGCGCGATACGAGCCTCCAGCCCAATAAGACAAAGGCAGAGACGATCGAGTTCGATCTCCCTGCAGGGGTGAGAGCAGCTGACGTTACGGTGGACCTTGTCTACGAGGACGTCAACCCTGACAACAAGTATCCGATCCACTCGGTGACAAAGAAGGTATCTCTCGACAAATAAGATAGGGCTGACTTGCTTTCGATAGAACCCCGCCCGTCTTGGGCGGGGTTCTTATTTTTGAAATGGTATTGATTGAATGTGTCTTACTTCAGGCTATACAGACCTGTGCCAAGTCATTCCCGGTAAATGGTGAAATTATCATTGATTTAGGTGATTTAACCACCCGGTAATCTCAAATTGAGAAAGGCTACATCATAATTACGATTTTATGCTATCCCTTTCCTCTACCCTGAGATCCTTTAGGTGCGCTATTTAGATATACATTGTTTTGATAATCATAAGGAAATTTAGGGAAAGGTATAAAAATTGCATAAGATCAGGTAATTATCCACATCTTACATCTCGGTTAAGGGGGAGGTAATAACAATGAAAAGGGTATGTTTCTTATTAAGCGTTTTGGTGATGGTGTTTGGGCTGGCTGTCTCAGCCCATGGGGCGCTTGTGGACATGGGCGACGGGACGATCCATGATACGGACACGCAGCTCAGTTGGCTGAAGAATGCCAATACGGCAGGGGCGATGACTTGGAGTTCAGCTGTTGCCTGGGCTGCAAGTCTGAACAATGCTGGGGGTTTTGCCGGTCTCACCGGCTGGCGGCTTCCCAATGCCGATCCTGTTTGTGGTCTCTCTTATAATTGCATCAATAGTGAAATGGGGCATCTGTACTACACCGAGTTGGGCAATGTGGCAGGAGGCCCTTTGACCAACTCGGGGCCATTTACGAATGTGCAGACCTACTTCTACTGGTCAGGTACGGAGTATGCGCCAGATACGGCATACGCGTGGATTTCCGCCTTCAGCGATGGCATCCAGAGCTACACCGGTAAGGTTAATCCCGCCTACGCCTGGGCCGTGCGTCCCGGGGCAAGATATGTACCAGTGCCGGCAACAGGGACAATAGGGCTGATAGTTATAGGACTGGCAGGGCTTGGGGTCATTATTTATTCAAGGAAAAAAAGAGTAGTATAAAGAAGCCTGAATCAAGAATGTCGAAGATAGGGGATTCAGACAATAAACAGAAAGGGGCGGTCTCCGGCAATACACAATTCCTGAAGACCGCCCTCCTGTTTTGTTCTGCAGTGGTACTTCTTGACCTCATAGTCTGGTATCTCGGCAGGAAAGAATATCTGGCCTTTCTTGATATATTCACTTCTTATGTGATCACAGGGCTGATACACCTTTCAGGTCTTCAGGCAACTGTGGACAGCAATACAATATACCTCACCAACAGCACATGGTTAGTCACAACCGAATGCACTGCAATATTCATCATGCTCATCTTCACTTCTTTTGTCCTGGTCTACCCCTCTTCCTTTAAGGCAAAGGGCCTCGCACTTGTCACAGGAATACCCTTCATCTTCGGGGCCAATATGACGAGGCTTTTTATGATGGCGTGGATAGATAAATTCAGGCCTCAGTACACCGAATATTTTCACCAGTACGTCTGGCAAGTGGTCTTCATCGTGATGGTTGTTTTCATGTGGCTGATATGGATCGACAAGGTGGTGAACCGTGAAACCAGGATATCTCTTCCTTCTTAAATTCCTGGGATATTCCCTCATCCTGTTTGTTTTCGGGCATCAACTGCTGCACGGGTATGCAGCGTTACTTGGGCAGGGGATGGACCTGCTGAACTCAAAGTATCACGTTCCACCCGGTATAGAATATTTTCTCTACGGCTCCTCGATGACGATAACCGCATTCATTGCCCTTATGCTTGCGACACCAGGGATCTCCGGCAGGAAAAAGACAGCTGTTATTGGTATAGGCCTTATGGCGTTCTTTCTCACCGACTGGCTGTTTATCCAGTATGTGATTTATCCGGCAGGACAACCACAGTCAAATGAGGACTCACCCGCCTATGAGATGTATCTCTGCGTCAAATGGCTGTTGCCGTTTCTCATGTGGATAATTGTGAGCCATCCGTATCTTGGCGAACTTCTTCGATGGCGGCAGGAAGATCGTTCAATTTCCTGATATGTCTCTTTGCTGTTGCAGTCCGTAATTCAAGGGGAACTACAAGTATCCTTCCACCAGAAGATCCTCACCGAGTCGTTTCATGGTGACATTCCGGAGCTGGTATGCCTCTTCCAGTCTCCTGGATGTGCGGCCTCCCACCACGGGGTATGATTCCCTTCCGCCGATGATCTTTGGAGCGATAAAGAACATCACCTTATCCACGATCCCGTCCTCAAGTGCATGGGCATTCAATGAGGAGCCGCCCTCAATCATTACAGACGCTATCCCCATTTCCCCCAGTCTCTCCATCAGCCAGCAAAGGTCAAGTTGTTCTTTAAAGAACAACATGTAACATCCTGAATTAACAAGATTAGTAATCTTACTCTTCCTTGGCACGTCACCCGTTTCATTTTCTTCATTCGTCACTATTATTGTGTCGGGCGGAACCCGAAGTACCTTTGAGTTCAGAGGTATTTCAAGCTCCGGATCAATAATGATCCTTCTTGGATCCCTCCCGCCCCTGATCCTTGCGGTCAGCTCAGGGTCATCCGCCTTCACGGTACCGATGGCGGTCATGACAGCGTCAACACCGCTCCTCAATCTGTGGACCATCTTGCGCGCCTTTTCCCCTGTTATCCACTTTGATTGACCTTCCGGTGTGGCGATCTTTCCGTCAAGGGTCATAGCGCCTTTCAGCATGACGAAAGGTCTCTTTGTCGTTATGTATTTTATATATGCTTCGTTCAGTTTTCGGGCCTTTTCCTCCAGGATCCCGGAAATCACTTTCATCCCGGCCTCCTGAAGTTCTCTTATTCCTTTGCCGGAGACCTTCGGATTCGGGTCTTTCATGGCGATCACAACCTTTTTTATGCCGGCGTGCACGATCGCTTTCGTGCAGGGTGGGGTCCTCTTGTCGATATGGCAGCACGGCTCAAGACTTACGTAAAGAGTTGCTCCCCTTGCCCTGGCCCCTGCCTTCTGCATAACAAGCGCCTCTGCATGGGGGGTCCCGGGCCTTCTGTGAAAATCTTCTGCTATGGTCCTTCCGTTCTTCACCAGCACCGCACCCACCATTGGATTTGGGCTTGTCATACCCCTCGCTCTTGCGGCAAGGGAAACGGCTCTGTTCATCAGGAACGTGTCGTCCATGGTCATCTAAAATACCATAAAAATCCTTTACATAACAAAAAAATCCTAATACAATACATCATAGATGCGGATGCACGATGTTCTCCCTGGGTATGGTATACTTTTTATGAGGAGGAGAGATGAATAGTCTATTCTGGGGCCTGATCACTGTTTCCGTTGTTGCGGCGGTCATTGTATTGATCTATGTCCTGATGGAACTGCGGGCCGCACTGAGATCTATGAGGGAACTATTGAAAACCACGGAGTGTTCACTGCAGCCGACCCTTGAAGAACTGCAGCTGACCCTGAAGAGCTTAAGGAGCGTAACGGACAATGTTACCGGGGTAACAGAGGATATCAGGGTGCTTTCGGGTTCAGTAAGGGATGTGGGTGAGAACGTGAAGCATGTGAGTGACCTCGTGGGGGGAGTGACCTCATCTACCCTGATCAAGGCCTCTGGTGTGAGGGCGGGCGTTAATGCAGCCCTTGAGGTACTTCTAAAGAATCTCTTCAGCAGGAGCAGGTAAGTATAGCCGGAGACGGGAACTGCTGGATTCCGGCTCTTTCGGGTAATCATTCTATAGGGTATTTTTTGCCGTCAGGCAAGAAGGGAGGCAGACAATGAGACATGATGAAGAATGCTGTTGCGGCGGGAGTTCCGTGTTCCTTTCATTTCTTCTTGGGGGATTGATGGGAGCGGGCGTAGCATTATTGCTGGCCCCGAAATCCGGGAGGGAGACCAGGCAACGGATAAAGGACCTCGCCGACGACGTGAAAGCGAAGGCAGAGGACTATGCCGAACAGGCCAGGGGACAGGTGAACGCTGCCGTGGAGAAGGGGAAGGGCTTTGTGCAGGACCAGAAATCCATTATCGCTTCCGCAGTGGACGCCGGTAAGGAGGCTTACGAAAAAGAGAAGGAAAGGCTGGCAAAAGAGCAGTAATGCATGAGGCGTCCATTGTTCTCAGCCTCCTTGACACATTGACGAGCCGCTGCAAGGAGGAAGGCTACAACTCCATCGAATCGGTCAGAATAAAGATAGGAATGGCCTCGGGCATAATGCCGGAGGCCATTGTTTTTGCATTTGAAGCGGCAAAGCAGGATACCATCGCCCGGGAGGCCGAGCTCTTCATTGAGACGGTTCCCGTGGGCGGGTCCTGCAGCGATTGCAGGAATGATTTCGATGTGAACGAAGCGTATGTGTTGAACTGCCCCCTTTGCGGCTCACATTCATTCAAGATACGGAAAGGGTATGAGCTGGACATTGTTGAAATGGAGGTCAATTGATGAAGGTCAAGGTCGTGACGAGGATACTGGAGGCGAATGACAGGATAGCAGAAGAGAATACGCGGAAATTCAGGGAGGCGGGCGTGTATGTGGTGAACCTTATGGGGGCGCCGGGAGCGGGCAAGACGACGCTCCTTGAAAGGACCATTCTGGGGTTGAAGGACTCATTGAGGATCGGCGTCATTGAAGGGGATATCGCCGGCACGGATGACGCTGAACGCATAAACAGGACCGGAGTTCCGGTGGTGCAGATCAACACGGGCGGTGCCTGCCATCTCGATGCCAATATGATCAGCGAGGTCCTCACCGATGTACCGCTCAGCGAACTGGATATCCTTGTCATAGAGAATGTGGGGAACCTTGTCTGTCCGGCGGAGTTCAGAGTAGGCGAGGACGTGAAGGTCATGCTCCTGAGCGTTACAGAAGGTCATGACAAGCCCCTGAAATACCCTCTGATGTTCAAGGAGTCATCCGTGATGATCCTGAACAAGATCGATCTGCTCGGGCACCTTGATGTGGATGTCGCGAAAATAAAGCGGGACGCTCTCTCCCTGAATCCGTCCATGAAGATATTCGAGGTATCCGGAAAGACCGGGGAGGGGATCGACCGATGGACCGGATGGCTGAAAGGGCAAAGATCACAGTAAAGGGGATCGTCCAGGGTGTGGGGTTCAGGCCTTATGTCTACACCCTTGCTGATTCCCTGAACCTGAGGGGATATGTGACCAATACCTCTGACGGCGTGAGCATCGATGTGGAGGGAGAAAACCTCTCTGACTTCATCGCAAGGCTTCCTGTCGAGGCGCCGGACCTTTCGCGGATATACGAAGTTGCCGTATCCCCCCTGCCTGCGTGCGGATATGCGGATTTCCGGATCGTCGAGAGCACCGATGAGGGCACGTTTACGCTCATCTCCCCGGATGTATCGGTCTGCGATGACTGTCTGAAGGAACTCTTTGACCGTGACGACAGAAGATACCTGTACCCCTTTATCAACTGCACGCATTGCGGCCCCAGGTTCTCCATCACAAGGTCAGTGCCCTATGACAGGCCGAACACCACCATGTCCGCTTTCGCGATGTGTCCTGAGTGTACTGAAGAATACCATGACCCGAAAAGCCGGAGGTTCCACGCGCAACCCGATGCGTGTCCGAAATGCGGCCCCCGCGTGCAGTTGATCCGCCTCAGCGGACAAAGTTCAAAGTTCTGGGTTTCTGAAAAAGAGGATCCTGTGGCGGCGACCATAAGACTTTTGAAGGAAGGGGCTATCATCGCGGTCAAAGGCATCGGCGGTTTCCACATCGCCTGTGACGCGTCCGACAGCGAGGCGGTGAGAAGGTTAAGGGAGCGGAAGAGAAAGAGCAACAAGCCTTTCGGGCTTATGGCCCCTGACCTCGGGGCGATAGAAAGGTACTGCGAGGTTTCGGTGGAAGAGCGGCAGCTTTTGCTGTCGAACAGGCGGCCCATCGTTCTACTCAGGAGAAAGGGTGATCTGAAAACGCCCCTCCCTGAGACGGTGGCTCCCCATAACCGGTATCTCGGTTTCATGCTCCCCTATACACCGCTGCATTACCTCCTGTTCTCCTATCCCGGTCCGGATAGACCCTCCGCAGTCCCCCGTTTGCCAGAGGAGGGTGAAGAAGGGGGCACGCACTTTGACGCCCTTGTGATGACCAGCGGAAATCTCTCGGAAGAGCCCATAGTCAGAGATAATGATGAGGCGGTTGAAAAACTTGAGGGTATCGTTGACGCGGTCCTCCTCCACGACAGGGACATCTTTATGAGGGTGGATGATTCTGTTGTGCGGGTGAATGCGATGACGCGAAGACTTCAAGGCACGGTGAAGTCTGCTGTCTCGGCGTCCCCCTATTTCCGTTCCCTCGATCCGTCAATCTCCTTTATTCGCCGTTCACGGGGGTATGCCCCCGAGCCGGTCGCGCTGCACGATGACGGGCCCGATGTGATGGGATGCGGTGCAGACCTCAAGAATACCTTTACGGTCACAAGGGGGAACTTTGCGATCCCAAGCCAGCATATCGGGGATATGGAGAATTACGAGACCCTTACGTTCTTCGAGGAGAGCCTGAAAAACATAAAGAAAGTATACAGGGCGGAGCCCGTTGCCATAGCCCATGACCTCCATCCCGGCTATCTCTCGACCCGGTGGGCACTGGAACAGGGAGCGAAGGGCGAGGGGAAGATAAAGACCTTCGGCATCCAGCACCATTATGCCCATATCGGTTCTGTCATGGCGGAGCATGGACTGTCAGGAAAAGTGATAGGCGTTGCCTTTGACGGAACAGGATACGGCCCGGACGGAAATCTTTGGGGCGGTGAGTTCTTGGTCGCGGACATCTATGGATTTGAAAGGGCGGGGCACTTCAAATACATTCCTCTCCCCGGCGGGGAGGCTGCGATACGGGAGCCCTGGAGGACCGCAGTGAGTTATATGGCTGACGCTGAAGGAGAAAGGGCACTGGACACAATGAAGGCCCTCGGCTTTGTCGGGAGGTACGGCATGGACCTGATAGAGAAAATAATGAAACTCATTCCTGTGAGGGAGTTCTCTCCCCTCTCATCTGGTGCGGGGAGGCTTTTCGATGCGGTCTCTGCCCTCCTCGGTCTGTGTGACAGGAATACCTTTGAGGGTGAGGCTGCCATAGCCCTGGAGTCCCTCGTCACCGAAGGCATGGAGGAGGAGTATCCCGTTGACATAAAACTGGACATTGCGGAGAAGAGGGGGATGCTTGTTGACTTTTCCTATTGCATCACGGGCATGGCGGAGGATTTCCTTCGGGGCATGGATAGACGCATAGTTGCGACCAAGTTCCATAATACGCTGTCCAGTGTGATCGTCCGGACGGCAACGGCAATTGCAGAGACCTATGGGATGGATAACGTTGCCTTGAGCGGTGGCACATTCCAGAACCTCTATCTCCTTGAAAGGGCGGTGCGGTTGCTGACGCTGGAAGGGTTGCATGTATACGTGAACGAGAAAGTGCCGTGCAATGATGCAGGCATATCTCTGGGGCAGGCGTACCTGTGCCGGGAGAGACTGAGGACAGCAAAAAAAGAATCTTCTCATAAGGGGTAGGGAATGAAAGAGATGCTTGAGGAATTAGGGAAGCTGACAAAGAGAGTGGGAAGGCCGCTGAAGCTTATGGAGGTCTGCGGCACACATACCGTTGCCATCTTCAGACACGGCATCAGGGATGTGATCCCTGCAAACATCAGTCTCATCAGCGGACCGGGATGTCCCGTCTGTGTCACCTCCGTTAAGGATGTTGACTCCGCCATCGCCATATCCAGGATTCCCCGTGTCACGCTCGCAACCTTCGGGGACATGATGAGGGTCCCCGGGGGGAAAGGGTCTCTTAATGATGCACGGTCCCAGGGCGCCGATGTCAGGATCTTCTATTCCCCCATGGATTCCGTGAAGCTTGCGGTGGAGGCTCCGGAAAGGGAAGTGGTCTTCTTCGCTACGGGCTTTGAGACCACATCTCCCCTCATCGCGGCCACGGTTGCGGAGGCGGAAAAAAGAGGCGTGCGAAATTTTTCTATCTATACCGTGCACAAGCTGGTGCCGCCGGCGCTCAAGGCGCTGCTCGGTTCCCCTGATGTCCAGGTGGACGGATTCATACTCCCGGGGCACGTGAGCACCATCATCGGCATGAGGCCGTATGAGTTCATGGCATCGGAATACGGAAAACCCGGGGTGATCACCGGTTTTGACGCAGGGGATATCATCGAGGGCATCCTTATGATACTCATGCAGATCGCCCAGAAGAGAGCAGCCATCGAGATTCAATATACAAAGGTGGTGCGCGAAGAAGGCAACACGAGGGCCGTCTCCTTCATTGAAGAGGTCTTTGAACCCGCCGATGCGTACTGGCGTGGGATAGGGACGATCCCCGGAAGCGGCCTCAGGCTCAGAGAGAGATTCAGCAGGTTCGATGCCCTGAAGAAGTTCGCTCCGGACGTACCCGATTATCCTGAGCCTGCGGAGTGCTCCTGCGGCGATGTCCTGAGGGGAGTGAAGATCCCGCCGGAGTGCCCGATGTTCGGCACAGGGTGCACTCCGGAGAGCCCTGTGGGCGCGTGCATGGTGAGCGCCGAGGGAAGCTGCGCAGCGTATTACCGGTACGGAGCATACCGTGGATAGGATACTCCTCGGGCATGGCAGCGGCGGCAGGTTGATGCATGAGCTCATCTCAGAGCATTTCGGGCCTGCCTTTAAGATGGAGGGATTCGGGGACTCTGCCATTATCAACAGTTCAGAGTTATTGGTCCGGGGTCTTGAGCTCAACCGTGAACTTCATACGGTCTCAGAACTCCGCACTCTGAGCCCGGAACTTTTCAGGCTGGCGTTCACGACCGATTCCTATGTGGTGTCTCCCCTGTTTTTCCCGGGCGGCAACATAGGAGATCTGGCAGTCTACGGAACCGTGAACGACCTTGCGGTGTCCGGCGCTGTTCCTCTTTTCCTTACTGCGGGGTTCATTATCGAGGAGGGTTTTCTCTTTGAGGATCTCAGGACTATCGTGTCATCGATGTCCAGGGCGGCTGAGGTTGCGGGGGTGAAGATCGTTGCCGGTGACACCAAGGTGGTAAACAAGGGGAAGGGTGACGGGATATTCATCAACACCTCGGGGATCGGCATCCTCTTTGAAGGGGTGGAAATAGCGGCCGCAAAAATCAAGAAAGGCGACAAAGTGCTCATCAGCGGCGAGATGGGAAGTCACGGGATGGCCGTGATGTCCGAAAGGAACGGGATAACCTTTGATCCGCCGATCGTCAGCGATACCTCGCCGCTGAACGGTCTTGTCAGGGCGATGCTTGGCGTCACGAGGGATATTCATTTCATGAGGGACCCCACAAGGGGAGGGCTTGCGACGACGCTCAAGGAAGCCGCCGTGGAGTCAGGAAAGTGTATGAGGATCAGGGAGGACGCTATTCCCGTTGCGCCGCAGGTGAGGGGGGCATGCGATCTTCTCGGTCTTGATCCGCTCTATGTGGCCAATGAGGGAGCGCTTCTTGCGATCGTGGCTCCCCGTGCTGCTGATGATCTCCTGGGGGTGATGAAGGAACACCCGGCAGGGGTCAAGGCGGGGATCATCGGCGAGGTGCTGGAGTCCCCCGAAGGCATGGTGCTTCTCGAAACATCGATCGGGGGTACCCGCATTGTAGATATGCTCCAGGGAGAGCAGTTGCCGAGAATATGCTGATTGGGGAGTCCACGTTATTTCTTGCGGGAGAGGAAAAAAAAGCCGAGGACGAGCAAAGCGATGAGAAGAGCGATCTTTCCGAGGAACATGAAAAGAACGCCGAAGAGCGCCAGCAGCGCTGTGGCGGCTATGAAGAGCGCTGTCTTTCTCATCTGTCCTGGCGGTGCGCCGGGAAAACCTGTCTTTCCGGAAGCGCTTCTTCCCTTGAGAAAGAGCAATCCGGACAGAAAGACGATGACGATGCATATCACTGCAGGGATCAGTTTCACGGAGATAGTTTAAGCGGCATGCCGGGAAAAGGCAAGATGACCGCGAAATGTCAGCCGTCGAGATTGCTATTGAAATTTTGTTCTTACTTGATATAGGTTTAAAGCTGCTATATTGATCAGGTGATCGCTGACAGGAGGTTGCGAATGGTGTCTGGAAGTAGCGGTTGTGGTGTCCGGAGGTTCTCTCATATTTTCGCGGCTGTCCTTATTGTGTGTGTCCTTTTTACAGGAAGCATATACGCCTCACCTCTCCTTGACAAGGTTGTTGCGGTGGTGAACAAGGAGGTAATCACGTGGAGCGAACTCTACAGGGCTATGGAGTTCGAGGTGGTGAGCGGAGAGATGAGGTCTATGAACGATGCCGACAAGAAAAGGCTGTTCAAAGAGAGCGAAGCAACATTCCTCGAAGGTATGATCGACAAGAAACTGCAGTTGCAGGCAGCAAAGAGACTGGACATCGGTGCAAGCAAGGAGGAGATCGCCGACGCCATCGAGGGGATCAAGAAGAAATACTCTATGGGTGAAAAAGAATTTGAGGAATCCCTGAAGAAGGAAGGGTTCACCTTTGATGAATACAAGAAGCGCCTCGCGGAGCATATCATTCTGAGCAAGGTCGTGAGTCAGCAGGTGAGGAACAGAGTCGTGGTGACGGATGAAGAAGTGAAGCAATACATGGCAACGAATGCGGACACCGAGTACAGGGTAAGGCAGATCCTTTTCAAAGCCCCTGAAAAGGATGCCGACAGGAGCGCAGTGGAGGCCCGTGCGGAAGAGGTGTTCCAGAAGGTGAAGGGCGGGGAGGACTTCGCTGCAGCGGCTTTCAAATATTCTGAAGACCCCACGGGAAAAGCAGGCGGCGACCTCGGGTTCATCAAGAAGGAGCTTCTTGGCAAAGAGTTCCTCGATGTGCTTTCGCCGATGTCTGTGGGTGACATGAGCAGACCTTTCTGGACGGCAAGGGGACTCCATATCATAAGGCTCGAAGAAAAGGTGGACGCCGGGAAAGCGGATGAGTTCAGGGAGAGCGTGAGGAAGAAGCTGTTCGAAAAGAAATTCAATGAAGAGTACAGGAGCTGGCTCAGGGGTCTCAGGGAACGGGCCTTTGTGGAAGTGAGGCTGTGAAATGGAGAGACTGCCCCTTGGCGTTCTTGCTTCCGGCCGAGGTTCGAATTTCCAGGCGATCATCGACTCAATAGAAGCGGGAAGGCTTAACGCTGTCGTGAAACTTCTGGTGGTGGACAATGCAGGGGCCTTTGCCGTGGAGCGGGCAAGAAAACATTCCATCGAGCACCTCTGCCTCGATCCCGGGGATTTCACCACGAAGGATGATTTTTTTCGCAGGATCACGGAGGAACTCAAAGCGCGCAGCGTGGGACTGGTGGTTCTGGCGGGATTTATGCGTGTTGTGAGAAAGCCCCTCATCGATGCTTTTCCCAACCGCATCATGAATATACATCCCGCGCTTCTGCCGGCCTTCCCGGGTCTTCACGGCCAGAAACAGGCAGTGGATTACGGGGTAAGGATCAGCGGATGCACCGTGCATTTTGTCGATGAAGGGATGGATACCGGGCCGGTGATCATCCAGGCGGCAGTGCCGGTCTCCCCGAACGATACCGAAGAGAGCCTTTCCGAAAGGATACTGAAGCTGGAGCACAGGATATTCCCGGAGGCCATACGGCTTTTCTCCGAAGGGGAGACTCGGCGTCGAGGGGAGGGTGGTGAAGATATCGGGGTATGAACTTGATGATGCGTTTGTGGTGAACCCGGGGCTTTCGTGGGTTCGGAGGGGATGAGTGAGAATTTCCGGCGGGAGCGCCAAGGGCAGGAAGATCGGTTTCAGGAAGGCGTTCCTGAAGAAGAATGATGGTGACGGGCTGAGACCGACCTCAGCCAAGGTCAGGGAAGCGCTCTTTGATATCATAAGAAAGGAACTCCCCGGAGCGGTTTTCCTCGACCTGTATGCGGGAACAGGGGGAATGGGGATAGAGGCGTTGAGCCGGGGGGCGGCGAAGGCGGTCATGGTCGAGACGAATACGATGAGGGTCCGGATGATCGAGCATCTTGTGTCCGAATTTGATTTTTCCGGCAGGGCGAAGGTGATACATCTCAGGGCATACGATTTCCTGGAGAGGGAAGGAAGGAAGGGACAGCGCTATGACATCATATTTCTTGATCCGCCCTATGGTTCCGGAGAGCTCACAAAGATCCTTCCCCTCATCGGGGAGGGAAAGGTGATACGGGAAGGGGGTCTCGTGATCGCTGAGCATTTTTCGAGGACGAAGCTTCCCGAATCAGCGGGGAGGCTTGCATTTGTGAAGGCTTATAAATATGGTGATACCGTTCTGACGTTGTACAGGGCGCATTACGACCTTTAGGGAGGATTCAATGAAGACAGGCATCTATCCCGGCACCTTTGATCCCATCACCAACGGTCACCTGGACCTGGTCCAGAGGGGCTTGAGGATCTTTGACGAGATAGTCATCGCCGTAGCCCCCAGTCCGAAGAAGCAGCCCCTCTTTACCCTTGAGGAAAGGCTCAGGCTGATACGGGAATCGGTGAAGGTATACGGTAACGTCAGAGTAGAGGCCTTCAACGGGCTCCTGGTGGCATATGCCAAGTCCCGGGGCGGGGTTGCCATCGTAAGGGGATTGCGTGCGGTCTCTGATTTTGAATATGAATTGCAGATGGCCCTCATGAACCGGAGGCTGGACATGACCGTGGAAACGGTCTTCATGATGCCGTCCGAGGAATACTCCTTTCTCACTTCCACTATCGTCAAGGAGGCTGCCTCCTTTGGGGGTTCGATGAAAGGCCTTGTCCCTGATGTGGTGCTCAAGGCGCTGGGCGAGAAGTTCAAAGTGATTCCGGACATAGCGGAATAAGAAGGGGTGATCATGCCTCGGATGGAACTCCCTTTTCCGCCTCACTTCGATCCCGGGAAAACCGGCGAGGTCTGGAAGGTCCCCTATCAGCAGCGCGTTGAAGATGCGAGGAAGTGGGCGCGGCAGCATGACATCCCGCCTGCTTCCGCTGACACATTCAAGATCTGTCTGGTGGCAGTTGATGTGCAGAACACCTTCTGCATTCCCGGGTTTGAACTCTACGTGGGCGGCCGTTCAGGGAGAGGAGCCGTTGATGACAACCGGAGGCTTTCTGAATTCATCTACCGGAACCTTGATGCGATCACCCAGATATGTCCGACCATGGACACCCATCAGGCCATGCAGATATTCCACGCCCTTTACCTTGTGAACGATAAAGGGGAGCATCCTGCGCCGTTCACGCTCATCTCCGCGGATGACATCCGGACAGGGAAATGGAGGTTCAACCCGGCCCTCTGCCACAGTTTTCAGATCGATGAAGAGTATGGGCAGAGGCACCTTCTCTATTACGCGGGGAAACTGAAAGAAGGGGGGAAATACGACCTCACCATATGGCCCTTTCACGGGATGCTCGGGGGCATCGGCCATGCCCTTGTGGCGTCGGTGGAGGAAGCCGTATTCTTCCACTGCGTGGCGCGGTACAGCCAGACTGATTTCCATGTGAAGGGGGACAGGCCCTTTACCGAGCATTATTCCGTCCTCGGGCCGGAAGTTCTGGAGGGACCCGGAGGGGAATCAATCGGACAGAAGAGCGATAAGTTCTTCAATAAGCTTCTCCAGTTTGATGCCGTGGTCATTGCCGGACAGGCCAAGAGCCACTGTGTGGCATGGACGATCGACGATCTTCTCGATGATATTCTTGCCAGGGACAGACGCCTTGTGGAAAAGGTCTATCTCCTCGAAGACTGCACCTCATCCGTAGTCGTCCCCGGCGTCATGGACTATACCGACCTGGCCGACGCCGCGTTCATGAGATTCTCTGACGCCGGTATGAATGTGGTCCGTTCTACCAGCCCCATCGAAACCTGGCCGGGGATAAGATTGTGAGATAAGGCACCAGAACGCACTTTCTTCGTGTGCTCCTCGCCTTTCGTATTGCACGTTAAGAATTTTTCCAGCTATGCTATATTTAGTCCATAGGGACAGCAAACAGGAGGTTCGCGACAGGGAATAGCCTCTGTGGTTTTCTGCATAGGCTGGTTGCCCGCGCTGGTTAAGGTTGTCGTTATGCCTATGAAAAAGACAATAAGAACGGTTAGAATTTAGTATGTACTTTAAGATCAGGGGGGCAATTCGGGATATTGAAACTATTGCTACAGGGCATGGGATAAATAATTTAAACAGGTTGAACAAGATATACGGAAAAGCAAACTGGAGAAAAATGAAAGGCATTTGCCGCGTGGAACTGGAAGACGGTGCTGTGCTTGAGGCTGAAGTCCATTGGTATGAGGGACATGGCATCGGGAAAAGAGAAATAAAAATCAAGAACTATTTATGAAGGAGAACAGCGATGAGAAAACATTTTATGATATGCGTAGATAACCACGGTTATAAATCTTCACTGGAGATAAGAAAACTGTATGAAGTTTTGACTGACAGGGCGGCAGAAAAACATCACCAGATAAGAGTTATTGATGAGACAGGCGAAGATTATTTGTATCCCGAGACATTCTTTGCTCCAGTGCGCCTGCCTAATATTACAAAAGAAAAACTAGAATCAGTAACAGCGTAACAACTGAATACACCGAATCGGCAGGAAACGCCCCCTGCCTCACCGTGCTCATTTAATCTTTCCTAATTTCCTCGCCAGTCTTTCCGTCTCCTGCAAGAGCCTCTCCACCTCGTCCAGTCCCCTTTCCCAGAACTCTTTGTCAGCGATATCGATCCCCAGCTTCCCGAAGATATTCTTCGGAGAATCCGAAAGTCCTGCGGACAGGAACCTTTTGACATTCCGGATAAAGGCAGGGTCCTCTTTCACAGAGTGCTGCAGCGACTTGGAGATCAGGAGGCCGCTGGCGTAGGAATAGACATAGAAAAAGCTGCGGATGTGGCTCCAATAGACCCACCAGTTCTCGGAGCCCCTGGACTGTTCCACCGCATCTCCCATATAAGCGGCCATGTGCTTCCGGAACAGCCTCCCTATCTCTTCCTTTGAGAGATATCCCGTCCGCCTGAATTCGCTGTGGAGCTCCTGCTCGAAGCGGTAGCATGCCACCTGCCTGAAGATGGTCGACATGTCGTCATGGAGCTTCATCATCATGATCGAAAGCCGCAGCTCGTCATCGGCCCTCTTGAGTATCTCCTGGAGCACGAAGTCCTCCATAAAGGTACTGGCCACTTCTGCTGTGGAAAGAGGAGCGCCGAAACTCAGGGCATTCTGTTTCTCCCTGACCAGTTCATTGTTGATCCCATGGCCCAGCTCGTGGGCAAGGGTCAGGACGTCGTAGAGCTTGCCGGTATGGTTGAGGAGGATGTACGTCGGATGCGTGATGAGGTGGTGCGTGCAAAAGGCGCCGCCGGACTTCCCCTTTTTCGGGTAGACGTCCATCTGGCCGTTCCGGATATATCCGTCCAGGATCTTCGCAAACGTCGCATCAAGGTTCCTGAAAACCTTAAGAACAAGGGTGAGCGCCTCCTTATAGGGATATTCCCTACCGACGTTCCCATATTCAACATTTCTCTCATGGTATTTCAGTCTCTTCACCCCCATGAGCCGGGCCTTGAGCCGGTAGAACCGCGAGGGGATGGAGAAGCGATCGGTCACGGCCTTTATCAGGGCATCCACAATGTCGCTGTCTATGTCGTCGCTTATATGCCGGGCGAAGTCAGGTCTCGGTATCCCCCGGAGCTCATCATCTACTTTCTTGTTGGCCAGGATGGAATTCATCTCAGCCTCCGCGACGTTCACATGTTTTTCTAGTATACCGTTGAACGCCTTTGCCGCAGAATCCCGTGTCTCCCTGTTCTTGCTGTTCATGAGACTCAGGATCTCCGAAAACGTCTTCTTTCCTCGTGAGCCGTCTTCCTGTATGACGTCGCCTTCTTCTTCCGCGAGGAAGCCCGAGGTCATCTTCACCCAGTTGGAATACGATGTGGATGCCTTGAGGTTCAGTATCTTCTCCTCGTGTTCGCGGAGGAGGAACCGCGACTCTGCGAATATCCTGCCGAGGAAATGCGCATACTCTTTCAGCGGAGGATATTCCAGGAACTCCCTTTGAACCTTTTGGGGGATCTTGCCGATCCTGAGATGAAAGAACTGGATGTCGTTCTGGATCTTTCTGCCGAACTCCTCCATCTTGTTGAATTTCGCCTTCAGCCCGGGGTCATTCTTGTCCTGCTGGGTCCGGAGCAGGAAGTAATAGCCGGCGCTCCCGTCAGTTCCGTAATGGCGCGACCATGATTCGTACTCATCAAGCGCCTGCTTCATGACGAAGGGGTCTCTGAGATAGTCTTTCCTCTGCTTCCATTTCCTGATGAAGTCGTAACTCTTCTGTTCAACAATTCTCAGTTCTTTCTCTATCCGCGGGTCGCTGTCACCCGCAAAGAGAGGGGTGAGATTCCATGTGGTATGTTTCATAAAAATCCTTTCTTAAGAGGCGGTGAGGATAATTCGCAAAAGAGCAGCTGCTACGCTGCCGATATTCTATCACAAAGTCATGGGAGATGAAGGGATCGGTGAGACGATCTGAACGGTTTGGAATTGATGATCCAAAAAAGGTAATATAAAACACTATGGGAAAAAGGGAGAAACCATTCGTTGAGATCTATGCGGACGGCGCCTGCAGCGGGAATCCCGGAGTGGGCGGGTATGGGGCTATTTTGCGGTCCGGGGAGAGGGAGAAGGTGCTTTCCGGCTGCGAGGAGATGACAACGAACAACCGTATGGAATTGCTTGGGGTGATATCGGCCCTTGAAGCGCTGAAGAAGCCATGCAGGGTGAGGATCATCACGGATTCCACCTATGTGGTGAAGGGGATGAACGAGTGGATCAGCGCATGGAGGAGAAAGAACTGGAAGACCTCCCAGAAAAAAGAAGTGCTCAACAGGGATCTATGGGAGAGACTTCTCAAGGCCTCTGAACCCCATGAGGTCGAATGGGCATGGATAAAGGGGCACGATGGACATGCCGAGAACGAACGGTGCGACCGTCTTGCCAGGGAAGGGATAAAAAAATGCAAAAAAGGGATGAAGGATGAAGAGGCCTGAACTTCTCGCCCCGGCAGGGGATTTCGAGAAACTGAGGACAGCGGTCCATTACGGCGCTGACGCGGTCTATTTCGGGGACTCGCGTTTCAGCCTCAGGAACAGGGCTGGGAACTTCGGGTCTGAGGAACTGGGAAGGGCTGTGCGATATGCCCGCGATCGCGGGGTGAGGGCGTATGTGACGGTGAACATCTTTCCTCACAACAGGGACCTGTCCGAAATAGAGGAACACATTGATGTTCTAAAAACGGTGAGGCCCGATGCGGTGGTGCTTTCCGATCCCGGAGTCTTCATGATGATGAGGAAGAAGGCGCCGGAGATCGACATCCATATAAGCACCCAGGCAAATATCACCAATGGGGAATCCGCGGTCTTCTGGGAAACTATGGGGGCAAAACGCCTTGTGCTTTCGCGGGAGCTGGCGCTTGATGAGATACGTGAGATCAGGAAAGGGACGGCGGCCGAGCTGGAGGTTTTCGTGCACGGTTCCCTCTGTATCTCCTATTCGGGAAGGTGTTACATCAGCAGTTTCCTGGCTTCAAGGAGCGCCAATGAAGGGGAGTGCACCAACTCGTGCAGATGGAATTACACCCTGATGGAAGAGAAGAGACCGGGGGAGCATTTCCCCGTGTTCCAGGACCGGAGGGGGACCTATGTGATGAGCTCCAAAGACCTCTGCATGATCGGGCACCTGCACCTCCTTTCGGAAGCTGGGGTCGACAGTTTCAAGATCGAAGGGAGGATGAAGGGGATAAACTATGTGGCAGGTGTGATCAAGACCTATCGTGAGGCCCTGGATTCCCTCAGCGGCGAATATACGGTGAACCCCCGATGGCTCAGGGAGCTCGCAATGTTCAGCAGCAGGGGATATACCACCGGCATGTTCTTTGGAAAGCAGGCGGACGTTGATTACAATTTCGACGGGGAGAGTTACCGCATGACTCATGAACTCGTCGGGGTGGTCCTTGAGGTGAACGGCACGATCGCAAAGGTGGGGCTGAGGAACCTGCTTGACGCGGGAGACTCCGTGGAATACCTCACTCCCGGGCTTGAGGAGCGACTCTTTGAGATCGGGGCAATGAAAGACGCTGACGGGAACGATATCCTATCGGCACGGAACGAAGACACGGTCTTCATTGAAGTGCCTGAAGGGGTCAGACCGAATGATCTTATACGAAGGGACAAGAATTTCAGGGGGGTAAAGCAACAGGGCAGAACTATATAGTGAAAAAAAAGGCCTCGTGTTCCAGGCCCTTTGAGACATCATCCTGTGCTTCTGTCAGAGCTATGCATCCTTCATCATATCTTTTACATCCTTTTCTGTGATTGTCATGTCGTGATATTTTTTCGCATGCCGCATAGCGATCTCAACAACTTCTTTTTCGTCATGGCTCCGTATAAGGAAGCCACACTTTGGGTCGCATTCAACTTCCTTAAGCGCGCTTTTTTTCATGGTCATCATCTCCTTTCCGAGCTGTTTTCGATTCACTTAACTGAGAGATTCACAAGGTTACTCACCTGATATAGTTCCCTGACCGGTGGCATGGCAAGGGCATCACTCAGTTTGGCTACCCATTCTTTATAATAGCCGCTGGCTTCGCTCGCTTTTATGTCCGCCTCTGTTTCCCATAGGGCGATCGAAGCGGCCTTGCCTGTATTGGGATCTGTTAACAAGAGTCCTCCCTTGAATCCTTCTTGCTTCTCTGCGCCGGGAATAACGAACTCCTGGAATAAACGGACAACTTCATCCTGCTTCCCCGGTTTAATCTGGAAATGTACGACTTTTGCGTTCATAGGGCGACCTCCTTTCTCTCCTCAAACAAAAAAGGGCAAACTTACCGAATGTCTGTTCTTAGGCAGCTCGGCCATCTTCGCTAAGACCCGCTTTCCGTCCCCTCCTCACGGAGGCTTTATCGTGAGCATCTCTTTAGTTAGAAAGTATCAGGGAAAGACCTGTTTGTCAATCTGATATTTGAAGTGCAGGTGAATAAACTAACTATATCTGCAGAGGCGAAGCGAGCCAAGGGACCTGCCCCCTGCTTACGTGCGCATGAACTCTATGCGTCATTCAGGGGTTGTAGTATTTCTTCTTCCTGGGAAGATATTCCTGCTCCACCTTCCCGCCGTAGTCATGGGGATATTTATACCCCTTCCCGTGGCCGAGTTTCTTCGCTCCCGGGTAATGTGCATCCTTCAAGTGATCCGGTACCTCCAGGGTCTGCTCCTTCCCGATGTCTTCCATGGCGGCCTCGATGGCCCTGTAGCAGGCATTGCTCTTCGGCGCGGTGGCGATATAGATGGTCACCTGTGCAAGAGGTATCCTTGCCTCGGGCATGCCGATGAACTCCACAGCCCTCAATGCTGATGTGGCAAGGACCAGTGCCATGGGGTCGGCCTCTCCCACATCCTCGGACGCGCAGATCACAATGCGCCGTGCAATGAACCGAGGGTCTTCTCCGGCATAGAGCATCTTAGCGAGGTAGTAGACTGCCGCATCGGGGTCTGAGCCCCTCATGCTTTTTATAAAGGCTGAGATGGTGTCGTAATGCTGGTCGCCTTTTTTGTCGTAGACAACGGCTTTCTTCTGTATCGACTCTTCCGCAACGGGAACGGTAATGGTTACGGTGCCGGTTTCGTCAGGAGGTGTGGTGAGTGCCGCAATTTCCAGGGCCGAGAGCGCCTTTCTGCCGTCTCCGTCAGACATCCTTGCGATATGCCTGAGCGCATCTTCTTCAGCGACCATCTTCATGGTTCCCAGGCCCCGCTCTTTGTCCTGCACGGCATTATGGAGGATCATAAGGATACCGTCTTCTGTCAGCGGCTTCAATTCGAATACCTGGCTCCTCGAAAGGAGCGCACTGTTAACATAAAAGAATGGGTTTTCGACCGTCGCCGCGATAAGGATGACATTTCCTTCTTCTACGTCAGGCAGGAGCGCGTCCTGCTGGAGCTTGTTGAACCGGTGTATCTCGTCCAGGAACAGGATCGTCGGGATGCCCCGCGATCTTCTTGTTCGCGCAGACTGTATCACCTTTCTGAGGTCATCAAGGCCTGCGGTGGCAGCGTTGAGCCACTCGAAGTGTGCCTTTGTTTTCGCTGCGATCACCCTCGCCATCGCGGTCTTTCCTGTGCCGGGCGGGCCGTAGAGGATGATAGAGGTGATCCTGTCTGCCTCGATAGCCCGTCTGAGGAGCTTGCCCTCACCAAGGATGTGTTCCTGCCCGACATATTCATCCAGGGTCCTGGGACACATGCGGTAGGCGAGCGGTTCCCTCAGCATCTCTTCTTTGAATAAATCCATATTGAAATGTAACCCTTTTGTGAGGGATATGTCCAGAGGAGGGAGCACCAGCGATACTGTATGCTAAAATTACTCCGATGAGAAGGATCCTTCATATGGACATGGACGCGTTCTTCGCCGCCGTGGAGCAGCAGAGACGACCGGAACTCGTCGGCAGGCCGGTGGTCATCGGCGGCAGCGGTGACCCGGCACAGAGGGGGGTCGTCTCCACCGCATCCTATGAGGCGCGGAAGTTCGGGATACATTCTGCCATGCCTCTGAGAACCGCGTACAAACTCTGTCCTTCAGCGATCTTCCTTCCTGTGGATTTCAGGGAGTATTCGAGGGTTTCTGAAAAGATCAAGGCCATTCTCAGTGAATTCTCTCCTGTCATGGAAGACGTTGGAATTGATGAGGCGTTTCTGGACATGACGGAGACCGATAAAACCCCCGGCGAGATCTCACGGGAGATAAAGAAAAGGATCTGGGAAGAAACAGGCCTCACGTGCTCCATCGGCATCGCGCCGAACAAGCTTCTCGCAAAGATAGCATCAGACATGCAAAAACCGGACGGTCTCACCATTGTCACCGAAGCTGATATTGAATCCCGCATATGGCCCTTGCCGGTGAGGAAGCTCTGGGGAGTAGGCCCGAAGACAGAGGCCTATCTGAAAGGCATCGGGATAGCGACCATCGGGGAACTCGCTGCCATTCCCGCGGAGGAGTTGTTCAGGTATTTCGGAACATCATACGGCCGGTACCTTTATGATGCCTCCCGGGGCATTGATGAGAGCCCGCTTGTCACCCATTGGGAGCCGAAATCCACGAGCCGGGAGACGACCTTCCAGTCCGACATCAACAACTGGCAGGAACTTGCGAGGAACGTTGCGGAGCTCACCAGGGAAGTGGTCGAAGATATACGGAGCAGGAAGTGCCGCTGCAGGACAGTGACCGTGAAGATGAGGTTCAGCGATTTCAAGACGCTGACCAGGGCAAAGACCCTTCCTGGCTACAGCGATTCCCTGGAAGAGATACGGAGGGCGGCATTTGATTGTCTCGGCCGGTTCGAGATCAGGAAGAAGGTCAGACTTGTGGGGGTGAGGTTGAGCGGATTTGAGCGGGAGAATTGACCCGGCAACTCTGCTATAATGGGGATAAGTCGGCCTCTGAGCAGTGATCCGGAAGGACCGGGAGGAGGGAGGAAAGATGTTCCATACCGCAGATCCGCAGGATATCCTTGACGGCAGGATCACCGACGTCTATTTCGATCGGACCCTTAAGATCCTGAAGGCGAAGGGGATCAACCCCGTTGTGAAGGCTGAATTCATCGCGAAGAATCTTCCTGACGATTGGTCGTGGGCTGTCTTTGCGGGACTTGAAGAGGCCGTGTACCTCATGAAAAACCTCCCGGTTAGGGTAAGGGCGATGCGGGAAGGCACTCTCTTCTCTCCCTTTGAACCGGTGATGGAGATCGAGGGGAGATATCAGGACTTCTGTGTCTATGAGACAGCGATCCTTGGTCTGATCTGTCAGGCTTCAGGTGTTGCGACGAAAGCAGCGCGCTTTAAGAAACGGGCGGGGGGAAGACCGGTCATCAGCTTCGGCGCCCGTAGAATGCATCCCATCCTCGCGCCAATGATCGAGCGGAATGCCTATATCGGCGGCTGTGACGGCGTTTCGGTGGTGAAATCGGGCGAAATCATCGGGGAAGATCCGATGGGCACCATGCCCCACGCCCTGATACTCTGCATGGGTTCGACGGTCGAGGCAATGAAGGCATACGATGAGGTCCTCGAACCGAAACTCAAAAGGGTTGCCTTGATCGATACGTTCCTGGATGAGAAGTTCGAGGTGCTGAATGTGGCAGGGGCTATGGGCGGGCATCTTTTTGCCGTTCGGTTTGATACCCCTGCGTCGAGGCGCGGCAATTTTTTCCGTATCCTTGAAGAGTGCAGGTGGGAGCTGGATCTAAGGGGATACAAAAATATAAAGTTTTACGTCAGCGGAGGCATAAAGGAGGAAGACGTGCCTGCCCTGAACCCTGTGGTGGACGGGTATGGTATCGGGACGTCCATCAGTAATGCCGCTGTGGTCGACTATGCCATGGACATCATGGAGATCGAAGGGAAGCCCGTTGCGAAGAGGGGCAAGTGGTCCGGAACCAAGAGCGTCCTCAGATGTGCTGCATGCGATAAGGGGTCGATCGTTCCCTATGGCGATGAACGCCGTGTGTGCGAATGCGGCGGGCTGTTGAAGGATATCCTTGTCCCTGTCCTGGACAACGGGCAGTACTGCGTCGGCATGCCGTCCCACAAAGAGATCAGGGAATTTGTGTTACGACAGATAGAGGCACCGGGCGTACGGCTATAGGCACTGGGCGGGGAAAGACTGATGGCTTTCATAAGATTGTACCTGTAACCTGAATGGTCTATATCCTTGTTGCCATCTTCCTGTGGGGCTCCCTTCCCGTCGTCATCAGGCTCTCAGGTGTTCCGGTACGCGAGCTGATCTTTTTCTCCTGCCTCATCTCTTCATTGATAATGGGGTCGGCCTTCTTCTCGAGGAAGTTCCGTGCCGAAATCCCCGGAGGGAGGGCCCTTGCTTCCCTGCTCGTTCTCGGACCTATAAGCCTGGTGAATTCGTTCTCCTTTTTCTATGCATACAAGAATACGTCGGTGGCAAACGCTGTGCTTACCCATTACACTGCGCCTGTGCTCGTGGCCTTTCTTGCTCCGGTCTTCCTGAAGGAACGGCTGACAGTCAGGATACTCCTGGCGGTTGCTGCAGCTTCTGCCGGGTTATGGATCATGCTCGGGATCACGGCCGGTCAATTCATTGATCTCGCGGTGGCCGGCGACAGGAACACCGGCGGTATTCTGGCAGGACTCCTGTCAGGGTTCGCCTATGCCGTGCTCGTAATACTTTTCAGGATATTTGCCCGGAACTTCCACCCCGTTCTCATGACATTTTTCCAGAACACTATCATTGCGCTGCTCCTGCTGCCCTTTGTTGAGATCCACCTGGGTCTTCTCTCTGCAGTCTGGGCATTTATTGTGATGGGGGTCGTCCACTCCGCCATTGCACCAGTTCTCTATTTCAAGGGGATGCAGGAGGTCACCGCCAACAGAGCAGCGATCCTCGGCTATCTCGAACCGCTCTGTGCCATTCTACTCGGAGTAGCCTTCCTCGGGGAAGGGATCGATTATAGAACCGTGATCGGCGGCGTTATGATCCTCCTGTCCGGATACATTACGGTCAGGGATTATGGAGAGGGATCCTCTTGAACAGGTGCGGTGAACGCAATCTTGTCATCGAGAGTAAAGTCGGTTATAGTAAGAAATGGAACGTATGGTTGATCACAAGGGCCGAGATGGTGAGATGGCGTTCTGCCGGGGATTAGTGGGCCTGGTGCTCTGGGCCTGGTGGGTTGTTCTTCTGATCCTTGTCCCCGCTGACATGAACGCTCATGAAAAAATCACTGTCGGGGCGGTGGAAGACGTGATCCTTTTCCCATGGGGTGTGAAGGTCCCGGCCCGCATCGATACGGGCGCTGCCCTGTCTTCTCTTGATGTGTGCGGATATGCCGTGGTGGGGAAATTCGTCACACTCACCATGGCAGACAGATGTGGCGGTCACGAGGCTCGCCTGCCGCTGGTGGGTTGGAAGGAGGTCCAGACTGCCGAGGGCAGCTGGAGGAGACCGGTGGTGAAGATCGAGATATGTCTGGGGCCGAAACGCATCGTCACTTCCGTGACGCTCACGGACCGTTCCCGCATGGAGTATCCTTTTCTGGTGGGACGTGAAACTCTCGAAAAAGATTTTATTGTTGATGTGGGCCGAACCGGGATAGCTCCTCCGAGCTGCCGCGTCAGCACAGTACCGTGAGATACCGCGCATTCGTTCTTGCCGTGTTGCTGATGATGCTCCCTGCGGCCCTCATAGCCTACCGTATTTTCTCCCTCGGATATCCGCTCTTGCCTGCTGCCAGCGAGAAGGCCTGGCAGCTTTCCATGGACGCGGCGGTCAGGAGCGGAGGGGAAGAGATGAAGGTAGTGATGGGTCTCCCCCATACCTATAAGGACCGGGCGGTATTCGAAGAAAAAATAACGGGCGGCGAACTGGATTTCAGCCTCCTCCATGAAGGTCTGAACCGTTTCGGTGTCTGGTCCGGCACGACCGATGCCAGGGGAGAGAGCATCTCATACCGCGCCACCATTGTTTTGCGGCCCGAACAGAAGGTGAAAGAAGCGGAGCCGGCGCCTGGACCTTATCCAGAGTCCATAGGAAAGGAGGAGCGGCAACTGGTGGAACGTCTGGCCCTGAACTGGAGAACTCTCAGCCTTCAGGAGAGGTTTCATGCGGTGGTCTCAGCCGCAGCAGGTTACTGGGCACCGCTGCCGGCTGCCGACGATATCGTGGCGTGGAAACGTCTTCGCGAGGAACGAGGTCATCTTTCCGCACTTATGGCTCTGCTCAGCGCTGCAAGGCTCCCTGCGCGCATTGTTGAGGGTCTGGTTCTCACCGAGAGCGTTACGTCCAAACCTGTCACATGGACCGAGGTATGGACCGGCAGAGGATGGGAACGGCTCCATCCTGAAACAGGAGAGGTTTACAGGAGATCGGTTCTCCTGTTCCCATTGACCACGGGGGCTCTCCCTGCCATTCGCGTGTCAAATGGAGAGCTGACAGACATGCGATGGACCCTGAGAAAGCAGATCATAGGTCAGTGGCGCTTGCAGTTCGAGCGGATACGACAGTCGGAAAGATTTCTGGATCGCTGGTCGCTCTTTCGTTCTCCCGGAAGAGTTCCAGGCCACCTTCCGCATTCTCCTTTTGGTCCCCATAGGCGCCCTCATCGTATGCGTGCTTCGCAATATCGTGGGATTCCCCACCTTTGGTATATTCATGCCTGTCCTTATGGCCCTTGCTTTTCGGAACACCGGACTCGCCTATGGGCTCGGTATTTTTGGCGGCGTGGTTTTCATCGGGTACGCGGTCCGCCGGTTCCTCGACAAACTTCACCTCCTCCTCGTTCCCCGTCTTTCAGTGATCCTGACACTGGTGATCGCCTGTTTCACCGTCTTTGCCGTGGTCGGAAACAAGCTCGGAATGCGGCAATTCATGGCCGTGGGTCTGCTCCCGTTCGTAATCCTCACCATGACCATCGAGCGTTTTTTTGTCATTATGGAGGAAGAGGGGTTACGGGAAGGTCTCCGGACGGCCCTGGGGAGCGCTGTGGTGGCCGGCATCGCCTACGAGGTCATCCACGTGGAGCCTCTCCAGCTCTCTTTCTTCATCTACCCGGAGCTACTCTGTGTGGTTGCGGCCCTCCAGGTGCTCATCGGTCGCTACACCGGCTATCGTCTCTCGGAATTCCTCCGTTTTCGGAGGCTGAGGAAATCATGATGACCTTCAAAGGTATTTCCGGGCTGCGGAACGCAGGAGTGCTTGGTATGAATCGCAGGAATGCCGAGTACATTATGCGGTGCAATCCCCGTTCCTCCTATCCCCTCGTGGATAATAAGTTGTATACAAAGACTCTTGCCGAGAAACATCGTATCCCGACACCTGCCCTGTACCACGTGGTGGAATATCATGGCGATATCGCCGGCCTTGAACGTGCGCTGGGAGACCGGCGGAATTTTGTTCTGAAACCCGCTCGCGGAGCAGGAGGGAGCGGTATCGTTCTTGTTACCGACAGGAAGGGCCTCGATTTTGTCACGCAAAGCGGTGAGGTGATGACATGGTCTGATTTTTGCTATCATGTCTCAGATATTCTCTCAGGGATTTATTCCCTTGCGGCCCTCGAGGACGAGGCGATCATAGAGGCATTGGTCTTTCCCGACCCGGCCTTCGTTTCGGTGTCCTATGAAGGGGTCCCGGACGTACGGATCGTGGTGTATCAGGGGGTTCCGGCGATGGGAATGGTCCGCCTCCCGACAAAAGAATCCGAAGGCAAGGCGAACCTCCACCGGGGTGCCGTGGGCTCCGGCATAGAGATGAGCAGGGGTCTGACCCTTGACGCAGTACATGGCTCGGAGACGATCACCCGCCATCCCGATACGGGCAGGCAGGTGAGAGGCATAGAGGTGCCGCACTGGAGGGCCATGCTCCTGATGGCCGCGTCTGCCTTTGAGATGACGGGTCTGGGCTACGTGGGGGTGGATATGGTCATTGACCGGAAACACGGCCCGCTGCTCCTCGAAATGAACGTGCGTCCCGGGCTGGCGATCCAGCTGGCGAACGGTTCAGGTCTCAGACGACGCCTTGACCTTGTGGACCATGCACCGTCTCATATATTTGCAACGGCAGAGACCCGGGTGCAATGGGCCATGGAGGCCTTTAGCCCTTCACTCGTATCTGAGGGGCTCGATGGGGTCTAATTTTGCGGCCTGCCAGGCAGGGTAGATGGTCGAGAGGAAGCTGATCACGATAGCGGACAGGGAAACGGAGAGGAAGTCAGAGAGCTTCATCTTCACCGGCAGATGACTGAGATAATAAATGTCGGGAGGAAGCTTGATGATCTGGTAGGTATTGAGAACGTAGGAAAGGGCATACCCGCACCCAAGGCCGATGACGGTGCCGACGAGCCCGATGATGAATCCCTGGAACATGAATATGGTCATGATGCCTCTGTTGGTGGCCCCCATGGTCTTGAGGATCGCTATCTCTCTCTGCTTTTCAATGACGTTCATGATGAGGGTGCTCACGATGTTGAAAGAGGCCACCAGGATGATGAGCACCAGGATGACGAACATGGCGAACTTTTCGAGCTTGAGAGCGGAGAAGAGGTTCTTGTTCATCTGCATCCAGTCCCGCACATGGAAGGGATAGCCCAGGGTCTTCTGGGTCCTCTCCCTCACGTCCGACGCCCTGTAGATATCGGATATCCTCACCTCGAGCCCTGTCACTGAACCGCCGAGCTTAAAGAAGTCCTGCGCGGGTTTAAGTCCCGTGACCACGAGGTTGGAGTCGTACTCGAACATCCCCACCTCGAATATCCCCACCACCCTGAAGGACTTTACCTTCGGAAGCATGCCCAGCGGACCGATCTCCCCTGTGGGAGAAAGGATGGTGATCACATCGTTCCTGAACACCCCCAGCCTGTTGGCCAGCTCTTTGCCGAGGATAATGCCGGGCAGCCCGTCCTTTTTGTCCAGGTCAGAGAGCCTGCCTTCTTTCAGATGCTTTGCGATGTCCGTGGTACTTTCCTCTGTGGCAGGGTTTATTCCCCTGAGATAGACGCCCTGTCCCTTGCTGCCGAAGGAGACCATGACCTGCCCAAGGACAAAGGGGGAGGCAGAGACGACATCCTGTACTCCCCGGATCTTTTCGATCGTTTTTTCATAATTGTCCAGAGTTCCCCTGTGGTCCAGGACAACGATATGAGCGTTCACTCCCAGGATCTTTCTCTGGAGGTCTTCATGAAACCCGCTCATGACCGAGAGCACCACAAGGAGGGCCATTACGCCCAGAGCGACGCCCCCGATGGATATGGCGGTGTTGAAGGAGACACCTTTGTTCCTCTTCTTTGATCTGAGGTACCGTAGTGCGATAAAGAGCTGATACGGGAGAGAAAATGACGGGTGACCGGTGATGGGTGGTGAGCCTGTTTCTCGCTTCTGATCGCTGTTCACTTTTTTTATTGCTCTGGCTTCAGTTGCGGAAAGAGGATGACGTCCCTTATCGAAAGGGAATTGGTGAGCAACATCACCAACCTGTCTATGCCGATGCCTTCGCCTGCAGCCGGCGGCATGCCGTATTCCAGCGCCCGAACAAAGTCCTCATCCATATGCTGGGCTTCTTCATCGCCTTCTTCCCGTGCTTCCACTTGTTTGAGGAACCTCTCTCTCTGGTCAAGAGGGTCGTTGAGCTCCGAAAAAGCATTGGCGACCTCCCTGGAGGCGATGAAGAGCTCGAACCTTTCCACAAGGTCAGGATTGTCCCGTTTCCTCTTTGCAAGGGGCGAAAGCTCTACCGGATAGTCGATGATGAAGGTGGGCTGTATCAGGTCCGGCTCCACATTCTCCTTGAATATTTCATCCAGCACCTTTGCATGGGATGCGCCCTTCTCCAGTGCTAACTTCCTCGTCATTGCCCAGTTCACTGCTTCGGCCGGGCCTGTCAGTACGCCGTCGGGCACCCCCTTTTCCCTGAGGGCGTCGCGCATGGTGACCCGCTTCCAGGGAGGGGTAAGGTCGATCACCGTATCCCCATAGGGTATCTTTAACGTACCGACCGCCTTCTCCGCTACGTACGAGAATATCTCCTCTGTGAAGCTCATCAGAAAGGTGTAATCCTTGTACGCCATATAGAATTCCAGCATGGTGAATTCGGGGTTGTGCTTTGTGGATATACCCTCATTTCTGAAGTTCTTGTTCAGTTCGTACACACGCTCATAGCCCCCCACGAGGAGCCTCTTCAGGTAGAGTTCCGGTGCGATCCTCAAATAGAGGTCGATATCCAGAGCATTATGGTGCGTCATAAACGGCCGCGCGGTGGCGCCACCCGGAATCTGGTGCATCATCGGTGTTTCAACCTCGATGAACCCCTTTGCCTCAAAGAAGTCCCTGATTGACTTTATCACGGCGCTCCTCTTCTCAAAGGCCTTGCGGACTTCGGGATTCACGATGAGATCAACGTAGCGCTGGCGGTACCGGGTCTCGATATCCTTGAGGCCGTGCCATTTCTCAGGCAGCGGTCTCAGGGATTTTGTGAGAAAGGCGAGATCGTCCACCTCGATAGTGAGTTCATTCGTCTTTGTTCTGAAGAGCTTGCCTTTGATCCCGACGATATCCCCGATGTCCAGTTTTTTTATGACGGAGAAGGAATCGCCGAGAATGTCTTTCCGGAAATAGACCTGTATCCTGCCTGAGGAATCCTGGATGTGCGCAAAGGCCGCCTTCCCGAAATCGCGCATCGCAACGATCCTGCCTGCAATGACGAAAGTGACGGGATGCGCTCCAAGATCTTCCTTTGAAGTCTCGCCGTACGCGTTCAGTATTTGAGAGGCATGATGGGTAACTTCGAAGGGTCCGCCAAAGGGTTCGATGCCAGCCTGTTTCAGCTCATCGAGCTTTTTCAGTCTCTGCTCTATCTGTTCGTTAATGTCTTCCATCGGAATCTAAAAAGTATACTGGTTGAAATTCCGGTAAGTCAAGGCGAAGGTCGCACTCCGCGACACAGGGGAGCCGCGGGATGCCGACCGCGCCGTCACTGACCGGTCTGTCAGGCAGACAATTCTTTACAACAGAGGCCCCATTCTGTAGAATGGGTGTGTCGGCGTCGCGAGAAGGTTCGGCAGAAAGCAAGGCCCTTCTCCGCTCAGACAAGGAATAGAGGGCATCGGTTCCGATGGAAGAGGCAAGGGAACTCATCAGACGGTATGATCTTGAAGAGGACCTGGAGCATGTGATAGTTCCTGTCATTGACAAGAACGGCCATGCCAGGCGCATTTTTCTTCTGAAGAGACGGTTCATGCGGATTATGTACCCGGAGGGGCAGTATGTGGATTATCCCCTGGCGGAGGTGATCGAGGCCACGGTGAGATATCCTGAGCTTCTCCTGAGCGAGGCCCTCTACATGGTGCATAAGGAATCGGATGCGGGAAGAGAGGATACCCGCGAAGGAGAAAAGGTGACTACAGAGAGAGATGATGCAATATACGAGACCGGTACACTGACAGAGAGGGATGGAGAATGAAGAAAAAGATACTGATCAACGCAGCGCATGCTGAAGAGAAGAGGGTGGCCATCGTGGAAGGCGATACCCTTGTGGACTTCTACGTCGAAGTTTCTGCAAAAGAACACCTTAAGGGGAACATCTACAAAGGCGTCATTGCGAGAGTTGAGCCGGGGCTCCAGGCTGCCTTTGTGGATTTCGGTCCGAAGAAACACGGATTTCTCCAGATGAGAGAGATAAGGCCTGAATATTTCAAGAACCTGGCGACAGGCAAGAGACCGAGGATACAGGAAGCCCTGTCCAAGGGACTGGAGGTCATTGTCCAGGTGGAGAAGGATGAGCGTGACACGAAGGGAGCGAGCCTGACCACCTATCTGTCGATCCCGGGCAGGTATATCGTCATGATGCCCGGTGAGGAAAGGGTGGGCATCTCGAGGAAGATCGAGGACAGGGAGGACCGCAACCGCCTCAAGGAGATATTCAGCTCTCTCAAGCTCCCAAAGGATATGGGCTTCATCCTCCGGACAGCGGGCAGTGACAAGACCGGCGAGGAACTGGAGAACGACCTGAAGTATCTCACCAAGCTGTGGACCAAGATCCAGAGCGAATCCAAGAAGGTCACTGCGCCTGCCCTCATTTACAAGGAGCAGGACATCGCGGTCAGGACCGTGAGGGACTATCTTACCAGCGATGTAACGGAAGTCCTTGTGGATGATCAGGAGGCGTACCGGAATACCAAAGAGTTCCTGAGAAAGACCCTTCCGTGGCGAAAGATAAACATAAAGTTGTACAAGGACAAAAAGCCGATCTTCTCGAAGCATGCCATCGAGGAACAGATCGCCAAGATCTACGACCGGTATGTATACCTTCCTTCCCGGGGATATATCGTCATCGACAAGACAGAGGCCCTCACCTCCATCGATGTGAACTCAGGGAGGTCCCGGAAAGAGGAGAACATTGAGTCCACTGCCCTGAAGACGAACATCGAAGCTGCGGATGAGATCGCCCGGCAGTTCAGGTTGCGGGACATCGGCGGCCTCATCGTCATCGACTTCATCGACATGGCTTCTTTCAAGAACAGGAAGGAAGTTGAGAACAGGCTGAGAACCGCTCTCAGCGCGGACAAGGCCCATAATGATATCAGCGCCATATCCAAATTCGGGCTGGTGGAGATGACCAGGGAGCGACTGAGGCCGGCATATTATGAAGCGGTAAACAAGAAGTGCGAGGCATGCGAGGGCAGTGGTATTGTGAAGACTACTGAAATGAGCGCCCTTTCGGCCTACAGGGACATACATGCCAAAGCATCAAAGGGAGGGATAAAAAGCATTCTCTGCTCCGTCACTGTTGAGATCATGAACTATCTTGTCAATACGAGAAGGGACGAGATCGCCCTGATCGAAAAGGAGTTCAAAGTGCCGGTCAGGCTGGAAGCCGACACGAAACTCTTCCCGGGCCAGTATACGATAAGCGTTGAAAAACTCGCGGAAGAAAAGGCAGAACCCGAGGAAGAGAAAAGGACGGAACACAAGGGAGTGGAGGCGACGGAGCGTAAGGGCGAGCAGAGGACTGAACATAAGACCGAGCACAAAGAGGAACACGAGACCGAACATGCGAAGGAACAGGGAGAAGAGCCCAAGAGGCATCCCAAGCGCCGGCCCCGGTCGCGCGGGGAGACGCCGCTCCAAGCACAGGGCAAAGACAGGTGCTGCTGTGGAGACAACGCCGGGACAGGGTGTCGAGACTACGGGAGAGGGGGCCGAAGGGCAGGGTGAAGAACCGTCAGCTGAGTGACCTGTAAGGGCATGATGTCGGGTGCTGTCGCTGCCGGCTCAGCGGTTGTCTTTATATGCTATTGGCCCTTTTTGTCCAGGCTCCATTTCACCCCGCCTCGACAGGCAATGTAGAGGAAAACAAAACAGTAGAGGACGGCGAGCTCGCCTTTGTTAATTGTCGGAAAGAACTGGGGTCCGAGTTGGAACTTCCAGTGGAACTGGAAATAGGCCACAGCCATCTCGCCGCAGCAGAGAAAAGCCGCCGCGCGCGTCTTAAACCCCAGCAGTATCGCCAGACCTCCCAAAAGTTCGATCATTCCCCCGAACCAGAGTTGAGATCCGACTGGCGGCTGTACCCCTGAAAGCACCCCAAGAATCTTCTGGGCACCATGGAACGAGAACATGAATCCGGCCATGATGCGCAGTAAACCATAAGCGTAGTCAGCGTATTTTTCGAGCCATTTCATAAGCGCACTCTCCTTTTAAAGTATTTTGCGGCTTCTTTCAACCCGCAACTTTTCGACAATTTCTTCGAGCTTCACTTTCACTGTCTCTTTTGTCCTTCTGTCCTTAAGCTCCACAAGGCCGTCTTTCAGGTTCTTTTCCCCGAGAATGATCTGAAGGGGAATCCCGATGAGGTCCGCGTCCTTGAATTTCACGCCGGCCCTTTCCTCACGGTCATCCATCAGGACCTCTATCCCTGCCGCCGCGATATCTCCATAGAGTTTTTCAGCCACCTCCACGGTTTTCGCGTCATTCATATTCAGCGGCAGAAGCTGTACATCAAAAGGTGAGATGCTCTTTGGCCAAATTATACCGTCCTTGTCATTGTTCTGTTCAACGGCCGCTGCCGCGATCCTGGCCGGACCGATCCCGTAACTGCCCATGATGATCGGTTTCTCCTGTCCGCTCTCATCAAGGAAGAAGGCCCGCAGAGGGTTCGAATACTTGATCCCCAGCTGGAAGATATTTCCGATCTCTATCACCCGTTCGACCCGAAGTGCACGTGCACACTTCGTGCAGAGGTCCCCTGCCTTCGCGATATGGATGTCGAGCCATTCCGGCAGAAAAATCCTTTCCCGGTGCTATCCCCCTGAGATGATAGTGGGGCTTGTTGGCGCCGCTCACATATGTACCTTCCTTCAGTGCAGTATCAGCAATGGTCCTTATCGTCCGTCCCACGGGGCCGATGAACCCTGCCTCCACGCCAAGGATCTCTTTCACCTCTGTTTTCTGTGCGGGACGGTGATTGCCGATCGCCTTTGCGAGTTTCTTCTCATGCAGTTCCTGATCGCCTCGCACAAGAGCGAGGACAGGGCCCTGATCCCCGATGACGAGAATGCTCTTTATGAAATATGAGGCGGGAAGCTTCAGAAAATTCGAAACCTCCACCACCGTCCTCTTGTCCGGAGTATGGACCTCCTCTAATGTCCATTCCCTGGGCTCATTGCTGACCGGGATTGAGACCGCCAGCTCCACATTTGCCGAATATCCGCATTGGTCGCATAACGCTATCTCATCTTCCCCTGCAGGACTGGGGGCCATGAACTCATGAGAGATCGCCCCTCCCATCATGCCGGGGTCCGACTCCACCATCGAGAATTTCAGGCCGCAGCGGGCAAAGATCCGGTGGTATGCATTTGCATGGAGTTCGTAGTTCTTCCGGAGGCCTTCTTCGGACACATCAAAGCTGTAGCTGTCTTTCATGACGAATTCACGCGTCCTCAGCACCCCGCTCTTCGGCCTTGCCTCATCCCTGAGCTTTGTCTGTATCTGGTACCATATCTGGGGAAGGTCCCTGTATGACCTGATCTCCCTGGACGCGAGCCACGTCATGATCTCCTCATGGGTCATCCCCAGGCACATGTCCCGTCCGGTCCGGTCCTTCAACCTGAACATTTCGTCACCGATGGCGTCCCACCTGCCGGTCTGCTGCCAGATCTCGGCAGGGTGGAGCACCGGCATGGATATCTCCTGTGCGCCTATGGCATCCATCTCTTCCCTCAGGATCGCAGTGATCTTGTTCATGACCCTCCAGCCGAGGGGAAGAAATATATACAACCCTGAGGCAAGCTGCCTCACAAAGCCCGCCCGCAGCATCAATATGTGGCTTATCGACTCGGTTTCAGAGGGGGTCTCCCTCAGGGTCGGAATGAACATTGTCGAGTAACGCATTTATCCTCCTCGCTGCTCCGATGGACGCTCACATTTCTTTTCCGTTAGAGTAATTTATACACCCTGTTTAGTCAAGAGATGTCTTTGAACTTTGAAAATCTTTGGTGAAAGTGTTAAATTATTTCATCAATTGTCAGGGAGAGGGGAAATGCAAAAGCGAGTGCCGGTGACGCCGGAAGGGTTGCAGAAGATCAAGGAGGACCTGGAGAAGCTTCTGAAAGTGGACAGGCCGAAGAACATACAGGCCATCGCGGAGGCGCGTGCCCATGGAGACCTTTCCGAGAATGCCGAATACCACGCTGCCAAGGAGCGGCAGTCCTTTCTTGAGGGGAGGATACAGGAGCTCCAGGCGAAACTTGCTCTGGCCGAGGTGATCGACCCTTCGAAGATAAACCAGTCCAGGGCCGGGTTTGGAGCAAAGGTGAAGGTGCTGGATATAGGGGCGGACGAGGAATATGTCTTTATCCTGGTGGGCGTCGAAGAGGCGGACGTGAAACAGGGGAAGATATCCATAAGCTCTCCCGTGGGAAAGGCATTGCTCGGGAAAGAGGTGGGCGATTCGGTGGTGATCAAGGCCCCTGCGCGCACTATGGAATATGAGATATTAGAGATAAGCTTTGAGTAGATACTTCAGGGCAGAGATCACAGAGAACAGGAAACTCAACAACGATTACAACCTCCTCACGTTTGTTCCCTTAAGGAAAGCCGCAGAAGCGAAACCGGGACAGTTTTTTATGATCGGCATGGAAGGAGACTACGACCCTCTCCTCAAGAGGCCGTTCAGTCTTTTCAGGCGCACGCCCAGGGGTTTCCAGATCCTCTACAGGGTACGGGGGAGGGGAACAGCGCTTATGAGAAATCTGGGTCGAGGCTCTGTGATCCATGTGCTTGGTCCCCTGGGGAATCCGTATCCTGTCCCGCCGAAGGATCACACACCGGTGATCGTGGCGGGGGGGATAGGTATCGCATCGGTCTTCTCCCTGGCGGAGCGGCTTGCCGTGGCGAAGAATAAGGCTCACATATACTACGGGGCAAGGGGTGCAAGCGACCTCCTTATGGCAGGCGCTCTCAAGAAGGTTGCGAAGAGACTCTCACTCACCACTGATGACGGCTCGTGCGGAGACCGGGGATGTATTACGGACGTATTCAGCGTTTTTTCGTCGGGCGCTTCAATGGAGAGAGATATGGTTATCTATGCATGCGGTCCGCGGAAGATGCTCGAGATCGTGGCAAGGATTGCTGCAGGCAAGGGGATTGAGGCATATGTATCAATGGAGGAGAATATGGCCTGCGGCATCGGCGCGTGTCTCGGCTGCGTGGTGAAGACTGTGAGCGGGCATAAGAGGGTATGCAAGGAAGGACCGGTGTTTAATGCCAGGGAGATAGTTTGGTAGCATGAATGTATCAGTGACCATAGGCAAGCTGAAACTCAAGAACCCGGTGATGACGGCCTCGGGCACCTTCGGGTACGGGGAGGAGTATTCCGAGTTCATCGACATCAACAGACTTGGGGCAGTGGTGGTGAAGGGACTCTCTCTCACTCCCAAGGAAGGGAATCCTCCTCCCCGCATCATAGAAACCCCTGCCGGTGTGCTCAATGCCATCGGCCTCCAGAATATCGGCATCGAGAGGTTTGTCCAGGACAAACTCCCTTTCCTGAAAAGATTTCGTACTCCCGTGATCGTTAATTTCTTCGGCGACTCCATCGACGAATATGCAGAGGCGGCCAAACGGCTGAGCGCTGCAGAAGGTGTAGGCGGTCTTGAGATGAATATCTCTTGTCCCAACAAGCAGGCGGGTTGGTGCGTCTTCGGCACGGACCCCACGGTCACGTTCAATGTAGTGAGGGCGGTGAGGAGGTCCACGGAGCTGACCCTCATTGTCAAGCTGTCGCCCAATGTGACTGATATTGCCCTTATGGCGAGGGTGGCAGAAGATGCCGGCGCTGATGCGGTATCCCTTATAAATACCCTGAGCGGCCTTGCCATTGACGTAAAGACGAGGAGGCCGAAGCTTGCGAACATCACCGGCGGTCTTTCGGGGCCTGCGGTGAAACCCGTTGCGCTGAGGATGGTGTGGGAGGTTTACCGGGCGGTGAAGGTCCCTGTTATCGGCATGGGCGGAATAATGAGCAGCGATGATGCCGTTGAGTTTCTGCTTGCCGGCGCCACAGCGGTGGCGGTGGGAACGGCGAATTTCATCAACCCAAGAGCGACCATTGATATACTTTCGGGGATAGAGGCTTATATGAGGGAGAACGGGATTGCGGATGTCAAGGAGATGACAGGAGGCATGATATGAAGACTATTCCCATCATCACTCTCTCGACAGATTTCGGATATAGGGACCCTTTGAGCGGGATCATGAAGGGGGCTATCCTGAGCATTAACCCGGAAACGAATATTGTGGATATAACGCATGGCATAAGCAAATACAACGTCAGAGAAGCCGCCCTTATCGTTGGGATGAGTTACCGGCAGTTTCCCCCGCGGACCATCCACGTTGCAGTAACAGATCCGGGAGTAGGGTCCTCCAGAAGGCCGATTCTTGTGGTGACCGAGAACCATTACTTTGTCGGTCCTGATAACGGTATATTCTCGGTCGTCTACAACGAGAGCGAGCGTTTTGAGGTCATCCACATCACTGCGGACCATTATTTCCTGCGTGACAGGAGTGCGACGTTCCACGCGAGGGATATATTCTCCCCCGTAGCGGCGTGGCTGTCCAGGGGTGTTGCTTCCTCGAACTTCGGCGAGCCCATAACGAATTTTGTGAAGCTTTCTTTCCCGATCCCCACCATGCCGACAAAGACGGCAGTGGAAGGGGAGATCATGCACGTGGATCATTTCGGCAACGCCATCACGAACATCAGGTCGGGGTACCTTGACGAGCTCCGCAATGCAAAACCGGATGGGAAGCTGAAGATCGTCGCCAAAGGCAGAGAGATCGCAATGAAAGACCATTACGGTCAGGCAGAAGACAAGGATCTCTATGCCCTGGTCAACAGCATGAATTACCTGGAGCTCTTTGTTTACAGGGGGAATGCCTCAAAGCAGTTCGAACTCAAGGTTGGCGATACACTGGGTGTGATGATGGTGGGATAGGAGGCTCTGATTCTTCCGGGGACAGTCCCGATTCTACGACTCCGCTTTGCTCTGTCCGTAAATCAGGGACAGTCCCCCTTGTGCAATTTTTTTTGACGCCGAGCCGCCGATTATTGTAAAATAGTTCAGCGTTACCGCAAAGAATCATGGAGGTTTGAAATGCCGATATATGAGTATCTCTGTATAAAATGCAACAACATCTTCTCTGCTTTGCAAAAGATGGGCGCCACTGAAAAGGAGACGTGCTGTCCCGGCTGCGGTTCGAATGACGTGAAGAAGAAGGTTCTCCTCGTTCTGCTGCGCACCGGGGAACGCTCCATCGTCATCCTCGTCATCTTCCCCCCGTTTCGGCGGAGGCGGAGGCTGAGGAGTCACTTCCTGCTGAACCGTCGGTTCGGCTCTCCCATGAGAAAATTCTTGACTTTTCCTTCCTGTAGCAATACAATTTGGCTGACGGCTTACGAGGGACATTGTCCCTTTGCTCACTATCTTTTTTTTAGGGATCGCTCCCCAGAGGGAAGGAAAAATGGCACGTAAACTTCTCCTTGCTGATGACAGTATCACGATACAAAAAGTGGTCGAACTCGTCCTCGCTGAAGAGGGCTTTGATATCAAGGCTACGAATAACGGTGAGGAGGCCCTGGCTGTGGTAGGGAAATTCAATCCGGATGTGGTCCTGGCTGACATCGATATGCCCAAGATGAACGGATACCAGCTCTGCGATAAAATAAAGGCCGATCCCGATACAAGGGGCATCCCTGTCATTCTCCTCGCGGGCGCCTTTGAGCCCCTCGATGAAGAGCTGGCAAGGAATGTAGGCGCTGAGGACTATATCATCAAACCCTTTGAATCGCAGGAATTAATAAGCAAAATCAATGCGGTGATCGCTGCGGAGGAGATGGAGAGGGGCGCCCCTGCAGAAGAGGAAGCGGCGGTGGAAGCTATTGAGGATGTGGTGACGGATGAAGACCTCTGGGCAATGGAGGAACTCTCATCGGAAACCATGGCTGTGGAAGGGCTTGCCGAGGAGACCCCGCTTGATCTCGCTGAGACCCCCCTGGAAGAGGTTGCCACCTCAGAGGGCTTTGCGTTTACTGAGGGCTCCGAGGAAGAGGCCGAGATCGATAAGATAATTGAGGAAGAGGAGGCTGACAGACCTGTTGCCGGGAGACCTGCTGCTGTTGTTCCGGGTGTCGAGGTCATGTCGGCAGAAAAGGCGGCAGAGATATTCAGGCGGTCGGTCGATGAGAAGATATCCGCATTACTCTCTTCCATCGACATGAAAGAGATCGTGTCTTCATCCCTTGCGCCTTCCCTCAAGGATTCTGCAGAGAAGGTCCTGTGGGAGGTGGCGCCTGAACTGGTGGAGAAGCTCCTGAAGGAGATGCTCAAGGGATCCCTTGCCACCATTGCAAAGGAAGTCGAGAAGGTGATCTGGGAGACGGTGCCCGAGCTTGCAGAGAGCATGATTTCCAGAGAAATAGAGAGAATCAAATCCGAGCTGTAGAATCAGCCTTTCTCCTCCGAGAGTCGTCGACTGATTCTTCCTTTCTACGTGATGACAAAACTTGAAAAACATTACAATCTTGAAGGTGTAGAAGAGAAATGGTACGCGGAATGGCTTGAGAAAGGGTATTTCAGCCCGAACCCCTCAGGAGATAAGTCCTATTCCATCGTAATCCCTCCCCCTAATGTCACGGGCTCGCTCCATATGGGACATGCCCTGAACTCCACATTGCAGGATATCCTCATCCGGTGGAAGCGTATGCTCGGGGTCAGGACCCTCTGGGTCCCCGGCACCGACCATGCAGGCATTGCAACGCAGAACGTTGTGGAAAGGCAGCTTGCAAAGGAAGGACTTGACAGACATGCACTCGGCAGAGAGGCATTCGTCGGACGGGTCTGGAAATGGAAGGCCGAATACGGCGGGAGGATCATCCACCAGTTGAAAAGTCTCGGCGCGTCCTGTGACTGGTCGCGGGAGAGGTTCACCCTGGATGAAGGGCTTTCGAGAGCGGTGCGTGAGGTCTTTGTCAGACTCTATGAAGAGGGGCTTATCTACAGGGACAAAAGGCTTATCAACTGGTGTCCCCGGTGCCGCACGGCCCTTTCCGACCTCGAAGTGGAACATGAAGAGATCGACGGCATTCTCACCTATATCCGATATCCCTTCACCCCCCCATCTCCCCCCCTTGGCAAGGGGGGGAAAACGGGGGGGTATCTGGTGGTCGCCACCACGAGACCTGAGACCATGCTGGGAGATAGCGCGGTTGCGGTGAACCCTGAAGATGAACGGTATACGAATGTCGTAGGCAAGAGCATAGACCTTCCCCTGACGAGCCGCCGGATAGCGGTCATTGCGGACAGCGCGGTGGAGCAGTCCTTCGGCACGGGTGCGGTGAAGGTGACACCCGCCCACGACTTCAACGACGAAGCGATGGCCAGGCGTCAGGATCCGCCCCTCCCGTTCATTACGGTCATCGGTGCTGACGGGAAGATGACCGCTGAGGCCGGGTCAGTGTATTCCGGCATGGACCGGTATGCGTGCAGGAAGAAGGTAATGGAAGACCTGAATGCCCTGGGTCTGGTCGAAAAGGAAGAAAAACACCATCATTCCGTGGGACACTGCTACCGGTGCAAGACCATCATTGAACCATTATCCACGCTGCAGTGGTACGTAAGTACAAGACCTCTTGCCGAGGCAGCGGTGACCGCGGTGCGGGAGGGGAAGATCAGGATCATCCCCTCATCGTGGGAGAACACCTACTTTGCATGGATGGAGAATATCAGGGATTGGTGCATCTCCCGCCAGATATGGTGGGGACACAGGATCCCGGTGTGGTACTGTGATGAATGCGGAGAGATCAACGTCTCCCGGGAGAACACCGACGGCCTGTAGGAGGTGCGGCAGCGGGACGCTGCGCCAGGACGAGGATGTTCTTGACACATGGTTCTCGTCTGCCCTCTGGCCGTTCTCCACATTGGGCTGGCCCGATGCAACAGATGACCTCAGGACATTCTATCCCACCAGCGTGCTGGTCACTGCCTTTGATATCCTCTTTTTCTGGGTTGCGAGGATGATCATGATGGGATTGAAGTTCATGGGCGACGTCCCCTTCAGGGACGTTTATATCCACGCCCTGGTGAGGGATTCAAGGGGAGAAAAGATGTCGAAGTCCAGGGGGAACGTGGTCGATCCTCTCATCATTATCGACAAGTACGGGACCGATGCCTTCAGGTTCACCCTTGCGGCGTTTGCCGCCCAGGGAAGGGACATACGGTTCGCTGAGGAGAGGGTTGAAGGATACCGGTTCTTCGTGAACAAGTTATGGAATGCCGCACGGTTCATCACCATGAACATTGGGACGGTCGAGGCTGAAGAGAGGGAGGTGATGCTCAGGGACAAGGGACCATTGCTCGCTGTTCACCGTTCATCCCTTGACCTTTCGAGCAGGTGGATATTGTCCAGACTTGCCGCCACGGTGGAAGAGGTCAATGCCTCACTGGGAGAATACCGGTTCAATGACGCGGCGAACAGCATCTACCAGTTCGTATGGCATGAATTCTGCGACTGGTACATAGAGATGTCGAAACATGCCATCTACAACAGGTCGGAGAACAGCGCGGGGACCATTGCCTGCCTCATCGCAGTCCTTGACCATTCCCTGAGGCTGCTCCATCCCTTTATGCCCTTTGTCACCGAGGAGATATGGCAGACCATAAAGAAGCATATGACGGAGAGCCCCGACAGCATCGTTATCGCGCCATACCCCGAAAAGCTCCCCCGGGACCTTCGGGCTGAAGAAGAAGTGGCATGCATCATTGAAGCGGTAACGGGCATAAGAAATATCAGGGGGGAGCTCAACATCCCCCCGGCTGCGGAAGTGAAGGTTCTTGTAAAGATCTTCAAGGACGGAGCAGGAGAGATCCTGAGGGATAACCTGCCCCTTGTTCAGCGCCTTGCAAGAGCGGGGGAGGTCACCATAGGAAGGAACCTTGAAAAGCCAAAGGGTGCTGCAACGGGGGTCAGAGACTCCTTTGAACTGTATATCCCTGTGGAAGGGCTGTTGAATATTGACGAGGAAGTCGGAAGACTGATGAAAGAGAAGATGAAGATAGCGGAGTCTCTGGGTTTCCTGAACAGGAAACTTCAGAGCGAAGACTTTCTGAAGCGGGCGCCGACGGAAGTGGTCGAGAAGGAGCGGGCAAAGTTCCAGGAACTGGTCCTGAAGGATGAGAGGCTTGAAGGAAGCATTCATAGATTAAAGGAGATGGGGGTGAAAAATGGTTGAGTCCGGTACACGGGAGATTGAGGGCGAAGACCTCGAATTCATCGAGGCAGAGTTCATAACGATACGACAGAGCAGTGTGAGGGCGCTTGAAGGCGGGCATGTGGAGGCGCAGCAGGTGGGCGCCCTGAGCATTGACGGTGAGAGGGTTGAAGTCACCCAGGGGACCGCTGCTATAATCCGCGGATCCGAGGTGAATCTCAACCAGAGCATCAGTCTGATCACCACGGGGAACAACACGGAGGTGAACTCTTCCCTTGCGCCCGTGTTGCTGTGCAGGGACGGCGTCGTTGTTGAGAGGAGCGCGGTGGGGATCATGGGAGCCGGGACGATAAAGGCGGACAATGCCTCTTCGCTCCTGATGATAGCGAATACGGTGGAGGGGGACGTCACCACCCTCCTTGACTGGAGATCTGCCCTCGCCCTCGGAGCGGTCATCGGGGGCGCGCTGGGCTTCCTTTCGCTGTTCAGGAGACGGTAAGACCATAGAGAACAGGGAAACGATGAGAGGTCCTCAAAGTTGTCATTCCGCACTTGATGCGGAATCCAGTCTTTTCTTCTGGATTCCTGCTTTCGCAGGAATGACATCCAAAGGAAGAAACCAGCAAACCCGAAGTTCAGCGTCGGGATTAGGCACTTGAATTTACTATTTTGATAAGAATGCATATACCCTTTAGTGTAAGAAACACTCTTCGTCGTGCCCTCGAAGAGGACATCGGCCCAGACGATATCACCACCTCGTTCACCATCCCGGAAGGTCACCGATCAAGGGCATTGCTTGTGGCAAAAGGAGACTTCATCGTCGCGGGAATGCCCTTTGCTGCTGAGGTATTCCGTATCATGGATGCAGGGACGGAGTTGAAGATCTTCCGCGAAGAAGGGTCGCAGGCGACAAAGGACGACATCATCGCCGAGATCGCGGGAAGTACAAGGTCCCTTCTTTCGAGCGAGCGCGTGGGCCTTAACATTCTGCAGCGACTCAGCGGGATCGCCACGCTCACCCGGACCTTTGTGGAAAAGGTGAAGGGCACCGCCGTGAGGATCGTAGACACGAGAAAGACAACCCCGGGGCTGAGATTCATGGAGAAATACGCCGTGAGGATGGGGGGCGGCGGTAATCACCGTTTCGGACTTTTTGACGGTATTTTGATAAAGGACAACCATATCCAGGCCGCGGGAGGCATACCCGCTGCTGTTGCTTCCGCAAAACAAGCCCATCACCTCTCGAAGATCGAGGTCGAGGTGGAGAGTCTCAAAGGCCTCGAAGATGCCCTTTCAGCCGGTGCGGATGTTGTGATGCTCGACAATATGTCGGTTGAGGAGATGAAAGAGGCCGTGAAAATGGCGAAGGGGAAGGCCATTCTTGAGGCCTCCGGCAATATGAGCCTCGAAAGGGTCCGCGATGTTGCCGAGACAGGGGTGGATCTCATATCGGTCGGCGCCCTTACGCACTCTGCGCCTGCGGCGGATATCAGCATGAAGATAGTGAGGTAATGTAAGGTAGCCTTCAATGATGAGCGCTGCGATAGCAACTGCTCACAGTAACAAACGCTTAGCAAGTGCACAATCCTATTCCGGGCTATAAGCGGAAGTACTCATAGAGAAGCACCTACCCAGCTACGCCGGGGCTTCTTTTTGTTAATGAAAAGTGGCATGTGTCCCTAATGTTTCCCTATTTACATGATGCGTGGCCTTTCCCTGTCTATAAGGTTTACTTCTTTATGTCCTTCTTATCCTGTGGCTTCCCCGGAAATATCGTTGCCAGCCAATGAAAGAATGCCGCGAGCACTGCCAGGCCTATAATGCCGATCATGACAAATGAAATCAGACTTATCAAAATCCCTCCGTTCTGCTTAAAGAATACTTTGAGTATGTTATTCAGTCAAGGGCAGATATTCTTTGAGAATATTAGGGGCACATCCTATTTCCGCACAGAATATACCTATACTGCCTGACGCCTTGCGGGGGATGAGAGCTGCAATGAATTAAATGGGATGTGTCCCCACTTATTTAACTGAATCGGGCCCGGCAAGTAAACTTCACTCGGAAAGACGCGGACAGCGGGCAGCACGCTTTGAAGATTTGAAGTAGAAATGTGTAACGTGGCTTCTTTGGAAAGGCTTCGCGGTTGGAGCTTTACTGTATGTCGTATACATTAGAAAAATAATCCCGTATGTTTAGGGCAGTGAATTCAGCATCAATGTATGAAACATTGCTAAATGAATAAACCTTGCGAAGGTCTTTTGCAATGCGTTCTGTTTGTAGCTTGCCTAATCCATAAGTTGTGCCGACAGTAACACTTGTCTTTTTGATTGAACTAACTTTAGCTTTTTGGAGCCACTCCAAATTCTGAGAATGATAACCAAAACCAAGGAAGAATACTACTTCTGCGGGAGAAGCTCTTCCACTAATCAAGGTCATATCAGCTCGAGCCGCTTCTGTATAGGTTTTGATTTCCTTAGCAAGAGATAATATGCTGTCTAAGTGAGTCTCCAAGCCGCTCATCGTTATGCGGCCTTGCATTAGCTGTGAGTCGGAAGAAAAATCGGCCTCCTTCGTTCCCCCTAGAAGAGGCTCAAGTGTCAGCCTTTTGTAATCGTTCTTGATGCTTCCTTGATTCTGCCAACCAAGGTGTCCAAGTTGACCATAAACGTGGTAAATAAAGATATTCTCGTTGAACAATTTCGCTGCTTCTTCTGAAGTCTTCCCGAGCATATTTCTAAAGGTGGTATATAGGAAATATTCTAATGAACGGTCATAATTAAACGTTATAAATGTCAGTTTGTTTAGGTTCGCGTTTATTGCGTTTATGTCGTTCTCCCTCATATATTTTATTCCACAAGTGACCGTACCATCCCTCTCTTACTTCCCAGTGTCTATGATCAAGTGAATCGTGGTAGTAATGATGGCTGGAGGCAGTTACTGTTTCTTGAATAAAAAAGGGTTCGTCTGCTTTCTCATATCTTGATATGCATAGAACAATACAGATTTTCCCGATAATATCAAATCCTTCTTCTCTATTCTTGTCTATAAAATCATCAATGGAAGCTGGGGAAGCTTGTATTAAAGCATTGATAAATGTCTCCACCTTTTCGAGGCAATACGGGAGCGTTTTCTGTGTGCCTAACTGCTCTTTGTAATATCTCTGTAATACAAGAGCGACTGAGAATTTCTTCTTTATGGGTTGCAAACTGAACAGCGTACCATGAAGGAAATTGATTATATCTCGAATTAACTGTTTGCCTGACGGGAAGCCGTAATCCATACTTGCCCCTGCCCCCAATATTAGAAGGGTGTGCTTTCTTATCATCCTGAATAATCCACTTCTACGTAAGACATTGCTGTTAAGTATAGCAAAACAATATAATTCGTGTGAGAGTTTTCAGCATAAAGGAAAATAATTGGGGACACATCCCGTTTTTCTTTGCCCTGCAGACTCTCAACATTACTATCGGAAATAGAAACACGTAGAGAGATAGCTGACGTGAGGAGTTTCAGGTGCATTCAAAATTCCGGCTGATGCGGTACGAATACCAGGTCCAGGGAGAAGCTGCGAGTAATGGCGGTTTTTTATGATTTCACGGACGCGGAGGGGAAGGCTGAAAATGTGTAGCCGTTGTTTCTCATTGTAATGACCAGACCTTGAACGGAGCATGAAACAACGCGGGTCAATTCCAAAATTCCTTCATCGCCTCTTCTTCCATTTTCTCCATCCGGTCCCTGTATTTCGGAGAAAAATGCATCAGGACAAGATTCCTGACCTTTGCCTGCCGCGCGATCTCGCCTGCCATCTTCGCGGTGAGGTGATGCCGCTCAAAAGCGCGTTCCCTGTCCTCGTGAAGGAAATATGCCTCGCAGTAGAGAGTGTCAGAATCCTTAACGAACTGGGTCACCCTGATGAGGTTATCCTCCTCCGGTGAAACGTCGGTGACGTATGAGACCTTCTGACCTTCGGTGACCGCGGCGATATGGACAAGGTCCGAGAAGGCGAATTCCCTGCCGTCAACGCGCAACGGCGTGTCCGGGGCGGCCTTGGCACGGATCATCTGTTTGAGATCGCTCAGCCATGGCCCTGTGGAAAGGTTCATGGCACTCAGACCCGTCTTGTCAATGTTGATATGAAAATCTTCTTTGAGGGAAAAGGCCAGGCATGGTATGCCATGGGAAAGGTTCACTGCGCTCACGGTATAGGGGGGGGCCTCCAGCGCAGACCCCTCGAAGACCATCTCCTCCCTGTCGATCCTCGCAAAGCTCTGTTCCGCATAGAAGCTTGCGTGCCTCATCTTCCGGCGGCTGATGCCAAAGACCTCAATTTTGATGGGATACTCCTGTATGAGATTCCATGTGTATCCTCTCAGTTTGCCTTCGACGCAGCTGATGAGCTCTTCCGGTCCATACACCTTCAGAGGAGTCTCCCTTCTCAGGAGTGCCCGGAGAAGGGTGTCGAACCCGATGAAGTGATCGATGTGCATATGGGTTACGAAGACATCGGTTATCTTCAGAAGGTCGCCGGGCGACAGGCGGTCGATCCGGCCCGCATCGAAAAGGAATGCGCGCCTCTCCCTGAGCATCCTCACGAACAGGGAGGGGTCTTCGAACGGGTCATTTATCAATCGGTGGTGGAACGTAGGTTTCATGTCCGCCCTCCAGGAGATTATATCGCATTGTGATATAATAATGGACGTTTTAATGACGAATTCCTTTTTAATTCAGACACGTTAGTCTCTGTGCGAGACCGGGAGGATATATGCCGGAACTGAGAAAGGACCCCATATCCGGGGGCTGGGTCATTATCGCAGTGGAAAGGGGGAAGAGGCCGACAGACTTTGCTTCCCCGCCGGTGCAGAGGAGAAAGGGAGGATTCTGCCCCTTCTGTCCCGGCAACGAATACACGACGCCCCAGGAGATCATGGCCTTCAGGCCTGCGTCTACCCAGCCGAACACTGCAGGCTGGACGCTTCGGGTAATGCCCAATAAATTCCCCGCTCTCCAGATCTACGGTGACCTCAACAGGTCAGGGGAAGGCATGTTCGACAAGATGAACGGGATCGGCGCCCATGAGGTCATTATCGAGACCCCGGATCATCTCCTCTCCCTGGCCACCATGCCCCTGAAGGCTGTTGAGGATGTCCTCTGGGCATATCATCTGAGGCTCAGCGACCTGAAGAAGGATCCGCGCTTCAAGTATGTCCTTATATTCAAGAACGAAGGAGATGCGGCCGGTGCATCTCTTGAGCATTCCCATTCGCAGCTCATCGCCCTTCCCATTGTTCCGAAGCTGGTGAGGGAGGAAGTGGATTCGTGCCGCCACTACTTCGAGTTTAAGGAACGCTGCATCTTCTGTGACGTGATCAACCAGGAGATGGAGGACGGCAAGAGGGTCATCTATGAAAATTCCGGATATATCGCTCTTGCCCCTTACGCGCCCCGCTCACCTTTCGAGACCTGGATCCTTCCGAAGAAGCACGAATCCATGTTCTGTCCTCCCGACAAGAGCTTCTCCGCCCTTGCCGAGGTCTTGCAGCGTGTGGTCAAGCAGATGGACAGGATACTGGATACGCCGCCCTATAACTTTATCATCCACACATCGCCCTTCACCGAGGAGATCAATGAGTATTACCATTGGCACATCGAGCTGATGCCAAAACTCACCAATATCGCCGGGTTTGAGTGGGGGTCGGGATTCTATATCAACCCCACGCCTCCTGAAGAGGCAGCACGGTTTATGAGAGAGGCGAAGATTCAGTGGCAGCAATGAAGGTACTTCTCGTGGCATCAGAGGCGACGCCGTATGTCAAGACCGGCGGCCTCGCCGATGTGAGCGGCGCACTTCTTCAGGAGTACAGGGCGATGAACACGGAGGCTTGCCTGATGCTCCCCCTCTACAAGACCGTGGGGGAACGCTTCGACCTGAAGGATACGGGGCTCAGGGTGAGGGTGCCGGTTGGGGTGAAATGGTTTGAAGGACGCCTCTTCACTCATGGCTCCGTTTTTTTTGTGGAATGCGACGAGTTTTTTCACAGAGACGATCTCTACGGAACTCCGGAAGGAGATTATCCTGACAATGCGGAACGCTTCACCTTTTTTTGCCGGGCCGTCCTTGAAGGATGCAGGCTGCTGGGTCTCCGGCCCGATATCATACATTGCAACGACTGGCAGACCGGTCTCCTCCCCCTTTATCTCAGAACAATCTATCAAACGGATTTTTTTAGCAATACAGCGACTCTTATGACCATCCATAACCTCGGATACCAGGGACTCTTCGATGTCTCCCGCTTCTCTCTTACGGGGCTGTCGCGGGATTGGTTCGGTCCCGATGGCGTGGAATTTTACGGGAAGATGAACCTTCTCAAAGCGGGCCTCATTGCGTCTGATATCATAACCACGGTCAGTGAGACCTACGCGAAGGAAATCCTCACGTCTGAGCACGGCTTCGGGCTGGACGGTGTTTTGAGAAAACGGTCTTCCGCCCTCTACGGCGTGATAAACGGCATTGATATTGAAGAGTGGAACCCGAAGAAGGATCCGTTCCTCCCTGCACGGTATGATTCTTCCGACCTCTCGGGGAAAGGAGCATGCAGGAAACACCTTATCAACGAGTGTTCGTTGAACGTGGGGGAGAAGAACGTCCCCCTCATTTCGATGGTGGGGAGGCTGTCTTCGCAGAAGGGTGTCGACATCTTCCTGGAGGCGGCGGAGGAGATTGTCTCGGCAGGGGCGCATATTGTCATTCTCGGCAAGGGAGATGAACACTATCAGGACCTTGTCCTTGGTCTCGGGGAAAAATATAAGGGGAGGGTGTTCGTGAGAATAGGGTATGACGATGCCTTTGCCCACCGTATCTATGCAGGGAGCGACATGCTCCTCATGCCTTCGCAGTATGAACCGTGCGGGCTGAGCCAGCTCATTGCAATGAGATACGGCACCGTGCCTGTGGCGAGAAGAACGGGAGGGCTTGCAGATACCATCACCGACTACGAGCCGTTGAAGGGACGGGGCACAGGCTTCCTGTTCGCGGACTATCAGGCAGCTTCCCTTACGGAGTGTCTGAAGCGCGCGTTCTGCGTGTATTCTGACACCAGGAAATGGAAAAAAATGGTCGCCGACGGCATGGGAATGGACTTCTCCTGGAGGGCCTCTGCCATGAAATATCTCGCCCTTTACGCAAAGGCAGGTGAGGGGAAACGGCAGACACGAGGAAGAGGATGACCATCAAGTCAAAGTTAAACCTCTTTATCATCGCCTTTCTTGTCCTCATAGCCGCATTTATCGCTGGCAGTTTCCTTATTTTCAAAAGCATGGGCAGCAACTTCGAGGTCCTGAGGAGATCTTCAGAGGTTCATAATCTCCATGAGGAATTGGAGATATCCATCGTCGATTTTGTAAGCGCGTCCGAGGGGTGGGCGGTCACGGGCAGTAGCAGGTTCAGGAAGGTATACAGGGAACGGCTCAAAGATGTCTATAAGAACTTCGGCAGCCTCACGAAATTGGCTGCTGACAGAGAAGGACTCAAGGCGATCGGAAAGGACTTTGGGGATCTGAAGAACCTTGCAGATGCCGTGATGTCCACGGAACAGCCGACCGAGAACAGGCATATCTTTCCCCTGCTGCGCAGGCTTGAGGTAAAGGACGGAGAGATCCGTGCAAAACTGGATGAGCTGCATGCCAAGTCGGTTCAGGGATTGACCACCACCATTGACCGGGGAGAGAAGATAAAGCAGGAGATGGCTTACTATCTTGCAGGTCTCCTGGCGTCGAGTTCCCTCGCGTTTCTCCTTCTGGCCTTCTTTATGAGGAGGATGGTCGCGGTGCCGTTCAACGACATCCTCACCGCCACGGACAGGATCATCTCCGGGGACCTCGATTACCGGATAGGTTCAAGGAGAAAGGATGAGTTCGGCATTATCGCTCAACGGTTCGACAGGATGGTGGAAGAGCTGCAGGTAGCGAACGAGAAGAACGTGGAACTCTATCTTTCCACAAAGAACCAGCTCCAGAAACTGAGGGCGATGTATGAACTTGCGAAGGCAATCACCTCGACCCTGGACCTGGACGAACTCCTCAGAAAAATGGCCGAGGAAGCAACGCGCCTCCTCAATGCCAGGGGATGCATTATCCGTCTGCTTGAGGACCACAGGCTGGTGATCAAGGCATCCTATGGTCTTGAGAAGGAGGTCGAACAGATGATGACCCTTTCCGTCGGTGAAGGCCTTCCCGGAAAGGTGGTCGAGGAGGGGAGACCCATCCTTGTGGAGGACCTCTCCAACATGCCCCAGGACTGGCAGGTCCCGCATCTGGATGCGAAGTCAGTGATCAACGTGCCGCTAGTGGTCGGTGAGCGGGTTATCGGAACCCTTGGACTCTACGACAAGAAGACGCCTGGCGAAGTGATCATTCCTTTTTCGGGTGAGGATCTTGGCACTGCTGAAGGGTTCGCATCGCTCTCTGCCATCGCCATTGAGAAGGCGAAGATGTTCGAATGGGAACTCCAGAGGGAAAGAGAGGCTGTTGAGGCAAAAAAGAGGCTCGATGTCCTTTTTGACAGTGTTCAGGGCGGCATTGTAACCATGGGGAGCGGGTACAGGGTCCTCTCGGCGAACAAGTACGTTGAGACGTGGACAGGCAGGACGGTGGATGAGATCATCGGGAAGAACAGCGTCGATATTTTTCATGCTCACCAGGGGATCTGCCCCCATTGCGTCGCGCAGGTGACCTTTGAAACAGGGGAAATCAATGTGTTAACGCAGGTGAGCGGATTGAACTACGCGGAATTGACGTCCTATCCCATAAAGGATGAGAAGGGAAACGTTGAGGAATGTGTGGTGTTTATCCTCGACATCACCGACCGCGTTCTTTACCAGGAAGAAATGCTCGCCCTCTACCGGGAAGTTGCACAGACGAAGGAATACCTTGAGAGCCTGATCGACAACTCTGCGGATGCCATTGTCACTTCGGATCTGAACGGTATCGTAACCTCCTGGAACCAGGGGGCGGAGAGGATTTACGGCTATACGGAGGCGGAGGCCGTCGGCACGTTCCTTCCCTTTGTGCCGGACTTTCTGAAAGAGGCGGAGAGAGAGTTTACAGAGAGGGTCAGGAACGGCGAGGTACTGAGGGACATCGAGACCGTTCGCCGGCGGGGTGACGGGAAAATCATCGAGGTGAGTCTTACCTTGTTCTCCTATCAAGGACGCGTCGGGCGGCATTATCGGGGTGAGCGGGATATCCAGGGATATATCGGATAAAAAGGCGGTGGAAAAGGAGCTCATTAAGAGAAACCAGGAACTTTCGAGGCTCTTCTTCATCAGCTCTGCCATGAGAAGTACGCTGGACCTTGACCGGCTCCTGCGGATGATATTAACCGCGGTCACCATGGGTGATGGATTCGGGTTCAACCGCGCGGTGCTGTTCCTGATGGACGAGGGAAGGAACGTGTTAAAGGGCACGATGGGCGTCGGGCCCTCCAGTTATGAAGAGGCAGGTATGGTATGGGAGCGGCTGTCCATGGAGAAGAAGACCCTTGATGATGTGATGCAGGAAATCGAGTCAGGCTCCAAGAAGCTGGACACCTTCCTTGACCGTCTGAGCCGCGGGATCGAAATACCTCTTGACAGCGAATCGGCCTTTGCCATCTCAGTGAGAGAGAAGAAGTCCGTAAATGTTTCCGACGCAAAGAACGAACCTCTCTCTGACCCTCTGCTCATCCAGCAGCTCGGAACGGAGGCATATGCCGTGGTCCCCCTTATCTCCAGGGGCAAGGTGATAGGGGTATTGTTTGTGGATAATCTGTTCAACAAGAAACCGATCACGGATGAAGACATGAGGTTCCTTACCGCATTTTCGAACCAGATGGCTGCCGCTATCGAGAGTGCAAAGCTCTTTGAACAGGTCTCCTTTGCGGAAGCAGAGCTTGAGAACATCTTCAGATCCATCTCGGATATGGTCTATTTTACGGACATGGATTACACGATACGGAGTATCAATAAGGCCGTTTCTGAAAGGCTTGGATTACCGGACAGTGAGATCGTCGGCAGAAAATGCTATGACGTCTTCCACTCCATGAACGAGCCGTGGCAGGCTTGCCCCCATCATAAGACCGTAGAGACAAAGAAGCCATATATCGAGGAGGTGGAAGACCCGAGAACCGGCGAGACGTTTCTCACCTCAACGTCCCCCATTTTTGATATCTCGGGGCAGTTTTCTCGGGGCAGTACACATCGTCAGGGACGTCACCGAACTGAAACATATCAGAGAGAGACTGGCGACCGCAGAGCGGATGGCGGCGCTCGGTGAGGTGGCTGCAAAGGTTGCCCACGAGATACGCAACCCCCTTGTCTCCATCGGGGGATTTGCGCAGAGGCTGGAGAACAAACTTGAGGGAAACCTTAAAGAGTATGCGACGATCATAGCACGGGAAGTGAAGAGGCTGGAAGACATTCTCAGGGACATCCTCGGTTTTGTGAGAGAGGTGAGGCTGTCCATAACCTCTGTCGATATCAACGGCCTTGTCAGCAATATGCTTTCCCTTGTGGAGTCCGAGGTCGTCGAGCGGGGGATAGGGATCGAGACCGTTTTTGGTGAAGTGCCCGAGGTTTTGCTTGACGGGGACAGGATCAGAGAGGCCTTCCTGAATATCGTGAACAATTCGATCCAGGCCGTTGGCGCCCACGGGAAGATCACGATAAGGACGTATCCCTGGAACGGAAATGTCGTGGTGGAGGTGTCCGACACGGGACCCGGGATCGCGGAAAAGGATCTGCCGTTCATCTTCGATCCTTTTTACACAACGAAACCGACCGGCACGGGCCTCGGACTCGCGATTACCCGCAGGATCATCGAAGAGCATAAGGGGAGGATAGAAGTGAAGAGCAAGCCCGGAATTGGGACAACGATCAAGGTTTTTTTATCCGTGGGAAAGGAGGAGAGATGAAGATATTAATCGTGGATGACGACCAGCATATCCGGCGCCTGTACAAGGAAGAGCTTGAGGAAGAGGGATATGAGGTGGTCGTTGCATCAACAGGCACGGAGGCGCTCGAATTGTTCGATAAGGAGACCCCGGATCTGGTTACTCTGGACATTCTGATGCCGGACATCGACGGCATAAAACTGCTGAGACAGATGAAGGAAAAAAGACCGAGAGTTCCGATCATCATGTCGACCGCGTACGACTATCGGGATGATTTCGCGGTCTGGGCCTCCGAGGCGTATATTGTGAAGTCGGCGGAGCTGGGCGATCTCAAAGAAACGATAAAGAAGCTTCTCGGCAAACAATGAGGCCTCGTGGGAAGAGAACGGGCAGGGAACACCCAGTGAGCGAGGCCGCCTCGCTTATTCTGAAGGCGGAGACTCCTGTCTACGGCGGCTATGTGCTTGGGAGGGACGGGAGGGTCATCTTTATCCGAGGCGCCATTCCGGGAGAGCTTGTGGATGTCTCTGTTGAAGAGCGCAAAAGGGACTATTCCATAGCCTCGGTCCGGCATGTTGTCGAACCTTCACCGTTGAGGAGGGAGCCGCCCTGCCGCATCTTCGGAATATGCGGGGGGTGTCAGCTCCAGTTCATGGAATACGAAAAACAGGTCTCCGTGAAGGAAGAGATACTCATTGATGCGATGAGAAGGATAGGGGACGTTGAGGTCGCGCTCACGCCCTCTCTTGCCGCTCAAGAGTTCGGATACCGTCACAGGGGGCAATTCAAGGTGTCTGCTGAGGGTGCGGTTGGTTTTTACCGGGAGGGAACGAGGGAGGTGATCGCTGTTGAACATTGTCCCGTCATGGCGCCGGGGATCAACGACCTGCTGCGGAAACTGGCAGGCATAGAGTTGAGGGGCGTGAAGGAGCTGTCCGTGATGGCAGGAGACACGCTGGCAATTCTGGTGAAAGGCACCATGGCGGATGAAGCGGCCCAGTCTCTCCTTGACAGCGGGCTTTCCGGGATCGCGTTTGAAGACGGTGGTTCCATGGGGAAGGATTATATCACGCTGGATCTCAACGGTCTGAAGTATTCGGTCACCCCATGGAGTTTTTTTCAGAGCCACTGGTCCCTCAACCGCATGGTTGTGGAGGCCGTTGTGAGGGAACTTTCTCCCCTCGAGAACAAACGTGTGCTGGACCTCTACGCGGGAGCAGGGAACTTTTCTCTTCCCCTGTCATTGCAGGCGCTGGAGACCGTGGCGGTTGAAGAGAATCCCTCTGCCGTTGAAGACGGCCGCAGAAATGTGACGCTCAATGGCATCAGGAACTGTACATTTGTCAACATGTCGGTGGAGAAGGTCCTCAGGAGCACGAGGAAACAGCAGGTGGACAGGCTCTTTGGAGAAACCCACTTTGATATCATCGTCCTTGATCCCCCGCGGGCGGGTCTCACCGCAGAGTGTCTGAGAAAGGTCATGGAGGCCGGCAGTGAGAGGATCGTGTATATCTCCTGTAATCCCGCAACCCTTGCGAGGGATGTGAAGAAGATGAGGGAGAAGTATGATATAGAGACGGTCCGCATGGTGGATTTCTTTCCCAACACCTACCATATAGAGGCGCTTGCATTCCTCCGCAGGAAAGGTGCGCCGTGATCGAGATCGTGTTCGCCTCCAATGACGCGTCAAGGACTGCGCATCAGGAACTCTACCACTTCAGGGAGCAAGCCTATACCATCGTCGCGGATAACCTCATTGAGAACATCACCCAGATCAGGGGAGATATTAAGAAGCTTCATATCTCTTCGAACTGGGTTGATATCATACGACTTGCCATATGGAAGTCCGAACCAACAACGGGAGATGTTTTTTTCCTTTTGAAGAACATGGGAATCACATCTGAAGAGTTGCTCCCTTTCAGAGAAGCCGGCACTGCCGACCTTTTCCCATGGCTCTATTACGGCAAACGGTTCGATGTCTTGAGGAAGATATGTCTTGCAGCGAGGGCGAACGCGGAAAAACATATCAGAGATAAGGACGTGCGTGTGCACTGTCATCTCACGTCTGAGGACACGAACCGCATTGTTGCCAGCAGCCTCTGAAAGTGCCGGTGAATTTTCAGGCAGGATGCCTGAACCGGTGGCAGCGCAGGAAGAGATGGAAAAAAGAGAAGGCATGAAGCAAAAGATCTATCTTGAGAGCACCCCTTTATCCGATGCCCTCACTGTGTGGCTCACGAGGCTTCGCAGGGAAGGGCTTCTGCAACCCCTCTCCGGAGAGACCATTGCGGTCATCGACTCGATCGGCAGGGTGTCTTCAGCAGCAGTGGCCGCGAAGATATCGTCTCCTTTTTACCATGCGGCGGCAATGGACGGGTACGCGGTGAGGTTTACCGAAACCTTTGGCGCCTCTGAGACCGTGCCGCTGCAGCTTAAGGTGGGGGTGCAGGGGATCCCCGTTGACACGGGCGATCCCATGCCCGAAGGGTTCAATGCCGTGATCATGATCGAAGAGGTGCACGTCGTGCGCGGTCATGGATCATCTCCAGAGTATATCGAGATCAGAGAGCCGGCAACGCCATGGCAGCACGTGAGGACCATAGGGGAAGATATCGTTGCAACAGAACTCATAATTCCTGAGAATCAGAGAATAAGGCCGGTGGACATCGGTGCGCTGCTTGCGGGCGGACATACAGAGATCATGGTCAGGAAAAGACCGCGTGTGTTCATTCTTCCCACCGGGGATGAAATAGTGGAGCCGGGTACCGAACTGAAAGTGGGCTCCATCATCGAGTATAACTCCCGGATCCTGGGAGGCCTTGTGCGTGAGTGGGGCGGAGAGCCCTTAAGGTCTGATATCATCCCTGACGATGTTGGTGAGCTTAAAGCGGCCATCGGGCATGCCTGCGAGGGTGCTGATATGGTAGTGGTGAATGCCGGATCCTCCGCCGGTTCGGAAGACTTCACCGGCCTGGCCATTCGTGAGATGGGTGAGGTATTCGTCCATGGGGTGGGGATAAGACCGGGAAAGCCCCTCATCCTCGGGATGGTAAAAGGGAAGCCTGTGCTCGGAATACCGGGCTATCCCGTGTCCGCGTTCATTACGTTCACTCTTTTTGCAAAACCTCTTCTCCACATCTGGCAGGGTATTGAAATGGCGGAGCATGAAACCGTTCACGCCGTCCTCTCGCGCCAGTTATCGTCATCCCTGGGACAGGAGGAATTTGTGAGGGTGAAGGTCGGGCAGGTGGGTGAGAAGACCATAGCGACCCCCATGACAAGAGGGGCGGGGGTGATCATGTCCCTTGTGAGGGCCGACGGTATTGTTCGCATTCCTGCCCTGTCAGAGGGGATCGGCGCAGGCTCCGAGGTGGAAGTGGAACTTCTCAGGAGCAGGGATGAGATCAGGAACACCATCGTCTGCATCGGCAGTCATGACAATACTCTGGACATCCTAGCGAACATTCTCAAGAAAAGACATCCGAGGCTCTCTCTGTCCTCGGCCCATGTGGGCTCCATGGGGGGATTGATCGCTCTGAAAAAAGGCGAGGCTCATATGGCAGGGACTCACCTTCTGGACGAAGAATCGGGATTGTACAATGTTCCCTTTATCGAAAAGCTTCTGCACGAGAAGAGGATTGTCCTCATAAACCTTGTGTACCGTGAACAAGGTCTTGTAGTGAAAAAGGGTAATCCCGGAGGCATTACGGGCTTTAACGACCTTTTGAGGCATGACGTGGTCTTTATCAACAGGCAACCCGGTTCCGGCACAAGACTCCTCACGGATAAGCATCTCAGAGAGATGGGCGCAGACCCTGCTCAGATCCAGGGGTATGAAAGAGAGGAATATACCCACATGGGAGTCGCCTCAGCGGTGCTGACCGGTATTGCGGACACGGGGCTTGCCATCCTTGCGGCTGCGAATGCGTTGGGTCTTGATTTCATTCCGGTGGCAAAGGAACGCTATGACATTGCCATTCCCCGGGAGTTCATTGAGTCGGACAAGGTCGCCGCGCTTTTGCGGATCATCAGGGAAGACGGTGAATTCAGGGACACCGTAGAGGGACTGGGCGGATACGATATCGGTGACATGGGTAAGGTAATGTACGAGGGATGAAACCCCCGGGTAAGGTTTTTTTAGCGAGTGGCGAATAGTATTTACAAAACGTGCCCTGTTCTGTTATAAATCTGCAACAGTATATTATTTTCGCCGAGAGAAAGCTTTTTGCAACAAGTCGGGGGATGTTTTCTTGGGGGGGGGACGTGAAGAGGAAGGTCATTCTTCTGGTTGAGGACGAGGCTGTGGTGAGGGAGATGATCCGGGGTGCCCTTGAAAGAGAATATGACGTGCTGGAAGCATCGACGCATTCCGAAGCGCTCCGTCAGCTTACTCATCCCATGGATCTTGCCCTTATCGATTATGCCCTTCCTGATCGTGACGGGTTCGAGGTTCTGAAAGCGGTGCGGGAAGCGAGCCCGTCCCTCCCTGTTATCCTCATGACGGGATACGGCAGTGAACATGTGGTGATAAAGGCGCTCAGAGAAGGGGTCACGGATTACATCAAGAAGCCGCTGAGTTTCTCCTATCTTATGAAACGGCTTTCAGAAATCCTGGGCATGAACCTCGGCAATACTTTTTGGAAAGATACCGTAACAAGAGAAGAATTCATCATGGACGGTATCGCAGCGTATATCGAAGACCGCTCCATGGAGGACCTGAGCCTTGACAAACTGGCTCGTATGGTCTGTATGAGCAGGTTCAATTTCTGCCGGGCATTCAAGGGCCGGTTCGGTTTGAGTTTCATCTCCTACCTGAACAGCATCAGGGTCAAGAAAGCCGCGAGGCTTCTGGACGATCCCAACCTCACGGTTACAGAGATTGCGACCTTTGTGGGGTATGAAAGCGTGACGCATTTTGGGCGGGTCTTCAAGACGGTTTATGGGGCGTCGCCAACGGCATTTCGCGCAAAGCAAAAGGTGAAGCAGAAAGTGACGAGATAGCCTTTGAGGGTGAGGGGTAGAGACGTATGACCTCTCAACACCGGGGACGGGAGACAGAGAATAGAGAGAGGATCAGCCCTGCTCTTTGAGATTGATCCGCTTGTCCAGTTCATCACCGAACAATCTCTTTGCACCGATGAAGTGCTTGACGTAATACGGGGTGTCCAGACTGTCTATGGAAACCTTCCTACTTCGTGATGAAGCATGGATAAAAAGATCATTTCCGAGGTAGATGCCCACATGGGAAGGGAAGGAGGCATAGGTGCGGAAGAAAACAAGGTCGCCGATCGAGAGTTCTTCTTTGCTGACAGGTTCGCCGATATGGAACTGCTCCCGGGCTGTCCTCGGCAGAGATACGTCGAGGAAACCGAAGACCTTCTGAACGTACCCGAGCAATCGATGCCCATAAAGGTGCTCCCCCCGAAACGATAAGGAATATTAAGCATTCTTCTGGCAAAAAGAATGAGGCGTTCCTTCATGCCAATGGAATCAAGTTCAGGAGATTCCGCAAGGGTCCTGATATCCTCGGAAAGGCTTGCTGCGGAGAGTATGGGATAATTCCTCATCTCATGCTGTTCTGTCCAGGGCTCAATGATCAGCTTCTGACCGGGTTTCAGGTCATCCGATTCCAGCTCGTTCAGATCCTGAAGCTCTTCAGCGCTCACACTGCATTTTTTCGCTATCTTCGACAGCGTGTCGCCCTTTCTTATCGTATAGGTCTTCGGGCCGGTTCTTTTTACAAGGAGTTGCCGGCCGGGCTTGAGCTTCGTCGTCCTGGCGAGGTCATTCAGCTCTTTAAGGTCTTTTACTGAGAGGGAATATTTCTTGGCGATGGACGCAAGGGTATCCCCTTTCCTCACGGTGTGGTAGGGGGGGTCCTGTGCAGCGGAAGGCTCTGAGGTCATGGTTCCGGACACAGGTCGGGCTGACCTGGATGACTCTGTCACCTCATTCCCGCTGATCTGTCTTCCCCCGGAGGTCCTCTTCGTCGGTATCTTTAATTTATCCCCGGGCCTGAGCTTGACGGAATCAAGGCTGTTCGCTTCCTCGATCTTGCTCTGATCAATCCTGAATTTCTTCGCTATTGTATAAAGGCTGTCGCCTTTCCTGACCACGTACGTCTGGCTTGCTTCAGCAGTATTTGTCACAAGGAAAAGAATAAGGGCCATCAGAACAGACCATAGTTTCATGTCTAACCTCCTTTAGATTGCCTCATCCCTCGCCAAATCTTTGAGGGTGGGCAGTTCTGCAAGGTCCTTCAGTCCGAAATGCTGCAAGAACTCCTTCGTCGTTCCATAGAGAAGCGGCTTGCCCGGAGCCTCCTTTTTGCCCATTATCTTTATCAGTCTTCTGTCCAGGAGCGTCTTTATTACCCCGTCCGCGTTCACCCCTCTCACCTGTTCTATCTCTGCCTTGATAATGGGTTGCCTGTATGCGACGATCGCCAGCGTCTCAAGGGCAGCCAGGGAAAGCCTGCTCGACACCTGGGAGTTCTTCATTTTTTTTATCCACGGGGAGTGCCTTGGATCGGTCACCATCTGATATCCATTGGCTATCTCCGCTATAAGGATGCCACTCTCCCTTGTGCGGTAGTCGGCCATCAGCCCGTCCATGAGCTCTCCTGATCTCCGGCTCATCCACCTCCGTGATGCCCTTAAGGGTTGATGGTGTTAAGGGCTCTCCCGAAAAGAACAACAGCGCCTCCAGGAGTGATTTCTTTTCTCTGTCGTCCATACAAAACGTTTCCAATATACCAGAAAGCGGGAAACATTTCAACAGAAAATGTGCAATTGATTCAAAAAGCAGGGAATTGCCGATAAATCAGAAACAATGGAGAAACCCGGGGGGATATGATCATTTCTCCCATGAACAGAAGGTTATTACCGTGCTTGCAGATGGATGCATCGTTGCCTTACCTAAAGCTCTCTTCTTCACCGGGAAAGAGTCCTTTTTCCACCTCATCCCTGTAGGTCCGGATGGCCTTCAATGCATCTTCTCTCATGTGTGCGTATCTCCTCACGAATTTCGGGATGAACCTCTCGAAGAGCCCGAGGACGTCATGGAGGACCAGTACCTGGCCGTCGCAATGGGGTCCTGCTCCGATGCCTATGGTCGGGATTGATATCGCTTCCGTGATCTTCCCTGCCAGGTCCGTGGGAATGGCCTCGAGGATAAGGGCAAAGGCGCCTGCATCTTCCACTGCACGGGCTTCTTCCAGTAATTTTCTTGCCGCGTCCTCGTCTCTTCCCTGGACTTTATACCCCCCCATGCGGTGAACTGCCTGGGGGGTCAGCCCCAAGTGTGCCATTACCGGAATATCAGCCTTTGTCAGGGCCTCAATATGTCCCAGAACCTCGGAGCCTCCCTCCAACTTTATGGCGGAAGCCCCTGCCTCCTTGAGGAATCTCCCTGCGTTACGGATCGCATCTTCCCGGCCCGCCTGATAGGACATAAAAGGCATGTCCCCGATGACCATCGCGTTCCGAGCGGCCCTTGATACCATCTTCGTATGGTAGATCATTTCATCCATGGTCACGGGCAGGGTGTTCTCGTGACCCTGTACGACCATGCACAGGGAATCTCCCACAAGGAGTGCATCGATCCCCGCTTCATCGGCGATCATGGCAAAGGGATAGTCGTAGGCAGTAATCATGGTTATCTTCTTCCGTTCTGTCTTTTTTTTCAGAAAGTCATTTACCGTTATCTTACCCATACTTATCTCCTTGCACTGTTTATATATGTCTTGACAACCAAATGCCTTTAATGATAACATTTTTTATAGGTAAATTAATGAAATAAATAAGATAAACGGAAGGAAGAGGAGAGGTGCTGATGAACAGAAAAAGAGCCGTTGCAACCTTGCTTTTCAGCGTTGTCGTGCTGATCAGCCTGTTACCAGCTTCTGCGCCTTGCCAGGTGGGGAATAAGGGCGCGCTTGATAATTCCGTCAGGGACAGTATCGCAGATGCCCTTTCCGGCGGTAAGGGGATCTGTTCAGTGGTGAGCGACATGATACGGTCCGGAGGAAACACCTCTGATATAGTGAATAACGCGATAGCGATGGGTCATCCTGCATGCGTGGTGGTGCGGTGCGCGATACAGGCGGGGGGAAAACTGGAAGATGTCATAACCGCAGCATACAGGGCAGGGGCCACATCGCCTGTTATTGTGACGTGTCTGATCGAGGCGGGTGTCGATACTGATGTTTTGGCAAGGACCATAGAGAGACTCGGATTGCCGGGGCTTGGCTATACCCCGCCGCCGGTAACCCCTGGATACACACCAACATTCGCTCCCGTCATCGGTGGAGGAGGAGGTGGTACAGGCACAGTAAGTCCGGTTCAACCGTAGATGAGAAAGTACATGTTTGCTGTTGTGGTGGCATGCCTTGCTAGCGCGACCTTCAGCAGCGACTCTCAGGCCGTGCGATTCGGCGAATTTGAGATTCATCCTTCCCTTGGCTTAACCGAGCGTTTTACGGATAATGTCTTTAATACGGATACCGACCGGGAGAGCGATTTCTCGACCGTGATAAGCCCCGGCGTACAAATAATTTTCCCGAGGAGCAAGAAGAGATACGAGCTTGAGCTTATATACCAGGCCGATGTGGAGCGGTTCAACACGTTCACCTCGGAGAACGCGGTCAGCCACAAGGCTGCCGGGAGATTCGAGATAAGGTTTCCCGTGGGGCTCGAGTTCGTTGTGAACGATGAATTCAACAGGGGCCATGACCCGAGGGGACTGAACATCAGCCCGGAACTTGATTTTTTCGACAGTAATCTTGGCAGGGTGAGCGCTGCATACAATTTATCCGACAGGTTCAAGCTGAGGTTTGATTTGACCAACTTCATCCTGCGTTATGATGCCGACAGGAACGAGTTCAGGAACAGGACGGACAATGGCGTGTCCGGATATCTCTATTATCGGTTCTTGCCGAAGACCGCTGCATTTATCGAATACGACTATCTGGTAGTCAATTATGCGCAGCCTAGCGATCTGAATAGCAAAGAACACCATCTCTTCGGCGGGGTTACGTGGGACATTACGGGAAAAACGAAAGGGACCGTAAAGGTAGGGTATGGCACAAAGGACTTCAAGGATCCGACCGTTGATGGGTATGGCGACGTTGTCATGGAGATCACCATTGACCATAATTTCAGCACGAGGGACTCGCTGAGGGTGGGGGGGATACGGAGTACGAACGAGACGAATAACCCGCAGAATGACTTCTTTGTGACCACGGGGCTCTCCTTGGAATATCTTCATAAGTTCACGGGAAAGATCACGGGAAAGGCTTATCTGTCGTATGGCAGGGACAGCTACCGAGGCGAGCAGCCAAGAAGGGACGACACGTGGGAGGGGCGCATCGGGCTCATCTACCAGATAAAGAACTGGTTGAGGGCTGAGGCGGGATACAGTCATACTGACCGGAGTTCGACCATTGAAACGTATAGTTATCCGAACAACACCTATTATCTTAAAGTTGTTGCGACTCCGTGAGGTAAGAAAGATGCTAAGTCGCCGGACAGCAGTGCTGTGCCTAGTCCTTCTGGCCGTGCTTGTGTTGACGACGCTCCGCTCTGTGGTGCTTTCCCAGGACTATGTGGTGGGAGAGCGGGACGTGCTCCGTATTACCGTATACGACCATGCTGACCTTTCCAGCCTTGCAAGGGTGAGCGGTGAGGGCACGATCTTCTTTCCTCTCCTGGGAGAGGTGAAGGTGTCGGGACTGACGATACCGCAGATAGCGGGCAAGATCAGCGAACTGCTCGCCAACGGCTTCATCGTTAATCCCCAGGTGATTGTGTTCATCGAGGAGTTCAGGAGCAAGAAGGTGACGGCTATTGGAGAAGTTTCGAGGCCGGGCCTGTACGAACTCCCTGGACAAACGAGCTTTCTGGAACTTCTCTCAAGGGCAGGAGGTATCACAAAGGACGCAGGGGACAAGGCAATCGTGAAGCGCAAACTGAAGCAGGGCGAGCAGACGTTCACCATTGACCTGAAACGACTGGTAGAAAAGGGTGATACGAGTGCTGATATGAGCCTGCAGGACGGGGACAGCATCTACATTCAGAAGGCGGGATTCTTCTACGTGAGCGGAGAGGTGAAGAAGCCTGATGTGTATAAGTACGAAGAAGGCACTACTGTCCTCAAGGCGATCACTATGGCAGGAGGATTTACCGACAAAGCAGCGGAGAGGCGAATAAAGATAAAGAGGATGGAAGAGGGAAAGGAGAAGACTCTGGAGAAGGTCGGGCTCAATGAACTCGTCAGACCTGATGACGTGATTGTGGTTCCCGAGAGCTTCTTCTGATCAACGACATATGGACGGAATGGAAAGACCTCAAGACGAAGAGATACACCTGCGAGACTACTGGAAGGTCATCGTAAAGAGAAGCAACAGTGTTCTTACGTTCTTCTCCGTGCTTGTTGTTGTGGTTACCATAGGTACCCTGACGACCACACCTGTGTACAGGGCCACGACACGCGTTCTCATCGACAGGGAGAACCAGTATTTGTCGAATATCAATGCCGTGTATACCGACCTCTATTCAGAGGACTACTATCACACCCAGTATGAGCTTATAAGAAGCGGTGCGGTTGCATATAAAGTCGTGAAGAATCTCACCCTTCAGAATAACCCGGCTTTCAACCCGGCAGCGAAGAAATCGGGCGGGGGTGCGCTGAGCGGGTTCTTCGGCATGCTGAGGAATGTCGTCTCGACAAGGAAGAATGCTCCGGAAGAAAGGAGCCTCGAGGACCCCCTGTTGGTCCTAGCAAAGAAAGTTCAGGGAAACCTCAGGGTGGATCCCATAAAGGGCAGCAGGATAGTGAACATCAGTTATGAGTACCACGATCCGAACCTGGCGGCATACGTCGCCAACGGCGTGGCGGATGCCTATGTAGAGCAGGTCCTTGATATCAAGATGGGGACGGCAAAGCATGCTGTTGAGTGGATGTCGAAGAAGATCGATGAACAGAAGAAGTTGCTGGAGCAGTCGCAGAGGGCGCTTCAGGAGTACATGAAGGACAAGGATATCGTAGAACTGGAGAGCAAGGAGGCGATCACACCTCAGAAGGTCCAGAGCCTGAGCTCCCAACTGGTCATGGCGGAAAGCAGGAGGAAGGAGGTCGAGGCCCTGTACAATCAGGTGAAGGACCTTACGAACAACCTTGCGGGAGCCCTCACGGTGCCTGCCGTAGCAGGGGATCCGGTGATGCAGTCTCTCAGGACGGACGAGATAAGAAGGGAAAAGGATGTGATGGAGATGTCGAAGAAGTTCGGAGAGAAACATCCCCAGATGATATTACTGAAGGAAGACCTGAGAGCAATTCGGGAGAGGATGTCCAGCGAGTCGAAAAGGATCATCACTGCGATGAAGAACGATTACGAACTTGCGAAGACAAAAGAGGCCGGACTGAGAAGTTCTTTGGCGCAGGGGAAGGGTGAGGCCATGTCTCTCTCTGCGAAGTCGATAGAATACGGTGTCCTCAAACGCGAGGTCGACAGCAATCAACAGATATATGATGCGCTTCTGAAACGCATTAAGGAAGACGAGTCTTATTGAGGAAGTGAAATCCTTCAACATCTACATCGTCGACAGGGCAGAGGTGCCCAAGAGTCCGGTGAGGCCCAGGAGGCTTCTCAATGTCCTCCTCTCCGTCATCGTGGGCCTGTTCGGTGGAGTGGGAATCGCGTTCTTCCTCGAATATGTCGACAACACCTTCAAGAAACCGGAAGATGTTGAGGAAAAACTCTCGCTGCCGCTCCTTGGGGTGATTCCTTTTTTCAGCAAGACCGATCCGGAAGAGCGGCTGGAAGCGATCACGCACACAGATCAGAAATCCACTGTCTCGGAGAACATACAGGGCCCTGCGAACGAGCATTCTGCTTTCGGCAGTGGAGCCGGTAAAGAGTTTTGTGGTGACCAGTTCATTGGAGGATGAGGGCAAGACGACCACCGCGATCAACCTCGCCATCACCCTGGCACAGATGGAAAAGATGGTCTTGCTTGTGGACGCGGATCTCAGGAAACCGAAGGTGCACACCGTCTTCGGAATGGAGAACTCCATAGGGCTCAGCAGTTTCCTTGCACGCCAGGTTGTCAGGGATATGATAAAGACCAGCCCCGTCCCCCATCTGAGCATCATCACCGCGGGCCCGTTGCCGCCGAATCCATCGGAGCTCCTCGGGTCGAAGAGGATGAAGGAGTTCCTGCATATTGTAAATGAGAAGTTTGATATCGTGGTGTTCGACACAGCACCCCTTATTACCGTGACGGACACAACGATTCTCTCGGATCTGGTAGACGGGACAGTAGTCGTGGTCAGGAGCGGTAAAACGACGTTTGAAGTGGCGAAGAGAGGGACAAAGCTGCTCAAGGACATCAACGCCAAAATATTGGGGGTGGTCCTGAACAGGGTGGATACGAAGAGAGAAGGATACAGGTACCTGTATCCGTACTATTCTCAATACGGTCAGGACAAGGGAAAGGCCGTGTGATCGATGTAGAGAAGGCCATTCAGCGCGGTTTTATCTGCCTCCTTTTCCTCGCTCCCCTGTTATTCGGTACGGTTGAGCCCTGGTCGCTTGCGCTAATGGAGGTGCTTTGCATCTCTCTGTTATTCCTGTGGCTTTTCCGGCTGTTCAAGAAGGAAACGACGATCTCTGTCATAGAGCCGCCCTTTCTTCTGCCTGTCGTGTTGCTCCTGGGACTCGCAATCATGCAGCTCGTTCCGATGCCTCCGTCATTTGTCCAAGTGCTTTCGCCCCAGACATACCGGGTCTACTCTGAGAATCTTCCCCACACAAGCGCTCTTCCCTGGCTTACCATTTCCCTTTATCCCCATGCGACCCTTTTGGAGATAGCGAGGTTTATCGCATACACATGCGTATATTGCCTTACGGTCCAGATGCTGAGAGACAGACGATCCATAACCCTGATGACCGAGGTCATCCTTGTCATCGGGACATGCTGCGCGCTCCTGGGAATATTCCAGCTGATATTGTGGAACGGGAAACTGCTCTGGTTCAGGGAATTAAGCCAGGTGGGTCAGCCCTTTGGACCGTATGTGAACAGGAACCATTTTGCCGGTCTCATGGAGATGCTCATCCCTGTCTGTGTCGGATTTCTCATCTATACTCTCCCCGGAACGAAGGGCGACAGCGACATAAAGAAGACCGTGGCCGATTTTTTTTCCCACAGACGGGCAAACCGGGCTATTCTCGCCTGGACCGCGGCGGTGATCATGAGTACGTCACTCTTCCTGAGCCTGTCAAGGGGCGGGATAATAGGACTAAGCCTCTCGATGCTCTTCTTCGGGATGATGCTTTGGCTGAGAGACTCAACAAGAAAGAAGGGGCGGACCATCGTCGCGCTGTTTCTCGTTGTGCTGTTCAGCGTCGGGTGGTTCGGCTGGGGACCGGTCTTTGAGCGGTTCGAAAAAATAAGGTACGCAGACGCTTCCCGTGAATACAGGATACAGAACTGGAAAGATTCGCTGAAGATAATACGTGCATACCCTCTGTTCGGTACGGGCCTTGGAACGTATGAGCACGTCTATCCCCGCTATAAGACAGTGCTGACGCAGGAGCGTTGGGAACATGCTCACAATGATTACATAGAAGGCGCTGCCGAACTCGGTCTGTCGGGACTGTTGATAATGCTTTATATCATGGGATCGTTTTACAGGAAAATGTTCGTGATGCTCAGGAGACGGAAATCGCTCTCTTCGCGGCTCCTCTCTCTGGGCGCAGTGACAGGAATTACAGCGATCATGATTCACAGCCTGACCGACTTCAACCTGCGGCTGGGCGCGAACGGCCTTTACTTTTGTTTTCTGATGGGTTTTGCGGTGGCTGTGTCGCATGCAAGGGTTAAAGAAGGAAACGGAGGGACACACCTCAGGGAGAGAGAGATAGGGATCCCGCAGCAGACGAGAAAATGGCTGATCGCCGGGCTTGGGGTAACGGGTATTTTAATCTGCGCCATCCCCGTGTTCAATGCTGGTGCCGACGTCCTCTACTCGCTCGCAAAAGGGTCGCTAAGGGAGGGGTCGGAGCTTGCCTTAAAAGAGGCGATGCTGGAAAAGGCCGCCATACTGAGTCCCTTCGATGCCAGGCTGCCTTTTGCAAAGGGCACTATCGACTATGCCCTCGGGAAGAAGGAAAAGATGGTCGGCAATTTCTCGAGAGCGGTGGCCCTGAATCCCGTTCGCGGCGAGTATTTGCAGATGCTGGGTGTTGCCTACGGCAATGCAGGCGACAACGACAGGGCGGCAAGATATATGAAACTTGCGGTGCTCTATGACCCGATGTCGGCATGGATGCGCAAGAATTACTCGTTGTGGCTCTTTTCCCAGGGGCGGAAGGAGGAAGCGATACAAGAGATGAAAGAGGCGATAGCCTTCGATCCCGATAATACAGGGAAATACATTACCGCTCTTGCCCTGAGCAGACTCACCGCGGATGAAATAAGGGGCGCAATCCCCGATACGCCATCTGCGCTGCTCCTTTACGGGAAGTATAGAGAAGAAAAGGGCGATATCCAGGAGGCATTGGACAGCTATCTCGACGCGCTCGCTGTTATGAAAAGGACAGGGGCCGCAGGGAGTGAAGCATATTACAGGATAACAGGAATATATCAGAAAAAAGGCGAGCTTGAACAGGCGCTGTTTTTTTGCGAAGAAGGGGTGAAGAATCATCCGTCGGACTACGGACTGAGGTCTAATCTTGCGCAACTTTATGACAAGCTGCATATATTCCATCGTGCGAGAGAGGAGTACGAGAATGTGCTGGTCCTGAATCCGCGTGACAAGAATGCCCAGAGAAGACTGAAAGAACTGGGCGGAAAGTGAGGGGGGGTGCCGCCTGAGTGCAGCACGGCCTCTCAGCACGTCTTGGTGAAGCATCCTGAGTCGGCGTGAGGGGGTGGCGAACGCCCCGGTTATGCATTTCAGGCACAATTTTATTGTTTACATATAAGCATATATTAGGATAAGATAATCGATGGGGTTGTCGGGTTTTTACACTGTACTTGACACTATTTGTCATTATTCTACAGTCTCAGGATGGAAAGGCTTTTTTTCCCATGCATATCAATATACTATTAAACAAGGCAACTGGTACAAAAACTGCATGATAAGACAGGAAGTTTTGCGTCGCGGCGCTTTTGTTGGGAGGTGTACCGCATGAAGGGGAGGCGTAACACTCCAGAAAGAGGAGGATTTCTTTTATGACCGCAAAGACATTCCTGAGATCAATGACAGCCCTCTATAAATTTTTCCTAAGTCTTATGGTTTTTTTGTCATGCGCAACGTACAGCTATGGCGCTGCTCCTGCGGGTTACTCGGAATACTTTATCCCCGGTGATGAAAACATTTTGGGACAGGTTTGGGCCGACATCGGCGCGGCGGGTCCTGTTGCGCTCACCGCTCCCAGGCACACAATCATCAGCGTTGTCGCATGGTCGCCGAATACAACAATCTACTACGACCAATGGGAGAACGGATATAATTTCGACCCGAACAACCCCGATGCGACAGCCGACGAAAAGTACGTCCTGGCCAATGCCGGAGACAGCAGGATATTTGAGAGCTCCAATATACCGGTGAACCCGAGGGGGACCGCAACTTACTACGACGGCCGGGATCGAATCTATGTTGCCGGTGGAGTCGTTACCGTCACACGAACGAGCTGGGAGGAGACTGACGGGACGGTGTTTTCTTTGGCATGGGAGGTTTATCCTGTCAAGCCGCAAATGGTCAGGTATATCCTCCCCTTTGGCGACGACCTTTATGGTGCCCCCCGCAACTATCTCGATTTCAGAAGGGTGTTTGCACTGATTCAGGCCACGAAGGATAACACGGTTGTTACCTTCGATTTCAATAAGGACGGGACCTTTGGCGATACCGTTTGCATAAGCCATAATAATCCCTGCACCCAGACTGCAACGCAGGTAACGCTCAATTCCGGAGAGGTCTTCCTGCTTGATCGTTTCGCCCCGTTTCCGACTACGGGCGCAGTATCCCTGCCTACGGGGACAGTCATACAGGGCTCCGATACCCTGCAGGTGAACTATATCGTGGGAGATCAGACCGCGACGTTTGAAGCACGCGGCTTCAGCGCCTTTCCGAGCGGCATGTGGGACAACGAGTACTATGCCCCTGTGCCGAGCGACGCCGGTTCCAATTATCCCACACAGCTCTATGTCTTTAACCCGCAGTCTTCTGCCCTGACGATCAACTACCAGACCAGTTCTGCCTCTGGTTCATTCAGTGTCCCGGCCGGGCAGACGCGTTCATTTAGTGAGATGACAGGAGGCTACGTGCCTGCAGGTTCGGGGGTCTACGTGAAAGCGAGCGAGGTCTTCTGGGGAGTGTCGACGATCGACACGGGGGGACCAACCCATGAATGGGGTTATCCCCTTGTGCCGTCATTTCTGCTCGGGAACGAGCATTTCTTCGGCTGGGCGCCGGGGGCTTACGCGACTCCTATCCTTGCGGCAAATTACGATGACTCCGGGATTTTTATTACCCCGGTCCAGGACAATACCCGGGTGTTTATCGATACGAACGATGACGGGATCCCTGACCAGACCTACACGCTGAACCGCCTCCAGACACAATACGTGTACGATACAGGGGACGGCAATTTGTCGAACACCCATGTCTGGGCCACCGGTCCCATTGCGATCGCATACGGCCAGAACCCTGATACTTCTCCTACGGCAGCCCCGGCCATTGATCTGGGGTATGTTTCGTTCCCCGGCGGTGATTTTATTGACAAGGTACTTACGGTAAAGAAATCAGCCAACCCGGTTGTAGTCTCAACGACGGCGGGTGCGCAATCCACCTATACGCTCGTGATTAATTCTTATCACTTTGACGTCGCAGGGATCAGCGTGGTCGACACCCTCCCTACAGGCTGGCAGTATGTGAACAACAGCACTACGATCACCATCGCGGACATGACAACGGTCAGCGGCGGATCCGCAAATCCCACGATAAGCGGCGGTAATTTGATCCTGACCTGGCCCAGCAGTATGCTCGGCAATATGGCTGCAAACCAGACGATAACCGTCACGTTCACCGCCCAGACAACACAGAACTTCAATGTGGGCGATATCACCCGCAATGTGGTCCAGACGAGCGGAACCAGAACCGTGGCAGGAGCGACCCAGACCTTTGTCGCTTCCGACTTTGCGTTCAACAGCTATGGTAATCTGAGTGTGACAAAGACCTCAAACGCTCCCAGCCCTCTATACCCTGGAAACCAGTTCACCTATACCGTCACCGTGACAAACCCTTCGGCGGCGGCCTTCACAGGTGTATCTGTGTACGACCCGCTTCCCGACGGGGTGACCTATGTGGCGGCCAGCGGGTCAGTGACCTGTGAGTTGCCGCGGAACGTCCGCGACGAGTTTGCGGCTTCCGCCTACACCAACAACGGCCCGAACAATACTAACAACTGGGCGGGCAACTGGACCGAGACGGACAGTTACGGCGGCGCAACCGGGGCGACAGGTGGATTCGTATGGATCACCGGAGGCCAGTTGCAGTTCAGATATTTGCTCTCGAATGTGCGGGATGAGTTCACCACCAACAATACTTATGGCGGAAATTATGGTTCAAATAATTGGGCCGGCAGCTGGACGGAAGAGAACGATGCGGGCGCTCCCGATTACAGCACCGGAACTATACGGCTCAGCAATGGAAATAACCGGTTGGAATTTACGCAATGTCAGGCAAACGATGCGATCTTAAGGACTGCGACTGTAACTGGCGCAACGAGCGCCACAATCAGCTTTACTCCAACTGACGGGGGATTCGATGGGGGCGAGACGCTGGTTGCGGAGTACAGCCTGGACGGTGGCGGTTATGTAAACATCGGTACGTACGATGGAGGTACTGGCGGCTGGAGCGGGAACAACCAAACGTTAACCATTGCCTTGGCCGGCAACAATACACTCACTGTTCGATTCCGTGCCGGTCAGAATTGGAATGCTGGAGGCGACCTAGTCTACCTCGACAATGTGGACATAATTTACAACGTCCCTGCCAACGCCTCAGGGACTCAGGTCCAGCGCACCGCCGATCTCACAGGTGCGGTGAATCCGCTGCTCAACTTCAGCTACGGCTCCGCTAACCTCGTGGCCGGCGATACGTTGGTGGTGGAGGCCAGCACTAGCGCAGCGGGTCCATTTACGACCCTGGCGACCTTCACGGGTGGCACTCCGAATGTTGCTCCTCCTTACAATCTCACACCCTATATCTCTGCCAATACGACGATACGCTTTCGGGTCACCGGGGGATTCAATGCCACCAACAAGACTTTCTCCGTCGATAATGTGGATATCAGCTACGGTTTACTCGGTACTTTTACGACCGGCAGTCCGCCCGATCTCCTGTCCGGCGGGACCGGTTGTCGTATCCGGCCAGGTAACTCCCTCACCCTGACGTACAACGTCACAGTGGATAACCCCCTGGCCAGCGGGATCGAACAGATCACCAACACGGCTTTTGTCAACAGCAATGAAATCCCGTTAGCGCTCACTGCAAGCGTTACCAACATCGTCGTCAACCCGTCTTCCGGGAGCGCTGAAGTGGGCGACCGCGTCTGGCTCGATGCCAACGGCAACGGCGTTTTGGATCTGGGTGAGCCGGGGCTCGCCAACGTTGACGTGACACTGAAGAACTGGCTCGGGGCCTCGGTCATGACAACCACGACAGACGCCACAGGTCATTACTTGTTTACTGGCGTGGAATCCGGTAATGGATACTACATCGAAATAACCCCGGGGACGCTTCCTTCCGGTCTACAGCAGTCCGCTCCTGCCGGTCACAGCGACAACCGCACGAATGCCTTCAATCTGAGCGCCGGCTTGTCATACGTGGGCGCGGATCTGGGCTATAAGTCTGCTCCGGGGAGCGCCACCATCAGAAGCTCGATCTGGAGCGACGCGAACAGTAGCGGCAGTCGCGATGCAGGTGAACCCGGACTGGGCGGAGTAACGGTCCAGCTCTGGCAGGACGCAAACGGCAACGGCACGTTCGAGCCTGGAGCCGGTGATACCCTGTGGGGTTCCACCACTACCGCGCCTGACGGCAGCTATCTGTTCACCGGGGTGCCGGCCACCGGTAGTGAGGATTACTTCGTATATGTTGACGGGAGCCAGGCGAAACTGACAGGGTATACGAGGACGGCGCCACCTAACGATCCGCTCTTTATCAATAACCTCAGCGCAGGCGACGTCATCCAGTATGCGAACTTCGGCTATCACAGCGGGACGACTTACTCCATCACAGACAGGGTCTGGTTCGATGCCAATGGCAATGGTTCTGTGAATGTGGGCGAGACGGGTATCGCTCTGGTGACGCTGGATTTGCTGGATGCCAGTCTCAATGTCATTGCGACCACGACCACCGATGCTAATGGATATTTCACTTTCTCCGGGGTTACTGGAGGAGGGGCGGACTATACCATCAAGGTCACCGACACGAACGCGAAACTGGCCAATTACTTCGGCACGACGAGTTCAGCTATTTCCAGTACAAAGCAGGTTATAAACGTCACCGCCAATGTTGATTATAGCTCAGCTCCTAACTTCGGTTATGATCTGCGAAGGAGCATTGCCGGTACAGTGTTTAACGATATCAACGGCATTAACGGCCAGGAGACGGGCGAACTGGGAATCAGCGGAGTCAGCGTAAAGTTGTACAACGATGTGAACGGGAACGGACAGATAAACGGTGGCGACACACTGATTACAACCGTGACCACTGATGCCAACGGCAATTACGTTTTCTCCGGGCTGAGCAATGGGAATTATATCGTAAGCATCGAATCTCCGCCCGGCGGTTACACGTTCAGCGGAACTGACAGCGATGGGGTGACGACCGGGCAGCAGCAGGGCGCGAGCATAGTCGGTGGGGGTAACTCCCTGGATAAGAACTTTGGCTACCAGGCCACGACGTCCCGCAGCGTGTCAGGGAACATCTGGAGTGATAATAATAACAATGGCACTATTGACGGCGGTGAAGCAGGCATAGGCGGAGTGACGATCTCTCTGTTGCAGGGGGGTAATACCGTTGCAACGACCTCCACTGCCGCCACCGGAAATTATAGCTTCAGTGGCTTGGCGAGCGGCACCTATACTGTCAAGGTCACGGATAACACCGGTGTTTTGAGCGGCTACTTCCCCACCTATGAGAAGACCGAAGGCACAACCGGGCCTTTCAACGGCCAGGAAACCGTGGATCTCAGCGGTGGCAATCAATCCAATGTCCATTTCGGCTACGCCAGTCCTGTCGTCCCCACACGGGTCGTTCTCTCCTTCTTCGGCGCACATGAGCATGACGGTCAGGTAGTAGTGGAGTGGGAGACGGCCTCCGAGCATAATACCCTGGGCTTTTACCTTTTGAGGCTGGACGCCGCCACGGGCGAATACCGGAGCTTGACCGAGGGCTTACTGCCCGGCGTCATCACCTCCCGCAGAGGCGGAACATACACGATCATCGACAAGGGGGCGTTCCCTGGTGAGGTATACCAATATAGACTTGTCGAGGTCGAGAGGAGCGGCGATCAGATCTCATACGGTCCCTTTACCGTGTCTGTGGAAGGGGGAAATGACGCCCCTTCCGGCGGGATAACGGACCGCTCGGTAAAGACGTCCGGCAGGGCGAACTCGTTCCATCCTTCCGACTACAACCGCAGCGCACGGGAACATTCTGCATTCAAGGAATCCCGCGTGCAGGCCGCAAAGGCTGCAAACGAATCCGCCCAGCTGGTCAGAACAAGCCAGGCATCTGTTGTGGGAACCCGTGTAAAGATACCCGTGACCGCAAACGGGATCTATTACGTGGATGCTGGTGATCTGGCGAAGCTGCTTGGCAGTTCCTCTTCAAAAATTTCGTCCCTTATCGCTCATGACAGGTTGTCGGTGAGCAATCAGGGCAACCCTGTCGCCTATTTGGCCGCCAACCATGACACCGGCATGTTCTTCTATGGTACGGCAACGGACAGTGTATATACACGCGATAACATCTACTGGATCGATACCGACAAGGGCGCGACCATGAATTATCAGACAGGACCGCACCCTGTCCCTGCACCCGGTAACAAGGCCTTTACGGAGACCTTGCATATCGAACAGGACCTGATCCCCAATATGCAGCTCGATGACCCCGGAGTTGACTTCTGGGACTGGGACCTGATCTTCCTGAGCGCTTCGTACAGTGATGGCCCCAAGAGCTTCACGTTCTCCGGATACGGGAAAGCGGATACGAATACTGCGGCTACGCTCCAAGTGCATCTTTTTGGCGGCTCCGATGCGGGGACGAACCCCGACCACCACGTTATAGTAAGGCTCAATGGTCAGCAGATAGGTGAGGGACAATGGGAAGGTTTGAATCCTTATACCCTGACTGCCACTTTCAGCCAGTCTTTGCTCAATGACGGGCAAAACACGATCGAGGTGCAAGGGGTTCTGGATGCAGGCGTTCCCTGGAGCATGTTCCTCATAGACTCCTTTGACCTCACCTACGAACGGCTTTACACCGCATCGGGGAACAGACTCTTCTTCAGAGGGGACGGGAACAATACCGTGACCGTCAGCGGGTTCACCACTGCGACGCCGGACATCCTTCTCTTTGACGTTACGGATGCCGAGTCTCCGAAGTTGAACACCGCCACGACCATTGATGGTGCGCCAGGGAACTACCGGATCAGCGTTAAACCCGTTTCAGCCGATGCACTCTATCTGGCTGTTGCAGCTGATGCGGTCGTGAAAGTGGGCAATGGACGCGCGGTTGTTCCAGCGGGTCTGCGATCGAAGGATCTCTCGGCCGATTATCTTATCATCGCGCCTGGAGAACTGGTCCCGGCGGTACAGCCTCTTGCCCTTTACAGGAAAGCACAGGGCTTGAAAGCAATGGTGGTGAAGGTGGATGATATCATGAACGAATTCAATTTCGGACTCTCAAGCCCCGAGGCGATCAGGCTGTTCCTGTCCTATGCATACCACAATTGGAAAAAGGCCCCACGATACATAGTGCTGGCAGGAAATGGGACATGGGACTACAGGGATAACCTGGGCGCGGGCGGGAATCTCATACCCCCCGCATTGGTGCCGACATCATACGGGCTTGTGACATCTGACAATTACCTGGCGGATGTGAACGGCGACCATGTGCCCGATATGGCAATAGGACGACTTCCTATCCTCGTTCCTGACGATGTGCAGAATATCATTAACAAGATAAAGACATTCGAAAGCACCCCGGGGAACCGGGCCGTCCTGCTTGCGGATTACCCTGATGGGGGAGGCAACTTTACGCTCAACAGTGAAGTGATGGCCGCCCTGTTCCCGTCGAATTACATTCGGGAGAGGGTATACCTTGCCGAACATTCTTTCGATGAGGCCAGGGCGATGCTTTCGACCTACCTGAACAACGGCGCCTCGTTCTTTAACTATATTGGCCACGCCGGAATAGATGTTCTCTCAAACTGGTCGATTTTTGCCAGCAGTAGCTGGTATCCGGATGCCCTCCAGGTGGATTCCCTGACCAATGGGAACGGACTTCCGGTTATGGTTGCCATGACCTGTGCTGCAGGCGAGTTTGCGCTGCCGGATTACCTCTCGCTGAGCGAGTCCATGTTGTTGAAGACGGGCGGCGGAGCAGCAGCAGTTTGGTCGGCCACCGGGTTGTCCGACAACTCAGAGGCTGAAGTACTCAACAGTGAATTCTACAAGGCGGTCTTCTCCGGAGGGAAAAAGACACTGGGAGAGGCGGTAGTGAAGGCCTTCACAGAATACAGGACAAAGGGAACGGTGCCATCCATGATTGATATGTATAACATCATTGGCGATCCCGCGCTCAGGCTGAAATAGAGCGGATGGGATTGGTACAGCCCTTAAACAGCGACGCGTTGGGCAGGGTCTTTATGCGGGACAAGGATGTAGTCTCCCGCAAGATCGCCGGCGAGCTTTTCCTTGTGCCGGTTAAGGGGAAGCTTGCTGACATGGAGAAGATATTCGCCCTCACCGCGGTTGCTGAATATATCTGGGACAGGCTGGATGGAACAGAAAGCTTAAACGACATCCGCAACGATGTTGTAGAGCAGTTTGATGTGAATCAGCAGGTTGCCGGGGCAGATATTTGCGAGTTTATTGAGGGCCTCCTGGAGGCAGGGCTGGTTCGTGAAAGGACGGGCTGAAGATGCACTGCCGGGAGCAGACAGAGTTGAGCGCCGAAAACTACCTGGCACGGTTCCTTATGAAAGCCCGGCGGCTTCATATTCCGCTTTCGGGGAGCATTGAGGTGACCCATGCCTGCAATCTCAGATGCATCCATTGCTATCTGGGCTCCGATGCAAAGGGACGGGAACTGAGGCGTGGTGAAATGAGCAGCGACAGGATTCTCTCTCTCATTGATGAAATAACCGAGGCTGGGTGTCTGAACCTGTTGGTTACGGGAGGGGAGCCGCTTCTTCGTGACGACTTCCCCAAAATTTATCGGTATGCAAAGGAAAAGGGTCTTTTGGTCACGGTCTTTTCTAATGGTACGCTGCTCAGGAATGACATCATTGATCTCTTCAGAGCTCTGCCGCCCCTTCTCGTGGAGATCAGTCTGTATGGGGCTACGGCATCCACGTATGAGAGAGTGACAGGAGTGCAGGGGTCTTACGAAAAGTGTCTGCGCGGCATAAAGGCTCTTGTGGCGAACAGCGTGAAGATTAGCCTTAAAACGGTTCTCATGACGGTAAACAGCCATGAATTATTTGCTATGGAGAGGATTGCCAAGGAATTCGGGGCCAGGTTCCGGTTTGACGCTGCGATATCAGCCGGCATGGGTGGGGAGAGAGCCCCGATCGAGCTGAGGGTTGCTCCCGAAAGAGCCATAGAAATGGAATTTTCTGACGAGGAGACAATTCAGCGTTGGGGATCCTTTTATGAGGAATCAAAAGAGCATTTGCTGTTCGATGAACTGTATGGGTGCGGCGCCGGGCTGACCAGCTTTCACGTCGGACCCAACGGTTGTCTCCAGCCCTGTCTCATGACAGGTGATGTTCAACACATGCTCTCGGGAAGCGGATTCGCGGCGGCATGGAGTGATATCGTATCTCGGCTGCGAAGCAAGAAAGCGTCGCCTGACTTCTCTTGTAGAGGCTGCGAGAAGATCAATCTGTGCGGTTATTGTCCTGCTTTTTTCAGACTGGAAAACGGGGCAGAGGATGTCCCGTCTCAGTATATCTGCAGAATGGGAGAGCTTCGGTATCAGCGCATAAAGGATTACAATTCGGAAGGAGACAATCATGACAAAAAAGCAGGAAGAAAAGCGCAAGCACCCGTATGAGAAGCCGAGATTAAGTGTGATTCCGCTGGTTGCTGAAGAGGTATTGGCTATCGGCTGCAAGACCGCCAGCGGGGCGCCGGGGAAGCATGGCAGTACTGGCATGTGCGGGTTTGCGCCCTGCTCGGTGCCCGGTGCGTATGCGTCATAATGGTTGTGTTTACGAACTGATAAGGGAAGTTTACAAAGAGTGTGCCTGCTGAACATCGTGATAGCAGACGTCCGCTTCGCCATACACTGCAGAGATCTGCCCATACTGATTGAGCCCCCGAATGCACCATACGCGTCTTTCTTAACAGACGCCACGGCTGGTGATGCCGGCTTTTTTACGATCGATGTGAATCTTGAGACGGGGAGTCTCCCCGCCATCGAAGACTTGACCGAAGTCTTTGAAGGCAGGGGTTCCTGGTCCATGTTCAAAAAGGGAGACGAATATTATTTGGTCCTCAACCCTTCTCTCGGGGATGGACCGGAGTGCATAGCCCGCTTTGACCGGCGTTTTGAAACGGCGATCATCTATTGCGGAAAAATGGACATCGTGGAAGTCGAAGGCAAAGAAATGATCAGGAATCCCTTCAGCTATCCTCTTGATCAGCTTCTCTTAATGTACGCCCTCGCCGGGCGAGAAGGTATCCTTATCCATGCGGCAGGGGTGGATATGCAGGGGAAGGGATATATATTCCCGGGACGGTCCGGCTCAGGGAAGAGTACACTGGCAAGACAGTTCGCGGATGCCGCCCGGTGCGATGTGCTGAGTGACGACAGGGTCGTTGTACGAAAGATCGGGAACGACTTCTATGTGTTCGGAACTCCATGGCCCGGCGAGGCCGGAGATGCTTTGAACAAGGGTGTCCCGCTTGCGGGCATCATGTTCCTTGCCCATGCTGAGCATAACCTGGTTCTGGAATTGGGCGGTCCGGAATCGGGCAGGCGGCTCCTCCCGGTTGTCTCGGTCCCCTGGTATGATCGAGAGGCGACGGCAAAGGTCCTGTCGTTCTGCGATGAACTCATCACCAATATCCCCGCGTATGAGCTCTCCTTCAGGCCTGGCAGGGACGTTGCAGGCTTCCTGGCAGAGTTCGCTCATCGCCGAGAAAGGAGATGTGGGTGAAAAAGCGCGCTGAAATCCCATTGCCCTGCTGTGTCGGGCTTTTCGAAGATATCCTCGGCAGGGGGGCTTCTCTCCGGGTGAGGGTGACAGGGAGAAGCATGAACCCTTTCCTCCACGGGGGAGAAATTGTGACCATAAGAAAGGTACCCCGCAATTCGCTGAAGCGAGGAGATCTGATATTCTTCAGAAATCATGAGGGCCGGCCGGTGGTTCACCGGATCGTCAGGAGAGGTGAAAATGACACTGAGGGAATCACGTTCCAGACGAAGGGGGACGCGCTGGTCATTCCGGATGAGCCTGTTCGGGACAGGGAAATTCTCGGTAAGGTTTGTGCAGTTGAGAATGGTCCGATATATATGGACCTTGAAGCAAAGATGTGGAGCACTGTCAGTTGTCTGATCGCGGCGATCAGTCTTTTTGAATCCCGCCTGTATGTCATTATGAGAGCGTTGAAGCGTTCGGTACGAATCCGCAGGATGAGCGACAAGGGCGATCTGTGAAGAGGGGAGTGGTCGACCTCTCGCCTCCGGAATATCTGTGTTCCTCATCCGGTGAGGCGGATAGCGGGCGCGTTTCCCGGTGAGCAGGGCATTGCCTGGAGAAGACCCGGTCATGTGCTGTTCTTTGGAGAGAACGGGTTGAATTTTGCCCGCGGCGTGAGTTAAACTATCACGCTAAGAACGTTCCATTCCTCTCCGGAGACCGTCTTTATAGCAACGAGGCTCAAGAAATGGGTCGGATATATGGTATGATACAGTGAACAATTTACGAAAGGTGGTGGTGATATGTCACTTCAGAAGGAGACGAAACAGACCATTATAAGCTCATATAAGGTCCACGAGAAGGACACCGGATCGCCGGAGGTCCAGATCGCGATCTTGAGTGAAAGGATAACGTACCTCACGGAGCATTTCAAGACCCATAAGAATGATCATCATTCAAGGAGGGGGCTTCTGAAGCTGGTGAGCCAGCGGAGGAGTCTTCTGGATTATCTCAAAAGCAACAGCAAAGAGCGGTACGAAAAAGTTGTGGAACGCTTGGGACTGAGGAAATAGGAGAACGATATTGATAACGAATGTAGCAGTTGAAGTGAGAGGCAAGAAGTTGACCATCGAGACCGGTGAAATGGCGAAGCAGTCAGATGGGGCTGTTGTTGTGAAGTATGGTGATACGGTTCTGCTCGCCACGGCGGTCGCAGACAAGAAGGTGAGGGAAGGGCTTGACTTCTTTCCGTTGACCATTGACTATCAGGAAAAGACGTTTGCTGCGGGGAAGATCCCCGGAGGATATTTCAAGAGGGAAGGCAGACCGACGGAAAAGGAGGTGCTCACCTCCCGCCTTGTGGACAGGCCCATGCGCCCCCTCTTCCCTAAGGGATTTCGTTCGGAGACGCAGGGTATCGTGTCGGTGCTCTCCTTCGGAGAGGAAAATGTATCGGATGTCCTCGGGATCACCGCGATGTCGGCGGCATTGGTGATCTCCGATATCCCCTTCAATGGTCCTGTGGGTGCGGTGAGGGTCGGATTGCTGAAGGGCGAACTTGTGATTAACCCCGATCTTTCAGAAGTGGAATCCCTAGAGCTGAATATCGTGGTCGCCGGCACACAGGATGCCGTCATGATGGTAGAGGGGAGCGCGGCAGAAGTATCGGAAAAGATACTCCTTGATGCCATAGAATTCGGACATGCTGAAATTAAGCGGCTCGTGGCCATGCAGAATGAACTAAGGTCCCGAATCGGAAGGCCGAAGAGACCCCTTATCCAGAAAGAAGAGAACGTGGAACTCCAGAGCGGCGTAAAGACATATGTGCTCGACCGCATCAAGGAGCACATCGCGATCCCGGGAAAACAACGACGGCAGGAGGCCCTGGATATGCTTCTCGATGAGACCCTGAAGCATTTCGAAGCAGAGGAAAAAGGGCTTGCGAAAAACATTGCGAACATATTCTTTGATATAGAGAAGGACCTGGTAAGACAGATGATCATCAACGAGGGGGTGAGGGCTGACGGAAGGCGTCCCGACGAGATACGCCAGATAACTTCGTCGGTCGGATTTCTTCCCCGGGCCCACGGTTCAGCCCTTTTTGTCAGAGGCGAAACACAGGCGCTTGTTGCCGTTACCCTTGGCACCTCGGAAGACGAGCAGAAGATCGAGACACTTGAAGGAGAAGTTTACAAGACCTTCATGCTCCATTATAATTTTCCTCCGTTCAGCGTGGGTGAGGTGAAGCCCCTGCGTTCGCCGGGAAGACGGGAGATAGGACACGGTGCCCTTGCAGAGAGATCCCTGAAACCGATCATCCCGTCGAAGGAGGTGTTTCCCTACACCATAAGGATCGTCTCCGATATCCTTGAATCGAACGGGTCCTCTTCCATGGCAACGGTCTGTGGTTCCACCCTGGCCCTTATGGATGCAGGTGTGCCCATCAAGGCGCCGGTGGCGGGTATTGCCATGGGACTGATTCAGGAAGGGGACAAGACGGTTGTCCTCACCGATATTCTCGGTCTCGAGGATCATCTGGGAGATATGGATTTCAAGGTTACCGGAACTGAGCAGGGCATCACCGCGTTTCAGATGGACCTGAAAACAGGGGGCATACGCAAAGAAGTGATGGACAAGGCCCTTGAACAGGCGCGGCAGGGAAGGGTTTTTATTATCGGCAAGATAAGAGAAGCTCTTGCTGGGCCGAGGGAGAGCCTCGCACCCCATGCACCCAGGATCTATACCATGCAGATCAAGCAGGACAAGATCAGGGACGTGATCGGCTCAGGAGGGAAGGTCATCCGGGGGATCATCGAGCAGACGGGGGTCAAGATCGATATCGATGATTCCGGGTTGATCAATATCGCGTCTGCCGACGAGACCTCGGCGCAAAAGGCCATCGATATCATCAACGGTATCATCGCGGAGGCCGAGCTCGGGAAGGATCTATCACGGCAAGGTGAAGAGGATCACCGATTTCGGAGCGTTTGTTGAAATCCTGCCGGGAACCGACGGACTGCTTCACATCTCCCAAATATCAGAGAAAAGGATAGCAAAGGTCACGGACGAACTGCAGGAAGGCGACGAAGTTGACGTAAAGGTGATCGAAATAGACAGGCAGGGAAAGATCCGCCTCAGCAGAAAAGAGGCCATGAGGGAGCAGGCGGGTCATCCAAGGCCGGACTAGGGAAAAGCCCCTGTCCGCTCTCTGCTTCCCCTCCATGAACGCCGGGCAAAGGCGCGCTGACTATGTTCGAGAAATATCGGCTGGATAACGGCATCCCGCTCGTCGTCGAGCGGATAAGGAATGTCCATTCCGTATCCCTGGGCATATGGATCGGGGTCGGTTCGCGGTATGAGCTGCCGGAAAAGAACGGGATCATCCCATTTCCTCGAACACATGTTTTTCAAAGGCACGCGGAAGCGCTCTGCGAGGGACATTGCGGTGGACATCGATTCCATCGGCGGAGACCTGAACGCCTTCACCTCCAGGGAAACGACCACCTTCTACATCAAGGTGCTGGACGAATACCTTGAAAGAGGGATCGATCTTCTGACCGACATCTTCCTCCACTCCACCTTTCCTGAGGCCGATATCGAGAAGGAAAAGAGCATCATAAAAGAAGAGATAAAAATGGTGGAAGACACCCCGGATGACTATATCCATGACCTCTTTTACGAGACGGTATGGGGCCGCTCCGGCATCGGCCAGCCCGTCCTTGGGAGGAGGGAGACGATCAAGTCCTTCACGACGGATGACCTCATGGGGCACATCAGGAAATACTACGGTACAAAGGATACCGTGATCGCCTGCGCAGGCAACTTCGATCGCGAAAGGCTGCTGCATACGCTTAACCATCTTCTGGGAGACCTGAGAAGAGGGTCAGAACCGAGAAAAGGAGAGGCTCCCTGTTTTAAGGCGGAGACCTCTGTCTTCACGAAAGACCTCTCGGAGGCGCACAGCGTTATTGGCGTGCAAGGATTGCCCCAGGGCAGCTCCGACCGGTATGCCCTCTATCTCATCAACGCCGTCATGGGAGCAGGGGTGAGCTCGAGGCTCTTTCAGGAGATCCGGGAGAAGAGGGGACTTGCGTATTCCATCTATTCTTTCATTGCCGCATATCTTGATACAGGGATATGGGGTGTCTATGCCGGCACTGCCAGGAAAAGAGTGGTGGAAGTGATCGAGCTTATCGCAAAGGAGATGAGGGAACTGAAGGACACCATTACCGATGCCGAACTCCGGAGGGCGAAGGACCAGATCAAGGGGAATCTGATCCTCGGCCTTGAATCCTCGAGCAGCAGGATGCAGAACATCGCCCGCCAGGAGATCTACCACGGGAGATATTTCTCTACCGAGGAGATCCTCAGGGAGATAGACGCGGTAAGCATGAAGCAGGTGAAGGAGCTTATTGAGAGGCTTTTCAGAAACGGTTCTGCTGCGCTTACCGTCTTTGGCCCCGTGCAGCCTTCGCAATTATCTCAACTGCCGCTCTGATCTCTTCCTCGGTATTGTCCTTTCCGGTGCTGAGCCTCACCGAGGACAGGGCATCTGCTTCCGGCATCCCCATGGCCATGAGCACTGCCGAAGGGGTCCTCTGGCCGGAATGACACGCCGAACTTGCGGTCACCGCAACGTCGTCCTTGATCTTCTCGATGAGATCGGTCGAGTCCACTCCGGGAATGCAGACATTAAGTGTATTCGGCAACCTGAGCGTTTCATGTCCGTTGATCCGTATACCCTGAAGGCGTTCCCTGAGACCTACGAAGAGCATATCCGTAAGTTTCTTCATATGAGCCCCTCTTTCCTTCAGGAAAAGTCTCGTCAGCTCACATGTCTTTCCCAGTCCCACGATACCGGGAACATTCTCGGTTCCCGGGCGAAGTCCTTTCTCGTGCCCAGCGCCGAACAGGATAGGCTTCAGGTGCACGCCCTTTCTGACAGCGAGGGCGCCGACCCCTTTGGGACCGTAGAACTTGTGGGATACTATAGTGAGGAGATCCACGTTCAGCTTCGCAATGTCCACAGGGATCTTTCCGACAGTCTGAGCCGCATCGATGTGAAAAACAACATCCCTCTCCCTGGCAAGCGCCCCTATCTCCTCCACCGGCTGCAGAACACCTGTTTCATTGTTAGCATGCATGACGGTTATTAACATCGTCTCTTTCCTTATCGCTCTCCTCACATCATCAAACGCGATCTTCCCGTCACTGTCAGCGGCGATATATGAAACGGAAAAGCCGTTTCGTTCGAGGTACCGGCAGGGGTTCATGACCGAAGGATGTTCGATGGCCGTGGTGATAATGTGGCCTTTCCCTTTATGCAGGGCCGTCCCCAGTATGGCGAGGTTATTGGACTCCGTACCGCCGGAGGTGAAGACGACTTCTTCAGGGGAAGCGCTGACACACTCCGCGACCTCTCCCCGTGCTTTTTCCAGCGCGGCCCTTGCCTTCAGGCCGATGCCGTGGGTGCTGGAAGGATTCCCGTAGCTCCATCTGAGCGCCGAGTGTACGGCATCGGCAACCTCGGGGTCAACGGGGGTAGAGGCATTGTGATCCAGGTAGATCATGGCATTCCTACTGCATGTCCCTGTGAATGACAGCGGGCTCTATGCCGTGTTTCCCGGCTATGTGTTCCGCAATCCTTTCGACGATCGCGGGGGAGCGGTGTCTCCCCCCGGTACAGCCGAAGCCTATGGTCAGGTATGCCTTTCCTTCCTCCTTGTACCGGGGGATGAGAAAATCAAGCAGTGAGAAGGTCCTTTCAATGAATTCCCCTGTTGAAGGCTTTTCGAAGAGAAAGCTCTGTACCGCCGTATCCGTACCCTTCAATTTCCTGAGTTCAGGAACAAAATTCGGGTTGGGCAGAAATCGTACATCCAGGAGGAGGTCGACATTCTGTGGTATCCCGAACTTGAATCCGAAGGAGATGAGGGTTATGGTCATTGGCGCCGGAGCGCGGAGAGGCCTTGAAGAACGATGCATATCAGATGTCTCAGCTGGTGAGGGGTGTAGGATGACGTATCGATGACACGGTCCGATTCGCTTCTCAGGGGAAGGAGCATGCGTGTACTCCGTGCTCGACGGCCTCTTCCACGCTCACCCCTTCCGAGACGAGGGGGTGGGGTCTCCTGGTCTCCTTGAATCTCCGTCATGAGCGCGTCCCTGTCTGCTTCGAGAAATATGATCTCGACGCGTATCGTTCCCTTAGGGGCCGAGAACCGAATCAAAGGACGGGAGAAACTCCTTTTCCCGGATATCCACTGCCTATGCCGATCTTTGTAGTTGTGGTCCGTTGGCGGTGATGATGGAGGCAAAGGATTCCATCAGGGTGACGGGAAGGTTGTCAACACAGAAGAACCCTTCGTCTTCCAGTGCCCTGAGCGCCACAGATTTGCCTGAACCTGAAAGTCCTGTTATGATCACTACGCTCGGTTTCATTTTTTGCGTTATGCGGTCACGAGCACTAAACCTGCTCCCTTTTTTTTCGAAGGGGAAGAAACCGGAGCAGATATATCTAATTATAACAATATATTAACCACTAAACATAAAGTAGTTCTTTATGATTAGTCGCTTCTCTCCTGCCAGGAGCTGACGGCAACTGCTCGGCTACCTGGCCGGCTCTATGAGACCAAAGTTGCCGTCGTCCCTCCTGTAAATCACATTGATCTCTCCTGAGCTCTGATTCGAAAAAACAAAGAAGTCCTTGTCAAGGAGTTCCATCTGCATCGCAGCCTCATCAGGGCTCATAGGCTTCATATCAAACCGTTTCTTCTTTATGATCCTGCCCTGTTCGGAGTCGGTTTTTTCCGACTCAGCCGAAGCAGCGGTTTTTCCCTCGCCTTTTCGATGAGAGACCATCTTCTCTTTGTATTTCTTGACCTGTTTTTCGAGTTTTTCGACAACCTCGTCTATGGCGGAATATATCTCGCCGGTAACCCCTTCGGCCTGGATCAGGAGACCGTTTGCCTTGAGCAGCACCTCTGCCTTGTGACGGTATTTCTCGACCGTAAGGGTAACGACCGCTTCGGTGATATGCGAAAGATACCGGTCGAATTTCTTCAGTTTTTCCTCAGCATAACTCTTGAGAGCCGGAGTAATTTCGAGGTGTCTTCCATTTACAATGATGTTCATATCTCCTCCTTCAATTGATCTGTATGATTAGTCGTGCATCTTGCGCTGTCCCTGGGCAGGGATCTTCAGTTCTTCCCTGTACTTGGCCACTGTCCGTCGTGCGATGACGATGTTCTTTGTCTTGAGGAGTTCAACGATCCTCTGGTCGCTCAAGGGCTTCTTACTGTTCTCTTCAAGGATGATCTTCTTTATGAGGTCTTTTACCGAGGTAGAGGATACCGAACCTGACCCGCTCTGAAGGGCGCTGCTGAAAAAAAATCGAAAGCTGAACAGACCGTGACTGCAGGAAAGAAACTTGTTCGAGGTGACCCTGCTGATGGTGCTTTCATGCATGCCGAGGCTGGCAGCCACATCGCGAAGATTGAGGGGCTTCAGCAGCGCAACTCCCTGTATCAAAGAAATCTTTCTGAAAATTCAGGATGCTCTCGGTCACCCGGTAAATGGTCCTGTTTCTCTGGTCAAGGCTTTTCAGAAGCCAAACCGCAGAGCGCAGTTTCTCCTCAATGAATTGTTTCTCCTCCTTCGACAGGGAGTTCTTCGCGAGGAAGAGTTTCTTGTAATAACTGTTCAACCGCAGCCTGGGCAATCCTTCGTCGTTGAGGATGATCTGGTAGCCGTCCTCGGTCTTGACTACCGTTACGTCGGGGACAATGTACGTGGGTGTCTGGGTCGAAAAATTTCTCGCCGGTTTTGGTTCAAGCCCCTCGATCACTTTGATGGCGGCCATTACGGTGTCCAGAGATACGGTGTAGTGCTTGGCGATCTGCTGGTAGCGTTTCTTCTCTACGTCAGCCATATTGTTAAGAACGATCTGTTCCACAAGGCTCCCTTGAAGATCCATCGCCTTCAGCTGCAGCAGCAGACACTCCTGGAGATCACGGGCGGCGATTCCCGGCGGATCAAAACCCTGTATGATGTCCACTGCCGCCTTCACTTTTTCCATTTCCGCGCCCGCTGTCTGGGCTATCTCCTCATCGGTGACCCGCAAGTAACCGTTTTCATCGATATTGCCGATGACGATTTCACCGATCTCCCTGATCTCATCATCAGCGTCAGAGAACCGCAGCTGCCAGATGAGATGGTCGGCGAGGTCGGCCTCTTTGCTGACAAAGTGGTCGAAGGACGGCTGCTCCACTGTGCCGGGGTTGAAGTACCCGAGATCCCTGCCGTCACTTCCCCGATCGTCGAAGTAGTCTTCCACGCCGTACCCGCCGAGATCAGACATCAGTTTCTCCAATGGCGCTTCGGTGTCATCGGGCGTCTCATGGGCTTCGATATTGTCTATTTCTTCCCTGCTCAGTTCTTCCCTTTCTTCCATAATCTCGTCAAGAAAGGGGTTTTCGGTCAGTTCCTGGGTAAGGGCCAGAGAAAGCTCAAGCTGCGGCATCTGCAGAAGTTTGATCGCAAGTTGCAGCTGCGGCGTAAGTATCAGCTTCTGGGAAAGTTTCAGCTCCAGTCTGCTTTCCAGTGCCATCAGAGTGTAAATTCCTCTCCCAGGTAGATTTCCTTCACCCGTGGGTTGGCCACGAGCTTTTCAGGGACCCCCTCATCCAGGAGACCCCCGTTGCTGATGATATAGGCCCTGTCGGTGATAGACAGGGTGTCTCTGACATTATGGTCAGTGACCAGGATTCCCAGCCCTTTATCCCTGAGGTACTGTAACATCCTCTTTAATTCTATTATAGCGATGGGATCGATGCCTGCAAAAGGCTCATCGAAAAGAATGAACGTGGGGTTCGTGGCAATGGTCCTGGCGATCTCTGTCCTTCGACGTTCGCCTCCGGAGAGACGATAGGACTGCCGGTCGGCAAAACCCGTGAGGCTGAACTCTTCAAGCAGCTCTTCGACCCGCCCATCGATCTCCGAGGGAGGATATGCCTTGATCTCAAGGATTGCCCTGAGATTATCGCGTACCGTAAGTTTCCTGAAGATGGAAGGTTCCTGGGGAAGATAGCTGATTCCCTTGAGCGCCCTCTTATACATCGGAAGCCGACCGATGTCTTCGCTGTCGAGGGTAATAACCCCTTTGTCCGGCTTTATCATCCCCACGATCATGTAAAAGGTCGTCGTTTTTCCTGCGCCATTGGGACCGAGAAGGCCGATGATTTCGCCGGTGGCGACATGGAGGCTGAGATCACTCACCGCCTTCTTGCCCCGGTAACTCTTCGAAAGGTCCCTTGCCTGAAGAATATGCGCCGTTTCCTGCATGGCGCTAACGGCTCTTTGACGAGCGTTCCATGAATACCTTGCTGTTCTCCACCAGGGAACGGTCGTCCTTCATCATATAGATTATCTTTGTGCCGGTGACCATATTGGCGCCTTCCACCGCTTTCGGCTGCCCCGTGAATACGACCTTTTCCTCATCGGCGAAATAGGTGGCTTCGTTGGAGGTTATCACCCTCTCGCCTTTTATGACCTTGACGTTGCCGCCTGCCTCGATCTTTGTTATCCTGCCGCCCTCTGTATAGTATACGAGCATTTTTTCGGAAAAGATGCTCATCGTCTCCATCTTCGCCACTACGGAGCCTTCAAACAGTGCCGTGTGGGCTTTGTTATCCGCTGTCAGGGTCGACGAAGTGACGATGACCGGTCCCTTCGCATCCAGGAGCTTTTCCTCGGCGAAGGAACCCGGACCGGATGCAACGAATACGACGAGGAACATGGCGACAAAGGGGGGAAAACACGCCAGGATATTAATTGAAGATGGCTTTGACATTTCGCATCAACGTGACTCTGTTATCATCGGTAGCAGTCAGTCCTTCTCCCTCCACGGTGAACTTGTCGCCTTTCATCTGGACCTTGCCCTCGGTGGAGAGCATTCCCCGGGAAGGATCCCACGAAAGGTTGTTTGCATGAATGACGGAATCGCGCACCCGCACGGTGACATTGTCCTCCAGGGTGAGCTCTTTTGTGATCATATTGTATGTGCCGTGCCCGGCATTCAGCAGCGCACCTTCCTTCTTTATGTCCATGGTCACGGTATCCATCTTTGCAAGGGTCTCATCCTTTGAAAAATCAGCCCTCCGGGCGGTGACGATCAATGCATCCGCTCCGTCCTTTTTGCTCACGATCCTGAAACCCTCCATGTAGGAGCCCGCTTTGCTTATGGAGAAATTCCTCCGGGACTCCGGCTCATCTGAAAAAACGGTGAAGAATATGAAGACGATTGAGACGCATATAAAACCCCACAGAGCCAGCCGATTTCCCGGCATGCGTTGCACACTCTCATAGATGTCCTTCACAAAAAAAGTTTATCACACAAAAAAGGTCTTAGTAAAGCAAAAAATGTACCACAAAGGCCGGGATGGAGGGAGAACACGTAAATTCTTTTTGCAAGGACTGGTGCCGGACTGCGGGAAGGTCGCTGAAGGGGAGCGCTTACCTGTTTCCCCTTATCGCGTTGTGCATGACCCCTACGGGCGGTTTTATCCCCGTCCATATCTCGAAGGCGAGGGCACCCTGATGGAGGAGCATCCCAAGACCATTCAGGGTCTTGCACCCCTTTTCAGAGGCGGCCTTCAGGAGAGGGGTCTCCCTGTAGATAAGGTCACAGACGGTCATTTCCCTGGTAATGAGGGAAAGGCTCAGAGGCCGCGGGTCGGAATCTTTCATGCCGAGGGGGGTGGCATTGATCACGATATCGGCGCCATGCAGACTCTCCAGATTCCCGGCGCGGCTCACATTTGAGCGGATTGCACTCAGGTCGCTCACAAGAGCAGAGACCTTCCTTTCGTCTATATCAAAGATCAGGAGGCTTGCTGCATGCCGGCTGAGATAATAGCTTATGGCCCTGCATGCCCCGCCAGCGCCGACCACCAGCACGGTCCTCCTCTCCAGAGGGATGGCTGCCTCTGCCAGGGATTCCATGAACCCCCTGCCGTCAGTATTGAAGCCGGTGAGAGCGCCGTCCGAATTCAGTACCGTATTCACCGCTCCGATGAAAGATGCCTCTTCGTTCACCTGGTCGAGGAGAGGGATCACCTTTTCCTTATGGGGAACCGTGATGTTTACGCCCCTGAGGTTCAACGCCCGGATGCCCTTCAGCGCATGTTCGAGCAGATCGGGCCTGACAGAGAACGTTACATAGCAATAGTCCAGGTCAAGATGTTCAAAGGCAGCATTGTGCATGGCGGGAGAAAGGCTGTGCTCTACGGGATAGCCGAGCAGGCCGACTACCTTTGTCTTGCCGCTGATTTTCATGAAATCACCAATGTTTTCGCGCCTTACCCCAAAGCCGTTACGGCGTCCACCAGGCCCTTCGGGGTTGATTCGATGAGCACCGCCTTAATCTCGAGAATATCCTCCAGGTCGTGCAGAGCGACATTATCGAGGAAGACTTGATCTCCTTCTTTCATAACAACATCAGGGACAAGCAACGTATCGTCCTTCTTTACCACTTCGGAGAGAGACTTCATTATATCCCTGCCGGTGAGCAGACCGGTAACCGTTACGCTTCTGCCGAAAAACGTATTTTCGACCGCTGAGGCTTCAATGTCGATGCCTGCCTTCTTAAATCTGTCAATAAAACGCGACAGATAGGGATAGAAGGAGGTGCCGGTAAAGGTAACAAGCCTTTTCCTTCCCTTTGCCTGAGGGATCTTGACCTTTTTTGCCTGATGGAGGAAGAGGGGTACCATGCCTATTCCGTTTTCGATCTGGGGCAGATCACCATATTCCCTGAGGGGTTTGAACTCTTCTTCTGCTTTTATGTAAAGCTCGTCTGCGCCATAGACAATGGACTCTCCGTGCTTCTTCAAGAACCTTTTCTGAAAAGAGTCAATGAGTTCCAGCGCTTTGACGGCGTCCTCTTTTTCCACGGCTTTCAGCTTTGGAGCAGTCTTTCTATGGGAAGTAAGACCGACCGGCACGACCGCAATGGACGAGACATAGGGGTAGAATTTGTAAAGGTCCCGTATGGTCCGGTCAAGCTCTTTGCCGTCGTTAAAGCCGGGGCAAAGAACGATCTGGCAATGCATCCTGATCTTCTGCTCCTTGAAGAACCCGATATCCTTCAGAACATCCGATGCCTTCGGGTTCCCCAGCATGGTATTGCGGACCGCCTTGCTGGTCGAATGGACCGACAGGTAGAGGGGGCTCAGACGTTGCCGCGCTATCCGTTTCCTGTCCTGTGCCGTGAGATTGGTGAGCGTGATATAATTTCCGTAAAGAAATGACATGCGGTAGTCTTCATCCTTCACGTAAAGGGTCTTTCTCAGCCCCTTGGGGAGCTGGCTCACAAAGCAGAAGATGCACCGGTTGGTGCAGGTTCTTATCTTAAAAGGCATCAGCTCTATCCCGCTCTTCTGTCCTTCTCCCGGGGATACCGTGAACGTCGCCTTTTTGTCCTTTCTCTGCGTGACGACGGTCATCTCCTCTTCACTGCTGTGAAAGATGAAGTCGATGACATCGTGAATGCGGTGGCCGTTTATCGAAATGATGGTGTCCCCTGCCATGATCCCGGCGACGTGGGCAGGACTGTCGGGGATTACTTTCTCTATCTCAGCGCAGTGACACTTATGCATTGGTCTGTTTCAGTCCCCTATAAATATAGTGCAGTCCCGAGAGTATTGTAAATACCGCGGTGATCCATATCAGATAAGGGCGTATGGCGGGCAGGTGGGGAACGTTGATATCGAGGAGGATATAGCAGATGAGGACCAGTTGGCTGGTGATGGCTGTCTTCCCGAGGAGTGAGGGTTCGACCTTTGCGGTATGCGTGATGAGGTAAAGGATGATCCAGCCCGTAACGACGATAACGTCCCTGCTTATGATGGTGATCGTGAGCCACTTCGGTGTCTTGTCATACATCGAAAAAAGGATAAATGAAGTCACGAGAAGGAATTTATCGGCCATTGGATCAAGGAAACTGCCAAAGAGTGTCTTTTGGCTTTTGACCCGGCGATCAACCCGTCGAACATGTCGGTGAGGGCGGCTACGACAAAGAGGGAAAGTGCATAGTCATATCTGTTGTAAATCACCGATGTCACGAAGAGGGGGATAAGGACGATCCTCGTCATGGTGAGCGTGTTCGGAATATTCAGAATGCCCATACCTTTTCCATTAAGGGATATTGAAGGGGAGGGGGGTAAATCTCAGCCTCAGGCCTATCCCCCTGTAGCAGGAACTGTTCTTCTTCCCACTGACCACAAAATCAAGGAGGGCCCTGGAATGGCATGTCTCAAGGGCGAAACGGTTTCCCATGGCCTCGTCGAGAGCCTCTGTGATCAACCGCTTTGAACGAGTTTTCTGTCCCGTCAGGAACAGCACCTCTGCCGTGGCGAGCTTGCAATAGATGATCCCTCTGGCGTCCTTCGTCTTTATGAAGTTGGCGACAGCCTCTCTGAAGTATCTCCGGGCCCCTTCATATTTTCCCTTCATCATCAGCGTCATGCCCACGCTCCACAGGGTGTAAGAATAACTCACGATGTCCCCGATGCGGAGGTAAATGGCTTCCGCCCTTTTCAGGTGCTTCATGGCCCCGTCATAGTCCCCCTTCATCCTGAGGGCGTTGCCGATGCCGCAGTGTGAATAGGCGGTGCCGAAGCGGTCTTTCAGGGAGGACAGCAGCCCGTTTGCGGAGGTGTAATATTCCATGGAATCGTCAAAGAGACCTGCAACCCTTGAGACACCGCCCAGACCGCAAAGGCAGTATGCCGTGCCCCACAGTGCGTCGGGCTCTTCGGCGAGGGCCTGATAGATCCTCTTTGCATCCCTGAACGATCTGAAGGCATTTTTTATATCGCCTCCCACCCTGAAGGCGCCTCCTCTGGCCCAGAGGGTAAAGGCGATGCCGTTCCTGTCGGATCTCTTCCTGTATATCTTCTCCGCGTCGGAGAACAGGTTCAATGCCTTCTGCCAGTCGCCCATGGCCCTTACTGATAAACCCAATCCGATCATTGCATCAGCGGTCATGAGTCTCTCCCCGCTTTTCCTGCTCAGCGAAAAGGCCTCAATGTATGCATCCGCCGCAGCCGGAAAATCGCCAACCATCCTGCTGGTATCCCCGAGGGAGAGGAGGCAGCTCAGCTCTCCGCCGCAGTCGCCGGCGGCCTTATACTTCCTGTGCGCTGATTTGTAAAGCGAAAGCGCTTCCCTGAACCGGGAGTTCTCCCTCATTTGTTCGGCTTTAAAAAAGATACTCTCAGGCATCAAGCACCTCTCTCAGTTTTACGGTGAGTTCACGGTAATTTCCGGAACTGAAAAAAGCAGAACCCATGACAAGGATGTCCGCACCCGCATCAGTCACTTCCCTGGCATTGTCGTATTTCACTCCCCCGTCCACCTCGATGGGAGTCGAGAGACCCCGCTCTCTGAGCATGTCCTTCACGGTCTTTATTTTTCCGAGAACCTGGGGAATAAAACCCTGTCCTCCGAATCCCGGATTCACCGACATGAGGAGTACGAGGTCCAGGTCGGCAAGAATGTGATCAAGACCCCACACCGGGGTGGCGGGATTGAGCGAAACCCCTGCCTTGACCCCGCTGTCTTTTATCCAGTGGACGGTCCTGTGGAGGTGGACTGAGGCTTCTATATGGACCGTGAGATAGTCCGCTCCGGCCTTAACGAAATCCGCTATATACCGGTCCGGCTCTTCGATCATGAGATGGACATCCAGGGGAAGCTCTGTGGCTTTCTTGATCGCCTCCACCACAAAGGGGCCTATGGTGATGTTGGGGACAAAATGGCCGTCCATGATGTCCAGATGGAGCATATCGACACCGGCAGCCTCGGCCGCTTTTATCTCTTCACCAAGCCGCATGAAGTCGGCAGAGAGAAGAGAGGGGGCAATTCTGGTCATTCGGGGTTATCCTCCTTCAAGCAGGAGATGAATGGTCTCTCCTGATTTTACCAGTGTAGCGGGTTTCGGCTTCTGGGCCCTCACTTTTTCGCCGGAACCGGTGAATTCCGGAACAAGCCTGAGTTTCTCTGCCAGACCCGTTGCGTCATCCTTTGTCCTGCCGGTGAAATCCGGGCAGACGTATACTGCTTCATAGGGACCGGAACTTACAATAAGGGAGAGACCGCGATGACCCATAATGTCCTGTGGCTTTTGGGGAGGGCCTCCTACCAGAGGTTCATCGGGATGAGGTCTCTGGGCGATGACCCTGTCCTTCTCCACAGTCCCGGAGTGAAGCCGGATGATTTTTTCAACCTTCAGGCCACTCTTGCTTACCGCAGACTCCGCTTCGTCGATGGTCTGGCCGGTGAGTTCCGGAATGGCCCAGACCTTTGGCCCTCTGCTGAGAAAGACCTTGATCCCCCGCTGTTCTTTCACCTTGTTTCCCGGAGGCACGTCTTGCCTCACAATACGGCCTGGAACGATAACGGGATCATACTCCTCACCTTCCACTTTCAGATAGAGCTGCTGCTTGATGAGAATGGCATTGGCTTCCACCATGGTCTTTCCCCTGAGGTCGGGAACTTCCACGGTCTTGCTGAAACTCAGGACCTTGAACGCAAGATACCCTGAGAACAGGCCCATGAGGACAAAGCCCAGCACGTAGAGGGGAACCGCTATTATTTTTCTCAAGCCTTCCTGCAAAGCCTCACTCCGAAGAATCCGTCCATATCATGCGCGTGGGGATAGGTCCTTAAGAAACCGTCTTTTATCAACCCTTTCAGGAATGGAAGCGCTGTATCTATAATATAGAAATCTCCGGATTCCTTCAAGAATTCTTTTATGAGATCTTCTCCTTCTTCAGGCTCGGTAGAGCAGACGGAATACACCATTATACCACCCGGCTTCAGGAACTGCGAAACATGACGGAGGATATTCAGCTGGTTCGCCCTGAACCTCAGGAGGTCCTGAGGTCTATGGCGGTACTTAACATCCGGGTTCCTCCTGATCACGCCGAGGGCAGAGCACGGTGCATCCAGGAGGATCCTGTCAACGGGTTCATTCAGCGAATACTCCAGGATGTCTGTCTGTACGGCGTGGATCGAAGAAAGGCCGAGATGCCGAATATTCTCCCTGAGACGTCCCATTCTTCCTCCGTCAAGCTCAACAGCCACGACTTCGCCCTCGTCCCGCATCAGCTGGGCGATATGCGTTGCTTTTCCACCCGGCGCCGCGCAAGCGTCCAGTATCCTTTCGCCGGGCTGCGGATCGAGGAGGTACGAGATGAGCTGTGATGCCTCATCCTGCACTACAAAAGACCCTTTCAGGCCCGCGAGTTCCTTATATGGGTGAAACTCCTCCAGTTTAATGCCGTCAGGGGAAAGAGAGGTCGGTTCCCCCCGGATGTCCATACCGGAGAGCCTGTCGATCAAGTCATCCCGTGTGGTCTTCAGGGCATTCACCCTAAGGGTCAGGGGAGGAATACGGTTATCGGCCTCGGCGAGAGCGGAGGCCTCTTCCTCTCCTAATCGACGGACCCAGCGTTTTATCAGCCACCGGGGATGGGATGTGCGGAGAGCGATGCGGGGGACTGCTCCCTGGTTTCTGAGCGCATCGAGGTCGAGTCGTTCTGCTTCAGGGATACGCAGCAGGTTTCTTAAGACCGCATTCACCACCTCGGGTCTGCCGAGCTTTTTTTCAAGTTCCACCGCTTCGTTCACTGCGGCCCAATCGGGGACGCGCATGAAGAGTGTCTGGTATGCGGCAAGCCTCAGGTTATTGAGGGTATCCGGGCCCAGAGCCGAAGGCTTCTTCAGGAATCTCTTGAGGGCCCAGTCAAGGGTGTCCCTGAACCTCACAACTCCGTAGACAAGTTCCATAAGAAATGCCCTGTCCCTCCTGTCCAGGAATTCGGCGAGATCTTCAAGGACATTCTTGGGCTTCTTGTCCTTCTGCCATATTTCTTCAAGGGCCTTGAGTGCCAGTTCTCTTGTCTTTTCCATATATCTGTTCCAGATGCTTGCGGGAAGCGGATAAAGGTTCTTCTCCTGTCCCTCTGCCGCGTTGTTCAATCCCGGATTCCATGGACTAACCCTTACAGAAGAACTCTATGGCCCGTTTTACTTTTTCGAGACTGACCTTTGTATTGAAACAGGGACCGTAAGGACGCTCATTGGGGATGCCGAACACAGGGAGGGGAAAAGAATCGGCGATGCCGCTGCTCAGGTCCCTCTCGCAGGCAACTGCAACGATCGCCTCGGGATGCACATCGTTCACGATCTTCCTCGCCAGATTCCCCCCCGTGGCAACAAAAAGGTTCAGGTTGTTGTCATCTGCGATCTGAATCAGGTCCTTGATCTCGCATTTTCCGCATCCCTTGCAGTTGCGGATATTGTAGGTGAGACGTATATCACATTCATTGATCTGGAAACAATGGGGAAGGAGAAGAAGTATCCGCTTTGCCCTTGGTCTCTCCATTTCCAGGCACCTGTTGTTCATCGCGATGACAAGGCCCTGAAGTTTTTCCTTCCTCCCGGACGAAAAGGAGCCGAACAGCATGAGCAGGGGATAGAAGACCTTCAGGGTTACGCCTCTGATCAACCTTCCTGCCATTGCACCGAAATCCCCTCTGCGTGTTTTCTCCCGTGAATGAAGGCGGACGCCGCCATGGGCTTCCTCCCTGCAGGCTGAAGTTCAAGAATGGAGAGCAGACCGCGGCCCGTGCCGATAAGGAAAGCGTCCTTCTTGGTTCCCGAAACCACCCCGGGTGTTCCTTCTCCGTTCACAGGCATCGTCTTTAGAAGGGTAACCCTCTCATTGCCGATGTGGCAAAACGCTCCAGGCCATGGTTGCATGCCACGGACGAAATTGAATATTTCTTCGGCGCTTCTTGACCAGTCTACGCGGCCGTCCTCCTTTTTGAGGAGAGGGGCATAACTTGTCTCTCCTGCCTGCGGAACCGGTTTGACGGAACCATCCCGAATCCCCTTGATCGTCTCAATGAGCAGCGAAGCGCCCAGATCCGACAGCTTGCTGCCGAGGGTGCCTGTTGTTTCTTCCTTCCCGATTGCCATTTCCCGCCGCAACAGGATATCACCAGTGTCAAGCCCTTCATCCATGAGCATGGTAGTGACCCCGGTTGTCTCGTCGCCCTGCAATATAGCCCACGCAATGGGTGCAGCGCCACGATATTTCGGCAGCAGGGAAGCGTGCACATTTATGCAACCCCTCAAGGGCAGGCCGAGGATTGTCACTGGCAGTATCTTCCCGTAAGCGACAACGATGATGAATTCGGGTTTGATCGATGCCAGCTCCCTGAAGAAAAGTTCATCTCTGAGGTTCCCGGGCTGGAGAACGCTGATGCCTTCCCGCTGCGCAGCCACTTTCACCGGAGGAGGGGAGAGTTTGTGGCCCCTGCCTTTCACTTTGTCGGTCTGTGTCACTACAAGGCTGACATCTTCACCTGATCCCACCAATGCTTTGAGGGAAGGGACCGCGAAGTCAGGCGTGCCGAAAAATACAATAGCCAATGAGCTATCCCTCAGGCAGACATAGGGCAGGCGTTTTCAGGAGTTTTCTAATCGAAAAGATATTAAGATGGCATATCCTTAATTTGTTAAAAGTATGACTTTTCTGTATTTGCCCCAAGAGGTTTCTTTTATAAGGTGTCGTACGAAAATTCTTCACCCGCCCGCCTTATGTGATTCTGAAATATATATAAAACGAAAAATAACGAGATTGTTTGGTCAGGCCTTTGACAACGCCTTGTGAAAACGCTTCTTGAAAAACTCTCTCTTTATGCTACTGACCCTGTCGATCAGGAGGGTGCCGTTGAGGTGGTCGATCTCGTGCTGTAAAGCCCTGCAGAGGAGTCCCTCAGTCTCGATCTGCACCGGTCTGCCCTCTCTGTCCAGGCCGTGAACCAACACCCTTTCCGCTCTGTTTACTGCGGTGACATACCCAGGAAGGCTCAGGCATCCTTCCTCGCTTTCCAGTTCACCCTCGGCAGCTTTCAACACAGGGTTTATGAGCACGACAAGGGGTGTCTTTTCGTCCTCCTCCTCCCTGTGGCTCACATCGATGACGATCACGCTTTTTGAAACGCCCACTTGGGGTGCGGCGAGGCCTATGCCGGGAGCCGCGTACATAGTCTCGAGCATGTCGTCTATGAGGCGCTGCAGCGCCCCGTCGATGTCCACTACCGATGAAGCTTTCTGTTTCAGCACCTTTTCAGGATACTTTTTGATTTCGAGCACCGCCATGACTTATTATATCACACTACGGGTCTAAAGGAGGAAGACAATGGCTGCTGACACGGTTGTGCTGAGGACGGAGATGCCGGATGTCGGCATACCGAGACGGGGAAAGGTCAGGGACATTTACGATCTTCCGGAGTATCTGCTCCTTGTTGCCACGGACAGGATCTCCGCCTTTGACGTTGTCCTCCCCAACGGCATTCCGGGAAAGGGAAAAGTGCTGACCCAGATATCCCTTTCCTGGTTCAGAAAGATGGAAGACATCATCAGGAACCACGTCATTGCTGCTGATGTTGATGAGTATCCGCAGGAGCTAAGGAAGTACAGGGACATGCTCGAAGGCAGAAGTATGCTGGTCAGAAAAGCGAAACCCATCCCGGTCGAGTGCATCGTGAGGGGCTATCTCTCCGGGAGCGGATGGAATGAGTACAGGGCAAACAGCACGGTATGCGGAATCAGGCTGCCTCAAGGCCTGGTGGAATCGTCGAGGCTTGAACAGCCCATCTTCACCCCTTCCACAAAGGCGGAAGAGGGTCATGATATCAACATCAGCTTTGAAGAGACTGAGAAGATCGTGGGCAGGGCAGTGGCGGCAAGACTGAGGGACTCCAGTTTGAGGATCTACGCAAAGGCAAGAGAGATCGCCGAGAAGAAGGGCATCATCATCGCGGATACGAAGTTCGAATTCGGCATGTATGACAAGGAAGTGATCCTCATCGATGAGATCCTCACCCCCGATTCTTCGCGGTTCTGGTCGGCAAGAAATTATCAGCCTGGACGAGGTCAGGACAGTTTTGACAAGCAGATAGTCCGGGATTACCTCTTGACTCTGGACTGGGACAAGACAGCGCCCGGACCGGTGCTCCCTGACGAGATCGTGGCAAAGACCGCGGCGCGGTACAGGGAGATCATGGAGATCCTGACGAGGGGATAGGCGGTCCTGTTACTGTTTTTCCGCCTGGACCTCTATCTTCTGGATGGATGTTTCGTACATAGCAAGGAGTTTCCCTTCCACATCCATGATATTTTTCAGACTCACATAGAGGGATTTCGCCAGATTATCAGAGTTCCTCTTTTCGTAGGAGTAGGGTGAGAGAATGGTCTGGAACACTTTGTCTTCCAGGGAAAGCAGCCATTTTTGCTGGAGGTAGAGCTCGGAGAGCTTCACGATCACGTCGTAATCGATATAGGCGAGCGCCTTTGTCGAAAGGGCCGTTTCCCACGCAGAGGTGACGACATCGGGGAGGTTCATTTCCGGCAGGATAAGAACCTTCTCGTTTTTTGCCTGCAGCTGAGCCGTGCCGTCCTGCAGCGAACGCAAGAATTTCCGCTGGTCCCGCAAAGCGGTCTCGATCGCTCTCTTGTTGTTCTCCAGCTCTATCCTGAAATTCCTCAGGGTTGTGAGGGCCAGATGTTCATTGTTTTTGCCTTCCTTCCACTCATTTAGGCTCAGAGCGAGCAATATGCTGAAGATTATGGAAAGGATCTGTATCGTCAGCGTTACCACCGAACTTCTTAAATCTTTATATGAATGCATGCCGTCCTCCTTCTGCTAAAGAAGTTTGTTGTTTATTATACTGATCATCCGGGAAATGAGAATTAAGGAAACTTAATGGAAACAGCCCGCATGATGAGCTGTGTGGAATCGGCCTGAAAATACTGCTACACTTGTTCATAAGAACTCATTTGGGAATGCAACTTCCATGATCCTGGAAAAACTTTTCGAAAAGCATGCGCCGAAGTTCGGTGGCCTGGAGATACTAAAGTACATCGGTCCGGGGTTCCTGGTCACGGTGGGGTTCATCGATCCGGGGAACTGGGCCTCCAACGTTGCTGCAGGGTCCGGCTATGGATACTCTCTCCTCTGGATGGTGACCCTCTCGACCCTCATGCTGATCATCCTTCAGCACACCGCTGCCCATCTGGGCATTGCCACGGGGTTATGCCTCTCCGAAGCATCTGCAAAATATCTCGGAAAATGGATAAGCAGACTGTTCCTGCTCACCGCAGTGATTGCCTCGGTCTCCACTGCATTGGCAGAGGTCCTGGGAGCGGCCATCGGGCTGAACATGCTCCTGGGATTACCCATCACCGTCGGAGCGATTCTCTCTGCTCTTCTGGCTGCCTCTATGCTCCTTTCCCGCAGTTACCGCAGGCTGGAGAAATGGATAATAGCTTTTGTCTCCCTCATAGGGCTTTCTTTTCTCTTTGAGATGGCTCTCGTAAACGTGGGATGGAACGAGACCCTGACGAACTGGGTCATCCCGACTGTTCCCTCCGGCTCTCTCCCCATCGTGATGAGTGTCCTGGGCGCGGTAGTGATGCCCCACAACATTTTCCTTCATTCAGAGATCATCCAAAGCAGGCAGTGGAACCTTGAGGGGGATGCGGTGATACGCAAACAGCTGAAATACGAATTTACGGATACGCTTTTTGCCATGACCGTGGGATGGGCCATCAACAGCGCCATGATCATTGTGGCTGCCTCGGTCTTCTACACCAACGGGATCACGGTGGCGGAGCTTCCCCAGGCGCAGGCAACCTTGAAGCCTCTTCTCGGCAACGCTGCGGCCTCTGTCTTTGCCCTGGCGCTGATCTTTGCCGGCTTTTCATCCTCCATCACCGCCGCCATGGCAGGGGGAAGCATCTTTGCCGGTGCCTTTCAGGAGCCCTTTGATCCTGCAGACAGCCATTCACGAATGGGGGTTGTGATCACTCTCTTTGGCGCACTCTTGATAATCTTCTTCGTGACGAACGTCTTTCAGGCGATGATATGGAGCCAGATCATCCTGAGTATGCAGCTGCCGCTCACGATATTTGCCCTGATCTATCTGACCTCTTCATCCAAGGTCATGGGGAAATTCGCCAATCCTATTTCTCATAAGGTCCTTCTCTGGGGCACGGCAGTGATCGTCACGGTCCTGAACGTGATGTTGCTGGTGCAGTTGATGTAGGGCGCCGTCCCCGAAGGTTCGATAAGTGAGAGGAGCGCCGCAAACCTGTTTGTTATCTCAAGTGTCGGCCATCCCTTAAATAGAACTGCCCCTTTAGCTTCTTGATAAACGAAGCCTTGCAGTTTGTGCGTCAGCCGTTTGCGCGGTGTTATGTGTAGTTGCTGCATTCCCTAAAGCCATTTCTGGATTGTAGTGGCGATGTTGTCTATTCCCGTATTAGATTCCTTTAATAACCATAACGCAGATACATTTATTCCCTGAAATGTGAAATCCACCCAAGTAATAATTTCAACTTTTTGAGACGGATGTGGAATGGGCATTTGAGTGTTCGGGTTCACTGGTACGCCACCAATGTACGCCTGAACCAAATTTGACAGATGAGGGATTCCAGCTTACTGAACCACCTTGAAAATCAACCTTGACCTGCTTAGACTCCGTTCTTATTTGTTCAACTAAGTCACCATGTTTATTCTCGTTATTCAGTTTATTAAATAATCCTATCAATTTCGTTTTCTCAGAATGATACGGCTGGATACTTTCTATAAAAGCATATAGATCGTGGCAACTATTGTGCAAGTCCGGAAACCATTTCTGAGTTTGGCTGGCAAATTGAGTAGTATCCGGTAATATTGGAAAGTAAAATCTATCCTTGCTCTTGGCTGCAGGAGAATATTTGTCTCTAATATCTTTGGCGAGATAATCGAGGACTGAGCGTAAATTCTCGCAGTAATTTTTGATATCAATTTTAAGATTGGGATCAATTCTCTTCGCATGTAATGACTTGTTGTACTCTTGTTCAATTCTTGACAAGTCTTGTTTTGACCGTTTCAGTAAAGCCATTATGCTATCGAGCCTATTACTCATATTTACCTCTCTAGGATATTGAATTCATGAACGCAATTACGCATAACTCGTTCACAGCCGCAACTCCATTTCGCTTTTTGTCCATATTTGGGATGATATCCGAACCTGTTTCGTCTATGCCCACGCCCAGATAATGAAGTAGAGCACAGTTCGGGGACAGTCCCGATTCTACGACTGCGTGTTGCTCCGTCCGTAAATCTGGGACAGTCCCCTGGCGAATGACGTAACGAGAGAATGATGTTTGAAGGGTAGGGCGGGAAGAAAAAAGGAAGGAAAAACTTCTTGGACTATCACAGACATTTACCCCAATTTTGTCCACCCCCTTGTGGATGGCTTATTCTAACAACGGGCTTGGACCCTGTCAAGGCAAGTGGATTTAAATCCGGTATTTGTTTAGAATTTAGATATTCGCCATTGGAGTTCTTGGGAGGTACTCATTAAAGGATATATCCTCAGACGGCTTCTTCTTCTCATCCCCCTCCTGCTTGGGATAACCATGCTCACCTTTTCCCTCACAAAAGCCCTTCCCGGTGATCCTGCCCTGAGCATGGTGGGTGAGAGGGCGAGCCCCGAGGTGATCGAGAGCATACGAAAAGAGCTGAACACTGATAAGAGCTTCCTTGTTCAGTATATGGGTTACGTGAAGCTGCTTTTGAAGGGAGAGTTCGGGCGTTCCTACTACACCAACAGACAAGTGAGCAGTGACATCGCGGCGAAGTTCCCGAATACCCTGCTCCTTGCGGCAGGCGCGATGTTGATTGCGGTGCCTGCGGGTATTCTCCTCGGTTTTGTCTCCGCCGTGAAAAGGGGGACCGTTATTGACCGGGGAATTTCTTCCCTTTCCGTCATCGGTCTGAGTCTCCCAGTGTTCTGGTCAGGGCTTTTGATCATGCTTTTTTTCAGCATGAAACTGAGGATGCTTCCGCCCTCAGGCATGGGGGACATCAGGTTCCTCATCATGCCTTCCCTCACCCTTGCCCTTCCTGCCCTTGCCACTCTCACCCGGATCTCGAGGACGACCCTCATCGATCTCTTCGGCATGCCTTATGTCAGGACTGCCAGGGCGAAGGGATTGACCGAGGGGAGAGTGAAATTCATTCACGTCTTCAAAAACGCCCTCATTCCCCTGGTTACGGTGATAGGGCTGGATTTCGGGAGCTACCTCAACGGCGCTGTTCTGACCGAGACGATCTTCGGATGGGACGGCATCGGCAGATTCGCCATGGAAGGGATCATAAAGAGGGATTATCCGGTGATCATGGGATGTATTATCGTGGGCACGACTGTCTATGTTCTCATTAATCTCATGGTGGATATCCTCTACCATTATCTTGATCCGAGAGTGAGGCTCTACACGGGAAATGATTAAGGCTATTGTCTCAGTGCTGGTGGTAATAATGATGGCTTCGGTCTTTGCGCCGTTCCTCTCTTCCTACGATCCGGAAGAGGTGAACCTGGACGAGTTGAAGGAGTCACCCAGCCTTCGTCACCCCCTCGGCACCGATAACAAGGGCAGGGACATTCTTTCAAGGGTCCTGTACGGAGGAAGGATATCCCTTTCGGTTGCCGCGGTCGCTGCTGTCCTGTCAATGGGCATAGGTCTGATGGTCGGGCTGGTCTCAGGATACGTGGGGGGGAAAACAGATACTTCCATAATGCTCATTGTGGACTTTATCCTTGCCTTCCCTTCCCTGCTTTTGGCAATAGGGATATCCGTGATCCTTCCCCCCGGAATCTACACAGTGATGATCGCGATAGCGTCGGTGGGATGGGCTTCCATTGCAAGGCTGGTGAGGGGACATGTCCTTTCTTCCCGGGAGGCGTTGTTCATCGAGGCAGCAAGGGCGATCGGCTGCAGCAACGGAAGGATCCTTTTTGTGCATCTCCTCCCGCAGTGCATTCCCCTGGTGATCGTGATGATGGGGCTGAAGCTGGGGGGGTATATCCTGACTGAAGCATCCCTGAGCTTCCTGGGTCTGGGGGCCCAGCCGCCTATGCCGAGTTGGGGCTCGATGGTGAGCGCAAACAGGGTATTTATCATGTCGGCCCCCTGGACTGTCTTCTTCCCGGGCCTTGCTATCGCGCTCACTGCCCTCTGCTTTAATATGCTGGGAGATGGATTAAGGGACAGGTATGGTCTGGAGATAAAGGGATAGGGAGGCGGCTATTTCCCCCTCAGTTTTTCCTCTTCCTCCTGCTCGGTCTTGCAGAAGATGCACATGTTGGTGACCGGCCTTGCCTCGAGGCGCTTTAAGTTTATTTCCTCTCCGCAGACATCGCAGATACCGAAGGCGCCACTGTCGATCTTCTCTATTGCCTGCTCTATCTTCTTAAGAAGCCTCTGTTCCCTTCCCCTGAGGCGCAGCATGAAGTTCCTGTCGATCTCCGCACTGGCCTGATCACCCATGTCAGGGAATATGGTCTGGCCAGGCAGCGCATTGAGGGCTTCCTCGGCTTCGTTCAGAAGCTCGCTCTTCTGCATGAGGAGGGTCTTCTTAATCTCCTGGATCTTCCGCTCCCTGGGGCCGAGCTTCTTTTTGAGCGCAGGCGCCGGTTTTTTTTCAACGCGCTGCATTACCGCAACAGGCCTGCAAGCCGGCTTTTTTGGAGCGACCTTTGCCGCCTGGACCTTTGAAGCCGTTCTTTTCCTCACTTCCTTTTTTGTGGTCCTGGCTGCAGGAACCTTGAGCGCAAGTTTTGTTGTCTTCTTCGTCTTTGCAGAAGTTTTTCTGCTCTTTAGGGCGGTCTTTGTTTTCTTCGTTATTTTTACCGCCGTTTTCTTCGGAGACGTTGCCCTGGAGAACGGTTTTTGTCTTCGCAATCTTTTTCTGTGCCTTCTGTGGTTTCTTGCGCGTCATATGTTCTCCTGAAAAAGTGATTTTACAACCTAACATAAAAGCAAAAAGATAGTCAACCTGGAATGAAGGGACGAGATTGTTCTCTGGTTTCCTTGCGCGCCGGGGCATCCGGTTATGGTAAAATATTGAATTAGCATTTGAGCCATGGACATCATTATTAAGGACATAAAAGAAGCAGACTGTAGTTCCGATGCCCTCATCCTGCCGCTTTGCGAGGGGGAGAGCGCGGAGTCCTACAAAGAGATCGATGCCCCATTGAAGGGGCTCATCCGCAGGGTCATATCATCGGGAGAGTTCAAGGGGAAGCTCGGCCAGATATCCCTCGTGCACACCGGGAACATGATCAAACCCGACAGGATACTCCTCGCAGGGATGGGGAACAAGAAAGAGGTGAATGCCGAGAAGATACGCCATTCGGGAGGGAAGGCCGTCTCTTATCTCTCAGGCCTGGGTTTCAGGGATATTTGCCTTTCCTCACGACATATGAACGCATTGCGTCAATCCCCGCTCCCCTTTGTGGAGGGGGGTCTTCTCTCCTTGTATAAGTTTAAGAAATACAAACACGACAAAGAGGACACCGTCGGCTTGGAGAGACTCACGCTGATCGGAAGGCCGCGCAAGTCACTCTTCAGTGCGGTGAGCAGGCTGGTGGCAACGGTATCGGCAGTGAATTTCGCCCGTGATCTGATCAATACCCCGGCCAATGACATGACGCCGACGGTGCTGGCGAAAACTGCCCGGGGCATTGCCAGGGGCAAGGTATCGCTGGAGGTCCTTGACAGGAAAGAAGCAGAAAGGATAGGCATGGGTGCCTACCTCTCGGTCGCCCGGGGTTCTGCGGAGCCGCCGAAATTCATTGTCCTGAACTATCATGGCGGAAGGGGAGCCCCCATCGCCCTTATCGGGAAGTCCATAACCTTTGACAGCGGGGGCATCTCGATCAAACCCGGCGAAGGCATGGAAAAAATGAAATATGATATGGCAGGCGGGGCCGTGGTCCTTGCGGTGATCAAGGCTGCGGCTGAAATGCGGCTTCCGGTGAACCTCATCGGTGTGCTCCCTGCTGCGGAAAACCTCCCCGGCGGCAGCGCATCAAAGCCGGGCGACGTTGTGCGTTCCATGGGCGGCAAGACAGTGGAGATCATCAGCACCGATGCGGAAGGAAGACTTGTCCTTGCCGATGCCATCGAATACGTGAAAAAAATAGCGCCGAGGTTTATAATAGATGTAGCCACGTTGACCGGCGCATGTTCCGTGGCCCTGGGAAATGAGGCGGTCGCCATGATGGGCAATGACAACCGCCTTATGGAGCGTCTGAAGGCCGCCGGTGAAGAGGTATACGAGAGGGTGTGGCAGATGCCCCTCTATGAGGAGTACTTGGATTATATTAAGAGTGATGTTGCGGATATCAAGAATTCAGGCGGGAAGACAGGGTCCCTGGTCACGGCAGGATATTTTCTGAAGGAGTTTGCAGGCGACACCCGCTGGGTACATCTTGACATTGCCGGCACCGCATGGACCGAGAAGGACAGGCCGTATATAGGGAAAGGACCCACTGGGGTCGGCGTAAGACTTTTGCTAAATTTTTTGAAGGAGATTCGATGAAGATATTTAAGTTCCTGCTCATACTGTCGTTTCTTTTGATACCGTCCTTTGCATTTGCATGGGGACCTCTCACCCATGTTTATCTCGGAAGCGAGTTATTCTCCCTGGGCTCGTTTCTGCCGGCTGGGGTGTACGCCCTCATCAGGAAATACCGGCATGATTTCCTTTACGGCAACCTCATGGCGGATATCATTATCGGGAAGAAGTTTCTCCCTGAGGACAAGAACCCTCACAGCTGGGAGGTGGGGCTAAGCCTTCTGGATTCTGCGAAGACCCAGCAGCAAAAGGCTTTTGTGTACGGGTATATGAGCCATCTCGCTGCGGATACCGTTGCCCATGGGAGTTTCACGAACACAAAGAGGAACATAGGACATACGCTCGTGGAATTGCGTGCAGACAGCATTATCGACAAGAAGTACTGGATACAGGCGATCACCATTGACCGGAAGGTCCAGACGAGGAACGACATCTTCCTCGAACAGTCCCTGGAGAGTGCCTTTTTTTCCTTCAAGACGAACAAGAGGATATTCAGGGGTATGCTGCTCCTGTCCTGTTTTAACAAGGAACGGTTGGGCAACTTCATCCAGCGGAATGCGGTTGACCCCACGACTCTCACTCGGAAGAATATCCAGCGTCTGCAGATAGAATCCGTCGACAGGATGGTGGACGTCCTCTGTAAGGGAAGGGACTCTGATGTCATCAACCAGAGTCCGATGGTGAACATCCGCCAGCTAGGTTGCCACGTGTTCATTTGAACCCCCGAATCCCCGAACCTTCGAGCTCTCTTTTTTGAACCATGCGCGATATGCTGGGGAGAGAAAACTCCATTTCCGTGGGCGAGGCGCAGAGGCGCATGGCAGAACATTCCACCTTCAGAGAGCCAGCTTCGCTTCTTGTGCCGATCGGAGAACTCCTATACCAGAGTTCTGGCCGGCGAAATATTTTCTTCTGAGGATCTCCCTCCTTCCCCCGTTCCACTGTTGACGGTTTTGCCGTTGCGGCAGCAGATACCTTCGGCGCAACGGAGGGCCTCCCCGCCTATCTGAACGTCGCCCATGAGATTTTCATGGGAGAGAAGCCTGAATTCTCCGTGAAAAGGGGTACGGCCGCAAAGATACCCACCGGCGGGATGGTCCCGGAAGGCAGCGATGCCGTGGTGATGCTGGAGCATGTGCAGTGCGCACACCAAGGACTGATAGAGGTCCTGAAGCCTGTGGCGCCGGGAGAGAATATCATTGCCGCAGGTGAAGATGTGAGGAAAGGCGACCTCATTTTGAAGAGAGGTCACAGGCTCAGGCCCCAGGACGTTGCAGCGCTTGCCGGTATCGGTGTCACCGCAGTGACAGTGTATGAGAAACCGAAGGTCTCCATCATTTCGACAGGCGACGAGATCGTGCCTGCAGGCAGCTCCCTTCTTCCGGGCCAGGTGCGGGACATCAACTCATACAATCTTGCGGGCCTGATCCTTGAGAGCGGAGGCATACCCCTCAGGAAGGGCATATTCAGGGACGTGTATGCCGACATCCGGGCTGCCCTTGAGGAATCCCTGAAAGAATCCTCTGTGGCTATTATTACGGGGGGCAGTTCTGTGGGGACGATGGATATGACCGCTAAGGTCATAGACAGCCTCGGTTCTCCCGGCGTGATCTTTCACGGGGTTACCCTGAAGCCGGGGAAGCCGACCATAGGCGGGGTCGTGAACGGCATACCCGTGTACGGTCTGCCGGGCCATCCCGCTGCGGTGACGGTCTGCTTCGATCTTTTCATAAGGCCTGTGCTGGAAATGCTCACCGGTATCGGCGAGAAAGGATATCTGAAACAGAGAACGGTGAAAGCGAGAATGGCGAGAAATGTCTCTTCCGGTGCAGGCAGGGAGGAACACATCAGGGTTGCCCTGCAAGAGAGGTACGGGGAGCTCTGGGCGGAACCTGTGCTGGGGAAATCAGGTCTGATACGGACCCTCGTTATGGCTGACGGCACCGTGGTGGTACCTTCCCAGGCCAGAGGAATAGAAGAAGGGGAAACCGTGGAGGTCGTGCTCTTCTAGTCCGTGCATTCGGCGCGCCACCTACGCCCCTCCCTCTTCATTGCGGGCCTTTTTATGGGTAGGCCTGCAGTATTTCGAGAAGCTTGTTGGGAGGAGTTGACAATTTTGTCAGGTATCGGTCTGCGCCGGCCTCAAGAACCATTTTTTCGAAGGCGGGACTGCTGTTCAAGGAGATTACCATTACAGGCACCGCTTTATATTCCTTGAATTCTTTGATGTATGACAAAAGGGTGTAATTAGGATCATCAGCTGATGCGACCGCCAAGATAATGAACCTCACCTGATGTCTTTCGCCCAGCAGATGGACGGCCTCAGAGATGTCCTGTACATCCAGAACGGAAAAGCCTCCCTCGATGAGACTCGAGATATACATATGCATGATGCTTGACGGGTATCGGACATTTCTTATGAACAGGATCTTCTTCTTGGCCAGCTCGTTCACGGAATAAGTACGTGCAACGGTATCAATATGCTCCTTGATCAGGCTCTTTTGTTCCGGAGTCAGATTGACGAATTTAAGTCCGGCCCCAACTCCCTTCCTGCTGAACTTCACTGTCGCATTTACGCTGAGCCTCCGGTTCTTAATGGGGAGTTCAAGGCGCAAGATGCTCCCGGGCTGTAAAAATCTGCCGGCAATCAAGAAAATGCCTCCTTCGCTCAGATCGACAGCCTTGAACATCATTGTTTCATTGACCATGATGTTCTCATTATAGGGAATTCTTAGCTGACTCCTCTTCTCACTGTCCACTAAAGCAATGGCGATCTCTCTTTTTTCAATGTAATCAAACAGAGAGATATAGTGTTCTCGAAAGACCTCGCCGATGCCTATCAGGGCTTCAACAGTCTTGCGGTTGGATTGCTGCAACGCCGCGATAATATATAGTTCAGCCACGTTCTTCTCAATCCAGCAGCATTGGTTCAAGACTTCGGCAAGTGAAAGTTTCGCGGTGGAGAACATAGTTTGATCTGGCCAAGATCCTTTTTATTTCATCAGTATCTACTCTCACCTCTGTAAATGCGTGAAGATCTTTCGCAGCCATTGTCCTCATTTTCTGGACTGCGTCAAGATGAGCTGTTTCATCCATGCCCAACTTGCCGAAGAAATGGGATGCGTTCTCGTCGGACGAAAAGGAACGGCTCAGCTTCTCATACATGAAGGCCTGCCTGTTTTCCAGCTGTTCGCAATAGCCGAGGAACTGTGCCATATCCATCGGACTATTATCGCACGCGTTCTCTATTTGTACAAGCCCTGATGCTGAAGGAGCGGCATATTTCCTAAAGAAAGATGTCGGATGCAGTGGCGTCGTGCGTACGGCGCGCAACTTCACCTACGAAGCCGATGTTGAGGAAAGAACGCAGAACTACGAGAGGGCTCTTCGGGAAATCATTCGGTAATCCTCCATCGTATCCATATCAAGAACAACCCCCTCGTCAGCAACGTCGACCTGGCGCACCCTTTCCGGATTTTTGCGTATCACGTCCCTCAAGGCGATTCCTTTCGTCATTTCTGCTATCGCTGCTGCCGGAAAGAGCGTGGGGTGGCCCCTCTTCCCGTTGTATGCGGGGACGAAGATCCAGTCAGGGAATTCCCCATGAAAGCGGATGAGGGTCTTTACCGTCTCCGAAGACACCAGTGGATGATCGCACAGGCAGATGAGTATTCCTGTGGACGAAGGATCAAGTCCGCGAAGACCGGACCGCACCGAATCAGCCATCTCGCTTTCGGAATCTTCATTGAAGACGATATTCAGCGGAAGGTCATTGATCGCCCCTTTAATAGCTCGCCCGAACGGAGCGAGGACAACGACCACGTCCGTGATTCCTGAAGAGATAAGGGTTTCCGCACAATGTCTGACGGCGGGTCTATCCTTTATGGGCAGGAGCTGCTTCAGCAGGCCCATCCTCAGGGATGAGCCTGCTGCAAGAAGGATTGCCGAAACGCGCTGGTCCATTTTCTCTCCTCTGCTGGATGATTTGTGCCATGATGCTCACGGCAATCTCCTCGGGGGTGACGGAACTTATGGGAAGCCCTACAGGGATGATGACCCTGCCGATGTCGTCCCCGGAGAATCCTTCCTTTTCCAAGGCCTTGAATATGAGGGCCTTTTTTCTCCTGCTTCCCATGAGTCCGACGTACCGCGCATCAGTTCTCAACGCAGCCTTCAGCGCATCCAAGTCGTGGTTATGCCCCCGGGTTGCAATCACGATGTATGCGCTCCTATCCAGAGCCGCTTTCTCGAAGACGCCCTCAAAATTGGCAACAATGACCTCGTCCGCATCTGGAAGAAACTCCCTGTTCGCATATTCCGGTCGGTCGTCGACCACGGTCACTTTGAAACCGGAGAAGCTCGCGATTTTCGACAATGCCTTGCCGACGTGTCCCGCGCCAAGGACTATGAGGCGGGGTTCCGGAATTACAGGCTCGATGTACACAAGCACCTTGCCACCGCAGACGAGGCCGCCTTCTTTTTCTGTGAGTTCAAAGGGGATGGTCTGGGAAGTTCCATCCCTTATCGCCATGAGTGCGGCCTGGATCACCTCCGCCTCGATACATCCGCCGCCAAGCGTGCCTATGATGGAACCGTCCTCCCTTACGAGCATTTTTGCCCCTTCCTTCTGTGGGGATGAGCCGATGCACTGGACAATGGTAGCGAGGGCAGAAGGCCTGCCCTCTTTCTTAAGACGCAGCACTTCCTCATAGATTTCCATATGTTCAAGCCCTCTTCAATTCCTCAGTACGGATGGGCAGGCGCCGGACACGCTTTCCCGTGGCAGCGAATATGGCGTTACAGACTGCAGGGGCAATGGGGGGGACGCCGGGCTCTCCCACGCCCTGAGGCTGTTCCTGACTCGGCATCACATATACTTCCACCCGAGGCATTTCGTTCATGCGCAGCATCGGGTAATCATCGAAATTGCCCTGCACCACCCGGCCGTCTTTGAAAGTGATCTCACCGTAGAGCGCAGCGGTGAGGCCAAAAACAATTCCGGACTCCATCTGGGCCTCTATCGTGTCCGGATTTACAAATCTCCCGCAGTCTATGACGCAAACCACTCTATGGACGCGCACGCCTCCCGTAGGCCCAACCGAAACCTCAGCTACCTGGGCAACGAAACTGCCAAAAGATTCATGCACCGCGATACCGCGCGCCCGCCCCTCCGGCAGCGGCGTCCCCCATCCTGCTTTTTGTGCAGCAAGTTCGAGTACGTTCCTGTGGCGCGGATGTTCCTTGAGCAATGCACGGCGGAACTCATAGGGATCTTTCCCCCCAGCGTGCGCGACTTCGTCGAGAAAGCTCTCGACGACAAAGGCGGTATGGGAGTGTCCCACCGAGCGCCACCATAGCACCGGTATGCCGAGTTTTGGACTATGCAGGCTGACAAGGATATTGGGGATATCATAAGGAATGTCCTGAGCGCCTTCTACTGAAGTTACATCCACGCCATCCTTCAACATAGCCTTCTCAAAAGGAGTTCCGCTTATGATTGATTGCCCCACGATGGCGTGCTGCCAGGCCACGGGGTTCCCGATGGTATCAAGTCCGGCCGCAATCCGGTCATACCACATCGGACGGTAATAACCTCCTTTCATATCGTCCTCCCGGGTCCAGATCACCTTAACCGGTTTTCTTATTGCCTTCGCCACGTGCACCGCTTCGGCAACGAAATCCGAATAGGGGTTTGCGCGGCGGCCAAAACCACCGCCAAGAAGCGTGGTGTAAAGCTTCACCTGCTCAGGTTTCAACCCCGCGATCTTTGCTGCGGCGTTCCTGTCACTGGTCTGCATCTGGGTCCCGGTCCAGATTTCACAACTCTCATCACGCAGATCAACGAGACAGTTCAGAGGCTCCATCGTGGCATGGGCGAGATAGGGGACTTCATACTCCGCAGTGATCTGTTTCGCAGCGTTTGCCATAGCCTGCTCAGGCTCGCCTTTTTTCTTTGCCACAGAACCGGGGCCCTTGGCAAGTTTTGCGTATTCCTCACGCATCTCCGGGCTGGAGAGCTTTGTATTGTCCCCTTCGTCCCATGTCACCTCCAGGACATCGCGGCCGCGCTTTGCCTGCCAGAAATGCTCTGCAACGACCGCAACCCCGGAATTGACCTGAACGACATTCCTGACACCGGGCACGGTCCTGGCCTTATCGGCATTGAGACTCTTCACCTTGCCGCCGAAGACAGGCGACCGGACGACCACAGCGGTGAGCATTCCCGGTACCTTTGCATCGATACCGAAGATCCCTTTTCCATTGACCTTTTCCGGGGTATCGAGACGCCTTGTTGCCTTGCCGATGAGACTGAAGTCCTTCGGCTCTTTCAAGGGAACGTCCTGGGGCGCCTTTATGCCCGCAGCTTTCCCTACCAGCTTTCCATAGGCAAGCTTCCTTCCAGTCGCACCGTGGATAACAAACCCCTTCTCGGCGCGGCAGCTCGCAGCATGAACCTTCCAGGTCTTCGCCGCCGCTTCAAGAAGCATCACGCGTGCCGCAGCTCCAGCCTTACGGAACTGGTTCCAGGTCGAACGAACGCTCGAACTTCCGCCGGTCCCCTGCATACTGCCCCATTCGGTATGGTTGTAAGCCGGATCGACCGAGGCCGCCTCGACTCGCACCGACTTCCAGTCGCATTCCAGTTCCTCAGCGATAAGCATCGGGAGTGAAGTGTATACCCCCTGACCCATCTCTGATTTGTTGACGATGATAGTCACCTTGCTGTCGGTACCGATGCGGATAAAGGCATTCGGCATAAAGGGTGTTGACCGCGCTGCACCTTCGGCAAGAGAATAACGGAGAGGAAGGGAAAAGCCGATGACCAGTCCGGACCCGAGCGAGCGCCCCGGTCTTTAAGAAGTCACGACGGCTAACGTTGATGATCTCGCTCATTTCCTGCCTCCTTCCGCCATTATCCTTGAAGCGGTGTGAATGGCCTTGCGAATCCTCTGATACGTGCCACAGCGGCAGATGTTACCTGACATTGCGTCGTCTATGTCGGCATCACTCGGCGCGGGTTTCTTCTTCAACAGTGCCACTGCCTGCATGATCTGACCTGACTGGCAGTAGCCGCACTGAGGCACATCGTCAGCGATCCATCCCTTTTGAACCGGATGAACCGGGCCATCAGTGATACCCTCGATCGTTGTGATCTTCCCCTTTCCGATAGACGATACAGGGGTAACGCACGAACGAACGGCCTCTCCGTCAATGAGAACGGTGCAGGCGCCGCAGAGCGACTTTCCGCAGCCATATTTTGTGCCGGTCAGTCCGAGCGTTTCCCTGATTACCCAAAGAAGCGGCGTTTCTGGGTTGACATCGACCTTATGCTGTTTTCCATTCACATTTAGTGAGATCATAGATGCCTCCTTTTCTCAAAACGGTCTTTTCGGAAGAGCTGGACGCTAATCTCTCTTTCCCTGTGTTTCATTATATTTCTTTAATGTGGATTGTCAATCAAGGGAGGGGGAAAGAAGTGCGCAAAAAGCCAATGAGGTCATGGAAAGAGGGCGGAGGTGTAGCCGCAAGTATTCGACGTGTCACATTCGCCCGAAATCCGCACGAGAACGTCCGTTGTCCTCAACGGCTTCAATTTCTGATAACTATGGATTACCCGTGTTGCGAAAGGGTTCCGGATCAGTGCAAGTATAAAAAGTTCTGGTACACAAACATTCACAGATCGAAAAATCAACGTTCCGCGCTATTTTCCAAAAGAACAAACCGGATAATTGCAGATATCACACTTCATACATAGTCCCCCATGCCCCAGTTCCGCCAGTTCCCTCCTCCCTATCCTCTCACCAGCAAGTACTCTGGGAAGGATAAGGTCAAAGATTGTTGTTTTTGCGTACATGCCGCAGGCCGGAATACCGAGCACGGGAATCTCTCCGAGATAGGCCACAAGAAACATGGCCCCTGGAAGCACGGCTGAACCGTAAGTGATATCTCCCACTCCAAGATTCCTGATTGCAAACCTGGTCACATCATCAGGATCAACAGACATGCCCCCAGTTGTAATGAGCACATCTGCTCCGGCATGGATCAATTCTCTGAGTCTCGCCTCGATAAATGATTCATCATCAGGCGCGTAGTATGTGCCGATCATCTCACCGCCGATAGCCTCTATCTTGTTCCTTATAACCGGTGAAAAAGCATCCTGGATCTTGCCGTAGTAAACTTCATTCCCCGTGATTACCACGCCTGCCTTCGGCTTTCTGATCTCTTTGACCTGAATAATCTTGCCGGTCTCTACACCAATTCTAACCGCTGCCTGCACAAGATCTTTTCTTACTATCAGCGGTATCGCTCTGGTACCGGCAACGATCTGTCCCTTTTTCACAACCATGTTACTACGAAGGGTTGCGCACATGACATCACCGAGCATATTGAATGCGAGGAGCGCGTCTTTATTGATCTTAAGGAGGCCATCTCTCTCAGCAATGATAGTTATCTTCCCTTCTTTCGGCTCTCCCTTCATCTTCACTCCTTCTCCCATGAGGGCGTTAGCAAGGGCGTATGCAGCATCGTCTTCGTGCATTTCGTCATCGAGGATATTCAACACAAAGAGATGTTCCTTGCCGAGCCGCTGGAGGTGGCAGACATCGTCTTCCCTGATGACATGTCCTTTCCTGAAGGCGCGTCCCTTGAACTCTCCCGGTCGTATCTCTGTAATGTCATGGGCGAGGACTGTACCCACGGCCTCTTTCACCGATATTTGCTTTAGTCCGGGCCCGTGGTCTTCATGAGGCATCTCACACATAGAAACCTCCTCTATAGATCATTCGCCTTGAATATGTCATTGAGTTTGTTATCAACTATTTATACCATGTTCGAACGCTTCAAACTTTTTCAGGAATGCTCTTGCGGGACGGGCTTTCCGTCAACACCCGTCCAGAGCTTTGATTTAATGTCCATACCACCACTCACACCACTCAATTGATCCGTTATGGAATAATTGCATAGCGCCCCTCAAAAAATATCCTCCCCGGGACGGCAATGTCCGTGAACCCTCAGCGATTCTCCAACAAGAGACGCAATGTGCGAACATGGTCCATTGTCAACACGCTTGATGATATGCCTGAAATGCATTGCCCTAGCTTCTCGGGACATCACCGTTCTTCTTTATTAAGAAAGAGAATATCCCGTCCCTTTCATCTGCCTCGACAAGCTCATGCCCCAATCTGCCCAGAAAAGCGGGGATATCAGCTTTTGATGCAGGGTCTGTGGCTATTACCTCAAGGGTCTGGCCCGAGCCCATTCCGTCGATCGCCTTCTTCGTTTTCAACACCGGCATGGGACAGGTTAGCCCCTTGACGTCCAAAATCACATCTGCTTTCATCTCGTCCATAACTTCCTCCCGTATCTTAATTGACTCTCGTTATACGTCACCATAGGTGACTGCAAAAAAAATGCCAAGGATGTTAAAATAGAACTATGAGCGAGTTTCTTTCCTTACCGGAGACTCTGGAAAGACAGAACAAGAAACTTTCCATTCTTTACGATATCGCCCTCACCGTAGGCAAGTCCCTCGATCTTAAGACAATTCTTGACGATGTTCTTGGGAAAATCATCACCTTCATGGGGGTCGACTCAGCAGTAATATTTGTCATCAATAATGAGACACTCGAGATGATCCCGGTCTCCTATCAGAATCTTTCTGACGACGTCGTGAGGGATATCTGCGAAAACAAGGTTAAGGTTGGCGAATGCATGTGCGGAAATATTGCAGAATGCAATAGAGAGATTATTATCCCTGAGAAGGCGTCCGAGGACCCACGGTTTACCCGCGAATCACAAAAGAAGGCCGGAATAGAGTTTTACGCGGGTCTCCCTTTGAAGTCAAAGGAGAAAGTTGTCGGCGTTCTGTGTGTCATTACCTTTGCTCCTTATACTCCCGATGATGATCTTATTGATATCTTAAGAGCCGCCACCGTCCCCATCAGTCTTGCTATAGAGAACGCCCGGTTATTTGAGAATACAAAAAGGAATGCCGAAGAGAATCTGCGGTACTGCTCCTTTGAGGGCATAATTGCGAACAGCCCAAAGATGCTGGAGGTTCTCAGCATGGTACGGAAAGTGACCGATGTCCCGTCGAGCATTCTGATTTACGGAGAAAGCGGCACCGGCAAAGAACTTATTGCCAGGGCAATACACTATAACAGCATCAGAAGAGACAAGCCCTTCTTTGCTGTAAATTGTGCGGCGATCCCGGAGAATCTGCTGGAGTCCGAACTCTTTGGATACCGTAAAGGGGCCTTTACCGGTGCTTATACCGACAAGAAGGGTCTTTTCGAGGCTGCAGACGGCGGGACCATCTTCCTCGATGAAGTAGAGGCGATGAGCAAGAACCTGCAGGTAAAACTATTAAGGGTTTTGCAGGATAAGACTTTTTTCAAAGTCGGCAGTACACAGCCTCTGACGGTTGATGTGAGGATGATCGCCGCCACAAACCAGGATCTCGAAGCAGCCGTCAAGGCAAAGGATTTCAGGGAAGACCTTTATTACCGCTTGAATGTGATTAAAATTGAACTTCCGCCACTCAAAGAGAGGATAGAAGATATCCCTTTACTTATCAGATATTTCATAAATAAATACTCAAATAAGATGGGGAAGAATATCAGAAGGATTTCGGAAGAGGCAGTAGATATCCTTATAAACCATTCATGGCCAGGAAACATACGGGAACTTGAGAACACGATAGAGAGGGCAGTCGTGATTACTGGAACTGATGAGATCCAGAAGAAGGACCTTCCCATCGATATCGCCACGCACTACAATGACGTACGGAAATTCTGGTCCCTTGAAAGCATTGAAAGGGAACACATTCTGAAGGTTCTTGGTCTTGTGCGCGGCAACAAGAGCAAGGCTTCGCGTCTTCTCGGCTTAGACGTCACGACGTTGTGGAGGAAGCTGAAAAAGTACGACATCGAGGCGTAATGCATAATGCAGTAGCTGTATTTTTCCTCCTATATTAAGACCTTGTTCCCATTTCCTCCCTAAAAAAAACACCGGCCCCCGGAAAGGTACCGCATTTTACCATGCTTCTTGCTCCAAAAAGCCTGGTTTCACGCCCAGGGGAAGAGAGGAATATCAATCAGCCGGGTTTATCGCGGGACATGTATTCTCTATTCTGGACTCGGGAATAGAATTTTCCCTCACTCGCAGACGGACATGAGGCTTACTGCGGCCTGTTTTTCCGCACCCTTATGAGAGAAAATTAATCATCGTCGAAGAGCAGACTTTCAGAGCCGCACTGTGTTGTGGTACGGAAGTTGCTCCTTCCGTAATCAAGAAACCTTAACGAACCGCATAAGCCAAGGAGGATCAGATATGGTTGAAGCAAGGGTGAGATATCTCGATGGGGTTCAGTTTGTCGGGGAGGCTTCATCGGGGCATGTGGTATTCATGGACGGTGATAACGAGGGCGGAGGGAAAAACGCCGGTCTCATGCCGACCGATCTTCTCCTGATAGGGCTCGGCAGTTGTTCAGGTATGGCGGTGCTCTCGATCCTCAGGAAGAAAAAGCAGGACCTGACAGGTTTTGAGATCGTCGTGAAGGGCGACAAGGAGGACGAATGGCCCAAAAGGTTTACGACGATCACCATAGAATTCATTGTAAAAGGGAATAACCTTTCTGAAACTGCGGTAAAAAGGGCGATTGAGCTCTCTATGGAGAAATACTGCACCGTTAAGGCGACCCTTGAGGGTTCTCCGGATGTGAACTTCGGCTATAAAATAGTAGAAGAGTGCAACACTCTCGTAAGAGAAAATGAATAAAAATTTGAATACACAGGGGAGGGACCAGATGAGAAAAGCTGTTCCGGCACTTACTACCACGGTCAACGGTAGCACGATGAGGGTGGATAAGGTGGTAAAGACCATCTGCCCGAGAAACTGCTTTGATACCTGCGGTGTCGTTGCCTACGTGAAAGACGGCAGGATGCTCAAGGTCGAGGGCGATCCCGACCACCCCATCACCAGAGGCCATCTCTGTGTCAAGGCAAATACTTATGTGCAGAGAACGTACCATAAAGACCGGATCAAATATCCACTGATGAGGGTCGGCAAAAGAGGGAAGGGTGATTTCAAGCGGGTGAGCTGGGATGAGGCCTATGATTTTCTTGTGGACAAACTTGATTACTGCAAGAAGAAATGGGGCGGAGAGTCCCTCGTGGAATACGTGTACAGCGGCAACAGGGAGTTCCTCGCAAAGACACTTTCCGGCCGTTTCCTGAACCTGTTTGGCTCATCCAAGCTCGTGGGGAGTTTCTGCATACTGAGCGGTCTTGCCGGCGCCACGTTTACCACGGGCACGCAGCATACCCAGAGCATAGAGCTATGGTCAAAGAAGGCTGAGGTGATAATGATTGTGGGCCATAATTCTTCCTTCACCAACGTCCATTCTCTGCCGTTCCTGTGGGATGCGCTGGAACGCGGGGCATACCTTATCGTTATCGATTCCTATCTTACCCCCATTGCCGCAAAGGCGGATCTGTTCCTTCAGCCGAGACCCGGGACCGATGCAGCCATGGTCCTTGCGATGATCAACCATATCGTGAAGAAAGACCTCCACGACAAGGAGTTCATCGCAAATTATACCTACGGCTTTGATGAATTGATGAAGGGAATATCCAAATGGACGTTGGAAAGAGCCGCTAAGGTCACAGGGGTTGAACCCGAAAAGATTGCGAAGGCGGCGGAGATTTACGCAACGTACCATTCTCACATGGAGACGGGATGGGGACATCAGCGTTACACGAACGGGCATCAGACCCAGAGGGCCTATTCCTGTCTGGCGGCCGTATGTGGCCATGTCGGCAAAGAGGGAGCGAGCTGCAATTACTTCGACCTGCTCGCCTATAAGGGGATTCTTAACTTCGAGAGGGTGATGTATCCGAGGGGCGCTCCGCACAAAACCCTGAGGAGAAGGCTCATCAACATAAGCACCTTCGGCCCTGCGCTGAGGGAAGCGAAGGACCCTCCGCTCAAGGCGGTCATCTCCTGGAGAGGAGGACTCATCAGCCAGCATCCGAATGTCCACCGGATGACGGAAGCCATCAAGAAACTCGAGCTCTTCGTAAGCATGGAACTCTTCATGACTGATGACACGGACTGGGCGGACCTGGTCCTTCCCGCGAGCGATACGTTTGAGCAGTGGGGAGTTCATCCTTCCTACTGGCATCCCTATCTCCAACTCCAGATGCCCGTGATAGAACCTCTCTTTGAGTCGAAGCCAGACATCGACTTCTGGTGTGAACTGGGGCGGAGAATGGGATACGAAAAGTTCTTCCCCAAGGAGTATACAGGGCTTGACTGGATCAGGGAGTTCCTTGCCGACGATATCAGCCATAGCACGATAAAGAATGCCCTTGCTTCCAACGATCCCATAAGGGTTCCGGAAAAGTATGCTCCCCGCATCCCCTGGAGCGACAGGGTATTCGATACCCCAACCGGAAAGGTGGAGCTCTATTCAACGGGAATGGTCGAAAAGGGGAAAAAATATGCCGGGGACTGGCATCCTGTACCTCATTTTGAGGAGACTGCAGAGAGTCCCGTCAGCCGTCCGGACCTCTACAAGAAATATCCTCTCATGCTCATCTCCCAGCATGCACCCTACAGGACCCACAGCCAGTGGTTCAACATAGAAGAGATTCAGGAGATAGAAGGTCCCCCCAGCATCTTCATCAACGAAAAGGATGCGGTGGACCGCGGAATAGAGAACGGTGACAGGGTGAAGGTTTTCAATGACAGGGGAGAGATATCGGTGATCGCAAAGATGACGAACAGGATAAAGGCAGGCGTATGTGAGGTGAACAGCGGTATATGGGTAAAGAGCAACGGGAGCGCCAATGTCCTGCTTGAACAACTGATAGGAGGGCCCAGGGACGTGGGGGCCGGGATTATGGAGGAGTATGACTTTGAGCGGGACGGGCACACCATTGCCTATTTCAACTGTCTGGTGCAGATAAAAAAGGAGGGGGTCCATGCATAACCACCACAAGGCGATATTTGTCGACACATTCCGGTGCGTGGGCTGCCACGCGTGTGAAACAGCGTGCAAGGCCGAAAACGGCGTTCCTCCCGGCCCCAAGTGGATACAGGTTATGGAGGTCGAAAGCAAGGTGGCGGGTGAATGGAAGATTCACTGGAAACCCATGGCGTGCATGCACTGCGGTTCCCCTGCGTGCCTGAGGGTCTGCCCCACGAAGGCTATATCAAAAAGAGAAGAAGACGGCATTGTGCTGGTGAACAAGGATTTATGTATTGGGTGCGTTGAATGCTTCAGGGCGTGCCCCTTCGGAGCGCCTCAAATGGGTGAGGACCTGAAGATGCAGAAATGCACCCTCTGCATTCACAGGACATCCAAAGGCGGGATACCTGCGTGCGTTCAGAACTGTCCCTCCGAGGCGATGTATTACGGTGATCTGCAAGAGTTGTCGAAGCTGATAAGGAAGAAGTACAGCGTTCGTTCAATAGGAAGGATCGCAGCGGTTGTGAATCCGACACTGAAACCAAACGTTTTCTTTCCCTGAAAGGAGGTGGAGGTACGAGGCGCAAGTGCAGTGAAAGGCAGGGGTTACGAATGGTAAACAAAAAAAGAGGAGGTAACAAACATGGCTGTTGGAACCAAAATGGTTAATGATGTCGATCTTGAGGTGTTCAAAGCTACGGTCAATGCCGTTAAGGATGATCCCAAGAAAGGGGCGACGATATGGACCGCAAAAACAAAATGGAAAGGCGGACTGAAGTCTGAGGCCAAGCTCAGGAACTTCACTCTGAACTTTGATGAGCCTGAGGCTGTAGCAGGTACTGATACGGCGATAAGCCCCCATGAAACAATTCTTGCTTGCTATGGGGCCTGCCTGACAGTTGGATTGAGTCTCAATGCTGCCTTAGAGGGGATACAATTAAAGAGCATCGAGATTGATCTGGAAGGCCACATCGATCTGCCGGGTTTTCTCCGTCTCTCGGGTCTTGAAGGGCTGAAGGACCTTCCCGGCTACCATACCGTGAAGGCCAAAGTGCACATCAAGAGCGACGCGAGCAAGGAAGCGATCAAGAAGGTCTTCGACCGTGTCGTACAGTTCTCGCCCGTGGGATTGACGATTTGTAAAACGGTAAATGTAAAGACCGAGCTCGTATACAACGCATAAGAGTATGAGTAAAGAGGCGCATTGGACGGATTAAGACGTCCAACTCTTACTCTCAAAAAGGAAGAAGGAGGAAGAATGGACAAAAAGCTGAACAGACGGGATTTTGTGAAAGCCTCAATGGTGGCCACTGGGGCATTTGTCCTGGGCGGGTCATTTATTGGGCCTTTTGTCAAGAAATCCCTGGCCAAGGAAGAGATCAAGATCGGATATCTGAAGGCGACGCATCATGCCCCCCTCTTTGTGGCCCTTGAACAGGGCTTTTACAAGGATGAAGGACTCGACGTCAAGCCGGTTCTCTTCCAGGGGTCCGGGGAGATCGGTTCTGCCTGTATTACCGGAGCGATTCAGGTCGCATATCTGGGCTCAAGCCCGTCCATAGGCATGGTAACCAGGGACGTGCCCATGAACATAGTTTCGGGTTCTGCCATGGAGTCTTCGGCAGTGGTGGTGCCGATGAACCGGCCTTCGGACATCAAGACAGTGAAGGACCTGCGCGGTAAAAAGATAGGCACGATCAGGGCCGCGACCGCTGATATCGTTGTGCGGTACAAGATGTTGGAGGCAGGCATAGATCCCTTCAAGGACGCCACAGTGAGAAACTTCACCCACAACCAGGACATCCTCACGGGGCTCGAAAAGGGTGACCTTGATTGCGCGATACTCTGGGAGCCTTGGGCGACCCATGCAGAGGCGACAAAATACGGCAGGCCGGCGATCTTTTCGAAGGATATTTGGCCGAGACACGTATGCTGCCGGATGGCGTTCGGCACAGACTGGGCGAACAAGAACGTGGAGGTTGCGACGAAGGTCATGAAGGCCCACATAAAGGGCTACATGCATATCGCGAAGAACTTTGATGACAACGTCAGGGCGAATGCAAAATGGTGCGGCATCGATGAAAAGGAGATCGCAACGGTCTTCAGAGAAAAACGGCAGAGGCTCAACCTCAGCCTCGACCCTGAAGGGTCGCAGAAGTTTGCCGAGGCGACGAAGGCCCTCGGGATAATCGAGAAGGCAGTGTTCCAGAAAGACGGTCTGAACGACAGATTCCAGAAATTGGCGCTGAAAGAGATGGGGCTTTCATCTCTGCCGGAGCTGGGACTGTAGGATGTGTCAGGGAGGGGTCCCCGGGCTGGGGATCCTTCCTTGATATTCGTAATTAATAAAATATATACCTTATAAAAGGGGCACCCTGATGCATGGCAATATTTTTCCAGAAATGGAAAGCGGAGATATCATCGCTTCACCGTTCTTCATCCTCATATTACTCTTCTTATGTGTAGTCCTTGCTGTCGCACGACGCCTCTTTCCCGGGTTGGTCTCCTCCTCTTTGCTGAAGGGCTTCATCGTGGCAAGCGGTTCTCCTCTTTGTCTGGGAAATGTTGTCGTTACTAAAGCTCCTGAGTCCCGTGCTTTTGCCGCCACCCACAAAGTTTTTTTCGAATATCGTATATCTCTGGTCGATAGGGTTCCTCCAGCCCCAGATAGGTTCAACGCTTTTCAGGCTGGCATATGCATTTGTTCTGGCCCTTCTCAGTGCAGTCACGCTCGGCATTTTAGTGAGCTATTTTTCGAAACGTTTTTCACCCATTGAGTCCCTGATCAATGCGGTCCGTATGATTCCGGCGCCTGCGTGGCTCTCTCTTGCGATATTGTGGTTCGGTATCGGTTATGCCTCTGCGATATTCATCATATGGCTCGGGGTTTTTTTCCCCATCTTTATGAATACGGTGAATGGGGTGAACAAGGCCGAACCGGTTCAGGTAGAAACGGTTTTGACTTTTGGAGGAGACAAGTTTGACGTGCTTATGGAGGTAATCCTGCCGGTAGCCTATCACCACATATTGACAGGGGCGAGGATAGGGCTTGGAATCGGGTGGATAACGGTGATCACTGCCGAACTGGCCTCCGTGGATATCGGAGCCGGACTGGGATGGATGATCCAGGACTCGAGAATCCTTCTCGATACGACTACGGTCCTGAGCGGCATAATCGTGGTGGGCATGCTCGGGACAATAACCGATCTCATCCTGAAAAAGTTCGATGGACTTGTGCAGGGATGGTCATGAATTACTGGAACTGGAACAGACAGGGAGTATTTCAGGGAGGTGTACGATTCATCCACTCTTCTTTATAGCTGCTGTTTCGGCGGTGCTGCTGCTGGCAACGCTTTCCCGATATTATGCGGAACATGCAATCTCCAGGGAGCTTTACGGGACCTTCGTGGTGTGGTCGCTCTTCCTCCTTCTCTGGGAGGGGACCCTCTACCTCGGGATCTTCAGGAGCATGCTCCTCGCGCCTCCGTCGGTCATCATCACAAAGACAGTCTATTTCCTGAAGAAAGGGTATTTGCAGGCAAACATCATCGCTACCATGAGCAGGTTTCTGGCGGGGTTTTCTCTTGCCCTTGTCATTGCTGTTCCCGTTGGTATTATGCTCGGTCTTTTCAAAAAGGCATATGACTGGTTGGCCCCTCCCTTGAATTTTATGAGGATGGTCCCTGCTCCTGCCATCTTGCCCTTCGCCATCATCCTGCTCGGGATCGGGGAGGGTCCTGCTGTTTTTGTGATAGCCCTCGGATCTTTCTTCCCCATCCTTCTGAACACCGTGCAGGGCGTGAGGGAGGCGGAAAAACTTCACATTGAGGTGATACAGACGCTGGGAGGGAACAGCATGGATGTCTTAAGGCATGTGATCATCCCTTCCGCTCTGCCCACTATTCTCACCGGTATAAGGATCGGCTTCGGCATCGGCTGGCTTGTCCTGGTGAGTGCGGAGATCGTTGCTGCGGACAGCGGACTCGGTTTTATGATCGAAGGCGCGAGGAACCGGCTCGAAACGCCCACGGTGTTTGTAGGAATGACGACGGTATGTGCCCTGGGGCTTACCATGGATATTTTCCTAAAGAAGATCGAAAGGTTTTTCATCCTTAGAAGAGGAGGTGTTTTTCTTCAGGTTGAGTCGGACATCACAAAAATAAACAAAAAAATACTCTGTAACGAGGGGAGGTAACATTAATGGAGTTCAGGAAAAAGATATGTGTACTGGCCGTGGTCATGGCCTTGGCCCTGGGGTTCCTGGTGGTGCAGGTCGCAGTGACCTATGGGGCAGAACAGGTGTACGACCAGAAAGGAGGGCCTGTTGACACCTGGAACAGGCCTATGGAGAAGGAGTTCAAGGTAGGGGAGGTCTACAACCCACTCCACTTCGCGATCGGAGTGGCGATCGCGATAGCTATTCTCCATCTTCTGAAGTCCAGGTTTCCGAAAGTGATTCCGATCGTTCTTGTCCGCGCATTGACTTCGGTTGGGGTTGTCCTGATTTGCTGGGAGATGATCGTATATACACATTTTGTCAGGTCGGTCCTTCTCCCTCCGCCCACGACGGTGATAGCAAAGCTGGAGGGCCACTGGGCAAAGCACTATCTGCAGATACATATCATAGCATCGCTACAGCGGCTCTTCATCGCCTTTTTCCTTGCCATTCTCACCGGGATACCGCTCGGGTTCCTCATCGCCAATTTCCGCAGGATTTCAGACTATATTGATCCCCTTCTGAATCTTATCAGAGTGATACCTCCTCCGGCGTGGCTGCCCTTTGCGATCCTGTGGTTCGGGATCGGTAACCCGCCGGCGATATACATAATCTGGCTTGGATCTTTCTTCCCGATCCTCCTGAATACAATTCGCGGCATCAGGAATACACAGCAGATACATGTCGAATCGATACTTACCCTCGGCGGAAAGAGGATGGACGTCTACGGAAGGGTGATGCTGCCGTCGGCGTTCCCCACCATCTTTACCGGGATAAGGATCGGCTTCGGCATTGGCTGGGTATGCCTTGTAACCGCAGAGCTGGTAGCGGTGGATGCCGGGCTTGGATGGATGATCGAAGACGCGAGGAACCTCCTTGATACTCCGACGGTCCTGGGGGGGATGGTGGTGATCTGCATGCTCGGGATACTCTTCGACACTATTTTACGGAAAACAGAACAGGCGATTGTGAGGTGGCAATGATGGAAACGTCTATTGAAGAGAACAGGGAGGTAGCAATGATGAAGAAAAATATCGAGCGGATTTCCGGTCCCCGGAGCAAGACCATCCACAACGGACGGCACGTCATGGAGATAGAGAACGTCTCCAAATCCTTCTATGTTTACACGACCCACGGGGAGACGGTGATCACCGAAAAGAAACGCTTCTTTTCAAGAAAGAAACCCTGTGAGCTGGTGGCGCTCAAGGACGTGACCCTGAACATCGACCACGGGGAATTCGTCGCGTTCCTCGGCCCGAGCGGCTGCGGGAAGAGCACCCTTCTGAGGATACTGGCGGGCTTTGAATCTCCCTCCAACGGCGTGGCAAAGTGCAAAGGCGTGTGCATAGATGGCCCGCACCCCCAGAGGGCCATGGTGTTCCAGAGCGAGCGGGCGGTCTTCCCATGGCTCACGGTCGAAAGCAATATAAGCCTCGGTCCAAGACTTCAGGGAGTGGAAAGTGAGGAGAGGAAGAAACAGGTGACGAAGACGATAGATCTCATTCAGCTCACCGGCTTCGAGAAGTCATACCCGAGGACGCTTTCGGGGGGAATGCTCCAGAGGGTCGCCGTGGGCAGGGCGATCGTGAACCATCCCGAAGTTCTCCTGATGGACGAGCCCTTCGGCGCGCTGGATGCCCAGACAAGGAACAACCTCCAGGACCATCTCATAAGGATATGGCAGAGCATAGAGCAGACCATAGTTTTTGTCACCCATGATATCGAGGAGGCTGCCTATCTGGCCAACAGAGTCATTGTCTTCAGCGCAAGACCCGGCCAGATCAGGGAAGTGGTAAACATAAACCTGCCGCATCCGAGGGAGAGGACAAGTCCTGAATTCATCGAATACAGGACTCATCTCGCTGATCTCATAAGACACTGATATGCGTTACCCGTATGTCACAGGGCTGTGTGTTGCCGCGCTCCTCGGAGTCTTGTTCCACTCGGCTCCGGCCCTGGCACATTGGAACATGGAGCCGAGATTCTGGGCCGATGACTCGAAGGAAACCTTCTATCTCAGGATCCATAACGGCGCTCACGCCAACAGGAGCGCGGAGATGAAGGAGCTGAAGGTCTGCTTCTGGGTAGAAGGGCTCTCCGGAGGCACCTACACCGCGGTCTCCGAGGAGAAGTGCAGCACGGTCCTTCTCAAGCCCGATGAGTGGCTGGACTTTGTATTCGACCTTAAGAAGGCCGTGATGCAGGAGAAGGCGACAGACAGGGGCAGACTGAAGAAAGGCAGCTACAGGGCGGTGGCCATGGCCAGGGAACAGAAGGGCAGATTGGCGAAGATCCTCTTCGGGGCTGCCCTCGAAAGGCTCTACAGCTACTTCGAGGTGAAATGACGCGATGAGGTGCAAAATGAACACGATGACAACCCTGGCGCTGGTCGCGCTGCTCCTCACATTCTCTCTGCATGCCTTTGACGTCCATGCATGCAATGACTGGACGGCACGGGACCAGGCTTACTGGAAGAAGATGTACGGCGGAGCGAGGCCTTTCCTTTTCCCGCTGGAACCTGTTTCCCTTTCCTCCCCGGGGGGACTTTCGACCGCCCTGAACAAAGACGGGATAAAGGCCCTGGGACGCGGAGATTACGGCGAGGCGGAAAGGCTTTTCTCTGAAGCCATAAGAACAAACCCTGGTTCCGCGCCGCTCCGCCACAACCTGGCCCTGGTCTTTTATAAGAAGCTGGACCTGGAGCGGGCTGCCGGGCTGTGGAAAGAGGCGGTGCGGCTGGACCGCGCTAATCCCCGGTATCTCTATCACCTGGCCTTTGCCTTCTCCTCCGTCGGGCGGGCCGAAGAGGCGATCCCTCTGTATCAGGACCTTCTCAGAAAGATGCATAAGCAGCCCGAGATCTACAACAACCTCGGGCAGCTCTTTGAGTTCAAAGGAGAACGTGGTGCAGGCCGAAGAGAACTTTCGCAGGGCGGTCACGCTCAGGCCTGATTATCTGCCGGCGCTGAACAACCTCGGCAGGCTCTACAGGAAGTCAGGCCGCCTGAAGGAAGCGGAGCGCATCCTGAAGAAAGTAGCACGGCTGAGACCGGGAGATGCCGAAAATTATATCAACCTCGGGACCCTCTATTCCGAAATGGGAAGGAAATACGGGGCGGCCAGATATTACAGGAAAGCCATTCGTCTCAGACCGGATTATCCCGAAGTCCATCTCCTCCTGTCCGGGGTTTACCGGGAGATGGGACGGATAAAACAAGCCCATGACGAAGAACTTCTTGCTCATGCCGTTACCTGCCAACTTCGTCCTAATATGGAGTGAATATTGGACCTGATACGCGGAATACAGGCAACGCTAAGGATAAAAAAAAGCGCCGTTGAAAAGGGAGCGGACATCATCGGGATCGCGGATCTGGGCCTCCTCAGGGGGATACCCACGAAGCCCGCGAACCTTCTTGAGGGCTTTACCATGGCCGTAAGCGTGGGAGTGCGCCTCAACGACAGTGTGTTGGACCGCATAGAGGACAGGCCCACACCGTCCTATGCCCATGTCCATAGAATGGCAAACACCCTGCTTGACCTTATTACCTTCGATCTGGCGCGTGAAATAATTCATGCTGGATATGACGCCATACCGGTGCCTGCCTCTGAAGCCGCAAGCATCGCTGAAAAATTGGATACGAAGGCGGCGAAGGAACTGGATTGGGGACCTCTCACTTCCTCAACCCTGCCGAGCAAGGCGGTGGCGAGAGCTGCGGGACTGGGATGGTTCGGGAAGAGCCTGCTCATTGTGAACCCGGAAATGGGACCGAGATTCAGGCATGCCTCGGTCATCACCAACATGCCGCTCACCCCGGACACGCCTATGAAGAGCAGGTGTGGGACATGTGAGGAGTGCGTAAAGGCATGTCCTGCAAAGGCCATCAGAGGGTTGAGTTTTGACGGCATTCCGCCTCCCAGGGAAGAGGTGCTCGATTTCCCCAGGTGCCGGGATACGCTCTGGCTGAAATTCAAGAACATATCGGGGGTCGGCTATCCCATATGCGGCGTCTGCATGTCGGTCTGCCCCTGGGGCAAAAAGAAAAAATAACGCAGGCCTCAAAAAAATATACCACAAAAGAGGAGGAAGCAATGAACACCCTTAAGTTTCTGGTTATGGTCGCGGTTTCGGTGACAGTTCTCTGGGGGGCAGAGGCATGGGCGGCAACGAAAGAAAAGACGGGTTCTCCCGAGAACGGGAAGCTCCTGTATAACAAAATGAGGTGTTATTACTGCCACAAGATCGGCAACGAAGGCGGGAACACCGGCCCTGACCTGACAAATGAAAGCGCCAGGAAGAGGGGGATCGAATGGCAGATAAAGAACCTCGCCGATCCCTCAGCCACCCATCTGAAACATCCGGAGAATATGCCGAAGTTCGATAAGCTGACAGAGAAGATGTTTCTGGACCTTGCAACGTATCTGGAGTCATTGAAATAAATGCCGAGAAAGACGGGAAAGGTGACCCTTGGCCCCGGGGTTTGCGACGGATGCGGGAAATGCATTGAGGCATGCCTTAGGGCGGCCCCGAAGAAACAAGGCAGGGGCATGAAAAAGATCGCCGGCATAAAGCTCCTCAGGAACGGGAACGCGTATGTCCCGGTCATCTGCCGGAACTGCGAAGACGCCCCCTGCGCCACCGCCTGCATGTCGGGCAGCAGGCACAGGAATGGAAAGGGACGGGTTGTCACTGATTACAGCCGCTGCATCGGGTGCTGGATGTGCATCATGAATTGTCCTTTCGGCGCGATTGAAAGGGTGGAGGGCGAGCACATTGCCCTGAAATGCGAGGGATGCCCCGATAGGGAGGTCCCGGCCTGTGTGGCCGCATGCGAGAGGGGAATCCTTGGCCACAGCGATGTTCACGACCTTTCGAGTGCGGTGAGGAAAAAGGCGGCAGCAAGGTTTTTGACAGGAGAAAGGGAGGATACGCCGGTAAAATGAAGTACGTGATCGTCGGTAACTCATATGCGGGAGTGGGGGCTGTAGAAGGAATCAGGGAACGTGACCGTGAAGGTGATATCACGATGATATCCGACGAGCCGTATCTCGCCTATGCGAGACCCCTTATTTCCTATAATCTGGGCGGTCACGTCGCATCGAAGGACATGTACTATCGGTCGGCCGGTTTCTATAAAAAGAACAATGTAAGGCTCATCTTGGGGAAAAAGGTCGTAAACATCAGCAGCGCGCGTCGGCAAATATCCCTTGAGGACGGAACGGTCTTCGTATACGACAGGCTTCTGATCGGTACGGGGGGCCAGCCTTTTATCCCCCCTATAAAGGGTCTTGAAGCGCACAACGTCTTCAGTTTTACCAAGTGGGACGATGCGAAGAAAATAAAAAAAGTTGCCCATGGGAAGAAGAAGGCAGTGGTCATCGGCGGAGGGCTCATAGGTCTCAAAGCCGCCGAGGGAATCAATGACCTGGGATTGGAGGTGACAATTGTTGAACTTGGGCCGAGGATTCTGGCAGTGGCGCTCGATGAAGTCTCGGGCGCGATAGTGAACAGACAACTCAGAGACAACGGTATCAAATTGATCGCAGGTCATACCGCGAAGGAAATACTATCCGATGGGAAGGGGAATGTCTGCGGAATAATCCTCGATAACAACAAAAAACTTGAGTGCGAGATCCTTATTATCGCCATTGGGGTCAGGCCCAATATGGATATTGTGAAGAACACTCCCGTCCGCGTAAACAGAGGCATAGTTGTTGACAAGTGGATGATGACGAGTATCAACAATATTTACGCGGCAGGAGATGTGGCCGAAGCCTCGGATATACTCAACAACAGAGATTCGGTGATCGCCATCGTGCCCCTTGCGTACGAACAGGGGCGAGTAGCGGGCTACAACATGGCTGGTGGTCAGCGCGCTTACGCGGGCGGCATGGGAATGAACTCCGTTGAAGTCTACGGCCTTCCCGTCATGACAATGGGCATCACGAACCAAACCAGTGAAAGCCATGAAGTAAAGGCCTTTCGAAAAGGAAAAGTATACAGAAAACTCGTATTTGAGGGAAACAGGCTTGTAGGAGCCGTGCTTGTGAGCCAAATAGACTACGCCGGCATCCTCACTCGCTTCATACGCAGCCGGGCAGATATTACGTCCATAAAGAGCGAACTCACAGAGCACGTCCTGAGGAAGGGAGAGTTCGGATCCGTGTTGTCAAAAATAGCCAATGCCCCTCATGCGGTATTGGCTGTGTAGGGACAGAAACAGCGTGGGAACACATGTTCCATTAACCTTACGTAAAGGGGGCCCCGACGATGAAATGGGATAAACGAATGATACATATGTTCCTGGGTACCACGGTTATGGTGTTGATCCCCGGAATTGCCGGAGCTCATGGAAATGCCGGCGACAGCGGTTTTGTTTCGGGATTGAATCATCCCGTCTTCGGCTTTGACCACCTCCTTGCCATGGTCACCGTGGGTTTCCTCAGCGCACAGATGGGGGGAAGGGCGATATGGACCGTTCCGGCAACTTTTGTGACGGTCATGTCTGTGGGCGGCATCCTCGGCATGAAGGGCATTGCACTGCCGATGGTAGAATTGTGGATAGCCTTCTCTGTCCTGGCCCTCGGCAGCGCCCTTGCGGCAGCGAGGAAACTACCGGTCTCCGTTGCGATGGGCTTTGTCGGATTCTTTGCCCTCTTCCACGGCCATGCTCACGGCACCGAAATGCCTCGCCTTGCAGAACCCGCCATGTATGCTCTCGGATTTTGCGCTGCAACAGCGGGGTTGCATATCCTCGGGGCCGTGACGGGGTATATGGCTGTGCACAGCCGGAAGGGGACCAGACTGCTGAGACTGGCCGGACTGGCGATCGCCGTTAGCGGAACATATTTTATGTTGGGGGCCTGAAAGGGTGGGTGTCCCGATGGCGGCGGCTGAAGATAATAACCTTAAAGTGAAAAAGGAGGTAACAATGGCGACGACAGAAAAGGTTTTTGAAGCGAATCACTCGGGGAAACAGGACATAGATGAGCTTTTCATCGTCCTGTCGGCTTCAGGATTTGACAGCATACCCAGGGCCCGCTCCGCCCTGATGTTCGCCACGCTCGCCGCGTCAGCGAACTACAAGACCATACTCTACTGCATCCAGAATGCCGTGGATGTTCTGGTCAAGGGCGCCATCGAGAAGAACGAAGTTCCCCAGCCCGGGGTTCCGACACTTACACAAAGGCTCACCGAGGCGATGGAGATGGGAGTCGAGATCCAGTCGTGTTCCCAGACCATGGCGAACAAAAAGATCACGGAAGAAGACCTGATTCCCGGTGTCAGGGCAGCAGGGGCTATGAACCTCATCACGCTGGCAAGCAAAGCGAAAGGAACATTATCTTTTTAACACACACCCGCCACTCATATTTCAAGAGGGGACCGGGAATGCCTCCGGAGATAATGCATACCCTTATGCAGAAGCAGCTGCGAAAGACTCTTAATCAACGGGTCGGACAGACAGGGATATTTCCCGCTGTTCCCCGCTAAAGACGCGGAAATACCCTTAACGGTAGTTGGTGAACTGAAGGGCGATGCCGAAGTCTTTTTCCTTCAGTTTAGCGATGATCAGCTGGAGGTCATCGATCTTTTTCGCCCTTACCCGGACCTGGTCCTTCTGTATCTCTGCGTTCACCTTCAGCTTCAGGTCTTTGATGAGCTTCACCATCTCCTTTGCCTTGTCCTGAGGAATTCCCTGTTGGAGGGTGATCACCTGGCGCACCGTGCTTCCGGCAGCCTGTTCAATTTTGCCGTAATTCAAGGCCTTCAGGGATATGGTGCGTTTCACGAGCTTGGACTGGAGGATATCGATGACGCTCTTCAGTTTGGTTTCGTCATCGGAGGCGAGAGTGATGACCGCCTTGCCCTTGTCCAGCTCTATGGAGCTCTTGCTTCCCTTGAAATCAAAGCGCTGCTCTATCTCTTTCATCGCCTGGTTTACGGCATTGGAAACTTCCTGCAGGTCTACGTTACAGACGACATCGAAGAAATGTTCATCAGCCATTTGTTCCCCCCGTTTCTACTGTTCAAGCCTCTCGGCCTTCGCGGACAGGTAGTAGGCGATCATAAGAATCAAGACCACAACAGCACTCAACCCTATTTCATACAACTTCTCCATGGGGACGTGCTCCAGGAAAGACGTCTGCGCCTCTACGAGGAGTATCCTCCTTACCGCTGCTATAATGCCGATGGCAAGGAAAGGTCCCAAGACGAATTTCTGTCTCTTCAAGAACCGTATAACTGTCCAAAGGAGTTCGAGCATGATCAACGCAAGGAGCACGTCGTTGACAAGGTGTAGTATGGATTCCCGTGAAGGATGGAGCACGGTGAGCAAGCCATAATAGAGAATAAGGCTGCATGCAGCGAGCAAAAGGAGTGCCGCCACAACGTGGAAGGCCATGTCGATCTTTACGAGCCATCTCCGGAATATATCGGCGAGCTCGAACTTCTGCTGTTCCATACGTGGTTCAATTATACTCTCTGGAGTGCCAAAAATCCAGCCGGGTGCTACAATAAGTGCAGAGCAGTGCGGGCAGAAGCGGAGGACATTTGTACAGAAGCGTTCCCGACTACATTCAGTTGTATTGCACGCTGAGATGCAATCTCTCCTGCTCTTTCTGTTTCAATCGGGGAATCCCCTCACAGGCTGATGTCTCGGTCTGCGACTTTGAGAGGATCGTGTCCCTACTCTCCGAGAGGGGAATACAAGGCCTGGATATTCTCGGGGGCGAACCGACCCTCCATCCGGGCTTGGGTGAATTAGTCGAAAGAGCATCTGCCCGTGCAATGAGGACCACCCTCAGTACCAACGGTCACGATGTCCGGCTGCTTGAGCATCTTCATCGCAGGTACGACAATGGGGTGGTGAGGGTGGGGGTCTCTCTTCACTCGGAGGTGATTCCCGGCGAGTTGCACCGATATATCACCACATGCAGGCCGATGCTCAAGAGTGTCTCTACGAAAGACCGGAAACTCACCGACGCGGCGAGAGAGTACCTCTTTCTGCCGGGTCTCACATATTATCTGCTTTATGCGGATGCCGTGTCCCGGGATGACCTCAGAAGCTGCCGGCCTTTTTATGAGTTCTTCCATGACCTTGTACCGCTGAAGAGGGATCATCTGGGTCTTAAGGGGGTATTCTGTTCGGGGTTTATTCCGGACGTTACCACTTATCCCGTCCTGGAATATGTCCGGTGCCCTGCGGGTACAACAAAGCTTTCCGTTTTGCCGGATGGTTCGGTGTATCCATGCTATCTCTTTTTTCGCAACCAGGAGTTCAGGCTCGGCAATATTCTGGTCAGCGGTTTCGATGAGATATGGGAGAGCCCGAAACTGGACTTCTTCAGGAGATTCGAGGGGAATACCTGTACCCATAGGGGATGTGAACTTTTTCCCCTCTGTCACGGAGGATGTCCAGCAGTCAGCCTTCTGATCTGCGGCGATCTGCGCGCTCCTGATCCAAGGTGCGTCCGTCCCCTGTTTTAATGTTCCGTTCTTTTTCTTGACCATCTGCATCGAAGCCTATATACTGTAGAGAGGGATGGCTTGAAGAGAAAGCGCACGGAACAGGCTTCCATCGTGTGAAAGGGCCACAGAGAGGGCATGAATGGATAGTACGCTTACCCACGTAAGGATATAACGCCTCCCAGGAGGTATGCATGCAGCCCAAGATCCTCGCTTTTGTGCTCGCTGGAGGGAAAGGAGAAAGGCTTTTCCCCCTCACGTCATTTCGTTCAAAACCATCTGTTCCCTTCGGGGGAAGATACAGGATAGTCGATTTCGTCCTCAGCAACCTCGTGAACTCCCATATTTATGCGGTCTATCTCCTCGTTCAGTACAAGTCCCAGTCCCTCATCGAACACGTAAGGCGGAACTGGGTGCTCTCTTCCTTTGTCAAGGATCATTTCGTGACGGTGGTCCCGCCTCAGATGAGGATGGGGCCGGAGTGGTTCCAGGGAACGGCGGACGCTGTTTTCCAGAACGTCAGTCTTATCCGGGAGCATACCCCCGCCCTTGTTGTGGTCTTCGGTGCGGACCATATCTACCGGATGGATATCCGACAGATGATCGATTTTCATCTGGAACGGGAAGCCTTCGTCACTGTGGCCGCCCGACCTGTACCCGTTGAGCAAGCTTCATCGTTCGGCGTTATTGTGACCGACACCGAAAAAAGGATCGTCGGTTTTCAGGAGAAACCGAAGAAACCGACGCCCATGCATGATGACCCGAAACGCGCTTATGTCTCCATGGGGAATTACGTCTTCAATACAGGGGTTCTGCTCGATGCCCTCGCCAGGGCCCAGAGGAAGAAGCAGCACGATTTCGGGGCCCATGTGATACCGGACCTGGTGGAGACCGAGAAGGTCTTTGCATACGACTTCGCAACGAACGTGATACCGGGTACCCGGCGTTACGAGGAACAGGGTTACTGGAGGGACGTCGGCACTATCGAGGCTTTTTTTGATGCCCATATGGATATGCTTGGCGAATCCCCCCTCTTCGAACTGGATAACCCTCTGTGGGGCATCCACCCGTCCGGATATGAAGGCCCGTCCACAAAGATCCTCAGAGGAGATATAAGAAACAGCATCATTGGAGAGGGAAGCGTGATTCACAGGGCAAAGATACGGGATTCCGTCATCCGGAGCGGTGTCGTTATTGAGAGCGATGTGAGCGTGGAGGACTGCATCATCATGGACCATTCAGTGCTCAAGAAGGGATGCAGTCTCCGGAGGGTGATTGTGGACAAGCACAACATTGTGAAGGAGGGTGAACATATAGGGTTCAATCCCGATGCCGACCGGCTCTCCTCGCATATCGATTCATCGGGGATCGCCATCCTTCCCAGGGGAGGGCGGCCCGTAAAGGGCGCCAGGTGATGGAAAAAGACATCCTCAGCAAAGTGATAGAGGTCGAGAGAGAGATTCAGGAGAAGCTGAGGGAGGAGAAGAGCAGGTCCATCGAGTGGATCGAAAGCGCAAGGAAGCAAGCGGAAGAGGAGATTGGCGGGGAAGAAGAACAGTTAGATGTGTGCTATAAAAAAGCCGTTGATGAAACAGTCGCGGAGGCCGAGAAGCAAGCGTCAGAGATAGTGGGGGATTCAATCCTCGAGACAGAAAAGCTCGCCCGCATCAGCGACGAGGCCCTGAAAACCATACTCCTGAAGTATATTCCCCGCATAGTGCCGTCACTCTCCTCAGAAAAAGGTCGGGAGTCATCGTGATCGTCAGGATGTCAAAGGTCGAGATCCTCGGTCCCAAAGGACTTCTCGAAGATGTGCTTTGTCTGTTGAAAGAACTGGGCATCTTCCAGATCGAACCCGCCACTGTCGGTTTTATCGACAAGGGGTGCGAAGAGCATATTACCGCTTTTCTCCCTGATGCGCATTCCCTTGCGGAGGTGCTGTTTCTTGAAAATCTGAGGGCGCAGATTGAAGAGATGGCCTCGTATCTCCCGGCCATTGATGTGAGAAGAAGTTATATCGAGCCCCTCCCCATTATTGACACCATAAGCAAGACCCTTGAGAAACACCTTACAACATGCAGGAACCTTCATGGGCAAAGGGAGGAACTGCAGAAGGAGATGAACGAACTCAAGCGGTACGGCACATTCCTCGACACCCTCTCTCCCCTCCTTGAGAGCGCAAAGGAAACCCCGGACCTGGACTTCATAGGTCTCACCATAAAAGAGCCGGGTATGGTCGGACGCGTCAGGGAGCTGATCTCCCGGCTCACGGATTACCGCTTTGAGCTTCTGACCGATGAGGAGGAGGACGGTACGGTGGTGGGGCTCATTACCGTAGAGAAGGGTATCTCGGAGAAGGTAAAAAAGGCCTTGAGCGATGAGCATGTTCCAGAGCTCCGCTTTCCTTCGGCAATGGGTGACCTCACCTTCCGGGAAAAGTCCATATATGTAAAGAAGAGGATAGCGGACGTGGATAACGGGATACAACTGGTGAGCGGGGAACTGGAGAGATTTTCCCGGAGGTGGCTTCCCATTTATCGAAGGGTGAAGGAATGGGCAGAGGAGAGACTATCGCTCCTGAGGGCGACCGCTTCTGTCTTTGAGACCAGGATGTGCTTCTTCATCAATGGGTGGATGCCTGCCGGAGATGTGGAAATCCTCAGGAGAAGATTGATCGTTTCTTTCGGGGGAAAGGTGGCACTGGATGAGAAGAGTATCCACGAAGAGGACCTGGAAAGGGTCCCCATTATTCTCAGGAACCGTCCCTATTTCCGTCCCTTTGAGCTCATGGTAAGGCTTCTGCCCCTGCCGAAGTACACCTCCTTTGACCCGACGCCGTTCATCGGTATCTTTTTCCCGGTTTTTTTCGGCATGATCCTGGGTGACGCGGGATACGGTATCCTCCTCCTCACTCTTTCCCTTGTGATTCTCAAACGGCACAGGAAGAAAGATGACGTCAGGAACGCGTCAAGAATACTGCTTATATCCTCTCTCTATTCGGTCTTCTTCGGCATCATCTACGGGGAGTTTTTCGGTGAACTTGGTAATACGCTTTTCGGTCTTGAGCCCGTCTGGATCGAGAGGCGGGGCGCGGTCATCCCCATGCTTGCCTTTGCCTTCAGCGTCGGTATCTTCCATGTCACCTTGGGACTCTTCCTCGGTTTCACCTCTGCCATGAGGAGAAGGGCGAGGAAGGAAGCGGCCTTCAAGCTCCTGAATATATTCATCATCTTCTGCCTCGTGGTGCTGGCTTTGTCGTTCTTCAAGCCTTTTCCGTGGCTTCTCAACAGGCCGATCATCATACTCATCCTCGTGCTGACGCCGTTGCTCTTCTTTACCGGCGGACTTTTGGCCCCCCTGGAACTGTTGAAGAGCATAGGGAATATCGTCTCCTACGCCAGGATCATGGCCATCGGCATGGCGTCTGTCCTGCTTGCCTTTGTGGCGAACAGACTGGCAGGAATGACCGGGGATATCGTCGTCGGCATCATCGCCGCCGGATTGCTCCATATCATCAATATCATCCTCGGGGTCTTCTCTCCCACGATCCATTCCCTGAGGCTCCACTATGTGGAGTTCTTTAGTAAGTTTATGGAACACGGAGGGAGAAAGTTTGATCCCTTTAAAAAGGAACGTTAACCATTGGCTATCGGTCCCGCCGTTGTCGTCCGGACGGGGCCGGGCTTAAAAAGGAGGAAAGGGTTATGGAAAAGGTACTCGTCGCTTTTGCCGCTGCCCTGGCAATCGGTCTTTCGGCCATTGCCACTGCATGGGCACAGTCACGGATCGGAGCAGCAGGTGCGGGAACCCTTGCTGAGAAGCCGGAGTTAAGCGGTACCATTATTATTCTGCTGGCGATTCCCGAAACCATGGTGATCCTCGGCTTCGTGATCGCCACAATGATACTCCTCACGGTCAAATAGGATGAGTTATCAGGAGCTCATTGACGCCCTCAGGAGGGAGTGCGAGGAAAAGGCGCAGAAGATCTGGCAGGATGCCCGTGCCGAGGCAGAAGCGACAAGGGCAGAAGTCCTCAGGAAGGCGTGTGAGATGAAAGAGAGCTCTGGCCGTGAGCGGTCTTCCGCGGCGAGGAAGAGGACGGACGCGATTCTATCGGAGGCGGGGCATACCGCCCGTGTGAACAGGCTGAAGGCAGAAAAAGAACTTGCTGAACGCCTGTATCAGGCGGCAGCGCACTCTCTCAATCGCTTAAGAGATGACCGGTACGGGGAGGTCTTTCTCTCCCTTGTTCACGAGCTTCCCCGCGGCCCCTGGGAGGTGGTTAAGGTGAACCCGGAGGACGGAGCGCTTGCGAGGAGATTATTTCCTGATGCAGAGATCCTCAATGAACCCGGCATAACGGGAGGCCTGGAAGTCATCAGCGGGAAAGGGAGCGTCCGTGTATTGAATACCTTCGAAAGAAGGCTCGAAAGGGCATGGGCTGAGATGCTGCCGGAGATTATGAAAGATGTTTACAGAGAAATACCGGGATAAGGAACTTCTCCAGGAACGGGAAGAAGGGGGATATCCCATGGAGTATCTTCTTTCGAGGCTCAGGGGGAGAAGGGTCTCCCTCGTTGTGGACTGGGAACCCCTCATTTTCGGCGCTGACCCCCTGGAATCTCTTTCCCCTTCCCGATACGGCGGGTTCGTCCGCGAGACGTCTTCAGCCGGTCTCTGGAAATATCTCCTTCACGAGTACCGATGGGCCTATTTCCAGATGGAGAAGTCCATGAGGAACATATTCAGACCTTTTTTCCTTTATTCAGAGCTCAGAACGCTTTTCTTCTGTCTCAGATATAAAGCAGCCGGCGAAGAGATAAAGATGGAGCAACTTTTGGCTTCCAGCCTTTTTTCGAAGGCGTTCAAGAAGGCCCTGATGGACAGTAATCATGTAGAGGATAGTCTCGATAACGTTGAGGGTTTCCTTGTGTCCCGTTCCATGAAGTTCAGGGGACTTAAGGCGATCTTTGCAAAGGACGGGTTCAAGGGTCTGGAACAGCACCTGACGAACACGTGCCTTGAATATACCATGGACTCGGACCTCCATCCTGTCATGAGGGAATTTTTCAGCCGCCTCGTGGACGCAAGGAATGTCATCGCTCTTTACAAACATCTGAGGTGGGAACTGAAGGAAATCCCTCATTTCATTCAAGGGGGGAGGATGAACCAGAGGCGTTTCAGAAGCATTCTGGAGAGAGAGGATATATTTGAAGTGACATCACTTATACGGACACTGACGGGGATACCAGTGAAAATCCCCGACCCCACCGCCGTCGAAAATGCCCTTTATAGAGAGATGACGCGTTTCCTGCGGCACAAGGGTAGAGAGATATCGGGAGTCGGCTTTATCCTGGACTATCTCTGGAGGTGTTCGCTTGAGGTCATGAACCTTGGAATCCTCTTCCACGGAAAAGACATGGAGAGGGATGCCCTGAGGACCGAGCTGATACAATGAAGAAAGTAGTGTTTATTACGCCACAGGACGCAGAATACGGCTTCAGTCTCACCGGGGCGATGCACGTTGTCATTAAGGAAGAAGATCTTGAGGATACACTGAAGACCGTTATTGCTGACGAGGAGGCCGGGCTTGTGGTAGTTGATGAGCGCCTGGTCCGGGGTATGAGCGAGGCAAAAATCAGGGAGCTAGAAAAGAGATGGTTCGGCATCCTTCTCATCCTGCCGGCCCCTGAGAGACCAGGTGTTGAAGTGGAGGATTATGCCATGAGACTCATAAAGAGGGCGATTGGGTACCACGTGAAGGTGAAGCTGTGATCGGACGCATACGGGGCATATCAGGACCGACGGTCAGTGTCGAAATGGGAGGGCTGAAGCTCTATGACCGCGTCTATGTGGGCCATTCCATGCTCACGGGTGAAGTGGTAAGGCTTGATAAAGACAGGGCAGTGGTCCAGGTTTATGAAAGCACCAAAGGGCTGGGTATTGGAGAACCGGTGAAGGGTGTGGGTATGCCCCTGACGGTGCGGCTGGGACCCGGACTTCTCTGCGGCATGTTCGACGGGCTCCAGAGACCCCTTGAAAGGCTGAGGGAGGAGATGGGCCCTTTCATAACCGGAGGCAGGGAGATCTATGCCCTGGATTATCTGAAGAAGTGGAGATTTTCTCCCCTCACGCAAAAGGGCGCCGAGGTGAAGAGGGGAGAGATCATCGGATGCATAGAGGAGGGGAGTTTCAGGCATTTCGTTTCAGTCTATCGGTCCGGCAGGATCTCATGGATCGCAGATGGTGAGGTGAGCCTTGATGAGACCATTGCTGAGCTCGAGGACGGAACAGGCATTTACGGATGCAATGAGTGGCCGGTGAGGATGCCGCGCCCTTACAAAAAGAAGCTCGCCACTGGTGAGCCCCTGCTGACCGGGCAACGGTGCATTGACTTTCTCTTTCCCTTTGCAAGGGGTGGGACAGCCATTTTCCCCGGAGGTTTCGGTACGGGCAAGACCATTCTGGAGCAGTCCATAGCAAAATTCGCCAATGCTGACATCGTGGTCTACGTGGGATGCGGCGAGCGCGGTAACGAGATGGCCGAACTTATCGGCGAATTCCGTCTGCTCAAGGACCCGTGGACGGGTAAGATGCTTATGGAAAGGACCATACTTGTGGTCAACACATCCAACATGCCTGTGGCCGCGCGTGAGGCGTCCATCTACACCGCAGTCACGATGGCGGAATATTATCGGGACATGGGGTACCATGTGCTGCTCCTGGCGGACAGCCTTTCGCGGTGGGCAGAGGCAGCGAGGGAGATCTCGGCGTCCCTCGAGGAGATGCCCGGGGAAGAAGGCTACCCCACATATCTCGCATCGAGGCTCTCAGGCTTCTTCGAGAGGGCAGGGCTGGTCGAGACATTGTCGGGAAGGATCGGCTCGCTCAGCATGATCCTCTCTGTTTCGCCCCCGGGAGGGGACTTTACAGAACCGGTCACCCAGGCATGTTTGAGGACGACGGGGGCATTCCTTATGCTGGACAAGTCCCTGGCTCACAAGAGACATTTCCCTGCGGTGAACTGGTTCCAGAGCTATTCGCTCTATGAAAAGGAGCTTTCGGGATACTTCGATGAGCAGGTGTCTGAGCAGTGGGGGAAGATGAAGGAAAAGTGCAAGGAGTTGCTCCAGCGTGAGGAGGCTTTGAGGGAAGTGGCGGAGATCGTGGGCTCAGAGGGACTTCAGGACGCCGACAGGCTCCTCATGAAAATGGCAGAGAGAATACGCCATGAGTTTCTCGGCCAGAACGCCTACACCGACGACGCCTTTTCCCCTCCTGAAAAGACCCTCGCTAAAATCAGAGAGATCGTTGAATACCATGAGTCTTCTCTGGGACAACTCAAAAAGGGCGCAGCCCTTGACGAGATCCTAAAAGTGACCCCTTAGTTGCCTCTCACTTTGATTATTACCGCATTAATCTTGTCGATGCGGACGACGGCGTCGTAAAAATCCCTTCGTAAAAGCTTTGAGATATGCACCAGCTGGTCACCGACTCTGGTAACGGTCCCTTCCATTTCTTCCCCTGCATCCAACCGTATGGATACCCGCTTTCCCACCTGATCCTTCAAAATGTCCTTTATTGCGGCTCCTGCGTTAAGGTCAAACCTGCTCTCCTCTGCGAAAACCGGTGAAACCATGAGACAGAAAACGAGACCTACGAGCACCACGACGATCTTTCCTCTTGTCATTCTTGTGTCCTCCTCCCTGGGATATTGTTGAATCGAACGAATGGACCCTATTTCTCCGGTGCCACGTGTTCGTGCGTTTTCAGGTGTGGCATGCAATATTCACGATCGCCTTCGCACCGGGAACAATATCTGAACTCCATCCGTATGTCGTCATTTTCGGTCATTCCGCATATCATGCATCTGTGGATAGTGGCCTTCAGTGGCTGGGCACTGAGGGACTTAAAGTGCCTTCTTCGTTGATAGGCGGAGGTCGCATTCAGAATATCTTTGCCGAAGAAAAGAAAGTAATTCAAGACGGAGACAATGGCGGCGGCCTTGGCTGACAATGGCGCCGTCAAAACAGTAAAGGCGATAAAGATCCAGTTAAGCCAGGCAAGATACTTTACCTTCACAGGGACGACGAAAAACAACAGTATTTCGAAGTTGGGATACACATAGGCAAAGGCCAGGAAGAGGGACATGTTCAGGTAGAGGGCTGTAGCGCCCTGTCCAACGATGAATGCTGCAATGACGGTCCCCACCATTCCGGCTAAATAGTAAACAGTGAATCTGAAGCTTCCCCATTCCTGTTCCAACCCTGTCCCCACTATGTAATAGAAATAAAGGATGAAAAAGATCCAGAGGACCGACGCCGTCGGCGGTATGAATATATAGGTGATCAATCGCCAGACCTCACCCTTCATGATCAGGGAAGGGTCGAGCCAGAGTTTGCTTGTCGCGCTGCTTTCAGGGTACGCGTAGGAAAGAAAATAGACGAGCGCGTTGATACCAATGATATAGACCATCAATTCCCGTATGGCATAACGGCCGAACTTTCTTTCGAGCTTGTCGAGCAGGTTCACCTTTAGCCCCGATGTATTATAAGGCATTACGGTAACGAATGGCTCTCTTTTCGAAATCAAGAACCTTTTCCTTCGAACCGGCCGGTGGTATAATACTCACAAGGATAGGGCTGTGAGACTCTCAGACCACATATATACCACCATCTCGTCCATCAGGGGGCCTCTCCTCTTTGTGGAAAAGGTATTCAGCGCACGGGCAGGTGAAGTGGTCAAGGTGGTCTTCCCTGATGGCAAGGAGATGGAGGGCGAGGTGCTGAAGATCGACAGGGATTCTGTCCTTATCCAGGTCTATGGCGAGACGCGCGGTCTGGATGTCGGAAACTCCTCGGTGGTTTTCGGGGACGCAGTGAAGAAGGCGCCCCTTTCATCCGATATCATTGGAAGGGTCTTCAGCGGCTCATTTCAGCCCAGGGACGGTGCACCGATGTTCATCCCTGAAAAATGGGCTCCGGTGACAGGGTTTCCCATTAATCCCGCTTCCCGGGCCCGGCCCGAGGAGTTCATAGAGACGGGGTTTTCGTGCATCGACGGGCTCAACACCCTCGTGAAGGGGCAGAAGCTCCCTATCTTTTCCTGCGCAGGTCTGCCGTCAAAGGAGCTTGCAGCTGGCATACTGAAAAATGCAGGGACTGCCTCTCGGTCACAAAAGGAAGGGCAGGAGGTATCGGGAGGATTTGTGGTCGTCTTTGTTGCGTTGGGACTCACCTTCCATGAGTATTCCTTCTATAAAAGAACCCTTGAAGAGATGAGGACGGGGTTCGTGGCCTTTGCGAACATGGCGGATGAGCCTGTGGTGGAGAGACTTCTTGCGCCGAGATATGGACTGACCGTGGCCGAATACCTTGCCTTTGAAACGGGCATGGACGTGCTTGTGGTGATCACGGATATGACCAACTACTGCGATGCCCTGAGGGAGGTCTCTACTGCGAGGGAAGAACTCCCCGGCAGAAGGGGCTATCCCGGGTATATGTACTCTGACCTGGCATCCCTCTATGAACGTGCAGGAAGGATCAATGGAATGCCCGGATCGGTCACTATGTTGCCTGTGGTGACCATGCCTGAGGACGACATCACCCATCCCATTCCTGACCTCACCGGATATATCACGGAAGGACAGATCGTCCTGAGCAGGGAACTCCACCAGAAGGAGATATTCCCTCCTGTGGATGTGCTGCCGAGCCTCTCAAGGCTCATGCAGAGCGGGATCGGAGCAGGTCATACAAGAGAAGACCACAGGAAAGTGGCCAATCTCCTTTACAAGTATTACGCGAAAGGCAGAGACCTCAGGAGGCTTGAAGCAATCGTGGGAAGGGAAGGAATGAGCGAGGGCGACAGGGTGATGCTGGATTTTGGCGAGGAGTTCGAAAGGGAATTTGTGAACCAGGGAATGAAAAAGCGCTCTGTCTTTGAATCTTTGGATGCGGGACTGGAACTGATGAAGAAGTTCGGACTGGAGCGATGAGGTATGCCTGATTTTACGATAGAGAAGAAGATCTACTACCACGACACGGACTGCGGGGGTGTGGTCTATTACGCGAATTACCTGAAGTACCTTGAAGAGGCGCGCACCGAGTATCTCCTTGTCAAAGGGATAGAACTGGCGAAGCTGGCGGAGAAGGACATTTGGTTCGTGGTTGCCCGGGTCGAGATCGACTATAAGGCGCCAGCCCGTTACCAGGACAAGCTGACGGTTTCTGCTCGGGTGGAAGACGCAAGAATGGCCACTATGAAGTTCTTCCAGGAAATCACAAAGGGAGATGTTTTGATCGCCAGGTCAACCACCACCCTTGTCTGTGTGGGCAAGGACCTTAAGCCCGCTCCACTGCCGGATGAAGTCAAGAAACTGTCATATAATATTGTGTAATCAGTTAATTATCACATATATATCATAAACTACTTTAAGTATGTCCGAAGAGTTAAAGTTAGCGGTCGCCGGTCTGGATTGCGCAGGGTGTGCCCTTGATCTGGAAACGATCCTTCTCCGCATGGATGGGATTATCAGTGCAAAAGCGGACTCCTGGAAAGAGAACGTAACCATTCAGTACGACCCGAAGGAAATCAACGAAAAACAGATACTCTCAGTCGTAACAAGGATGAACCTCAAGCCGGTGAAGCTCTAACCCTTGCTTGACATTCTCTCTTTCCCGCGCAATACTTTTCATAGACTATGAAGAAGAACAGCTTGCATCCTGACCTGCCACTCATCCAGGACGCTGACCTGAACGGGAAGATAGTGTTGGTGAGGTTCGACCACAATGTGGTGAAGGGTGGCGAGATCCGGGACCCTTACAGGATAGACCGCACCCTTGGTACGCTCTTCCATATTGTTGAGAGGGGCGGCAGGCCCGTTATGATGACGCACGTGGGCAGGCCCAGGGATAAGAAGAGCGGAAGGATCCAGTGCAGGCCCGAGGAGTCCGTGGAAGCCATCGTCCAGTATATGGAGCAGAAACTCCATACAAAATTCTCTATCCCGAGGTTTCCCATAGATCCTGAGAAAGGCATCGCAGGGATCGATACGTCCATCAACCTTGCCATCCGGGAACTGAGGGAGCGGCGGATCGGCGGGATTTATCTGCCCAATACCCGGTGGTTTGCCGGGGAAGAGATGGAAGGTGGATCCAGGGAAGCTTTCAGTCTCCAGTTGGCAGGGCTTGCGGACATCTATGTGAACGATGCCTTCGGATCGTGGCAGCCCCATGCATCCACCTACGATATCACGAGATATCTCCCTTCCTATGCAGGGTTCCTTATGCAACAGGAGGTGGTCAACCTCAGCAGCGTGATGAATCCTGAAAGACCCTTTGTGGCGGTGGTCGCAGGGGCAAAGTATGACACCAAGATAAAGCCCCTGTATGCGATATACGAAAAGGTTGACCGTCTCATATTGGGCGGAGTCATCTATAACACGTATCTCTGCGCGAAGTATAATATGAGGATAATGGGTGTGACCGATGAGGACATTACCCTGGCTAGAGAGCTTGTCGAGAAAGACGCGGCCAGGAAGAAGATCGTTGAACTCCCCTTCGTGGTCGAGTCAGACACTGTTGAGGGACGGGTTGAGGGAAGATTCAGGACCATCACTACACGGGACTTCAGGCCGGGGAATTCCCATGGGTATGTTCTCGACATCGACCCTCAGTCCTTCGAGGATGCTGTCGTGGCTGAAGCCATCGGTTCCGCAAGGACCATCTTCGTCAACGCCGTGATGGGCTACACGCCTCATTTCACTGCCGGCTCCCAGGCCCTTGACCACACCATAGACAGGAACAGGTCCGCTATGAAGATGTACGGTGGCGGCGATACTCTCCAGGAATTCAAGGACCTCTGTCCCGGCCTCTATCTCTCGGTGATGGACAACGCCAGCTACTACTTTTTCACAGGAGGGGGCACGGTGCTCACGGCCATAGAGCAGGGCAGCCCGTATGGTCTCAAGCCTGTACAGGCCCTTATGGAGTCGAAGAAGAGACTCCGGGGATAAACCGACCTTTTCCTGACGTTCCTTTTTTGCTCTACACGTTTGACTGCTTATCTTTCTCCAGTATACTTAAAAGAAAGAGTGTGAGTGATAAGAAAGGAGGAAGGTATAATGAAGAACCTGAGAAACCTGATGGTCGTACTTTTAGTGATATCAGCAGGATGCGCGCAGACAGTCCAGATGCAGGGTGTTGAGAGGGCGGATAGCATACCGAAAACGACGACGTACACTGCCTATTTTTATGCTTATGGCGACGCTGACGTGTTCAGAGCTGTTCTGTTGAAATTCCCTGGAGGTAATGAGGAGATCGTCCCGTATTCGGTACAGATTTATGAGGCTCCCTCAACCTTCGAAGACGCCATGGCCTTCATGCAAAAAGGAAAGGGCTACAGGAAAGTGGATGTGAGGGAAGTGACGTATAGAGGAAAGGCGATAGGATATCTCCTCACTTACCCGATGTACACCGGCATTTTTTCGAGGGCCTCGGTTGAAGTGCAAGTCTATGAGCGCGGTGGAAAGATATACTTTGGGGTCCTGGAAAGTTTTCCTGGGAATTAACGTTGATGTGAGGTGATGCATGGTAAAATTCAATGGCATCAACCATCTTGCAATGGCAACCGACAACATGGACAAAACCATCCATTTCTGGAGGGACCTGCTCGGCATGAGATTGGTCGCAGGACTCGGCCATCCCGGCTACCGCCACTATTTCTTCGAGATATCAGGGAATGATCTCCTGGCCTTCTTTGAATGGCCCGGGGTGCAGCCCGTGCCGGAAAAGGAGCATGGTCGTCCCCTAGGGGGTCCCTTTGTCTTTGACCATATCGCCTTTGGGGTCGAGGCGGAGGATGATCTCTGGGAGCTGAAGGACAGGTTCTCTGCTGCGGGTTTCTGGGTATCGGAGGTGATCGACCACGGCTTCATCCACTCGATCTATGCCTTTGACCCCAACGGCATTCCTGTGGAGTTCAGCCATAATGTGGAAGGGGTGAATGTCCGGAAGAAGCCGATCATGGCGGACTCTGAACCGTCTTGTACGGCAAGGGGAGGGTCTGAAGCCCATTTCGACACATGGCCGCTGGTGAGCAGGCCGACCTCGAAGGAAGAGCGGACGGTGTATCCCGGTGCAGGGAGCGAACTCTTCCACGGGAAAAAAAAGATTGACTGATCGGGCCTGCGAGGTTCGGGCATTCCAATATTGGGATGAGTTCTTTTATTATAATTCATGGGGAGGGGTGACATGTCATATCTGATCCTGGGGGTGATGATAAACGCCCTTTCTCTTGTTGTCGCTATGAAACTCGTGGACGGCATAACCTTTTCCGGCGAGTGGTGGAAGATGATAGTCGTCGGGGCGCTCTTCGGTGCGGTTAATTCGGTGATAAAGCCGATTGTGCAATTCTTCAGTATCCCTTTTATCGTCCTTACCCTTGGTCTTTTCACACTGATCATCAATACCCTTATGCTTGTACTCACCGCATCTGTTTCCGATACCTTTCATCTCGGCTTTCACATACGGGGCTTCTGGCCTGCCTTTTGGGGGGCCATCATCGTGAGTATCGTGAGCATGTTCCTTTCATGGATAACCGGTCTGAGGAGAATCCGCTTCGAAAAGACACCCGATAAATGGGAAGGGTAATAACGTACGGTCTCATCCTCTGTCTTGCGGCGTTTACGGGGTATCTTTACGTTGAGAAATCGCAGGAGAACGCTGCGCCGCACATACCTGTCGAACCCCCTGATGTGAGATCCGAACGACCTCCCGTATCTCCGGCTCCTCAGAGTGATGGGGAACGCATCTCTGTGCTGAGAGAGTCCGTGAAGGTCGAACCGCCGAATCCCGCCGGCCCTGAGAAGGCCCCTGTTTCTTCTCAGGGGAGAGAGCAGGTATCGGAGACGGACCGGGAGCTTGCTTCTCAGGCAGCGGAAAAGTTCCGCTCAGGGGATTATGAAGGGGCCATCAAGCTCTACAGGGAACTCTCCGGGAAGAACACGAGCGCGCTGGCCGGCATGGGTATCTCCTATCTCAGGCTTGGGGACCATGAAAACGCAGAGAGGTTTCTTGAGCAGGCCGTGAAGAACGACCCGGGTGACTTCGGTGTGAGAAAGACCCTTGCTTTTCTCTATTACAGAAAGGACGATGTTGACAAGGGTCTATCGCATGCAGAGGCGGGGCTCGCGATAAAGAAGGACGAGGAACTCCAGAAGCTCTGCGATAAGCTCAGAAGGGACAAGAACACCCAGGAGGTATCCGAGAGCGAAAGCACATCGCATTTTAGGATCACCTTTGATGGATACAGACATGGCGGAATGAGCAGGAGGGTCCTGGAGATCCTGGAAGATGCGTACAGCACCGTGGGAAAAGAATTCGGCTATTTCCCCTCGGGAACAGTGAATGCCGTTCTCTACACGAACCAGGACTTTCATGATATAACCCGGGCGCCCGGATGGTCGGGGGGGATATACGACGGAAAGATACGGATACCGGTAAGGGGAGCTGAACGTAACGAAACGGTCTTGAAAAAAGTCCTTTTCCATGAGTACACTCATTCTGTTGTCCATTCCCTCACTTCCCGGTGTCCCCTCTGGATCAACGAAGGCCTTGCAGAATACTTCTCGATAAATCGCGCCGGCAAGACCGGGCAGATCATTCCTCTTGACTTGCTGGGCAGTTCTTTTTCATGGCTCACCGGGGAGCAGGTCGCCGTGGCATACAAGGAGAGTTATTCTGCGGTCTCGTACCTTATCGAAAGGCACGGATTGTACCGGATGAAAGAATTCCTCCAGTCTCTTTCAGGAGGGAGCGATCTTGAACTGGCCTTCAAGGGATCATTCGGGTTGAGCTACCGGGAGTTTGTCTCCACGTGGGGCAAGGGGTGATGTGGAGATCGAAGATAAGATAAGGGCTGCCCTCTCTGCAGAGGGGGAAGAGCTCTGGAGGCTGGTCCGCGAACACCGCGCGGAGATCATCCTCAATGCCACACTGAACAGGCATCTCACTGAAGATATGGCTGTCTTCATCACGAGGAAGAAGAACACCCCATCCGAAGCGCTGGAGTTCCTTGCCGGGGACGTGAGGTTCAAGGACAGCTACAAGCTCAAAGTCGCTCTCTGCAAGAACCCCAGGACCCCCCAGAGGGTCACCTTCTCACAGCTGAAATTCCTCAGGATCTTCGATCTCTCGGACCTCACAAGGGAACAGACCCTTCCCCTTAATGTGAGGCAGAAGATCGAGCAGTCCATAACCGAAAGGATACCGTCAATGCCCCTGGGCGTGATGACAGCCCTGGCAAGGAGGGCCAGCAGCAGCATCGTAACCGTCCTGATGGGAAAAGGGAATGAAAATGTGGTGGCCGCGTGCCTTGACAGTCCAGCGCTCACCGAAGGCCTCCTCTATGCTATCATCAGCAAAAAGACCTCCCGGCCTCACGTTATCAGGATGATCGCGGAACATCCGAAATGGTCGCTGCGGTATTCGGTGAGATTTGGACTCATACGAAATTTCAATACCCCCATGACCTGCGTGGTGAACTTCATCAGCGGGATGAAAACGCCGGACCTCAAGGACCTTTACGCAGACCCGAAACTCCCCGCTGCCGCCAGGCCCTTCATCTTCAGCGAACTTACCCTGAGGAAGGAGAGCACGGATGTGCAGAGGCAGGAAATATACACCCTCAATGAAGAAGATGATTCCGGCCTTCCGTCCATGAACGGCACGGAAGAGGCATAGGTTACGATACGATACCGTCCCATCCTCTCCGCGTCTTTTCTGTGATAGAATGGTAGTGACAAATACAACAATGGAAAAGGGGCTTAGACCGATACATGGATATAAAACGACAGCTCAACCCGTCCCAGTTTGCAGCGGTCACTGCTGCTGCCGGACCTGTGCTGGTCATAGCGGGAGCAGGCTCCGGCAAGACAAGGGTGATCGAATACCGCGTTCTCTCTCTTGTAGAGAACAAGGTAAATCCCCATTCCATCCTTCTCCTCACCTTTACGAGGAGCGCTGCCCGAGAGATGATTTCCCGTGCGGCGCGGCACGACCCCCGATGCAGGGACGTCGAAGGGGGGACCTTCCATTCCTTTGCTTACAAGCAACTCAAGAGACACGCAAAGGTCATGGGTTTTTCGGATTCCTTTTCACTGCTCGATGAGGGCGATGCGGCGGAAGCTGTTCACCGCTGCTCTGCCAAAATCGGGTTTTACGAGAAAGAAAAGCGCTACCCCAAGAAAGACACCCTGAGGGCTATCATCAGCATGTCTGTGAACAAGAACATGCTGGTAAGCGAGGTATTGAAGAAAGAATATCCCCATTTTCTTGAATTTGCACCCGATATCGATGATCTGAGACGGGAGTATGCCGCCTTCAAGATCAGCAAGAACTACCTTGATTACGACGACCTCCTGGTCTACCTCAGGCTGCTCCTCGAAAATGAAGAGATACGGGACCGCCTCTCGCGGAAGTTCAAGTACATCATGGTAGATGAATACCAGGACACGAATAAGCTCCAGGGGGATATCGCCTACTTTCTTGGGGAACGTCACCGGAATATCATGGCGGTGGGTGACGACGCCCAGAGCATCTACGGCTTCCGGGGGGCGTCCCACGAGAATATCATGGAGTTCCCCGGAAGATTCCCGGAGTGCACCATCATAAAACTGGAAGAAAACTACCGGAGCAGCCAGTCAATCCTGGATGTTGCCAATGCAGTTCTCGAGAACATGAAGAATAAATACTCCAAGTGCCTTGTTTCGGCGAAAAAGCAGACCGGGGAAAGACCCTCGCTCCTCTTTTTCAAGGACGCCCACGAGGAGGCGGAATGGGTGGCAGAACGGATCAAGGTTCAGAGGGATGAAGGCGTCCCCCTGGGGCAGCAGTGCGTGTTGTTCCGCTCACAGTATCTCTCGATCCCCCTTCAGGCGGAACTGAGCAGGAGAAATATTCCTTTTGAAGTATTTGGAGGACTCAAGTTCTATGAGACAGCCCATGTGAAGGACGTCATGTCCCATCTGAAGATAGTCGCCAACCCCAAAGATGAACTGGCATGGAACAGAGTCCTTATGCTCATTGAGGGTGTCGGGCCGAAGACGGCAGGATATATTTCGGAAGAGATCCTCGCCAGAGCTTCCTTTGAGGGTGTCCTTGATGACGTCTTTGAGAAACACCGGGGCCGCAGATATGCCGGGGGATTAAAGGAACTCGCTGCCCTTCTCAGGGCCGTGCGCGGGGAAACCCTAAATGCGGGCGAGCAGTTCGGTCTCGTGGTCGATTATTATGTTCCGCTGCTGAGGGACCGGTTTGACGACTGGCATTTCAGACTCAATGACCTGGAGACCCTCCGGCAGATATCGATGAGGTACCGGTCACTGGAAGACCTTCTTGAGGACTTTGCTGTGGAACCGCCGGAAAGGGGGGTATGGAGGGTTGAGCCGTCCACCCCGGATGAAGAAAAGCCCCTGACCCTGTCCACCATCCATTCTGCCAAGGGCCTTGAATGGGACTGCGTCTTCCTCATCGGCCTTATGGACGGCGTGCTGCCCGTTGCTTTTTCCCTGGACCACAAAGATGAGATCGAAGAGGAGCAGCGTCTTTTTTACGTAGCGGTCACGAGGGCAAAAAACCACCTCGTTCTCTCCCTGCACCATGAGGGGTTCAGAGGGGGCATCACGCAGTTCAACAAGGTATCGAGGTTCGTGGATGTGCCCAATGTCTTTTCGAAGCTCACAACCCGCGGTTTTGCCGGGGAAGAGAGAAAGGACCTTCACGGGGAATTCGAAAAAGGACCGCGTCTTTACGACAAGGAATCCCTCCTCAGGAGAGTGATGGACCTTTTGAACCCCGTCGAGGGTGGTCAGAAATGATACATCCCACCAGGACGAACCTGTTGCTCCTCAAGGAAAAAGCGCTGTCGGTAAACAACAGTGTCGGCATCCTCAGGGCGAGAAGGCAGGCGCTGATAAGGGAGTTCCTCTCTACGACCCTGCCGTTCCTGAGGACGCGTAAGGACATCAGGAATGCCTATGGCAAGGCCATGGGGGAGCTTGCCCTCAGTTTTGGTCACGAGGGCAGGGAGAGCATTGAATCCCTGTCCATGGTGACAAAAAAGGAGATGGGCGTCGAGATCAGGGAAAGGAGTATCTGGGGGCTGAAGTACAGGGACGTAATCATGCATGAGACGCCCCTCAGAACCCCCGGGGAGAGAGGCTACGACTATCTCTCGACCACGCCGCACCTTGAAGAGTGTATCGCGCTCTTTGAGAAGATCGTGGAGTCCATGATAGAGATCGCGACCTTCGAAAGCAAACTCAAGAGGCTAGGCGAGGAGATTCTGAAGACCACAAGGAGGATAAGGGTTCTGGAAGAGAGGATACTGCCTGAGCTGAGGGGGCAGATAAAGGGCATTGCGCAGTATATCGGCGAGCGGGAGAGGGAGACCTACTACCGCCTGAAGAGGTTCAAGAATGTGATGCGCATCTCCCACGAAGGAGGAGTTGTGGAATGACGAAATGCGGGCTGTTGACACGAGTGCTTGAGATGTGTTTTTTGTCTCTCATTGTCGTTTTGTTGTATGGTCCCGCTGAGGCCGGAGAGCGCGAGGCACTTATCGCAAAACTTGAGAGTGCAAATCCCCTGGAACATTCATCAGCCGTCGACAAGCTGAGGAGGTCCTCTGACGATCAAACGGTGTACGCCCTCATGAGGATCGTGGAGGAGCGGAGGGATGACTGGAAACTCCAGATCGTTGCCATACGGCTGCTGGGCGATATCGCCAATCCCCTGGCAACGGATCTCCTGATCAAGGTCGTGACCGACGCCTTCTTCACCAATGAATGTCCGGCGTTGAAATGGAACGGGATTGTTGCCCTGGGAAATTTTAAAGGTGATCCGAGAGTGGCGGATGCCCTTCTCTATAGACTGAACGAAGATACCCTCTATCTGAGAGAGGCTGTGATAGAGTCGCTGGGAAGGATCGGGGAAAGGGAGGCCCTTCCTTACCTCATTTCCGCCCTCGGGGACAAACATTTTTCGGTAAGGATGAGCGCAGTAAGGGCGCTAGGGGAGATGGGCGACCTCGATACGATCCCCCTTATGAAAAAGGTCGCTTTCAATGATGCCGACCCCCTGATACGGCAAGAAGCGTTAAACGCCCTGAAGCTGCTGAAGTGACCGGTGAGATTGGCCCGTCCCTGTGACGCCTCTACTTCACCACAAGCACTGCGCAGCCTGCATTGCCTATGACCTTTTCCGTTGAACTTCCCATGAGGAACCTCTTCAATCCTGTTTTCCCATACGTTCCCATGACGATCAGGTCCACACCCCTGCCGCCCGCAGTCTCGACGATCACCTCGTAGGACCTGCCCAGAGGGGCAAGGGCCTCAACGGGCACTCCTTCTTTCTGAGCCAGCTCACGAACCCCGTGCAGATTTGCCTGCGCCTCCTGATCCTCGCTCTCCGACCGTACGGCCGAAACCGCGATGATGCCGCTCCCGCAGCGCTTTGCAATGGTGGTGGCCTCTCTGGCCGCTGCATTGCTGTGCTCAGACCCGTCAGTGGCGACCAGGATCGTTCTGTAGCCGATCTTCGCGGCCCGAGGAACCACCAAAACCTTGCATGGCGCATGGGCGATGACTTTTGAAGCAACTTCCCCCATAAGGAGCTTCTCCAGCCCCTTGCGACCGCGCCTGCCGATGACGATCATGTCAACTTTCTTCTCTGCGGCCTCGTCCACGATCTGCTGATGAGGCTCGGCACCATGAAGGAAAATGGCCTCACAGTCAACCCCTTCCTGTGATGCCCTTGCCCTTACGGATTCGAGGTGACGTCTCACTTCCGCCTCTTCCTTTTCGAACACGTCGGAGCCGATGGTCTCATATTCGGGGTTTGTTTCGAGTACGGACAAGGCATAAAGTTTGCTCGAACATTTCTTCGCAAAGCTTATCGCTTCCCTGATCGCACCCTCACTGAACTGAGAGCCATCGGTGGCTACCAGTAACTTCTCAAGTTTTCCCATCGGACAAAATTGAGCACAATCCATAACAACCTCCTTTTACGCGTTCATACCCACAGGATCTTCTCTTTACAGCGTACTCTACGAACAGACTTTACGCTACTCCTTTTTGTTCAAGTTTAACGCCGAAGCTAAACAGGGGAACTGCGAGAATGAGGGCCGAGGACATGATCAGAAATGAGGGAAAGTAGTCATATCTCGCAAGGAGAATTCCCGCGACAACCTTTACTGCGTAGATTGGCAGAAAGGCCTCCAGGGCGCCCATGGTCATGTTCTGAAGACCTTCCACTGCAGAAGTAATTGCAACCCGTTTGTCGCTTATGACCTCTTTTATCCCTGAGATGAACTTCAGGGATGCTTCCTTGAGTCCTCTCCCATCAGATGCAGATTTGTCTCCCCGCAGTACTCCAATCGCTAAAATAAGCGCCAGGAGAACCCGCGATGCCGCTTGCAAGATAAGCGTATTTATCGCCTTTAACCCTTATGAGTCACCGGTATATTTGACGAGTATCATAACGTTCTCAATAGGAGGAAATTCTATCCTAATCTATAGTATTTTCTTGGGACCTTTCTATTAAAACCTGTATCCGAAACTTCCTGTTACCGTGTAACCGTTCAGAGTTGGATGGAAGATCTCGAAATTAGCCGCTTGTGTGATAATGTATTTTCCTTCAATCCCGAAGAAAAAAGCAGGCGAGAAAGAATAATTTACACCGGCAACGAAATGCCCTCCGAAAACCGTGGCCTTCCTATGAGGAGCAGTGTCATGAACGTCCCCATCACTAAAGTGCTTTGCCGCATCGGCATCTACCAGAAAACCTTGGTGCTCTGTGAAATACACGGCCCCACCCCCACCCGCAAACAATTCGATTTGGTGAAGTGGGTAAATAACCTTTACTGTAAGCATAACAGGTATTCCTTTGATATCGTTTGCAAAGACCCAGTTATACACCCCATCATGGAAATAACCCGTTCCGATCTCAACGGCACAATTGGGAGTGAGATAACGACCATAGACGATTTCCCCGTCGAATCCGGTGGCAAAGTTAGCCTCTCTAAGCCCACCAGTGAAGGTATAGAGTCCTGATTTTATCGAAAGATAGTTTTTTCTTTCTTGGCCTGCTGCTTGAAAAGGAATAAAAAAAATCAAGACAATGCTGAAAATAAGCACGGTTTGTTTCATAGCTTCCAAATAGCTTATCAATTAAGACGCCACATTAGATGACACAATATAGACCTAAGAGGTATGTATTGTCAATGCAAATTGCCAATTGTCGGGAACCTGATTCTGCACTGGCGTATTCAATAGCCAGCCAGATTGAGACCGTTTCTTTGAGATGAGAAAATCAATTGTTGATTTAAGAATGCGATCCATATCATTGTCAAAATTGTCTTTGGTTTCGATTACAGATTATTATTACTAACACGCACTATGCGGCGATATCTCTTGAGGCTAGAGTACAGGAAGGAGCTGACACTGCGGAGTTCTGAGGAGAATTGGGTCTACACTGCTTCAGCGATGTCCGAGGTTAATCAGAACTTCCTCCGAATTGGTCCGAATATCCAGCTGAGTAGGAAGAAGTTCCTCCATGAGGGGAAGGAGGCAAAGCAGACTGCACAGATGCTGCAACTGCCAGGCTGAACATCGGGAAGGGGAAACCACGCGACTGACAGGGCAAGCTCAGTCTTCGCGGGCGTAAGCGTGATCGGACACGATCTCCTTGATCGTCATCAGCGACGCACCGTCGAGCCTCTTCAGCCTCCGGAGAGACCATGCGCCTGATAACAGAAGGGAGGCAAAGCCGGTAATGACCTCAAGGGAGGGGATCGCATAATGCCTGCTCAAGATATATCCCAGGAGTGAGCCCGCGATAAAGAAAACGATGGGGATACCATAGGCAAGGAGAAAGCCCTTTCTCTGAATACTCTTATCCAGGGCTACGGTCACCGTGTCCCCGATGAGTGCATGCTTGGTGTTCCTCACCGTGAGCGTTGCTGTCAAGCCGGATGCTTTGCAAAGGCCGATGGCCGCGGCTCCGCACCCTTTACAGGACTCCCCGCTGCGGAACAGCACCACCGCCATATCCCTGTCAAGTTTTATTACGCTCCCTGTCTCAGGCACCGTCGGTTTCACAAAAATAGCTTAACGGCAGGATACGGAGAAGTATATGTTCTGCATCATAGAGTGTTACTCGCATTGACTTTGTCCGCAAAACCCGCTAAAGTAACAAGCGTAAAGGGGAGTAGCTGAATCAGCGGCTATCGTCAGGACGTCTGTTCGCGTGAGGCGGATAGGCCGGTACCGCCGGTTAGATAACCTAACAAGCAAGACCTTTGCTGCGACGGAAGCATTGTTGTGGCAAAAGGTCTTTTTTTGTTCGCGGATTAACTTGAGGACTTGGCAATGAGCGGTCTGGTATGATAACGGTAAAATGGACATGTTCCGTTTTCACCGGCAAATCTGGGAAGAACTCTTTATGTGCGGTTGTATTCACGCGTCGCAGTGCTTTGTGGTTGAGAGGACAGATCGTATCGGCAACGGGGGCAGGGTTCTCCTTGTGTTCTATTGAAAAGGTGGGTATGAATGCACTGGCATCAGAGAGAAACTAACGAGGTCATTCACGAACTGAGGTCATTTCCTCACGGCCTGTCCACGGAAGAGGCACACAGGAGGCTTGCCGAACACGGCCCCAATGAATTAAAGGAAACAAAGAAGCAGACCCCGCTCATGATTTTTCTCAATCAGTTCAAAGACTTCATGATTCTTGTGCTGATTGCGGCTGCTGTCATCTCAGGGTTCATAGGCGAGGTATCGGACACACTGGCAATAATCGTAATCGTTGTCCTCAACGCAGTCGTCGGCTTCATACAGGAATACAGGGCTGAAAAGGCGATGGCTGCTCTTAAGAAAATGGCTGCGCCGACTGCGACAGTCAGGAGAGGCGGCCTCCCTGCGCATATTTCTGCAGCTGACCTTGTTCCGGGGGATATCGTGATGCTTGAGGCGGGGAGGGTTGTCCCTGCTGACATACGATTTCTTGAAGCAGTGCAGTTGAAGATGGAAGAGGCGGCCCTTACCGGTGAATCCGTGCCTGTCGAGAAACATACAAAGCCATTACATGACGAAATGTTACCACTTGGTGACAGGAAGAATATGGCATACAGAGGAACATTTGTGACCCATGGACGGGGAACAGGTGTTGTTGTGGCAACAGGCATGGATACAGAACTCGGCAAAATTGCCGCAATGCTGCAGGCAGAAAAGGACGTAACAACGCCTCTCCAGAAGAGGCTTGCTTCCTTTGGGCAGAAACTTGCGATTGCTGTTCTGGTCATCTGCGCCGTTGTCTTCGGTGCCGGCGTTGTCAGAGGAGAACCCGCGCTCCTGATGCTCCTCACTGCCATCTCCCTTGCGGTAGCTGCCATTCCTGAGGCCTTGCCTGCGGTAGTAACGGTAGCGCTCGCCCTCGGTGCGCGGAAGATGGTAAGGCAGAACGCGCTCATCAGAAAGTTGCCTGCTGTGGAAACCCTCGGTTCTGTCACGTATATCTGTTCCGATAAGACAGGAACCTTGACCTTGAATAAAATGACCGTGGAAGAGATCTATGTAGGCGGTCAATTGGTTCGGAGCTTGGAGTGGGGAGCAATGCGGAGTGAAACGGAGAGAAGGGGAAACGGAGAGAGGACGATTTCAGATTCACTTATCCAGCGTCACACCCATTTACCGTTCCATTCTTTGATGACGGCTCTCGCCTTAAGCAATGATGCGCAGGCAGACGCTTCAGGCAATCTCATCGGTGATCCTACAGAGAATGCAATATATACCGTTGCTAAGGACGCGGGTTTTGACAAAGAGTCCCTCGAGAACAAGTTCCCGCGAAGGGCTGAAATCCCGTTCGACTCCGAGAGAAAGTGCATGACCACATTCCATAAGTGGTCAGGGGATGAAAGGATCATGGGTTCAGGGCGAAACTCAGGTCTTTCGCCGGAACTCCCGTCTTCCGGCACCTCCGAAACCCTTTCATTCGTCTCCTTCACGAAAGGTGCCGTTGATGTCCTGGTCGAAAAGGCGGAGTCAATGCTTACCCCCGAAGGTTTGAAGCCGCTTGATAAAGAGGAAATCCTCCGGCTCAATGAACGTATGTCTGCTGATGGTCTGAGGGTACTTGGCATTGCGATGAAGAAGTGGGATGCATTGCCTGACGATATGTCTGCAGAAAATGTGGAGGCAGATATCACTCTCCTGGGCCTCATAGGTTTGATGGACCCTCCGAGAGAAGAGGCCAGGGAAGCTGTCTCAATGTGTAAGGCTGCAGGAATTAAGCCTGTGATGATAACAGGAGATCATCCCCTGACAGCGCGGGCAATAGCGAGGAAACTGGGGATCCTCGATGATGACCAGCGAACGATCATTACCGGCAGGGAACTCGCCGAATTGCCGGTCGAGGAATTTAAAGAGCGGGTCGAGCACATCAGGGTTTATGCACGGGTGGCTCCTGAACAGAAACTGAAGATAGTAAAAGCGCTGCAGGACAGAGGACAATTTGTCGCAATGACCGGTGACGGGGTGAATGATGCGCCTGCGCTCAAGAGGGCCGATATCGGCATTGCAATGGGAATTACAGGGACAGATGTTTCAAAGGAAGTTGCTCATATGATACTTCTCGATGACAATTTTGCAACCATTGTAAAGGCGGTGAAGGAGGGAAGGAGGATATACGATAATATAAGGAAGTTCGTAAAATACCTTCTCACAACAAATTCGGGGGAACTATGGACGCTCTTTCTTGCACCTCTTGTGGGTCTGCCCATTCCCCTTCTCCCCATCCACATCCTCTGGATAAACCTTATGACTGATGGTCTTCCTGCCCTTGCCCTGGCCGTGGAGCCACCGGAAGGCGACGTGATGAAAAGGCCGCCGCGGCATCCGCAGGAGAGCATATTTGCCCGCGGGCTCTGGATACACGCCCTCTGGGTGGGCACGCTCATGGCAGGCATTGCCCTGTTCATTCAGGCATGGTCGATCAGGATCGGCAATGTCCATTGGCAGACCATGGTATTCACTGTTCTGTGCTTTACCCAACTGGGGAACGTTCTCGCCATACGATCTGAAAGAGAATCACTGTTCACCATAGGACTTTCATCCAACAAGCCGCTTCTCGGTGCTGTCGTGGTAAGTTTCCTTTTCCAGATGGCTGTGGTCTATATACCCGCGCTCAATCCTGTCTTCAGGACACAGCCCCTTTCCCTGGGGGAATTGACACTCGCCCTTGCCGCGTCATCTGTGGTATTCTTTGCGGTCGAACTGGAGAAGGCATGGCGGAGGTCAAGAACGGCACATGAACCCGCTTGAAGTGATCGAAAAATATTACGATCCGGGATCAAAGGCATACCATTTTCTTATCCACCACAGCAGACTTGTGGCCGGGAAGGCAGTGGAAACCGCAGGAAAAGTGAGGCACCTCGGGCCTGACGTCAGCTTCATAGAAGAGGCGGCAATACTCCATGACATCGGCATCTTCTACACCAACGCTCCGAAGCTGGGCTGCTTCGGGTATAGAGATTATCTGTGCCACGGCTATCTCGGAAGGGAACTTCTCGAAAAGGAAGGGCTGCCCCGCCATGCCCTTGTCTGCGAGAGACACGTGGGGATGGGGATCACCCTGCAAGACATAAAGGACAATAGCCTCCCCTTGCCCCTGAGAGACATGATGCCCCTCTCCATTGAGGAGAAGATCATCTGTTTTGCCGATAAATTCTTCTCAAAAAGCGAGCATGACCTTCTCCATGAAAAGCCGCCGGAAAAGGTGAGGGAGATGATCGCCGCGTATGGAAAGGACAAACTGGCGACCTTTGATGAGTGGTTAATCCTGTTTAAGGTCCGCTGACCGTGCCATGCCGGACAGGACCCTCTATACCACTGTTTCGAGAAAGATGAACATTATATTTTCAACAATGAAGAAAAAGACCGTGAGGACCCAGAACACGCGTTCCATGGTCTTGGCCTTTGCCCTGGAGATGCGGAGTATGCTGAATACCATCAGGAACCATGCGACCGAGACCCATTTCAGCTGGAAGGGGGAGACCCAGAGGATGAGCAAGGATATGAAGACGCCGAGAATGAGATAGGGTGCCCAGACATACCATTTCCTCGTGTCTTCTTCTCTCAGTCTTCTCGATCTCAGGGCTGCGATCATGTGCACCTGCCACCAGGAACCCAGGAAAAAGAAGATCACCGCATACCGGTCAAGCCGTGCAAGGGTCATGTCCTGGAGGGGGAATGCCTTTGTTCTCCACCGCCCATATGGTGAATAAAAAAATTGCGGGGATCAGCGCCATGAAGAGGAAACCGAAGAAATCGAGCATATATGAGCCCAGAGGGGTCTCTCCTTTTTCGTTCTTCTCATTCTTTGCGCTGATGAAGAACTCCAGCCCCAGCAGTACAGGAATGATCAAATACGCCAGTTCCGGATACCTGATCGCACTCATTTTTCCTCCCCAACGCGCCTCTTTTCGTGTCTTCTTTTTATTGAACGTCAAGTCCGGGAGTAATACGGTGTCATACGGTATTTATCCTATGAGCGAGACACCCGCCGCCGAAACCGTTGTCGATATTCATGACAGCTATGCCGGGCACACAGGAGTTCAGCATCGCAAAGAGGGCCGTTAAGCCGCCGAGACTCGTCCCATACCCTGCGGACGTCGGAACGGCAACGATGGGCCTGTCCGTCAAGCCCCCGATGACCGAGGGGAGGGCACCCTCCATGCCTGCAACCACGACGATCACCCTTGCGGATGACAGCTTTCCCCTGCTGTCCAGTGCCCTGTGGATCCCTGCGACGCCTATATCGTAGACGGTCTCGACGCTACTGCCGAGGAATGAAGCGGTCACCGCTGCCTCTTCGGCCACCGGTATATCGGAAGTCCCTGCGGAAAGGACAAGGACACGACCCTTTTCCTCCTTTTTCTTCCCGCCCACAACGATCACGCCTGACGAAGGATAAAAGAGCGCTTTCTTAAGGCCCAGGCTTTTATAAATATCTTTGGTCGCTTTTGTGATGAGAAACCTGCCGCTGTTCTTATACATCGCCGCGGCAATCGCCTTTATGTCCGATACCGTTTTCCCCTTAGCATAGATCACCTCGGGTATCCCCTGTCTCAGATGTCTGTGGTGATCTACCTTGGCAAATGTGAGATCTTCATAAGGCAGATGCTTGAGTTTTTCCACGGCTTGATCGACAGAAAGTTTCCCCGCTTTCACGCCGGCAAGTATCTCCATGATATCCGAGCTATGCATGGAATTCTGTCTTGAGCGCCCGGTTCATCAACTCGATAACGGCAACTCCGGGGTCTTTGCCTTCATAAAGGACCCTGTAGACCTGTTCCACAAAGGGCATCTGGACAGCGTATTTTTGCGAAAGCTCATACGCAGATTCGGCGGTTGCCACACCTTCCACGACGCTCTTTGACTGAGACAGGATATCGTTCAGCTTCAAGCCCTGGGCAAGCTTCGTGCCCAAAGTATAATTTCTCGAAAGGAACGCCGTGCATGTAAGGATGAGATCTCCGAGGCCGCTCAAGCCTGAAAACGTGTGTTCCCGGGCACCCATGGCGGTCCCGAGCCTCTCCAGTTCAGCCAGCCCCCTCGTGAGGAGTGCGGCCCTCGCGTTATGGCCAAGTCCGAGCCCGTCCGAGATGCCCGAGGCGATCGCAATGACATTCTTCAGAGCGCCTCCCAGTTCGACCCCGAGGATATCATCGTGGGTGTATACCCTGAAAGAGGGGGTGTTGAAGATCTCCTGTAACAGCAACGATGTCCCCACATCTTCGCACGCAAGGGTGACAGCCGTGGGAAGCCTGCGACAGACTTCATGGGCAAAGCTCGGGCCCGAAATAACGGCGACCCTGTGGTTTGATAACTCTCTGATAATGGACGAAACGGTGAGGAGGGTCTTTTTCTCTATCCCTTTTGAAGCATTAACGATGACTGCGTCAGGACTGATATGAGGGAGGGCATGCTCCAGAAACAGCCCGTGCGTACTGGGTCGGAACTACATTGAGTACGTATCTGGCCTTTTCGACCACCTCCCGGACGTTCCCGCTGATGAGGACATGGTCGGGAATGGGGAATCCGGGGAGATAGAGGCTGTTGATCCTCGTGGTTCTCATCTCTGTGCAGAGGTCTTCCTCATTGACCCAGAGGGAGAACGTCATATTCTTTTTCTGCAAGAAGGCATGCCAGGGTGGTCCCCCAGCTTCCCGCCCCTATGACCGCAATATAGCTCATATGAATGTTTGTTGAATATACCAGATTCCCCTTAAGGGATGCAATGCGGAGTTTCACCGCATGATTTGGGGGGGGACCATGTCTGCATTGCGACGGGTTCACCTGGTTATACGGTGAGGCACACGGGTCGCGAAGATGTTGCGGGTCAGCTATTTCTTGTAAATTTCGGGGATGATTCTTTTGTATTCTTCGTAGGGGATCCCGGACTGCCATTTTCCGGCCGCCATCCCAGCCCCGATAACGAGATAAAAGAACAGGATCAGGGCCACCGGATAGAGATACGGCTTCAGAACCCTGCGGCTTTTCCCAATCTTCAGCGAGACGTCAAGGGCTCCCGGCGACGGACAGGAGCTGACACAGGTGAGACAGCCGAAGCATTCGGGAGAATGCACCACCTCTTTCCCCTCCACCTCAACGAGGGAAGGGCATGCCCTGGTGCAGGAACGGCAGTGTATGCACTTCTCTGCGTTCCGCGCGATCTTCACAGGCCCGAAGCGGCTCAGAAGTCCGAGGAGAGCACCGTAGGGACAGAGGTACCTGCACCAGAAATTCTTGTAGAGGAGGGAAAGAACGCCCAGGGAAATGAGCACCCAGAAGGTGACGGCGGTCATTTCAGTAAAGACATTCATCGTCCTCACATCAGCGGTCACGTAATAATCGGTCATGAAGAACAGCACCATCATGTTCGGCTTCATCAACACCCCGATGAGCAGAAGAAAAAGGGCCATGAGGATATATTTCAGGGACCTGAATGCCGTGTCGGCATAGTCTGCCATCCTGAAATTCCTGCCGCAGAGCTTCCTCCCCGCCATCCAGATATACTGCGAGAGCGTGCCCACGGGACAGATCCAGGCGCAGAATCCTTTTTTCATAAACAACGACACTGCGAGAATAGCAGCGAACATGACAAAGGCCGCAGGATGAATGGGCTCTATAATTCCGGCGGACAGGAAGTATTTCAATGACATCAGACCAGATATGGGAAGAAAGGCGTCCACAGAGGAAGGCCTCTCCACAAACGGATAGCCCGGGCTCCTGAAGTGCAACACGAAATGATAAAACTGATACCCCACATACAGGGTGAAGAGGAGGAACGCTAACTGAACCCCGTACCTTACTTTCCTGATGTACGCCCTTTGAGCGACCATACCTTGTATTATTATAACGCCTGCAGGAAACGGGTATGATATGAATCATGGTCGGTGTCACGCGTCTGCCGGGAGAAATCGGATATACTATCGGGGGATATGAAAAAGGACGTTATCATCATCGGCGCCGGTGCCGCCGGTCTCATGTGCGCCGCAGAAGCGGGAAAGCGCGGCCGCTCGGTCCTGGTGCTGGAGCACTCCGAAAAGATCGGGAAGAAGATACGGGCCTCAGGAGGAGGCCGGTGCAATTTTACCAACTTGAGCGTGGGTCATGAGCACTACGTTTCCCGCAATGCCCATTTCTGCAAATCGGCGCTTGCCCGTTTCACCCCCCGGCATTTCATCTCCCTTCTCGAAGAACACTCTCTTACGTATTGTGAGAGGGAAGCCGGTCAACTTTTTTGCGGGACGAGCTCTGCCGCGATCGTTCATATGCTCGAGGAGGAGTGCAGGAAGGCTGGAGTAGAGATATGGCTGAACTGCACAATCGCGGGGATAAGAAGAGAAAATGCTTTTCGCCTCTTAACCGGCCGCGGGACGGCAGAGTCGGATTCATTGGTCGTCGCTACAGGGGGCCTCTCATATCCCGATCTGGGAGCGTCTGACCTGGGGTACCGCATTGCGAGACAGTTTGGCCTCAAGGTCACTCCTCTGGAACCCGGCCTTGTTCCGTTCACACTCCGGGAAGGGTCAACGGGCATATTCCGGGAACTCAGCGGTATTTCCCTTGATGCAACAGTGAGCTGCGACAAGAGGGTTTTTCACGGGAGCGTCCTCTTCACGCACCGCGGACTGAGCGGCCCTGCCATCCTTCAGGTCTCGTTGCACTGGAAAAAGGGGCAGGCCATATGGATAAATCTCTTCCCGGAGCGTGACGCCTACGAGATGTTGGAGGCGAAAAAAGAGAGCGGCATCGGGCTGCGAACCCTTCTCTCAGTCTATCTGCCCCGCCGCTTTGCACGTATATGGTGCGAGAGATACGCGCCGTCAAAACCGATGGTGCAGTATAGTGGGAAAGAACTGAGAACGATCGCTCAGCAGCTCCACCACTGGGAGATAGTGCCGGAAGGGACCGAAGGATACAGGAAGGCGGAGGTTACCCTGGGAGGCGTTGATACGGAGGAGCTCTCATCAAAAACCATGGAAGCGAAAAAAGTGAGCGGTCTCTATTTCGTGGGCGAGGTCGTTGACGTTACCGGTCAGCTGGGCGGGTACAACCTGCAGTGGGCATGGGCTTCGGGTTTTGTTGCGGGGCGGTATGCGTGAGGTGAAGACCCTGGTCCTGGCATCTGCTTCCCCCCGGAGAAAAGAGATCCTTGCAAAAACAGGTCTGGCCTTCAGGGTTGATGCGTGTGAGTCTGATGAGGCGATGGATCCTGCGGTATCCCCTCGTGCGCTGGCAAGGCGTCTTTCGCGTCAGAAGGCGGCATCCGTGGCCTCCCGGCACAAGAATTCGATCATTATTGCAGCGGACACCTTTATCGTCTTTAAGGGAAGGATATTCGGGAAACCGCACACGGCTGCGGAAGCAGGGAGAATTCTCAGGACGCTGAATGGCAAGGCGCATTCGGTGATCACCGGCTTCACCATTATGGACACCGTGACAAAGAAGAGATTGACACGGTCAGTGGAGACAAAGGTCTATTTCAGGAAGATGGCTCCGCGGGAACTTGACAGCTATATCCGTTCAAAAGAACCCCTTGATAAAGCCGGGGCATACGCCATTCAAGGGCTGGGCGCCGCCCTCATCAGAAAGATCGAGGGAGATTATCATAATGCCGTGGGCCTCCCCCTGAGCGCGGTCGCAGACGCCCTCAAGAAATTCGGCATAAGGATATTGTAAGGTCATGTACCTGACCGGCAGCCGTTTCGGGGCCGTAACTCCTCGATTATATCCAGCATCTGGCTTTTCGTTTCAGCACGGAAGGCCTTCGCCTTGAGGAGGTTGGAATCCGGAATTCCCTTAACATACCAGCAGAAGAATTTCCTGAAGAGCACTGTGCCGGCCCTTTCTCCATGATGGTCGCAACAGAGATTCAGGTGCTTTGTCATGACCTCCATGACCTTACTGATGCCGGGCTTCGGGAGAAGCATGCCTGATGCAAGATATTCTGCGGCTTCTCTGAATAACCAGGGGTTTCCCAGAGCGCCGCGGGCAATGGTTACCCCGTCACATCCGGTCTCGTCAAACATTTTTTTTATGAGTTCTGCAGAAAAGGTATCACCACTTGCGATGACCGGTATCCTCAGAAGTTCTTTCACTTCCCTGATGATGCTGTAATCCACTCTGCCCCGGTATCCCTGCGCTCTTGTCCTCCCATGGATGAAGAGAGCGCTTATCCCGGCGTCCTGGGCGTGGAGCGCCACCTCTGCCGCGTTTATGGAGTCTTCATCCCACCCCGAACGGATCTTCACCGTGACAGGGAGTTCTGTATTCTCCACAAGCACTCTCAGGAGCTGCCCCAGTCTGCGAGGTTCCCTGAGCATGGCAGCCCCCTCTCCCTTTTTCGTCACCTTGGTCACCGGGCAGGCGGCATTAATGTCTATCAGGTGCAGGGGAAGGTTCCTGAGCATTTCCAGCGCCTTGAGCATCACCCCTGAGTCATTTCCCAGCAGTTGGACACCCAGCGGGCTGTCCTGCGGGTCCGTGGTCAGCATCCTCCTGGTGTTCTTGCTCTCAAAGACAAGGGACCGGGCACTGATCATCTCGGCAAAAGCAAACGTACATCCAAAGGCCCGGTTGATCACACGGAAGGGCAGGTCTGATATCCCTGCCATGGGAGCGAGGATACACGGGGCGGGCAACGTTAGGGGGCCAATCGTCAGCATGGACTATTATACCTTGCCCCGTATCCCCGGGAAACAGGAACGGATACCGGGCAGATACCGATTCTCGCACGCTTCCCTTTTCCGTCCCTTCCATGCTGAGGACTTCAGGGATTCACCCCGACTCCTTCTTGGTAGACTGCATCAACCTTTCCTCGCGACACAAAGTCCTTCCCGACCACCAGGTAATTCCTTTTTTCAATCTCCTCTTTGTCCATGCATGCAGCGGAAAGGATCTGCTCCAAGGCAAGGCCGGCCTTCTCCCACATGCGCATTTCATCGAAAAAGGCTTTCCCGTGTCCCACTCCCCTTGATCCGCTGTCGGTACCCACACGCAGTCTTACCCCGATCGAGGCAGCATAGTGTAAAGACGCCAGGTGATCTTCCACGACTTTCTGCACATATGCTCTTTCCGGCGGCTCTTTGAGGGATGCCAGAGTCCACAGGGCATAGACAGTGGGCGTCCATGCCGTCCCTGACTCTGCCATCATGTGGAGAGTCTCCCCGGAGACAAAAAATCCGTGTTCTATGGACGAGACGCCGGCTTCAACAGCATTTCTTATCGCGGTGTCGGAGTTGGCGTGGCACGCCACTTCACGGTTCCTTTTCTGTGCTTCCTCGGTGATTATCTTCAGCTCTTCCGGTGAGAAACCGCCTTCGGTAATTGGCACGTCACCTTTTGTGGAAACGATCCCGGAGTTTATCACCTTGATGAAGTCCGCTCCCGTATCAGCAATCTCCCGGACAGTCCTTATGATCTCTTCCTTCCCTCCGACCCCCTTGCCCAGGAATGTTCCGTATCCTCCTTTCTTGAAAAGGGCGTATCCGGCTGACTTCACCGATACCCCTCTTCGCGCGTCCTTCTTCGCATTAAGACCGGCCCCGCTTTTATGACCCATGTCCTTAAGCGAAAAGATCCCGTATCGTTTGCAGGTATCCATTACCTCTTTGAGTTCTTCTGTCGATGCAGGCGTTCCCTCAATAGTAAAATGCATGTGGGAATCCTCGAAAGGCGGTATCATGATCACGTCTTCGTTTGAATGCCGGGAAAGATTTTGCACGGGATATGCTCCACTGAATCTGCATTCTTTGTCAAGTCTGGAAGGCATCAGGGTCTGTAAAAAACCGCCTCCAGATGAGGGACACAGGAACAACCAGGGAGACCGTGAAGGGAGAGGCCCTGACGGCCCGTGTTCGACAGGGACAATGTGTGGCAAACGCCATCCATGCTACTTTCCATGAATATGTGCCATCGTCATCCACATCGGTGCTGCATCAAGTCATCAATTTGTATTATAGTATATGAAGTTATGAAGAAACGCTATTCTAAGAAGGCTATGGAATTCTGTGGCGTTCGCAGTTGCGTGCAGTGCAGCAGCGCACCACGTTTCAAGGGGATAACGCTTTTCGGAAAAGAGGGGCTGCTTGTTCTTTCCCTCTTCATCTTCCTGATTATTTTCTCCCTGGCAGCGGGAGAAATCCACAATGGAAAAGAAGGACTCCGCGAGGTACAGGTCCCGATCCTCCTCTATCACCGTTTCGGTCCTGTGGTCGCGGACAGCATGACCGTCACCACATCTGTCTTTGAATCACATCTGAAATACCTGAAGGAAAGTGGCTATACCGTGATACCCCTCAGGCAGCTTGTGGATCATTTTCTCAGAAAAGGACCGCCTCCTCCGCCCCGCTCAGTGGTAATCGCAGCTGACGACGGTCACAAGACAGTCTATACGGACATGTTCCCCTTGGTGAAACAGTACGGGATCCCGGTGACGCTTTTCATATATCCTTCTGCCATATCCAACGCCTCCTACGCCATGACATGGGACCAGCTCCGTGAGTTGAAGAAGTCGGGGTTGTTCGATATCCAGTCCCACTCGTACTGGCACCCGAACTTCAAGAAGGACAGGAAACGGATGAGCCTCGCTGAATACGAAAAATCAGTGGATATGCAGTTGAAGAAATCCAGGGAGAAACTGGAGAAGGAACTTGGAGTAAAGGTGGACATGCTGGCATGGCCCTTCGGCATTTATGACGAAGATCTGATCATTAAGGCGAAGGCTGATGGATATATCGCGGCATTTACCATAGAGAGGCATCATGCCGGTGCAAAAGATAACCTGATGACACTTCCCCGTTACATAATGGTGAACGCGGACAAGGGAAAGGTCTTTGAAATGTTTCTGAGGGGAAACGCTCCTCAAAGAAAACTCATTTACTGAGGAAAGGACATCTGCACGAATATGACCGGAACACACAAATGCTTTGCAATAGCTCTTTGCACGTTTCTTTCCCTTATGATGCCCGGGCTTGCGATGGGCTACACCAAAGGAAAGGTGGTCGATTATTACACTAAATTGCCGGTGATGGGAGCGATTGTCACTTCAGGCAATGAAGCGGCAATGACCGATGAAAAAGGAATGTTTACGATGAAGGACGCAGGGGTCAAAGTTGCGGCGAAAGCATACGGATACCGGAGGGCTGAACAGGCTGTCTCTTCCGGTCTTTTCTCAGCGCCTCTCCAGATAAATCTGATACCCTTCACGCCCAAAGCCCTCTACCTTACCGTATACGGGATAGGGAGCAGAATCCTCCGGGACTCTGCCCTGAAACTGATCGAGGAGACCGAGCTGAATGCCCTGGTCATCGATGTGAAGGGCGACCGGGGCATTATCCCTTACAGGAGTTCCATACCCCTTGCCGCTGATATAGGGGCCCAGAAGGTCATTACGGTAAGGGACATGAAAGGCCTTGTACGGTCGCTGAAGGAGAGGGGCATCTACCTCATCGCCCGGATCGTGGTCTTTAAGGATAATCCCCTTGCCGTCGCCAAACCGGAGCTGGCAATAAAAGCACCGGGAGGGGGGATATGGCGTGACAAGGAAGGTCTTGCCTGGGTAGACCCTTCCCGGAAAGAGGTATGGGATTACAATATTGATATCGCCGTGGAAGCGGCCCAGTACGGCTTTGATGAGATACAGTTTGATTACGTGCGCTTCCCCGATACAAAAGGGCTCAGCTTCTCTGTGCCGAATACAGAGGAAAACCGGGTGCATTCCATCTCGGAGTTCCTCAGGGAAGCGAAAAAGAGGCTTATGCCGTACAACGTCTTCCTCGCTGCTGACATCTTCGGTTATGTCTTCTGGAATCTCAACGATACTATGATCGGCCAGAGGCTCGAAGACCTTGCCCCCCTCCTTGAATATATGTCTCCCATGCTCTATCCGTCAGGGTTTCAATACGGCATACCGGGATACCGCAACCCTGTGGCACACCCTCATGAAATCATCTATCTCACCTTGAAGAAGGCTGGGGAACGGACCCGCGTTTCCCCGGTACGCTTCAGACCATGGCTGCAGGCATTCAGGGACTATGCCTTTGACCGCAGGCACTTCACCGGCAGGGAAATACGGGACCAGATCGATGCTGCTGAAAAATTCGGCTCCCACGGTTGGATGCTCTGGAATCCCCGCAATGCATATTCTGATGAAGGTCTCAAGAAGAAGAACGGTCAGCAGAGGGACCAGAGTGCAAAGTGAATGCCTGAAGAGATGAGAAAGACAATGAATAGAGCTGCAAGAGTCGTCGTTCTGTCGGTGGTCTCATGTCTGCTTATGGCGCCTTTTACCTCTTACGCTGAGGATCTTCCCCATCTTCCTCTTGACCCGGAACGGATGTCAGCTATCTCAGGAATCGTAGAGAAGGCCATGCATGACAATCAGATACCCGGTGCAGTCGTGCTGGTCGGCAATCGGGACGGCGTTATCTACCGTGAGGCGTTCGGACATCGCTCCCTGGTACCGGAAAATATCCCGATGACCCCCGACACCATCTTTGATATCTCCTCCCTCACAAAGATCGTGGCGACGACCGCTGCGGTGATGCAACTGGTGGAAGAGGGGAAGTTGCTCCTGGACAAGCCTGTGGTCAAATACTGGCCGGCGTTCAGGGGGAAAGGAAAAGAACAGATCACCGTTCGGCAGCTCCTCACCCATTATTCGGGTCTCAGACCTGATCTGGACATGAGGCATAAATGGTCGGGGCATAAAGAAGCCCTTAAGCGGATCATTGCTGAAAAACCGGTTTCACCTCCCGGGACCCGCTTTACGTACAGCGACATTAACTTTATGATCCTGGGAGAACTTGTTCAGAGGATTTCAGGTCAACCCCTGGAGGTGTATTGTGCAAGACATATCTTCGGGCCTCTCGGGATGAACGATACCTCATTTAACCCTGAAACTCTATTAAGAGAACGTATCGCACCCACAGAATTCTGCAATGGGTCGAAGGAAATGCCACTTCACGGAGAAGTCCACGACCCCACTGCCCGCAGAATGGGCGGCGTGGCAGGGCATGCAGGACTTTTTTCGACGGCAGACGACCTTTCCCTCTTTGCCCGCATGGTTCTTAACGGCGGCAGGGCAGGGGATGGACGGATCTTGAGTCCCAGCACAGTGAAAAAGATGACCACCCCGCAGTTCCCCCCGGCAAAACGATTGTGCGCGGGCTGGGATGGGACATAGACTCTCCGTTTTCCTCCTGCCGGGGCGCGCTTTTTCCTGTGGGCTCTTTCGGCCATACCGGATTTACCGGAACATCCCTCTGGATCGATCCCGAATCGAAAACCTACGTTATCATCCTGACCAGCAGACTTCATCCTTATGGGAAGGGCAATGCAGCCCCCCTGAGGTCAGAGATAGCCACCTTTGTTGCTGCCGAGCTCGGAGCCCTCTCCTCGGAGCATGTGCCCGAAAAGAGGCGTTCGTTCGCACGGTATACCGAGATCACGAACGGGCATCGCATCAAAGGTTTGAGGAACGGCAAGGTGCAAACCGGGATCGACGTTTTGCAATCGGAAGACTTCGGTACGTTGAAAGGCCTGTCTGTAGGGCTCATTACAAACCATTCGGGCATTGACTCCGCAGGAAAGCGGACCATTGACGTTCTTTATGAGGCGCCGGGGGTAAAGCTCAAGGCGGTCTTCAACCCCGAACACGGACTCTCCGGCAGAGAGGATGCCAGGGTCTCTTCCTCGGTGGACGCCGTTACGGGCCTTCCTGTTTACAGCCTTTACGGCGAGGTGAAGCGCCCCACAGACAAAATGCTGGAAGGCCTTGATGCCCTTGTCTTTGACATCCAGGATGCCGGCGCACGGTTTTACACCTATATCAGCACGCTGGGATATGCCATGGAAGCCGCTGCAGGGAAGGGAATATCATTCTACGTGCTGGACAGACCCAACCCCATCGGCGCGACCCTTGTTCAGGGGTTCCTTCCGGACGATGACCAGAAATCCTTCACCGCCTATTTCCCTGTGCCTGTCAGGCACGGCATGACGGTTGGAGAACTGGCAGGGATGTTCAATGCAGAAAACAAAATGGACGCGAAGCTTCAGATCATCAGAATGCGGGGGTATGAGCGCGGCGACTGGTATGACGACACAGGGTTACTATGGGTGAACCCTTCACCGAACATAAGAAGTCTCAATCAGGCTGCTCTTTACCCCGGGGTGGCTTTGGTGGAAGGTTCCAATGTGAGCGTGGGCCGGGGAACGGACGCGCCCTTCGAACTCCTGGGGGCTCCCTGGATCAACGGTAAAAAGCTGGCGGCGTACCTCAACAAGCGCACGATCAAGGGGGTACGCTTTCTTTCAGCGGACTTCAGACCCTCAGACAGTCGCTACAAGAACATAACGTGTCACGGTGTACAGATCATCCTTCTGGACCGTCAGGCGCTGGACGCCCCACTTCTCGGCATAGAGATCATCTCTGCCCTGTACCGGCTCTATCCGAAGGATTTCCTTCTTGAGAAGACCAGGGGTCTTATCGCGTCACGCCGGATTTTCGAGGCTATCAGGGAGAAGCAGGATCCTACCTCCATCGTCGATCACTGGCAGGAACGCCTCCGGGCATTTCTTGAGGTGAGGGAACGATACTTGCTTTACCAGTGAGATGAGGGGAAAGCGTCATGTGGATGATAGAGTCAAGCACAGGGGACTCCTGAGGATCGCCCGTGAGATCGATTTGTGTCCTCTATGCAAGCAGTGGGGCGAGGGCAGGGCGGTGCCGGGAGAGGGAAATCCGGATGCGGACATAGTCTTCATCGGCGAGGCGCCAGGGAGGGAAGAGGCAAAGACGGGAAGACCTTTTGTCGGCAGGTCGGGGAAGCTGTTGAGGGCCATGATGACGGAGATCGGACTGGAGGAGAAGGCGGTCTTCATAACCAGTCCTGTGAAGTATCTCCCCCTGAGGGGGACTCCTTCAAGAGAAAACATCCTCCACGGTCGTGAGCATCTCTCAGAACAGCTCCTGATGATCGATCCTAAGATCGTTGTGCTTCTGGGGAATACGGCATGCGTTGCACTCCTCGACAGGAAAGTTCCGATCACAAAGGAACACGGGAGTGTCATCGATAAAGACCGCAGGAAGTATTTCATCACCTTTCATCCTGCGTATGCCCTCCGGTTCCCTGAAGGAAAGAAATCCCTCCGTCGCGATTTCGAGGCTTTGAAAGAACTGCTCAAGACGCAGCGGCCTGCCGAAGCCTGCTGACAAGGGACTTTACACCTGGATTCTCGAGTTGCTCATCAGGAACAAAGGGTAGCTCTTCCACTTCACCTCTCACGTCAGCAAACAGCAGAAAACGCTGGATGACTTGGAATAGTTCTCCCCTATTTATCTAAAGATTCTCTTATCCTGCACAGAAGATCATGGGGCGTAAGTGGTTTTGAAATGAAATCAACTCCTTTTTCCAGAATGCCTTTCTTATTAATTATGTCTGACGTATAGCCACTGGTGAAGAGCACTTTAATATCCGGTTTTATCTTCCTTATTTCATCATATACTTCTTTTCCACTTTTCTTTGGGCATTATTACATCAATGACAACAAGCCGTACTATGTCTTTGTATTTTCTCAGCTGATTTATAGCATCTTCTCCATCGACTGCCTCTATCACATCATAACCATATTTTAGAAGCACCTGCTTCGTAAGAGTTCTTACATCGTCATTGTCCTCTGCAACCAGTATCGTTTCGCTTCCACGCCTTGGTGGCATGACTTCCTTGCACTCTCCTTTGTCCATCGGAGATGCAATCAAAGGCAGATATATCTTGAATGTTGTACCTTTCCCCGGTTCACTGTATACATTGATATGACCATTGTGCTGCTTGATTATCCCGTATACTGTGGCAAGTCCGAGGCCTGTCCCTTTGCCCAACTCCTTGGTTGTAAAAAAAGGCTCAAAGATCCTCTGCCTCGTCTTTTCATCCATGCCGCTGCCGGTATCTGTTACCGTAATCAGGGCATACATTCCGGCATTCTCGACATCGTATGTCTTTACATATTCTCTGTCCAGAAAGTCCGTTCCCGTGCTCATGAATATGGTCCCGCCATCAGGCATGGCATCACGCGCATTAGTGCACAGATTCATCAGCACCTGCTCTAATTGTCCGGGATCAACCAGAACCGTTAATTCTCTATCTGCAAGAGCTATGTTAATTTCGATATCTTCACCGATGAGCCTGTGAAGAAGCTTCTCAATCCCTTTAATCAGCTCATTCAAGTCTGTCTGTTTCGGGCTGATTATCTGCTTCCTGCTGAAGGCCAGGATCTGTTGGGTCAAATTGGCCGACTTTGCCGCCGCACTCAGTATCACGTCCACATGACGCTGAGAGCGGCTGTCCTTATCTATCTCCATTTTCAAAAATTCACCATACCCCATTATTGCCGTCAGCATATTATTGAAGTCATGAGCTATGCCTCCTGCGAATTGTCCTATTGCTTCCATCTTCTGGGCCTGGAGAAGCTGTTCTTCAAGTTTCTTGCGTTCTGTTATGTCGCGGTCTATTCCCCGGTAACCTTCCAGGTTTCCGGATGGGTCGAAAAAAGGCACACCACTTTTTTCGAGCACTACCTTTCGACCATCCTTGTGCATGGTCACATTTTCCAATGCCGCAAAAGGTTTCTTCGATTCCGCAATTGTTTTAAACTCTTTAGCCAGCCGCTTTGCATCGTCAGAAGACATAAAATCAAACGGTGTTTTCCCGATAACGTCCTCAGGCTCATACCCCAACAAATCTCTGATCTTCGGGCTGCAATATGTATAAACGCCATTTCGGTCCACTTCCCATATCCAGTCACTCGTGCTTTCTGTTAAGGCCCGGAATCTTCCTTCGCTTTCCCGGAGTGCCTTTCGCTCTTTGTCAAGTTCTCGTACTTTCTTGTCCAGTTTCCGTGCAAGGGCCTCCGCCTGCATCTGACACAGATCTTTCATTTCCCCCAGCGGCCGGCCCGGCACTGAAAGTTTGTTCTTCTCGTATTCGTCGATTACTTCTCTGACGATCCTGAAAAAATCAGCGGGTTCGATCGGCTTTACGAGAAACCGTGAAGCGCCGAGCGCCATAGCCAGCTTTTCGTCCTTTTGATCAACAAAGGTCGCCGTATAGAAAATAAAGGGGATATTTCGAAGCTGCTCATCCGTCTTTATCCTGCGGCAAAGTTCAAAACCATTCATTTCGGGCATCAGGATATCTGAAATGATCAGGTCCGGATGCCATTGGTAAGCCTTTTCCAGAGCCTCGACCCCGTTGGCAGCGCTCTCTGCGGAATAGTCCTGTCCCCGCAAAGCCCGCTCAAGAAAAACCCTTGAGTTATCGTCATCGTCGACTATCAGAATCTTCATGAGACGTCCCCTATCGCACTTTTTATCTGGGAGATGACCCGCAGCGGATCAATCGGCTTTTCGATATATTCATCGCAGCCGGCCTTCAAAAGCCTTTCTCTGTCACCGGCCATGGCAAAGGAGGTCATGGCGATAATGGGAATAGTGTGGCCTATCTCGGAACTGCGTATCCTGTGCAGCACCTCTGTGCCGTCGATGTCCGGCAGCTGGATATCGAGGATGATGAAGTCCGGCTTCTGCCGAAGGGCCATCTCGAAACCCTGCAAGCCGGTTGCTGCCTGCAGTGTCCGGTATCCGGACTTTTCCAGCAATCTGGTAATCAAAACCATGTTGTTCTCATCATCTTCTATGATTAATCCCGTTTTCATATTATATCACCTCCGCTCTGCTCGACTGAGGCCTTTTGTGCCTGTCTGATGTCCTCGGGAATCCTGATAGTAAAAGTACTGCCTTGTCCCTCGATGCTTTCCACGGAATACATCCCCACGCAACACATCGATCGCGAGCTTCTTTGTCAGGTAAAGTCCGAGACCCGTGCCTCCGGCTTTCACTCGCAAATGGGTCTCCAGTCTTTCAAAGGGCTCAAACAGTCTATGTATATCTTTTTCCGCGATGCCGATGCCGGTATCGCTCACAGATAAAAACACCTGTCCATCGGTTCTCCGCGAAGCGACGGTGACCCCTCCGGACTCCGTAAATTTTACCGCATTGCTCAGGAAGTTGATCAGGCATTGCAACAGTCGCTTCCTGTCCGTATTCAGGTTCGTGTCAGGAGGCACGTCGACCTCAAGGGTCAATCCCTTGTCTTTTAACTGGGGTCCTAATAGTGGCGATGGCATCATCGACCACTTCTCTCAGGAAAAATACCTCCGGATATGCCTCGACTCTGCCTGCCTCAATCTTTGAAATATCAATGACGTCGGTAATAAGGCTCAGAAGGTGCTTGGCTGAAAAGTAGGCCCTGGTCAGATTGTCCTTCTGCTCATCATTCAGTTCTCCGGACATACCCTGGAGAGTCATACCAGTGAACCCGATGATGGAATTCAGAGGTGTGCGCAGTTCATGCGACATCGAAGCGATGAACATCGATTTCAGTCTGTCAAGCTCCTTGAGCTTTTTATTCGCGGCCGACAGCTCTCCGGTGCGCGCCTCGACCATTTCTTCCAGATGGGCACGATGCTGCTTCAGTTCATCCTCGGCCCGCTTGCGCTCGGTGATATCCCGGACAATTGCCTGGATGTGCATCCCTGAAGTCAGTTCGACACGATTCAGACTGACCTCTGCATCGAATGGCGTGCCATCTGCTTTTATGTGCATCCATTCGAAGACCTGAGGGGTACCGGCAAGAACAGAAGCAATGAGCTCAAGGGCTTTTCCTCTTGAATCTCTTCCATCCGCCTGAAGGAGTGGAGAGAAACGATAAGGTGTTTCTCCGATGATCTGTTCCCTGCTGCAGCCGAATATCTCCAATGTTCTTGGGTTACAATCAACGAAGAGACTGTCACGCATCAGAAAAATGGCGTCACCCGCCGACTCAAAGAGAAGCTTATAACGGCGTCCACTTTCTTGGAGTGCGCTTTCACCCGCCTTACGATCCGTTATGTCGCGGACAACAACGAGCAGCCGGTCGATTCCGCCTATCTTTGCGCACCGCATATTGACCTCTCCCCAGAACAGTCTTTCCGCCTTATCTTTACAGTGCCATTCAAAGAGTTGTGGTTTTCCCTGCGCCGCCTTCCCAATCCACTCGAGGGCTTCCTTCTGGGTATAGGGCACCTCGCCCGAACTGAGTGTCCCGATATCAATGTTCCGGACCTCCTCTCGTGTGTAACTGAACATCTCACACATTTTTTGATTTACATCCAGAATCGAACCCGTTTCGAGGTCGTGGATAAGAATAGAATCATTGACCGAATTGAATATAGTCAGGAATCGTTCTTCGCTTTCCCTGCGCCGTTTCACTTCTTCGTGGAGTTCCGTATAGCGGGCGGCAAGCAGGGTAACCATTTTTTCGATTGAAGACCTCAAGCTCTCCAGCTCGCCCTGAAACTGCGTTGTCATGGCGCGAGGAGCGCCCGTGCTCTCGGAACTGATCTCGCCAGCGTACCTTTCAATCTCCTTGAGCGGTCTCAATATTTTGCTCCAGAGCAGAAGATACAGGCTCATTATCAGGAACAGGTCGAGCAGGACAATGCTCAGCAGATTCGAGACGAATTTGTTTCTAAGCCGCTCCTGAACGAACCGGGGCGTGGCATGTATCTCCACAGAGCCCAGAATCTCGTTCGAAAAGGTTATGTTCCGCTTTTCGACAAGCAGTCCTCCCGGAGAAAAGGCCTGGTCTCTTGATGTGATTTCCCATCGGCTGTCCCGAGCTCGTGCATGGATCCTTGGCTGCTTGCCGTTTTCCCTCACCACGACAGCATAATTATTCACGTCCTTCATACTGCTTTCAAGTATCTTGTCGATCTGGACGCTATCCAGGTACCAGAGGGGATGTGAAAGAGACACGGAAAGCTGATCTGCCTGGACTGCAAGCTGGGTGCGCAGGGCATTCATGTCACTGTCGCGCTCCGTCCTGTAAGCGATGGCTGCAAAAATTCCCAGCAGGAGAGTTATCACCGCTATCAGAAAGATGATTACCACTACGGCAATGGATTTTCTTTTCTGGCCCATACGCAATCCCCCTCCCAGGTCACTCCACATACGGGAAGAGCAGCCGGGGTAAGGACCCGTCCTCTTTCATGGCCCGTATAACCTCATTCACCTTTGGTGTGAGCTTCTCTGCCCGCGATTTTTTTGAAAAGGCGATGTGGTAGTCCTTGTGATAATAACTCTTGGGCGCATGAACGATGACCCCTCTGTATTTCGGGTCGCGCAGGATCTGCCGGGCGGTCATATCGATACAAAGAAAAACATCTATCCTGCCGGCCAACAGCATGTGAAACCCCTGCTCTTCAGTGTTTACCTCCACGAGACCGAGATGGTTTCTCGATGCAGCCCGATGAAACTCTTCCCCATAGTTATGGCCGGCCGTAATGCCGATCTTCAAGCCTTGCAAGTCGGAGACATCGTTCCATTGGAGCGGGGATTTCCTGGATGTCAGATAGTATACAAAACCGCGCTTTGAAAATATCGGATCCGTGAACGTAAGGTATTTCAGGCGTTCGGCATCCTTGCTTATGACCGGGGCTCCGTCCTTGTCCCCCTGTTTGAGGATCTCCAGAAGCCGTCTCTGGGGAAAAAGTTCGACGGTAATCTCAATGCCCAGACGGGAAAAAACCGCCTGCATGAGGCGAAAAGAAAGCCCTTCTTCCGTCATACCGAACCTGTTGGGGGTAAACGGCGGCCAGTTTGCTTCCTCGGCAAAATGGATCACAGATACTTTATCTTCAGCGCCCTCCGCATGATTAACCATAAAAGCCGTCACGAACAAAAAAATCAGCAGAGCGGCAGGAATGACATGACACCGCGGGGCTAAGTTGACGGCATTTTTTCTACCGGCAACACTCTTCATCAGTAACGATTCGACGCTTATATGATTTAATCATGAGCGCCCCTTTTTTCAATCTTTAGAAGAATTCATGAAAAAGTCGCCATCTAATAACAGTATATCATTGTTTTTCCCCGGTCGCATAATCGGCACTTCTCTTCTCCCTGATAAGTGCCAAAGGCTTAGACTTTATATTGTTCCGCTACGTCTTGTGCCGATACGCCCCTGTTGTCGGGCAGATCAAGGCAAATAGAATGAGAAATGACTGCTTTATGTTTTTCATCCTAGAGATCCCTCCTTTAGCAATCACCTCAGGAGGAAGTACAACCACGCTTCACCTATGTCTCATTTTCTCTGCCCAGCACCACAAGGGTCGCTCCCCATCCTCCCTCATCTTCTCCGGCCAATCTGAAGGATCGAACGTTCGGCAGTTTCCTGAGGATCGAGTGAACCGTTTCGCGAAGGGCCCCGGTCCCCTTGCCGTGGATAATGCGGATCTCGAAGATCCCCCTTTCCCTGCAGAGTTCAAGGTAATCAGGAAGCAATCCCTTCACGTCCCGGGGGTTAAAGGTGTGAAGGTCCAGTATGCCGTTGATAGGAAATTCCGCTGTATGGTCTTCGTCAGGACTATTCACGTCTTGTCCTTTTGTTTTGCATGGATCATCCTTTATCTCTCCTGAGAGCAAAGATCATGACGCCGAGAAGGACCATCCCGCCACTCAGGAGTTGCCCCATGGTCAAGGGTCCCAGGATAAATCCGAGTTGCGCGTCCGGCTCCCTGAAAAACTCCACCAGGAATCTGAAAATACCGTAGAAGATCAGGAAAAGAGAACAGAGACCGCCTTTTCCGATCCGCCTGTCCTTAAGTACCCAGACGAGTCCAAAGAGCACAACGCCTTCAAGAAAAAACTCATACAGCTGTGAGGGATGCCTCGGGAGAGGACCTCCGGACGGAAACACCATGGCCCACGGCACTGCTGAGACCCTTCCGTAAAGCTCGCCGTTGATGAAGTTCCCGAGCCTTCCCAGGCCAAGTCCGATGGGCGCAGTGGCGGCCACAAGGTCCGCCACCTGCCAGAAGTCCAGTCTTGATGCTTTGCAGAAAATGATACCCGCGGTGATGCTCCCGACGAGTCCCCCGTGAAATGACATTCCTCCGTGCCAGACGGCGAATATCTCGATAGGATGATCGATATACGCGGAGAGATCGTAAAACAGCACGTACCCGAGACGCGCACCCACCATAAGGCCGAGGACGAGATACGAGTAAAGGGACACCACGGTGTCTCTGCTGATCTGCAGACCCTTCCTTTTTATCTGGTAGTTCACCAGAAGGTAGGAGGAGGCAAACCCAACGAGGTACATGAGCCCATACCACCGGACGGCAAAGGGTCCTATTCTCACCACCTCGGGATCGATCTGCGGATAGGAAATCATCGGCGTCTCACAATGTCATCTCCGTTTTCATTATAACCGACCCGGTAGAGGAGAAGCACGCTGTTCTTTTCAATGGCGCGTTCCCTTGCGCAAATCTCTTCCGGACTGTTAGAGTACCCACCATGAGGATGACGGCAATCTCCCTTCAGTCCGGCAGTAACGGCAACTGCATTTACGTTGAGGCAGGGGGAAAAGACTTCTGTTCGATGCCGGGATCTGCGGTATCCGGGCGGAGAAAAGGCTTGCAGCCCACGGAAGGGACATCCGCCATGTCGATGCGGTGATCATATCCCACGATCATTCCGACCACATACGGTATGCCGGGGTCTTTCAGCGAAAATACCGCCTCCCCGTCTATGTGACTCCCGCTACGCTCGATGCCGCCCTTGAACGGCAGACGCTTGGGCCTTTATACGATATCCGCCGTTTTTATCGCGGTGAGGTAATTCAGTTCGGGAATGTGTCTGTTCAGACCGTTCCCACCATGCACGACGGTGCTGACGGTGTGGCGTTCGTCATATCGTGGGGAAAAAAGAAGCTGGGCATACTCACCGATCTCGGTCACCCCTTTCCGGGTCTTGGCGAGGTTGTCTCCTCCCTTGACGGCGTATTCATCGAGAGCAATTACGATCCGGAAATGCTCGCGCAAGGGCCTTATCCGGCATTCCTTAAACGACGTATCCAGGGGCCGGGAGGACATCTCTCGAACATCGAGGCCGCACACTTGCTGCGTGGATACGGCAAGAGCCTCAAGTGGGCATGCCTGGCCCATCTGTCTGAACAGAACAACCATCCGGGCAGGGCGATACAAACCCACCGGGAGATCGCACGGCCGAACTATACGGTGTATACCGCCAGCCGCCATGCGGCAACGGAAGTTTTCCACGTATAGGAGTTGGACTGCCGGAGAAGCCGTCTCCGGAGTTGCTCGACGAGTTGTTTCGCTGCAGAGATGTCTTTGACCTTGACCGCGCCGACAATGTAACGGCCCGCCTGCTCAACGAACACGTTTCCGTACAACGGATCCACAGCGACCAGGGAGATCCGATCCGCTGTCTCGGTCACCTGAATCTCCTGACCCGATGCCTTCAGGTACGAGCCGTATTGATCAAAGACTCTTCGGGCGGCATCACCGGATTCCTCGGGAACTATGAAGACCTGAACCTGCTCACCTTCCAGAATCGCGGCGGCTGTCAGACCCCTGCGAAAGAAGGCATACCCAAGAAGGCTTTGGGCGATATACCGCTCGCTCCTCTGCACTACAGCGGGTATCATGAACGCCTCAAGCTCTCCAGGCTTGCCTGCATTGTGCGGGAGGTTCTGTGATACCGCCTGAGCGCATGCAAGGAATATGTCCTGTCCCAGACTCGACGTTCCGGAGGCTTGAAGCCTCACAAAATACCGGTCCTGATAGAACAACAATTGGGACGAAGACAGGAATCCCTCGGCACCGATCTTAACCACGCTATCATCCGGCCTCCGGTAGTTGGCGTACATCCCGAAGGCATCGAGCAGAGAGCCCATCTTATATACGTCAGCCTCCACTGCAATCTGCGGGTTCTGCCTGTTCGCATATCGGGCAGAAGCGAGCACTTCGAATCCATAGGGAAAATAAAGCTCCGCCTCGCCGTCGATGCGGTCGAAGAGGGTGTCCCTGGTGTAGAGCGTCACCTTCTCCTCCATGACCCAGCCTTCACCGCACGAAGGCGTCGGCAGAACTTCTTCAGGGGAGGTCGCTGCAGCAAAGACCGGTACCGACGCGCAACACAGCGAACAGATGATGATGGCGGATATCCCGTACCTCCGCATAGAGAGCTTTGCTGAACAGCCCATGCTCACTTACGCCAGTAATTTCCTGGCCTGCGCCATCTTCGCCGCAATATCAAGCCCGTTGACGCATCGTGCAACACAGTCCGCGCAGTCGAGGCAAGCGGAAGCCGAGGCGGACAAGGGGATTTCCCGGTAAGTGGACAGGGCGAGTTCGGGGCTCTTGTAGCCTTCCGCGTACATAAGGGAACGGTTGATCGTACTGATCTCCACACCCTTCGGGCAGCCCGCTTCGCATTTTCCGCAGAAATGGCAGTAGTACGGCTGCACCGCAGCGCTGTAGCGTTTCAGGACGCGCTCGTCGGCGTACCTGAAAGGCATCCCCATAACCGCAATGTCTTCCCTGAGTTCCGCCATGTCTCTTCATGCCCGGAATCGCAGTGGTGATATTTGTATTCTGGAGCGCCCACTTGAGGGCTGCCTGGTGGGGACTGATGGGGCCCAGCGCGTCGGTGGCGTAGCCGCCTGCCTGGGTCTTCATCGCAATGATCCCGATTCCTGCCTGGGCTGCCCTTGCTATCGCCTCCTTAGTCTCTTTGTCGCTCTTGAAGTTGTAGGCCACGAGCGCCGTATCGAAGAAGCGGTTAGGATCGTCCACAAGGGCGTTGAGCACCTCTGGCTGGTTCTTGTGCGTGGTCACCCCGAAGAAACGCACCTTGCCCTGTTCTCTCAGTTTGACGAGGGCCTCCCGCGTCTCCGGAATGAATATCCGCTCCTTGTCGGTGAGATTATGGAGCTGGATGACATCCACATAGTCGGTCTCCAGCGTCCTCGAGGCTTGTCTCGACATCCCTGATGATGTCCTCTTTCGCCTTTGAAGTGGGCAGCGTCTTCGTTGCTACATACACCTTGTCACGCCTGCCCTTCAATGCCTTGCCAACGATGTCCTCGTTCTTGCCGTCCATATATTTCCGCGCCGTATCCACATAGTTGACACCATGCTCAACGGCGATCTTCAGCACCTCGGTCTCAGGTGTCAGCATCGCCCCGCAGCTCACGACCGTGATCTTCAGTCCGGTGCGGCCCAGGGTGCGGTAGACGGGCGCGGGAAAAACGAAGGGTTCTGACGAAGCGTAGCGCTGAACCGCTTCGGCAAGTCCGCTGCCCATAAAGAGGGCCGATGTGGTCCCTGCCAGGCCGGCCTTCAGGAACTCTCTCCTGTTCATTCCTGTGCGTCCTTTTCCTTTCTGCATGGCAACCTCCTTTTGGTCATGAGCGGGAACTGAAAGAACGTACCGCTTTCAAGAATTATATATGAAAAAGCGCCCGCCGTCACCACAAAACCAAACGCTAGCTCACAGAAGTGTATCGGCAAGGATATGTTATGTTCTCTTCAGGCTCACGCGCGCTTTTTTCAGCATTGCATCAGGGAGGTAAGAAGATTTGGCGATCCTGAGGGCTTCCTTGTCAAGGTCCTGCTCCAGGTTCAGATAGCGGTATTTTTCCGGCAGGACTTTGGCGAAACTGCTGAACATATACTGATAGACGCCCTTAAATTTCTTTCTCGCCTTTGCAAAGTGGAGCACAAAGGTCTCGGCATTCAACTCTTCGCCTACGATGAATCCGGCAGGCTTCTCCTTCGGCGTAATAGATGCCCCCGCAGAGAACAAGTTCGTCATACCGCTTTAATGCCTCGCGGCACGGGTGAAAATCGGTTCCCCCGCCTCAGAATCATTTTCCTTCTGCCATTCATCGAGGATGTACATCGCGTGCTCTATGCGCTGGTTGGTCAAGGGCATTTCCTCATGGGAATAGCCGGTCACGAACTGTTTAAGGAGGTTCCGTTTCCGGTGAAGATACCTGCCCGGGTATATGCTCATCTTGTTCACGGTGTAGAGGTAATCCGCGTTTCCCTCCTTAAAGAGGACTTCGAACTCCTCTTTCTCGAGGAATGGCAGCCATGCCTCGGGAATAGGAAATAAAAAGTCCACGTTCCTCATCAGGTCCTTCAGATTATCAGTGTCAATATCCTTCACCGGCACCGTAGGCATAAGATAGGTGTGGCCGTCATAGGTTATGCCCTTGAGAAAGATCTCGCTGTCGAAAACCACCTCATACCTGTGGACTTCCCTGAAAAGGTATGCATTGGGAAAGCTGTATTCGGAGATGGGAATATCGATATTTTTGAGTCGCTCATACAGAAGCTCTTTGTGGAGAAAATCCAGTGGTTCAGAAACCATAATACGCCCCCGGCTCCCTCAGCCCATATCTCCGAGAAACAGCTGGGCCATAGTGGTTGCCGCAATCGCAGCTGTCTCGGCACGCAGGATGCGGCTCCCGAGAGTGGCAACAAGGAATCCCCGCTCCCCGGCAACCTGCACTTCCCCTTCTGTGAACCCTCCTTCAGGCCCTACAGCAATGATCAATGACCTGCATCCCTCAAGGCTTTCCATAGCTTCTTTCATCCTGATCCCCTTCCTCTCCCAAAAGAGAAGCCCTTTGCATTTCCCGGAAGAGGGGGTACACGGTGAATCTCCGGAGAAAATGTCCCTGAGGGCGCTTGGCTCATGGATGATGGGGATGGCGGTCCTTCCCGATTGCCGCGAGGCGTCTTCTGCAATCTTTCGCCACCGGGCCGTCTTTCCGGTGCTCCTCACCTGGCTCCTTTCGGTAACCACCGGGATTATTTCTCTGACGCCCAACTCTGTAGCCTTTTGTATCACCAGCTCCATCTTTTCGCCCTTGAGAAGACCTTGAATAAGAATGAGGTTGAGCGGAGATTCCGTGTTATGGGTAATGGCATCGAGAACCTCCACAGTCATCTCCTTCTTGACGACGGATGTGATCCTGGCCCTGTAGGAATGACCTTTCCCGTCAAGGATCTCGAGTTCTTCCCCCTTCTTGCACCGTAAGACTGAGGAGAGATAGCGGGCCTTTTCTCCGGTAATCTGGATCGTACGGGGATTTTCGTCTACGGGAAGGAATATGCGGGGCATTGAAGTTCTATTTTTCAGCGCCTGAGAAAATGTCCTTCAATTTGTCCTTGAAGGTCTTTGACGCCTTCTCACCGTTGATCTGTGCAAATTCCTCAAGGAGTTCCCTCTGACGGGGAGTGATCTGTTTCGGAACGTCGATGTTCACCACCACGACCTCATCCCCTTTTCCGTGCCCGCCAAGGCGCGGAATACCCTTGCTCCGCATATGAAAAGCCTTTCCTGATTGTGTGCCCGGTGGAATCTTGAGCGCGGCCGTTCCTTCAAGGGTAGGGACCTCAATCTCGGCTCCCATCACCGCCTGCGGGAAGGTGATACCCAGGGCGCAATAAATATCATTTCCCCTTCTCATGAAGACAGGGTGTTCCTTCAAGTCAATGATTATATAGAGGTCTCCCGGGGGGCCGCCAAGGGCGCCGGGCTCGCCTTCTCCCGACATCCTCAGGCGTGACCCTGAATCCACGCCCGGAGGAACCTTCACCATGATGTTTCGGACGTTCTTGACCCTGCCGTTCCCCTTGCACGCAGTACAGGGATCGGTGATGATCTTTCCCGTGCCGTGGCAGGCGCCGCACGATTTGGATACACTAAAGAAACCCTGCTGGTACCTTACCTGGCCCGTGCCCCTGCAACTTGTGCAGGTCACAGGCCCTTTGCCCGGCTTCGATCCCGAACCGCTGCATCCGGAACAGTTCTCCCACCTCGGTACCGCTATCTCCTTTTCAGTGCCGGAGGCGGACTCCTCAAGGGTTATTTCAAGATCATAGCGGAGGTCATCGCCCCGTGCGGGTCGTCTGCGTTGCTGACCCGAGAATCCGAAGAAATCCCCGAAGATGTCTTCAAAGATATCTCCAAATCCGGCGCCGGTGAAGGCCCCGAATCCCGCTCCTGCACCTACCTCGGAACCGAAACGGTCATAATGGGCCCTCTTCTCAGGGTCGCTCAGGACAGAGTAGGCTTCGTTGATCTCCTTGAACTTCTCCTCTGACTCCCTACTGCCCGTGTTCCTGTCAGGATGATGCTTTAGGGCAAGGGCCCTAAAGGCTTTCTTGAGCTCAGCTTCCGTCGCATTTCTCGCGACGCCAAGCCTTTCATAGTAGTCCTTCATTTCTGCTTCTTGTCGACATCTTCAAATTCCGCTTCCACAACTTCCTCTTCCTTCTGCTGTTGAGGACCCCCGGTCTCGCTCTGTCCCGTATGGGCGCCTGCACCGGCAGCACCGCCAGCCTTGTAAAGATGCTCTGCTATCTTATAGGATGCCTTTGTCAGTTTTTCGATAGTTCCCCTAATCTCTGAAGCGTCGGAACTCGTGTCCTTCACCTTCTTGCACTGCGCCACGGCTTCCTCTATCTCTCTCTTCTCGGCTTCCATGACCTTATCGCCATATTCCATGAGGGACTTCTCCACGGTATAGACAAGGGTATCAGCTTCGTTCCTCGCTTCGGCAAGCTGCTTCTTCTTCCTGTCGTCCTCTGCGTGGGATTCCGCATCCCGTGTCATATTCCTGACCTCTTCTTCGCTAAGACCGCTCGACGCCGTAATCCTGATTGACTGCTCCTTCCCGGTGCCGAGGTCCTTTGCAGAGACGTGCAGTATGCCGTTGGCGTCTATGTCAAAGGACACTTCGACCTGAGGCACACCGCGGGGGGCCGGCGGGATGCCGACCAGCTCGAAAACGCCGAGGAGCTTATTGTCTGCGGCCATCTCCCGCTCGCCCTGGTGGATCTTGATGGTGACCGCGGGCTGGTTGTCGGATGCTGTAGAGAATATCTGGCTCTTCTTCGTCGGGATCGTGGTATTTCTGTCGATGATCTTCGTGAAGATGCCCCCGAGGGTCTCGATGCCCAGGGAAAGGGGAGTCACGTCCAGGAGAAGCACCTCTTTCACTTCGCCTTTGAGAACGGCGCCCTGAATGGCAGCGCCCACCGCAACCACCTCATCGGGATTCACCGTCCTGTTCGGCTCCTTCCCGTAGAAAGACTGCACCACCTGCTGAACTTTGGGCGTGCGGGTCTGGCCTCCCACGAGGATCACCTCGTCAATGTCCTTGGGGGAAAGGTTTGCATCGGAAAGCGCGAGCTTACAGGGTTCGATGGTCTTGTCGATGAGGTCTCCGGTCAGTTGTTCAAGCTTCGACCTGGAGAGCTTCATGAGCAGATGTTTCGGCCCGCTGGCATCCGCAGTGACGAAGGGGAGGTTTATCTCTGTCTCCGTGGCGGTTGAGAGCTCGATCTTCGCCCTTTCAGCAGCCTCCTTGAGCCTCTGGAGAGCCATTTTGTCCTGCTTCAGGTCTATGCCCTGCTCCTTGTTGAATTCTTCCACCATCCAGTCGATGATCCTGAGGTCGAAATCGTCACCGCCGAGGTAGGTGTCTCCGTTGGTGGACTTGACTTCGATCACCCCTTCGCCTATCTCAAGGACCGAGATATCAAAGGTGCCTCCTCCCAGGTCATATACGGAAATCTTCTCTTCCTTTTTCTTGTCCATTCCATAAGCGAGAGAGGCGGCTGTCGGCTCATTGATGATCCTCAGGACGTTCAGCCCTGCGATCTTTCCCGCATCCTTTGTGGCCTGCCTCTGGCTGTCGTCGAAGTAGGCAGGAACGGTGATCACCGCGTCAGTGACCGGCTCGCCGAGATAATCTTCAGCAGCCTGTTTCAGTTTCTGAAGTATCATCGCAGAGATCTCGGGGGGGAGTATTTCTTCCCCCGTATCTCCACATGTGCGTCACCGTTGGCCGCCTCCACGATCTTGTACGGCAGGCGTTTCTTTGCGTGATCCACCTGGGGGGAGTTGTATTTCCTCCCCATCAGTCTCTTTATGGAGAATATGGTATTCTCAGGGTTCGTGATGGACTGCCTCTTTGCGATCTGTCCCACGAGGCGTTCCCCTTTTTCCGTGAACGCAACAACAGAAGGTGTCGTCCTGTTCCCTTCCTGGTTCGGGATAACTACCGGTTCGCCGCCCTGAACAACAGCGACAACCGAGTTTGTGGTTCCCAAGTCTATTCCGATCGACTTTCCCATGGTCATTCCTCCTCTGAATCTGTATTTTCTGTATTTATCTCAATTCCCATTTCTTTTTCCGGCGTCTTCGATACCGCCACCAGCGAAGGTCTCAGCACCTTGTCGCCGAACATATATCCCTTCCGGTATTCTTCAACAACGGTCTTGTCATGCACATCGGACCGCACCATCTGTGACATCGCGTGATGCACCGACGGGTCGAAGGGCTTGCCCATCGCCTCAATGGGGATGAGACCGAACTTCTCCATCACCCGTTGAAATTCTCTCAGGGTTATCTGAACCCCCTTTACCAGACCCTCAGACACATCATCAACTGCATGGCTCAGGGCCATCTCGAGGTTGTCGATCACCGGCAGAATCTCATACAGGATCGACTCGTTGCAGTATTTCACCAGTTCCTCTTTGTCCTTATGCGTGCGCTTCTTGTAGTTCTCGAAATCCGCATAAAGCCTCAGGTATTTGCTCTTCATGTCTGCAAGCTCCGTTTCAGGGCCTGGGCCTTCACCCGGCAGCTCTTCTTCCTTCTGCTCGGGCTCGAGGCACTCCGCTTCGCTTCTCCCTATGAGCTCTTCGTCTCCCACATCTTCCTCCTTACGATGCCTCGCCATTATCGTCCCGAAAGGACCCTCGTCAGGAACTTCGCCGCAGTGTCCACGGCGGTAATGGCCTTCAGATAGTCCATGCGCGTCGGTCCTATGATCCCGATGGTGCCTATGGGCCGGTCACCTTCTTTGTAGGTGGAAACCACAATGCTCAGCTTCTTCATGTCAGAGGCAGAGTTCTCAGACCCGATCAGCACTGTTACCCCTTCTGACTGAGAGAGGGTATGCAGGAGCTTTATGATCAGGTGTTTGTCCTCGATGGCCCTTGATATCTCCTTGATCCTCTGAAGGTCTGAAAATTCAGGGAGCCCCAGCACCTCGGAAAGCCCCGATATGAAGACGTCCCCGTGATCAAAATAAAGGGCCTCCCGGCAAATAGTGATCGCGCGGGAGATGAGGGTGTCACAGAGCGCCTTGTCCCTCTGCATTTCCCTTACGACCCTGACCCTGATCTCATCAATGGTGAGCCCGGCGAACTGGGAATTGAGGTAATCAGAAATCCTGTTCAGATCCCGCTGGGTCAAATCCACATCCACTTGTATGCATTTGTTCTTCACGCTCCCTTCATCGGTAAGAAGCACGGTCATCACCTGACCCTCCTTGTACCTGAAGAGGTTGATACCCCTCAACGTGGCCTTTTCGGGCCTCGGAGAAAGGGCAACGCCAAGGTAATGGGAGACCGTTGAGAGGGCCCGCGAGGTTTCCTTAAGCAGGGCATTGATATCGTTCCTTATGTTCTCCAGCCTCTGCACGATCTCCTCGGTGTGGTAGGCACCCGCTGAAGCTTCCCTTTGAGCAAGGTAGTCGACATAGAACCGGTATCCCTTATCCGTGGGGATGCGGCCTGCCGAAGTGTGAGGTTGACTGAGAAACCCCATGTCTTCGAGATCAGCCATGATGTTCCTGATGGTCGCAGGCGAAAGATTGAAAGCATACTTCTTCGTCACGAACCGAGACCCCACCGGGTCAGGGTTCGTGATATAGCTTTCCACCACCGCCCACAATACCCTATGTATCCGCTCGTCTAACATTTCCTATGCCTCACCGCTAATTAGCACTCTCATCATGAGAGTGCTAATTACTCTAACAATTAGCATCCTCCCGTGTCAAGATTGCCAAGCCTGGCAGCGCATACGCTGCTACTACCACTGCAGCTTCCTCTGCATCAGCCGCTCATACATCTTCGGCGGCATAAAGGCCTGCTCGTGGATCTCATCGCTGTAGTATCTTGTATCGACCTTGAATGCTCGCTGCATCTTCCTCAGGTTGTGCTTCATGGAGCCCGCAGAGAAGGTCCACCAGTTCCCTGCATACGTGACCAGGGGCGCCGTGTAGAGATCCACTACGGGGAAAATGAGGCGCATCGCCTCCTGCACCTCTATTACCATGTCCTTATGGAAATGAAGGGATTCCGAAAGGGTCACAAACATGCCCTCCTCAGCCAGCGAGTCCTTTACGGACTTAAAGAACTCCACCGTGAACAGGCTCTTTGCAAATCCGACGATGTCCGTGGAATCCACGATAACGGCATCAATGTCTCCGTGTCTCGACTTCACAAATTCCGCACCGTCCATGCAGCGGATCTCCACGCGGGGGTCATCCACCCGGCTTGCAACCGTGGGAAAGAATTTCCTCGACACGTCGATCACCTCTTTGTCGATCTCGACGAAATACACCTTTTTCACTGTGTCGTGCTTGAGCACTTCTCTCACTGCTCCGCCGTCGCCGCCCCCGATGACAATCACGTTCCGGGGATTGGGATGGGCATGCAGTACTATATGGACAAGCATTTCATGGTAAAAGAATTCGTCTCTCTCCGTGATCTGTACCACTCCGTCGAGAATGAGCATCTTGCCGAAATAAGGGTTCTCGATAACCATGATCTCCTGGAAATCGCTTTTCCCCTTGTAGAGCACCTTCTCGGTCTCATACACGTACTGTATCGGTGCATAGGGGTCCTTTTCAAAAAACTTTATCATGTTTCCCTCCTCCTGACAAAAATATCCGCAGAGGTCAAAGAGATTACAGAGAGGAAATCATTCCCCGCTGAAGCCCTGTCTTTCTCTGTTCTCCTCCGATCTCCCGGCGACGTGCAGCATGTTCTATATCAAAATAGTCTTCGGGATCGAGAAACCGTTGAATTCGGAAGCATACGAGATGGTGTAGGCACCGCTGGAAAGGATAAGTATCCGGTTCCCGACCTCAGGCTCGGGAAGAATCACCTCACGGTCGATGACGTCAAAACTGTCGCAGCTCGGTCCCGCAATCGTCCATTTTTCGGGTTCATTTCTGCTCCCGACAATATAGACATACTTGATCCCCCCTATGCTTTCCATCAGGCCGTTAAAGACCCCGACGTCGATGTAAAGCCAGTTCTCGTCTCCTCTTTTTGCCTTGCCGATCACCGTGGACACAAACACGCCCGCATCACCGACCACCGATCTCCCCGGCTCGATGAATATTTCGACATCCTTCGAGAATTTCTTTGCGATTACCCGGTCAATCTTCTTCTCTATGGTCTCGACGTCCACAACGTTCTTTGTATAGTGAATGGGATATCCCCCGCCAATGTTCAGCACAGAGAGCTTCATCCCGTTCTGTTCCGAGATCTCCCACAGTTCCTTTGCCTTCCCGATGGCAGTGTTCCAGTTATAGACATTGTTGCACTGAGAGCCGACGTGGAAGGTGACGCCCACAGGGTTCAGGCCTTTTCTCCCGGCGTAGAGGAGCAGTTCCACCGCCTCATCCAGTTCCACTCCGAACTTCTTGCTCAGGGGCCACTCGCTGCCTTCATTGGGGACTGACAATCTCACATAGACATTGCATCCGGGCGCATATCTCAGCAGTTTGTCGACCTCGGAAATGGAATCAAAAGCAAAATAATTGATTCCGTACGGCACCGCCTTTTCAAGGAATTTCAGGGTCTTGATGGGATTGCTCGTGATGATCCTCTCCGGTCCGACCCCAAGGTCGGCAAGGATCTGCAGTTCGCCTTCCGACGCGATCTCGAATCCCACCCCCAGGCTGTTCAGGAATCGCAGTACCTCCATATCAGGGTTTGCCTTAACGGCATAGAACACTTTCGAATTCCTGATGTTCCTGCCGATAGTAGAGATATTTCCCTTTACCACCTCCTTATCGATGAGGAGGTAGGGGGGCGCCTCGTCACTGGAAGCGATATGGTTCAGTACCTTATTCCATGTCTTTTTATTGATGAAATCAGGCGTTATGTCCATTGACGTTCCTCATTCCACACTTGTCCCTACATGCATCATTCTCATGGGCTTTTATTATATAAAAAGTGACAATAATTTTGCGCGATGATATGTATGAGTATGGACGTGAGGAATCCCGCTGCGCCCTCAGCCATTGCAACCGTCCCGGAGGGATCTCAGTGGGCTTTTTTTGCCGCGAGGACCTTTTTCGCCACTGCACGCACCCCGTCAGGCACATTCTTGTTCTTTTCGAGAATGGCGAGGTCCTTCAACCTCAGGCTGGTGACCAGGGTGATGCCGATGCCCGGCGGTGTCTTGGGGTTATTGACCAGGGCAAGATTGATGCTGTAGTTCTTCATCCACTCCCTGTTCTTGTGTATCGCGCGCAGGGCATCCTCAGGAACATTGCGCGAATGGGCGATCAACTCCACCTCGGTTTCCGAGATCTTCGGGTTCTTGAGGACCGTAAGAACCACCTCTTTGTTGGCATCCTTCAGAAGAAGTGAGCGTATCTCCTGACCTCCCCTGAGTGCGATCGCGATCCTTTCACCCACGGTCAGGTGCTGAATCTTCTGGAGGAGAACTGTCCTTGCGGGCCTCATCCGAAATCCTTGGTTTCACTGTTACCCTAGCAGGAAGATTGAGCTGTTTTCCCACAGCTTTCTTGATTTCGTCAGGCACATCCTGATCCTCCGCAAGCATCTTCAGTATCTCAGGCCGGTTGATGTTGGACTCCAGGATTTCCCTGTAGATCGCCGGGTCTGCAGCATCCGTCAATAAGACCTCTATGGCCTCCGGAGATGCCAATGAGAGGTCAAGACCGAGCAGTTTTATTTCTTCCATTACTTCCTCCTCAGATACAGGAAATACTCCCTGTTCCCTTTCTGTCCAGGGACCGGGGAGAGAAAACTTCCGATGCTCCTTAATCCCCTTTCTACGGCACATGCTTCAATCGTTCTCACCGTAGTCATTCTCTTTTCCTCATCCCTCACGACACCCCCTTTGCCGACCTCACCTTTACCGACCTCGAACTGGGGCTTGACAAGGGCCAGTATCTCTCCTTCCTCACCAATGAACTCCATCACCTTCGGAATAACCTTTTGAAGGGAGATAAAAGAAACGTCAATGCACGCAAAATCTATGACATCAGGGATCCTCTCCCTCTCGAGATACCGTATGTTCGTCCGCTCAAGGAGGATGACCCTCGGGTCCTTTCTCAGGGACCAGGCAAGCTGGCCGTACCCCACATCAACGCAGTACACCTTCCTTGCGCCCCGGTTCAGCATGCAATCAGTGAAGCCGCCTGTGGAAGAACCCACATCCATGGCAAGAACTCCCCTGAGTTCTATGCCGAAATGTTCCAGGGCAGCTTCGAGTTTGAGACCACCGCGACTCACATAGGGAATATCCTCTCCCCTGAGCTCAATGCGGGCACCCTGATCAAAAGCAGAGCCCGCCTTCGTCACAGGAACCCCGTCGACAAGGACGTTCCCTTCCATGATGAGCGCCTTTGCCCTCTCCCTGCTGTTTGTCATCCCCCTGGTGACGAGGAGTATGTCGAGACGCTCTTTCACCTCTCCCGAACATGCTTCTTGCGCATTTACTCCATTATAGCAGACGTGAAACGTCAAGTGTCGGTGCCTCAGCAGGTCCAGGAAAGCCGGAGCTGGCTACTGAGCCAGTACCTAGTGCAAGCCGTTGGTAGGAGGGGAGGCTAGGGCGTAAAGTAGCCTTTCCCTTTGCTTGTTCTTCAACCTTTATTGTTTCCCAAGCAAAAGCTGAGTCTCCTCAGAAAAGTCCCTTGGTCCCATTCAATTGGGATGTGTCCCCAATTTCCTTTACCAAATGTCAAGGGCTGGCACCCCAGCTTTCTCTCACTCAGCCTCTCCCTTACCCCAAAGGCAAACTTTCAATTCTTTAAGCCCTGGAATAGTAATAAAGCAACCAACTGTTCTTAAACATGTGTAGTACAATTGGATGGATTAAAGAACCCTTTCTATCGTATAACCAGCCCAGAATTAAACCCGTAATAAATACTCCAACACTCGGCAATAAAGAGTAAAAGTGGCCTTGCGTCCAAATCAATGAAGACAGAATGATGGCAAGAATCCGACCTACTTTCCTATAAAGTGGGCCATATAGTAATCCCCGGAACATAAACTCCTCTGCAACAGGCGCAAGCACTATTGTTACAAAGGCGAATAAAACAGCATGCTGCGGATCCATCGCTTGGATATATTCCAACTCTGATTGCTCTGGATTAAGAAACAAATTAAAGTCAAAAAGATAAAGACTCAAAATGTTTATTGCCGCTAACCCTGCACATAATTTTAGGATAAATATATTCTGAGAAAGCTTCAGGTCAAATACTTCAATAATCGATACGCTATAGATATACCGAAGAAATACATATATTAAGATTAAAATGAAAAGGAAATAAAAGAAACTGAAGACTTCCAAATTTGAGAAGTTATACGGATACTCTTTCAAGATCGGGATAAGCTTCACATACCAAAGGGACTTGACAACCTCGCCGCTTAAGAAAAAAAACAATACTATTATGGCAGAGAATAAGGACCAATCGCATGACTTGAGAGATTTGTTTTGTGGGGCGAATCTATCTCTGCCTATATTAATTAATAACAGTAGAAAAACAGCGCTATAAATGTATAGAATGAGTTTATAGTTGATCACCGTTCAACCTCTTCTTATTCCCATTATTATGTCTCATGATCTCTTGAGGTTAATGCGCAGCCTCCGCTGGTGTGGGGCCGATATATTTCGGATCAATATATATCGGCAAAGGCAGCCTCGGGTTCAGAAAAAATCTCAAAAAAGCACCACCATCTTTCCATAGATAACTCCCTACTTGATATCCCCCATACAAGCCCTGCAAGCCTCCGCCTGCAAATACTCCTGGCCTTGCTCCGCTTATAGGCGACATCGGAAATATTAGGGACACATCCCACTTTTCATAAAAAAACAAGAGGGGCGAGTGACACAACCGACCCCAATCTTCTCCTCCTTACTACCGCGTTTCCCGCCAGATCATAAGCGCAAGGCCTGCGGCGATTACAAAGCCGAGCAGGCTTACCCACATCGGAATGACCAGGCCGCCCACGGTCACCTCCCAGCCGAAGAAAAGCCTGAGGAGATGAAGGAATGAAATCAGCGATAAGACAACAACAGCGATCGTTGTAAACGGTTTCATAATTCGTCCTCCTTCCAAGAAGCAAGGGCCTAACTAAGGCCCGAATTCTTTCCCCAGCAGCTCCCTGCTGATGATCAGCTTCATAATGTTCGGAGCCCCTTCGGCGCCCACCAGATAGGAGGTCACTCCGCGCAGGCCGCGCTCCAGTCCTGCCTCTCTGGTGTACCCATACGCCCCGTGCCACATCATTACGTCCTTGATGATATCAAAGGCCACTGCCGGTGCAATAAGTTTTGCGGCGGCCACAGCCTTGTTTAATTCCTGCCGGCTCATGTTCTCTCCGGAGTACATTTGCTGAAGCATCCACGCAGCCCGGTAAACGAGGAGGCGGGCGGATTCAAGTCGCGTATGATCCTCTGCCAGAGAGAACTGAATTCCCTGGAAATTCGCAAGAGGCGAATGAAAGACCTTTCTTTGCTTTATGTATTCTATTCCCAGCTCAAGGGCTTTCCCTGCAGCGCCGAGACAGGCTGCAGCCACCAGCGTCCTTGCGCAGTTAAATCCCTCCCTGGCGTAGTAAAACCCCCGGTTCCACTCACCGATAAGATAGTGGGCGGGTAGCTCCACGTTGTGCATCCGTATGAAACCATTGGAGATCCCCTCCCTTCCCATCTGTCTGCTGGTGCTTATGCTCACTCCTGCCTGGTCCTTTACGGGAAGGTAACACAGAGAGAGGCCCTTGTGCTCAAGCGAGGGGTCTGTCTTCACGACGGTCACGTACCCGCCTCCGTAGTGAGCAGCTTCCCGCACGCCGCTTATATAGGCTTTTGTACCGTTCAGCACAAGCTTATCACCCTTAATCACCATGGTAGTGGAGAGAGAAGCGATGTCAGAACCTCCCCCCGCTTCTGTGGAGGCAATGCCGAGAAACGCCCTTCCGCTTACCACGCCGGGCAGGACCTCCTCTTTGGTCCTCTTTTCAGCATATCTGTCCATCAGAAATCCCCACCCCGTTTCCACCAGATAGTACACAGCCGTGGCCATGCTCACATCTGCCCTCGCTATTTCTTCCGCTGCCACACCGGCCTTGATGAATCCTGCCCTGGACCCACCATATTCCTCCGAAACCGTCAGACCGAAGAGCCCGAAGTCAGCCATCCCTTTGATCACATCAGGAGGGATCTCTCCCTTTTCATCGATTTCCCCGGCTCTTGGAGCGATGATCCTCTCGCAGAACTCCCTCACAGAATTCCTGAAACGTTCCTGATCTTCAGTAAAAGAGAAGTCCATTGCCCTCCTTCAGCATGCACCGGGTGTTTTTAATGTTTACACAGCAGATTTTTCCTCTATAATGAAGATTATATCAGGGATAGAAAAAACTGCATAGGACAGAGGAGAGTGCGGGTGAATGGGGACGTCTTCCTTGTAAGTGGCGTAAGGACAGCCGTAGGCAGATTCGGCAGGGCGTTCAAGGACATTCCTGCCCAGAGGCTGGGGGCCATGGTGATCGAGGAAGCCCTCAAAAGGGCAGGGGCGGGGAAGCACGAAGTGGAGGAGGTCATTATGGGCAACGTGATCTCTGCCGGTCTCGGCCAGAACCCTGCGCGGCAGGCCGCCATCTATGCCGGTCTTCCCGTGGAGATCGGTTCCTTCACCGTAAATAAAGTCTGCGGCTCCGGTCTGAAAGCGGTGATGCTGGCCGCCCAGGTCATAAAGGCAGGGGACGCTGATATCATTGCAGCCGGGGGTATGGAAAATATGAGCGCCTCCCCCCATCTCATCAGGAATCTGCGATGGGGGGGTGTAAAATTCGGGGATGCCTCTGTCACCGATGCTATGATCCATGACGGCCTGTGGGATGTCTATAACGACTATCATATGGCCATCACCGGAGAGAGGATCGCGGAAAAATACGGAGTCACAAGGGAAGAAGCCGACCAGTTCGCTTTCATGAGCCACCAAAAGGCCCTGAAGGCTATCGGGAGCGGCGGCTTCAGTGAAGAAATACTCCCCGTTGAAGTCCGGGGTATGGCAGTTGAGAGGGACGAATGTGTCCGCGAGGATACTTCCCTGGAAAAACTCTCGACACTTCCTGCCGTTTTCAAAAAAAACGGTATCCTCACCGCAGGAAACAGCTCGAAGCTCAGCGACGGTGCCGCTGCCCTAGTCGTAGCTTCGGAGAAGAAAGTCGCAGAGCTTGGAACGAGGCCTCTTGCCAGGATAATAGGGTACGCCGTGGGAGGAACAAGACCGGAGGATGTGATGGAAGCACCCGTTCCTGTGGTGAGGGGACTGCTGAAAAAGACAGGCTTCTCCATTGAGGACATGGACCTTGTAGAACATAACGAAGCATATTCCACCGCTTCCATTGCCGTGGCAAGGGAACTGAAGATCGACCCTGCAAAATTCAATGTGCATGGCGGCGCTGTTGCCATGGGACATCCCGTTGGATGCAGCGGCGCACGTATCCTTGTCACACTCCTTTACGCCTTGAAGGGAAGGGGGCTCAAGAGGGGACTTGCGACCCTCTGCCTCGGCGGAGGAAACGCGGTGGCAATGATCGTTGAAACGGTATGACGTGCTGATTTTCCCCGTCACGCTGCACAAACAATCAGTGGAGAAAAGAATCTATGGGATACATTAAAGAGCAAAGGGATGTCCTGGATATGATTATTCCCGAGGCAGAACAATATCATCGGGTTCTCGGGTCGTTTGGGGACTTCGTCGAAAAAGAAATTCTGCCCCATGCAAAAACAGTGGATCAGGAAGGGATGTTTCCAAGGGAGAATTTGGTCAAGTTGCGGAGCCATGGAATCATGGCCATGCCCTTTCCCCGGAGCATGAACGGGCTTGGCTTTCCTGTCCCCGTCTATACTGCAGCCATCGAGACCCTGGCAAAGGCATGCGCAAATACTGCACTTCAGGTATCTGTTCAGGGAATGGTCTGCGAAGGGATTCGCCTCTTCGGGGATGACCGCCAGAGGAACACGTATCTTAAGGAGTATGGCCTCGTGGGGGGAGGAAGGCTCGCTGCCTTTGCCCTCACAGAGCCGTGCTGTGGCTCTGATGCAAAGGCCATCCAGACAAAGGCGGAACTCTCGGGGGATAGGTACATCCTGACGGGCAGTAAGTCGTTAATAACGAACCCCGGAGAAGCGGACTTCATCCTTGTTTTTGCAAGAACCGTTAAGGGCATTTCCCTGTTTATTGTTCCCGGCGGGTCGTCAGGGATGAAGGTCATGAAAGACATACCTAAACTTGGATTGAAGGGCAACAGGTTGTCCGCCATACATTTTGAGAAGTGTGAAATTCCCGAGGAAGACCTCCTGGGAGAAGAAGGGGAGGGGCTTGAATATGCAAAAGAGATCCTTAATGCGGGGCGGGTGACCATCGGAGCGATAGCGGTCGGCATAGCGCAGGCAGCCTATGAGAGATCTCTTTCTTACAGCAAGGGGAGAAAGGCCTTCGGCCAAAGCATAGCTGAGTTCCAGCTTGTCCAGGAGAAACTGGCCAACATGGTGACCGAGATCAATGCTGCCCGTCTTCTTGTGGCCCATGCGGCATTCCTGAAGGACCGGGGGAAGGACATGGTGTCCGAAGCATGCCAGGCCAAGCTTTATTCCTCGGAAATGGCCCTGAGGGTATGCGACAATGCCATACAGATGCACGGCGGGTACGGATATATTGACGCCTACGATGTCCACCGCCACTGGAGGGATGCCAGGGGACTTACCATCGGCGAGGGGACTTCAGATATGTTGAGGCTGCTGATCGCGCATCGGGCATTGAAAGAGGCTTGATGATGAGCGCGGACATCAAAAGAATAGCGGTTATCGGAGCGGGAACCATGGGAGGAGGCATAGCGCAGGCAGCTGCCCAGGCGGGTTTTGAGGTTCTTCTTGAAGACGTGACGGATGAATATGTGAGAAGGGGCTTCGACAGAATAAGAGAGCGGCTCGTACAAAGGGTGGCCGAAGCGAAAATGGATGACACGGAAAAGGAGAATGTCCTTTCCCGTATAAGGCCTGTTTCAAGCCTCCGGGAATGCCGCGAAGCTGATTTCGTCATCGAGGCTGCAGCAGAAAAGGAAGAGACAAAAAAAGAGATATTCAAGGAGCTGGAGACGCTCTGCCGCGGAGAGACGGTCTTCACCTCCAACACCTCTGCTATTCCCATCGCAAAAGTTGCTCACGCTGCCCGGAGACCCGGGCGTTTTGCGGGCATGCATTTCATGAACCCTCCGTATATCATGAAGCTTGTGGAGATCGTTAAGGGCCCGCTCACTTCCGATGACACGGTCCATACGATACGTGCGGTGTCCGAAAAAATGGGGAAAACACCGGTAGTGGTCAATGACTCTCCGGGCTTCATCATAAGCCGCGTTCTCATGACTATGATCAATGATGCCATGTACTGTCTCCGTGAAGGAGTGGCTTCGAGGGACGGCATTGATACCATTATGAAGCTGGGAGCACGCCATCCAATGGGACCCTTTGAGCTGGCCGATCTCATGGGCCTGGATATATGCCTTGAGATACTGGAAATACTTCACGCGGAGCTGGGAGATAAATACAGACCGTGTCCTTTGCTGGTGACAATGGTCTCAGCAGGAAAGCTCGGAAGAAAGAGCGGGGAGGGGTTCTATGAATACCGGTGAACTGATAAGGACGGAAAAGAAGGACGGGATAAGCATCCTGACGTTGAGCAGGCCTGACGGCATGAACATCCTTGACACGGGAACGCTTCATGACCTCAGCCAGTGCCTCCTCGACCTTGAAAAGGATGACCGGACAAGAGTGCTGATCATAACAGGCGAAAAGAATTTCAGCGTGGGGGCTGATATTAGAGAGATGAAGGATAAGACCCCGGAGGAAGCGGATATTTTTGCGAGGCTTGGCCATCACGTCTGCACGATCATCGAAACCATGGAAAAGGTGGTGATCGCAGCAGTGAAGGGCTTCGCCCTAGGTGGAGGCTGCGAACTCGCCCTTGCATGTGATATGCGGATAGCGTCCCGGAATGCCCGCTTCGGTCACCCCGAACTGAACCTCGGGCTCATCCCGGGGTTCGGAGGCACTCAGCGCCTGCCGAGGCTTGTGGGTGCCGCAAAGGCAAAAGAATTGATCCTCACCGGACGGTTCATCGATGCGGACGAGGCCAAAGCGATCGGCCTTGTGAACAGTGTCGTGAAAGACAACGAACTGATCAAGCATACTGAGGAAATGGCACGCCTCATTGCAGAAAAAAGCCCCTTGGCTATTGCAACTTTCAAGAAGCTGATCAATGAGAATGTGGATTTAGCGAGGGGGCTTGAGCGCGAGATCGTGTCGTTCTCGGATTGTTTCGCTACGCAGGATCACCGGGAAGGCATAACCGCTTTCCTCGAGAAAAGAACGCCGAAGTTCAAAGTCAAATAGATCAGTAAGGAAAGGGCAGGGCTGCGAAGTGCGCCTTGCATATCCGATAAATCCCTTCTTCGTCCAGGCCGTATTCCTTCCGCAGGATAGCCTGGGATCCGTGTTCCACGAACTCGTTACCGATCCCGATCCTTTTCACTGATACGCCGGTCATTCCAGCCCCGGCGAGACATTCCAGGACCGCGGAGCCGAAACCGCCGGCGAGAACATTCTCCTCAACGGTAACAACCTTTTTTATTCTTCCGGACACGGAGAGGACAAGCGATTCGTCAAGGGGCTTAACAAAGCGGGCATTGATGACACAGGCGCCGATAGCGTCGCGCTCCAGCATCTGAGCCGCCTTCAGGGCAGGACGGACGGTATTGCCGATAGCTATAAGTGCGATATCATTGCCGTCCGTGAGCATCTCTGCCTTGCCAATCCTCACTTCCGTATCTTCGAGCGGGTACCCGGCGATCTCTCTTGCCTTCCCCCGTGGATACCGTATGGCCGAGGGGCCATCATGCTGAAGCGCAAGTCGCAGCATCTTCTTAAGCTCTGATCCGTCCTTCGGGGACATGATCAGGAGATTGGGGATATGCCTCAGGTAGGAGATATCAAAGAGGCCCTGGTGTGTCGCACCGTCCTCTCCCACGATGCCGGCACGGTCAATGGCAAAGATCACCGGGAGGTTCTGCAAACAGACGTCATGAACAATCTCGTCATAGGCCCGCTGGAGAAACGTCGAATAAATTGCGACCACCGGTCGGAGTCCCTGAGCGGCGAGGCCGGCAGCAAAGGTGACCGCATGGGGCTCTGCGATACCCACGTCATAAAACCTCTCGGGAAACGTCTCCGCGAAGACATCAAGCCCGGTCCCTTCACGCATCGCCGCGGATATGGCAACGAGCCTGATATCTTTCCTTGCCAACTCGGTTATCGCTTCTCCGAACACGGTGCTGTATGCGGGCACCGTGGTATCGGAGGTCACTTCGCCGGTATCCATATCAAAGGGGCCGATGCCGTGGAAAACGCAGGGATCCTTTTCCGAAAAGGGGTACCCTCGCCCCTTCTTTGTTATCACATGGACCAGAGTGGGTTCATCAGCGGTCCTGACCTTGGAAAAGGTCTCGATGAGCAATTCCATGTTATGGCCGTCTACGGGGCCGATATAGTTGAACCCCAACTCCCTGAACAACATGCCGGGGAGAAGCCCCTTGAGGGACTCTTCAGCGCGCTGGGCCATCTTCGATACCTGCCCGCCAACCTTCGGTATCTGCTCGATCAGGAACTTCGTCTCCTTCTTGAAGCGCTGATAAGCCTCTGCACTGAGTATCCTGTTGAGATAGGCCGAAAGGGCCCCCACGTTCCTCGAAATGGACATCTCATTGTCATTGAGGATGACGATAATGTCCTTCTTCAGCTGTCCCGCGTGGTTCAGCCCTTCAAAGGCGAGGCCCGAGGTCATCGCACCGTCGCCGATCACAGGGATCACCTTAAAGCGCTCTCCCCGCTTGTCCCGCGCCTCGATCATTCCCACGGCAGCCGAAATGGACGTGGAACTGTGTCCTGTGCCGAAGGCATCGAAGGGGCTTTCTGCGATCCTCGGAAAACCGGAAAGACCTCCGAACTTCCTCAGGGTCGAGAACACCCGGTATCTTCCGGTGATGAGTTTGTGAGGATAGGATTGATGACCCACATCCCAGATGATCTTGTCTGCGGGCGTATGAAAGACATAGTGGAGGGCGATGGTCAGCTCCACCACTCCGAGGTTGGATGCCAGATGCCCGCCTCCGCAGGAGACATGTCCGATAATCAGTCCCCTCAGCTCCTCGGCAAGGAGGGGGAGTTGATCACGGGAAAGTCTCTTCAGATCGTCAGGGGATTGAATATTTTCTATAAGCATCTTCGCCGTACGCTCAACTTGTCCTTCGCGGGATGTAACGGGCGATCTCCCTGAGGGGATCAGCTTCGTGGGAGAAATCGGCAAGGGCATGGACGGCATCCCGTGCAAGACCCTCGGCCTTTCTCATGGAGAGGTCGATGCCGTAGAGACCCGGATAGGTTAATTTCCTCTTCCTCTCATCAGAACCCGTAGGCTTGCCCAGTGCTGCGCTGTCTCCCCTTATGTCCAGAATGTCATCGACGATCTGAAAGGCGAGGCCGATGCTTTCCCCGTATCGCGTCAGGGATGCGATCCTTTTCTTTCCCGCATTGGCGAGGATCGCCCCCATTCTCACCGACACGGTGATCAGAGCTCCTGTTTTATGGGCATGGATGAAGGAAAGATTCTCGCTGTCCTGTCCCACGCCTTCTGCCTGTATATCTTCAGCCTGGCCTGCCACCATCCCGTGGGCGCCCGCTGCCATGGCGACCTCACGGATGACCTTGAGCACAGCACTGCTCCTGATGCCCGTGGCGTAATGGGAGTGACTGGAAAGAAGAGAGAATGCTTCGGTCAAAAGGGCGTCACCGGCGAGGATCGCCATCCCCTCGCCAAAGACCTTGTGGCTTGTGGGCTTGCCCCGCCTGAGGTCATCATTGTCCATGGCCGGCAGATCATCGTGGATAAGGGAGTAGGTGTGTATAAGCTCAAGGGCCGAGGCAAAGGGAACGATCTCGTCCGCAGTCCCGCCACACGCCTCGCAGGACGCAAGGGCAAGGACAGGTCTGATCCTTTTTCCTCCGGCAAAAACGGAATAGGTCATGGGATCGCTGAGGATCGCGGGGAGAACAGGGGAGCCGAAGTATTTTTTCAGGAATGCATCAACAAGCGCTCTCTTCTCTTTGAGATACGTCGTTATGTCCATGCGTCCCGGACCTCCGCTCACTGTTGATAGTTCATGGTTCATTAATCATACCGAAAACACGGTCCGATCCTGGCTACCAGCCAATCAGTTGCATCATTCCCATTCAATGGTGCCGGGCGGTTTGGAAGTGATATCGTATACGACCCTGTTCACTCCCTTCACCTCGTTGATGATCCTGCTCGATATCCTTCCCATGACGTCATAGGGAATCTTTGCCCAGTCTGCCGTCATGCCGTCCACGCTTTCAACGCTTCTGACCGCGATCACATTGTCATAGGTCCTGCTGTCGCCCATGACGCCGACGCTTTTTACCGGCAGGAGCACAGCAAACGCCTGCCATACCTTGTTGTATAACCCAGCCGCCTTTATCTCTTCCAGGACAATGGTATCCGCCTTCCTCAGGGTGACCAGCCTTTCCTCCGTTATATCTCCAATGCAGCGTATGGCAAGCCCGGGACCGGGGAAGGGTTGCCGGTGAATCACCTCACCGGGCATGCCGAGCTCTTTTCCCAGTAGGCGCACCTCATCCTTAAAGAGCTCCCTCAGCGGTTCCACAAGCTTCAGCTTCATTTTCTTGAGAAGGCCGCCCACATTGTGGTGGCTCTTGATGGTTGCCGACGGCCCTTTGAACGAAGTGCTCTCGATCACGTCGGGATATAAGGTGCCCTGTGCAAGGAAGCCGACGTTCCTGATCCTCATCGCCTCTTCTTCAAAGACCCGGATGAATTCGTTCCCGATGATCTTCCTCTTTCTTTCGGGGTCGGTCACTCCCCTGAGCCTTGAGAGGAATCTCGGCGAAGCATCCACGCAGCGTATCTTCATATGGAAGCACCTGCGCAGGGTATCTTCCACCTTCTTTGACTCGCCAGCCCTTAACAGCCCATTATCCACAAAGATGCAGGTGAGGGCGTCTCCTATGGCCTCGTGTACAAGAACCGCCGTAACTGCAGAGTCTACGCCACCGCTAATTCCGCACAGCACTCTTTTGCCAGCCGTCTTTTCCCGGATTTCCTTCTTCGCAGTATCGATGAAGGACTTCATCGTCCACGTAGGTCTGCAGCCGCATATCTTCGAAATGAAGTTCCCGAGTATTTTGGCGCCATTCATCGTGTGAACCACTTCAGGATGATACTGAAGAGCATAAAACCTGAGATCCCTGTTGGACATGGCGGCTACGGGAGAATTCGCCGTGTGAGCAATACCATGAAACCCTCTGGGGGTCTTCTCGATCCTGTCCCCGTGGCTCATCCAGACCACATTTTTCGCCGGTATCCCCGCCAGGAGATCGGAATCGTCGTCCACGGTAAGTTCCGACTTCCCGTACTCCCTTTTCCGGGCCTTTGCCACCTTCCCGCCCAGCATGTGGGCCATGAGTTGCATCCCGTAGCAGATGCCGAGTACCGGGACGCCGAGCTCGAAAATCTCCCTGTCAGGGATGGGGGCATCGCTCTCATAGACACTGGAAGGTCCTCCCGAGAGGACAATCCCCCGGGGGGCGAAAGACCTGATCTTTTCCATTGGGGCGTTAAAAGGGAATATCTCGGAATATACCCTGCTTTCCCTTATTCTTCGGGCGATAAGCTGGGTGTACTGGGATCCGAAATCGAGGACGAGAATTCTGTCATTATTGGTCGTCATCATTTCTTTGGCTATCACGTTATCAGGCCATTGCTCATGCGCCGTGATTCAGTCGAGATGCTTCACGCACCGGGAGATGATACCTCAATTGCTCAATGACGTAATGACCTCGTCACGGGATTTCCCTGCCCGATTTGTTACTGCTCTATCCTGTAGTTAGGAGCCTCTTTTGTTATGATCACATCGTGCACATGGCTCTCTCTGAGGCCCGCGGTCGTAATCCTGATGAACTTTGCCTTCTTTCTCAGCTCCGCAAGATTCTTGCAGCCACAATATCCCATGCCGGAACGCAGGCCTCCGATGAGCTGATGGACGCTCTGGGAAAGAGGTCCCTTGTGGGGAACCCTGCCTTCCACGCCTTCGGGGACCAGCTTCTTTGCCTCGACCCCTTCTTGCATGTAGCGGTCCCTGGCTCCCTGTTCCATGGCGCCCAGAGAACCCATGCCCCTGTATACTTTATAACTTCTCCCCTGGTAGAGCACCGTCTCCCCGGGAGACTCATCGGTCCCCGCAAAAAGACTTCCTATCATCACGGAATGAGCTCCGGCCGCCAGGGCCTTTATGATGTCACCCGAGTATTTCACGCCACCGTCGGCAATGATCGGCACCTTGTTTCTTTTCGCCACCGAATAACAGTTCATTACCGCGGTTATCTGCGGAACGCCGGCGCCTGCCACAATCCTTGTGGTGCATATCGACCCCGGACCGATCCCCACTTTTATCGCGTCAACGCCCGCCTTAACGAGATCTGTGGTCCCTTCAACAGTTCCAACGTTTCCTGCGACGATATCCATGTCAACTTTCTTCCGGATATTCCTTATGGTCTCCAGGACCGTCTTTGTGTGGCCGTGGGCGGTGTCGATGACTATGACATCAACACCCGCCTTCGCGAGTAACTCGGCCCGGTAGACGGCTTCCTCACCAACGCCAACCGCCGCACCCACACGGAGCCTTCCTACACTGTCCTTGCAGGCATTGGGGTATTTCCTTCGCTTCTCTATGTCCTTGATGGTGATAAGCCCTTTCAGATTGAAGTTCCTGTCCACTATGGGTAGCTTCTCTATCTTGTATTTATGTAACAGCGCTTTTGCTTCTTCCATGCCGGTACCCACAGCAGCGGTTATCAGCCGCTCTTTTGTCATCACCTCGGAGACTTTCTTGGTCAGTTTCGTCTCGAACCTCAGGTCCCGGTTGGTGAGGATGCCGATGAGCTTTCCCTGCACAGTGACCGGAACACCTGATATCCTGTATTTCTCCATGAGTTTCAGCGCTTCGGATATGGGAGCGTCAGGGATGATCGTGATGGGGTCGATGATCATACCGCTCTCGGACTTTTTGACCTTGTCCACCTCGGTCGCCTGCCTCTGGGGCGACATGGCCCTGTGGACAATTCCCATACCGCCTTCCCGCGCGATGGCAATAGCCAGGGCCGCCTCGGTAACCGTGTCCATGGCGGAGCTGACGAGAGGGATATTCACGGTAATGGATTTTGTCAGGCGGGTTCTGATGTCCACCTCCCTGGGGAGGATATCGGATTTTGAGGGCACGAGCAGCACATCGTCAAACGTCAGACCTACAGGAATCTTCTCTCCAGGCATGGCAGTCTCCTTGATTCCGTTGAATTTTTTCAGTTTAACATTTTTTGTTTCCCCAACGCAATCGGAACCGGACAAAAAACCCTTGAACTTTGACCGCTCTTTATGCACAATATCCCTATCCCGTAATCCTCCTTGAAATAAAGCAGGTACTCTGCCCGGCAGGTCTTTATTTCTTTGTGGGGTAGGGGAATGAACCAAATGGAAGAAATCACCTATAAACGGGCTGGCGTGGATATCGAGGAGGGTGAGCGGTTTGTGAGACTAATCTCGCCCCTCGTTCGAAAGACCTTCAGGCCCGAAGTCCTTACCGACATCGGTTCCTTCGGAGCCCTTTTTCAACTGGACACTGCCAAATATAAGGAGCCCGTGCTTGTGAGCGGCACCGACGGGGTCGGCACGAAACTGAAGATCGCCTTTATGATGGACAGACACGATACAGTGGGTATCGACCTTGTGGCCATGTGTGTGAACGACATTCTCACCAGCGGTGCTGAACCTCTCTTCTTCCTTGACTATTTTGCCTCGGGAAAGCTTGCGCCGGAAAAGGCATCCGGGGTGATCGAAGGGATAGTGGATGGCTGCACGGAGGCGGGGTGCGCTCTTATCGGCGGTGAGACCGCTGAGATGCCGGGCTTCTATCGGGAGGGCGAATATGACCTGGCGGGGTTCGCAGTGGGAGTTGTTGAGAGATCGGCGATCATCGACGGGTCCGGAATAAAGACGGGGGACAGCCTTATCGGCCTTCTCTCCACCGGCCTTCATAGCAATGGGTATTCTCTGGCAAGAAAGGTCTTCTTCGATGTGAACGGAATGGACGTCTCTTCCTATATCCCTGATATCGGGATGACCCTCGGTGAGGAACTTCTGAAGCCCACACGGATTTATGCAAAGGCAACCAGCGCGCTGAAACAGAGGGTGCGGGTAAAAGGGATTGCCCATATCACCGGCGGAGGGATTCCAGGGAATCTTCCGAGGATATTCCCGGAAGGGATCGCTGCAGTAGTGAAAAAAGGTTCCTGGCCTGTTCCTCCCATCTTCCGGATCATCAGGGAAATGGGCAACGTTCCGTCGGATGACATGGCCGGAACGTTCAATATGGGGATCGGCTGTATCATCGTCGTCCCTCAGAAGGACGCTGAGATCTCGCTTTCTCTCTTAAAAGAGAGCGGTTTTGATTCATGTGTAATAGGCAGTGTCGTACACGGTAGAAAGGAGGTAAGGTATGAGTAGGTTCAGGAAGTTCTTACGAAAAGCTTTTACTCCTATCACTATTATGCTGATACCCCACAGCAGTTCCAGGCATTTAAGCCTCAAGATTCCCTCCATCGGTGTGGTCCTTTCCGTCGCCCTCTGGCTCATCGGCTCACTCTATATTGTATCAATGGCCGTCAATACCGTTGAATATCGTAAGACGAAAGAAAAACTGAACTATTATTCCGGGCAGTTTATGGAGTTGAGCGCCACAATGAATGCGCTGAAGAAGTCTGAATCGGAGTTCATGAGGTTATTTTCCCTTGGGACAAGGGAAAAGGTGCTGGAGAACCTCCGCACCACTGACAGCGGTTCCATTGATATGGAGGCGTTGAAGGACCAGATCAAGAACACCATGGAGCGGGTAACGGATATCCGGGAGTACCTGAAGAAACAGAAGGACATTTACCTGGCAACCCCCAAGGGGTGGCCGGTGCAGGGGAATATTACATCGCCCTATGGCAAGCGCGAGAACCCTGTTCGCGGAGGGTATGATTTCCACTCCGGCGTAGATATCTCCACCGGTTCCGGAACTGTGGTCAAGGCCACCGCTGACGGGGTGGTGAGTTTTTCCGGGTGGAGTGGCGGAAGCGGCAACCTCGTGGCACTGGAGCATGGCTTCGGTTATTCCACGTTCTATGCGCACAACAAGCACAACTCCGTAAAAGTCGGCCAGTATGTGAAAAGGGGAGAGGTCGTCGCCTATTCCGGCACAACGGGAAGCAGCACCGGACCTCATTCCCATTATGAGATATGGAAGGATGGTAAACATATTAATCCGATGCCGTTCATCGAGGGGAGGAAGTAATCATGTTTTCAAAAAACACCGAAAAGCTCGAGTCCTTTGTCGGCGTGAACAGCCAATTCAAGGGAGACATCAAATCCAGGGGAACTCTCAGAATAGACGGATCAGTGGAAGGCAATGTGGATGCGGACTGGCTTGTCCTTGGGGAAAAGGCGGCTCTCAAAGGCGATGTGTCAGCCCGGGGCATTATCGTGGGAGGGAGGATAGAGGGTACTCTCTCGGCAAAAGAAATTCTGGAGATTAAATCCAAAGGGCAGGTTGTTGGAGATGTAACTACACCAAAACTCGTGGTGTCAGAAGGGGGTATCCTGGAGGGACGCACTTCCATGAACAGAGAAGGCTCCTCCAATGTAGTGGAACTTCCCAAGAAGGAAAAGGCAGGATAACAGCCGGGATTTCTTTTCGGGATCGTGAACGCTGATCAGAGGCGCCGGCACAAGGCGCCTTTTTTGTTCCACGGATGAAAAGAGTCGTAGTTCTCCCCGCCCTGCTTGCTTCACAAAAAAGATTAATGGTATTTTTAAGGATGTCAGGAAAAAGATTCTTTATCGAGACCTTTGGCTGCCAGATGAATGTGCACGACTCCGAAAAGATGTCGGGTGTTCTCTGCCGTGAGGGATACAGCCCTGCCGACAGTCCCGGGGATTCCGACCTTGTCATCTTTAACACCTGCAGCATACGTCAAAAGGCGGAACAGAAATTTTTCACCGAGCTGGGACGCTTACAGAAGCTGAAGAAGAAAAACCCCCGTCTCAGAATCGCGGTTGCCGGGTGTATCGCACAGCAGCAGGGCAAAAGGATATTCAGGAGGGCTCCCTATGTTGACTTTGTTTTCGGACCACAGAACATCCATCTTCTCAATAAATTGCTCAGTGCCGATGCCGTTTCAGTTGCCACCGGTGATAATCCGGACATAGCCGGCGAGGATCTTCCCGTCGCAAGAGGGGCCGGGAGCAGGGCGTGGGTATCCATCATGTACGGCTGCAACAATTTCTGCAGCTACTGCATAGTGCCATATACAAGGGGGAGGGAGAGGAGCAGACCGTCAGAAAAAATCCTCGTGGAGATAGGGGCGCTTGCCGGGCAGGGCTACAAGGAGGTAACCCTCCTTGGCCAGAACGTCAACTCCTACAGAAGCGACCTTGATTTTGCGGGACTCCTTGAAAAAATAGATGCCATCCAGGGGGTAGAGCGGATCAGGTTCGTAACCTCGCACCCAAGGGATCTGTCTGAAAGGCTGATATCGGCCGTTCAAAGATTCCCCAAGGTCTGTGAGCATCTGCACCTGCCGCTCCAGTCGGGCTCAAGCAGGATACTAGGGCTGATGAACCGCGGGTATTCCAGCGAAGAGTACCTCAGAAAGGTCAGGAGGCTGAGGAGCACCGTGCCCGGAATCTCCATAACCACCGACATCATTACCGGATTTCCCGGAGAGACGGATGAGGATCACAGAATGACCATGGAGGCGTTGGAGCACATGGAATTTGACGGGTTATTTGCGTTCAAGTATTCACCGCGCGGTGGAACAAAGGCTGCTGCCATGGAGGGCCAGGTGGCTGATGAAGTGAAGTCGGAGAGAATAACCGAAATACTGGAAGTTCAGGACCGCATCACTCTGATGATAAATAAGACCCTCGAAGGCTCCCTTCAGGAAATACTTGTGGAAGGCTTCAGTAAGACCGACAGGAGAAGGCTCACGGGAAGGACGAGGTCGAACAAGATCGTGAATTTCAAAGGAGAAGATTCCTGCATTGATCATGTAATTGCCGTACGCATAGTTAAGGCAAGAAAGCACTCCCTGGATGGGGAGGTTGTATGAAGGTCTCGGTTCTGACCCTGGGATGTAAAGCGAACCAGTCAGAGAGCTTTATCATTGAAACAGGCCTTCGTGCCAGGGGATGCGACATTGTGAGGTTGGAAGAAAGACCTGACTATTGCGTAATCAACACCTGCTCGGTCACTTCAAAAAGCGACTACCAATCAAGACAAATCATCAGACGGGCCGCCAGGGCCGGTTGCAGGGTCGTAGTGACAGGATGCTATTCGGAGCTGAATAAGGCCCTTGTACAGGGCATGGAAGGAGTAGTGGAGGTTGTTGACGTAGATAAAAAAGGCAGTATCGCAGGACTCTTAGGTTCAGATATGTCATCTTCTACTTTATGTTTTAATGCATCTTCAAAAAGCAGGTTCTTTCTTAAAGTACAGGACGGCTGCAATTCGACCTGCAGTTACTGCATCATCCCAAAGGCAAGGGGGAGATCAAGGAGCATTCCTGTGGAACGGGTTGTTGAGCACATAAACGCAATATCCGATACTTTTAATGAAGTTGTTCTGACTGGCATTCATTTAGGAACCTATGGTTATGATCTGACTCCTAAAGTACAACTTGCTGACCTGCTTACAACTATCCTAACAAACACGAGAATCATGAGGGTGAGGCTCAGTTCCCTCGAAATTCGTGAGATCAACGGGCAACTCCTTGACCTAATGAGTGAGAAAAGGGTCTGCGGTCACCTCCACATACCGCTCCAGAGCGGGGATGACAGGATACTTGACCTTATGAACAGGCATTATACGGCCGCAGCATTCTTCAATGCGGTAACAGAGATAGCTGAACGAGTTCCCGACGTAGCCATCGGAACGGATATCATCGCCGGTTTTCCGGGTGAGGGTGAACTGGAATTCAAGAATACCCTTAACTTCCTGGAATCTTTGCCTTTGACGTATATACATGTTTTTCCTTTTTCTCCCCGGAGGGGGACGGCGGCCTTTGCAATGCCGGGTTCTGCTGATTCCGCTACCGTAAAGAAGAGATGCAGCTTCCTGAGGGCGCTTGGAAAGCGGAAGAAGACGGGGTACATGCGGAGCCAAATCGGCAGAACGCTTGATGTTCTAGTGGAAGAGAGACTCTCTCATGATACCGTCGTGGGAACAGCGGGGAATTACCTGAAGGTGCAGGCCTCAGTGGCCGACCCCATCCCGAAGGGCATTGTCCCTGTAAGGATAGCTCGCGTTGATGACGATGTACTCATCGGGCGTCCCATTGGGGACGTGTAAGCCTTTGTATATGAAGATATCTTGTTTTGCCTAATTCCTGTTCACTTACGTACAACCCTTTGTCAACATAGGGCCCGGAGAGTTCCGGAGCCGACTTGTAACATTTTCTTAACATTCCCTGTGTATATCATATGTCCGATAAGTAATATTATGTAAAGTTTGCTAACATTTGGGTGTGAACCGCAAATACAGCATAACCGAGGTATCACCCGCAGTCTATGAGATTTACGTCCACGGCGCCCTTCTTGCCTCTGTTTCTCGGAACACTTTCCGCACGACTTTAGAGGGTCATGGTCTCGGTACTCATGCTATTGGTATGATTCTCCGGGTGCTCAATAAAAAATACCCTCCCCCTGTTCGTCCCTCTGCTGAAAGCGAAATGAGCCGCCTATTGTGCTGTGTTGGTGAGCACGGCCTGGCTGACTATCTTCGCTCAAAGGGTCTGCGGGTCTTTAAGCGTTTACGGGTAAGTGACCGAGAGATTGTCGAGGAGCTGGAAAATCGAGGGTACGAAATTGACGGCCTCTTGGATGGAGTCTACTATTCGACCTTGGAAAAGCCGTGTGGTTCAGCTCACCCTTCCTTAAACAGAATGGAGTCACCCTGCGATCTGCGAGTTGACGACCGGAAATACGAGAAGGATGAGACAAAGAGGCTGTTCCCCGTGGATTGTCACATTACCGAGTTCGAGCAGAAGCAAAGCCCGCAGGGTGCGGCTCGCACCAAGGAGGCCGGAGCAAATGACGTGAGTCATGCTCGGCCTCGTGGTGCCTACCAGCCATACAGAGGTACTACCCCTGCCCCCTCCGCCGCAGTTCTAGAAAGAAGTGGGGACCACCGATGAAAACTTTTGCCAACTGTGGTAACATAGACAACAGTAACGAGGCACTGAGGCTGGAAAGCCTGAAGCCTCGGACGTGCGCAAAAGACCTTCATTCCGCGCACGTGGGGCTGTATGCGGGGTCTGGAAGGCTTCACGCTGACCTTACCTCTTACCGCTGGTAGTCGAGGACTCCCAAGAGCGGGAAAGACATAAAGCTTGAATAGGACAGTTGCGTCCTGAGAGTGGCTCATTTTTCTTGACCCTATTACTCCTCGCCTTCTATAATCTCAGAATAATGTTGAATACCCATAGACAAGAATGTTAGCCATTCGACCTGGGTCACAGTGAACGGGTTCATGACCAGCATCTACCTCAGTGAAGTGGCGACGCAGTGTCGTTTCGGACTCGCCGCGGCTTTGCAATTAAATCGGGCTCTCGCCGACCTCGGAAAGCCTCCGGCAACTGTCGAGGAACGGGCGCGGCGGCGGTTTGCGCACTCCGAGGTGTTCCGTGCCCTGCACAGTCTGCTGACTCACGCTAGCAACGTGTCAAGGCTGCTTTGGCCGTCAGAGGGACAAGGGGCTGCGGCGAAGGCTCGGGCAGAACGCGCTCGTGAGTTGCGACAGTTCTTGGACTTGCCGGCTGACTCGTATCCGCTCAAGAGCCGCAGGCTCCGCGATCATCTTGAGCACTTCGATGAGCGGCTTGATGACTGGCGAGACTCAAGCACTCATCACAATTTCGCACAGGACAACATCGGTCCCGTTGGCGCACTCGGCGGCATCGATCCGAATGATGTCATGCGATGGTATGACCCGGTTACGAAGACCTACCGGTTCAGAAGCGAGGCGTTCGACATTCAGGAGATCGTCACGGCGATGGAAGGTTTGCTGCCCATTGCTGAAGCCGCAGCGGAGCGGGCGCGGCTGCCAGGACGCTGAGCTCGGATCAGTCGGTGTACTCCTTAACTGTAAGCGAGAGGAAATAAGAGCTGTAGTGCGATAGGAAGAGAGAATTGATTGATATTCGCGGAAAAAGCTGATTTTTGCTGTTATTGAGGAGTGTCCGTCGATTGTAATATTATGTAAAGTTATCTATCAACACCGCCAAACTACCTCACCATCGCTCTTCAAATCACTTCCCCCTTCTACCCATCTTCAATACTTCCCTTACAAAAGCAGGAAGGTCAGCAGGCTGCCTTGAAGTGACAAGGTTACCGTCTACCACGACCTCCTTATCCTCATAGATAGCCCCCGCCTCCTTTAACTCAGCGGCCACACTTCCATAGCACGTAGCATGCCTGCCCTTCAAGAGGCCCGCAGAGATCAATATCAGCGGGCCATGGCAGATAGCAGCCACAGGCTTGTTCTTCTTGAAGAACGCCCTTGCGATCTCGAGGGCTTCCTTTTCCTTCCTAATGCTCTCAGGAGCCCTTCCCCCGGGAAAGAACAGAAGGTCATACTCATCAGGGTTCACCTCCCTCAGCGTCTTATCAATATCGACCTCGTAGCCGTGCTTTCCCCTGATGGTGCCCTGTTTCAATGAGACCACATCCACGCCTATCCCCTCTTCCTTGAACCTGTAGTAGGGGACAAGGAGTTCTGTGTCCTCAAAGTTGTCTGCGGAGATGATCAGCGCCTTTATCACTTCTTCACTTCCCCTGTCCGGATGAAATCATTCCCCTTCTTCTCGCCATGGCATTTCAGACATGCCTCCACTTTGCCCGAGGCAACGGCCTTACCGTCCAGTCCATACTTTGCCCAGAACCAGTCGCCCCCGGCCGGATTATACCCTTTTATTTTATACATCACGGTGAGGGCAGCCAACTTCTTGTCCGCAGTGTAATTCTCCTTCACGATGATGGAGCCATCAGCCATTCCCTTCCTGCCTTTGACAGAATAATAGGCAGTTTCATTCACATAGGTGGTGAGCAGGGAACCATGGGGCTCCTTTCCGGGATAGAGCTTGCCCTTCCCCGGCCACAATTGCCACGAAGTGTAGGGCTTGGACTTGATAATGTATACATTCAGTTGTGCGGCATCCGGCCCAGGCTCCGCAACCTGCGACTCAGCCGGAACGGTCTCATGGATCCCGTATGCAATAAACGCAAAGCCGATGACCATGCTGACTGTCAAAACACCTGTCAAGATTGCTCTCATCACTCACCTCCTGTTAGCTATGCTTAAAGTGTACCAGCAAGGCAGAAAATGTCAATTTCACTCTGACGGAGGATCCGGAAAAAGGTAACCCGGCAAGTGAACGGAGCGAACGCAATCCTTACGAAACCGCTTTCCCTTTCCTTATGTGTTTCGTTGCCAATACGATAATGCCTGTGGTAACCAGAGACAGGACAAGCAGACCAGCCGATATAAGGATGTTGCTCAAGAGAGAGGGTCTGACCAACAGCACAAGCCCGAGATAGAACATCATGATACCGGAGACGAGCTTTAGGACCTGTCCGCGCCATTCGGTCATTTTTTTTGTTCCCAGGGTTATCGAGACGGTCACCACAATAGCGGCCAGCGGGATGACATAAACTACGTTGTAGAACAGGAGATAAAGGTAATACTGGAACGTTGGAAGGTGATGCAATGTGAGGGCTCTTGTGTAGACCATGGGAAAACCTGCCGTGCAGAGGAGTTCATACGAATTTGCAGCCATTGCAAGCACGACGGTCCCGAACATCATCGAGGCGAGCGAACTTTTCTTCAGCAACCCCCTGGTGCGCTCAAAGAGTTTTGGCTTTGCCGCTTCAGGGATGGTTAATGATACCCCTGTTTTGAAGAAGAAGAAATCCTTTATATTTATGAGCGCAATAAGAACAGCTGTTGCGCCGGCAACAACCGTGATGATCTTGAGCTGGCCAAAGAGAAGAAAAAGATTGAGCCATGCAGCCATAAACAGAAAATAGATAAATCCCGAAAAGAAGACAAAGGTCCCCCCTATCAGGAGCATTATCTTTCTCGATCGTGCGTAGATGAGGATGCTGAGAAGCAGGAAAAGGACAAAGAATGCACAGGGGTTAAAGCCATCCATCCCGGCAATGACAACGGTCAGGATCGGCAACGAAGTTTTCGAGGTATCGATCGCACCAAGCAGCGGCAGTACGATGTCGGCGTCCTCAGGAGACAGCTCCGCTTTCCCGGCTGAAGGTGCCGCCCTCAATAGCTCTTCCTCTATCGGGGGCTTTTCTTTCTGAGGGATTTTCTCCTTCGCCTTTTCTTCTTTTTTCGAGGCCATGTCAGGCACCGGTCCTTTCGGTTGCTGCTTTACTTCAGCCGGTTTACGCGCCTCGCCTTTCAGCTCCTCTTTTTCTTCGGCAGTTCTCCGTATCCTGTCAAAGGGATCAGCACAGCCGTTCTCTATGCAATAGAGTATCTTCTCTTCCAGCACTTTTCCTGTGACTTCGTCGCTGATGTAGCCGACCACCGGATCGAAGTTGCCGATGAACACCATGGGGACCCCTTCGATCTTCTTCCCATACGCCTTTGATATCTGCGCAAAGAGCCCTGCATTTTCCAGGTCATACCACACCTCATAGGACTTGACTTCGAGCTCAGGGTATTTTCCCCCGAGATGCCCGAGGAATATTTTTTCCTTATTGCAATGAGGACAGCCATTCCCCCAGAAAAAATAGAGCGTCGTCTTATTCTTCGTTTGAGACATGGCTCCTCCTGTCATCAGCAGGAAAAGCGCCACGACCATATGCAGTATGGTCTTCCTGAACCCTGGCTTCATTCTTTTCGTACCTTATTTATTATGATATGCCGTTATCTGAACCAACCTTGTACAATCCCGGCTAGCGTACACGGCAAATTTGAATAAATTATGAACACGCGGTCAATGTCTTTTCTTTCCCAGGCACCGTACCTGCCGAGAAGTGCCGGAAATTGCCTGTTGTCCTCTGGAAAGCCGCAACTATTGGACATTCACCATAAAATCAAAAAGAAGGACCTTTTCCCCGTGTTTCACCTGGCTGAAGATCTTATAGATCCCCTTGCCGGGAAAGACAATATCGGCATCTATCTCAGGGCCGAACCTTTTCGGGGGATTGGCGTGCATATGGTCGTGGTGAGCACGAGGCTCCCCTGGTGTGGCCCCGTGAGCGTGGATAAAAAGGCTGAGGTCGGTAGACACGACAGCCAGGTGCATGGCCGCGCCCAGGTAAGGCTTGAGGTCTGTTACCGCTCGCCCGTTCTTTTCGATGACATATCTGAGCGTTGTCTCCTCGCCTGCCTGGACGCTGTCCGGAAAAATCGTCAGAGTGATCCTGTATTCACCGACATCCTTCTCTCGTGAGAGATCCATCTTCGGCTCTCCCATTGCCGGCTCCCCGGAAACACTCAGAGGAAACGACTTACTGTAAGCCTCATCAGATGCAGCAAAGTCGATCCCAACGAGGTACTGTCCGGCCTTTGGGAAAGTGAATCGCAAGGGAAACGTTGCCTCCTTCATCATCTCATCGGTAACCCGTCCGAAGTCCTCAGGATGGATATGCGCAAATACGTTCAGATCCTTGCCGATGATGATGGCATGGAGGATCCGTTCGTGCATAACCTGAAGCCCTCCAAGATGCTTTCCCTCCGGATCCGTGATACGAACCGTTATCCCCACCGGAACCCCTGCAGTAATCTTGTCCGGATAAGTTTCGAGGCTTACAACCGGTTCTGGCGGGGGGGCCGCCTGCCGGGCTGCCATATGTTGCAGGTGCAAGAAATGACGGGCCGGGACCTGATGGCGGAGAAGGCCGGCACAAAGCAGGACCCCTATGATAAGGAGCGCCTCAAGCCTTACACTTCTCTTGAAGCGCAACGCAATGTCAGGGCCGCTTTTATTGGGCAAGAAACGCGTCCTCAATTGGGCTGCAACGCGGCCAATAATTCCCCGCCCATTCAGAGAAATGCCCGCCCACTCCTGCAAGAGAGGAACGTTGACGTACCGATTGAACGCGCCGAGACCCAGGAGAAGGAAGAAGAGGACAATTTTTATAAGAACTATTCGGCCGTAAGGCGCCTTCCAGAACGCTTCAAGACTGTTGACATTTGACCACGCATTGTAAAGTGACGTAAGTGCGACGATTCCTACCGCCACACCCGCAATTGCTGAAAATCTGCGGGCAACACCGGCGATGAGAGGCGCAGCCTCATCACCCGATATTACCAGTCCTGGCAGAACAAAAGCGGAAAGGGCAAGAAGCCCCCCTCCCCAGACAGAAGCGGCAAGCAGGTGAAGCCAGTCCATTATTTCGGGGAGACTGAAATCTCCCTTATCCGAGGCATGTCCTGAAGCGCTCTCGGTCATGGATATAAGGGCCATGAGGCCCAGCACGAGAAGCAGGAATCCCCGCGAATCACGGTACGTCCGCCCTGCCTTCAACAAGATCAACAAAAGCATGACAGCTGCCATGCGGATAAGCCACACCCGTCCGGCGTGGCTACGAAATATGACTGTGCCGAGAACCGGAAAAACCTCTGAAACAGGCCGGCCGCTCATCTCGGCGGCACGCATCAGCAACTCCGCAATGCTGCTGACGACCATCACCGACAGACAGATACCGAACAGGCGCCATACAGAGACAAAGATTGTTCCCTGATCGGAAGACCCGTTGGGTCCAGCAGTCTTCAGGACCCAGAGAAGGCATACAAGTGCGCCGATACAGAAGGCCAGGGACACAAGTTCGAACCACTCGGGAATGATTTGGATGAATGCGGTCACCTGTCACTGACCTCCTTATCTGATCGTAAACGTATAGTCTCCCATGGTTCGGTGAGTATCCCTTGCCACGACGTTCCAGATCACGCGATAGGTACCCGGAGGCAGCTTGGGCACGCTTACCTCGAGGAGTGTTGGATCGGATGGATTCACACGACCATCCCTCTTGTCCACCATCGTGCCGTCTGCGCTATGGACCATGATCGAAGAAAAGGCCGGCTCCAGAGCGCTATCGAACCATATGCGCACGCGGTCGGGAGAAACGGGTATCGTCGCGCCCACTTTCGGATCGGCATGGTCGGGGAACGCATGCCCGCCGGCCGGTTCCGGCAGTGCGCACAAAACCACAAGCAACAAAAACGTGCCTATAGTTCTGACGTTCAAGTGCTGCGCTGTCACTTTCAGTGAAAAATCGGTCCCCCTATGCCCTTTGGAAAAAGGTCATCGAGGAAAAGGTGAAAAAGGGCGAGGACCCCGACGCTCTTTCCCGTGCGCGCGTTGATAGGGATCTGCGCGGCAAGACCCAATTCCATGAACTTGCCTGCCCAGACAACTCCCGGGTTTACCGTGCCGGTAATCTTACCTTTGCAGTCAGCACTTATGCAGGTCTCCATGGGAAATTCGACCACAAGGATCATGCGCTTCAACGGATCTCCCAGCCCCACATCCTTCACAAAGGACTGAAGGTACATGAGACTGTACTGGATGCTGAAGGCCCACGTCAGGGTGGTAGGGTTGCGTTCCACCTCCTGTTCGGTTTCTCCTGTATCTTCATTGAGCGTGGTAGTAACGTTCTTGCCGCGTGTCGGGAAGTTCGGACCTATGACACCGGTGATCGCAAAGGGTCTCAGAAACTTTACCGATTCGGGCAGATCGCCAAAGCCTTTGCCAAAAAAGAGCGCAGGCGAAATGGTCGAAAACGAATCCGCCCCTACCCCTCGCGCCCCGGTGCCGCCTATTTCCGTGCCGAGCCCGACGGAGAGGATCGTCTCATGCTCCGCGTTGGTGAGGAACTGATACTTCAGCCCCAGCTCGAGGTTCCCAAAACCGCTGGCGGACCCGCCGTCCACGAAGTCCTGGTGCCGGTATGATTCGCCGATGCTTATCCCGAGGTTTGGTATGATGCGTTTGGTGTAGTCGATGCCGATTTCCGTGGTTTTTGCATCGGGTTCCTTGATATGGTTAAAGAGGATCGAGAACTCGTCGGAGACGAACGGGTCCTCGACCTGAAACGTGGTCGGGAAAAACCTCTTGCCCGCAAATCCGTGGGCAGAAACGAGAGACGGTATGGATACAAGCACAAGCAACACAACGCCGCACAATGCCAACGTATGCCACTTACAAGAACGGGAATAAAACCCTCTCTCCACAGCGATTTCTCCTCCAGCTGATCCGGCAGGCACATTGCGTTTTTCCACTTCATGCTTAAGGCTCATGTGACCCTCCTCATTATTGTCATTCCTCATAAGAAATGACGCGTAAATGTCATGTATACCAAGTATCCCGGGCCAAGAAGTGGCCCGGAACATTAGCTCTTCTCCCGGCTCCGCTTTGCGACGGGAAAGTTATCGCAGGACATGCCAAACTTTACTTTGCTCCGGGGGAAGGCATCTTTGTAAGGAGATCGAGCACTTTCAGAGCTGCATCACCAATCCCGTGCATCTCTGCCATCATGGCGTTATCCATCTTCACCCCCTTGCCATGCAGCTCCTGCATCGCCTTGCCCTCCATACTATCCTTCAATACCGATCGTGCGTCCGAAAGCATCATCTTCCCGTGTTCGATGGAATAGGCATCAATGCCCTTTGCCATGCCCATTTGTCCAAGCATGACCATATTCGCTCCCTCGGCGGCCATCACTAAACCATGGTTCATCAGGACATGCATGTGGTGCATCGTCATCATGTCCTGCGACATGTTCCCTTCCATCTTCATCTTTTCGAGCATAGCCACTACTTTCAGCATGGAGTTGCCGAGGTCATGGGTATACTTCATAAGCCCCTCGTCATATTTCCGCTGATGAAGCGCCTTCATCTCCGGGCCGTTCAGCATCCTCTCGATCACCGCCTTTCCTTCCATGATCATGTGCTGTCCGTGTTTGATGGTCGCTTCATCCACAGAGGGCGCCATATTCATCCCTGCCAGCATTACCATTGTCGAACCCTCGGCCGCCATCGCAAGTCCATGGCTCATCATGGCATGGATATGATGCAGCTCCATAGAAGCACCGCCCTTTTTGTGTTTCATCTCTTCGGCAAAACCATAGCTGGAAAGTCCCACAAAAAGAAACACTGTCAATACCAGGCACGAAACAAACGTCACTTTACTTCTCATAGCAATACCTCCTCTTATTTTCTCGAAAGCAACATACTTCGCGAACGTTGCCTCCTTTCTGGAAATGATATGAAAGACTCCTTTATCACTTTAGCCCTCAATCCTCATTCTGTCAATCGCGATGCCTTATTCTCGTGCCGCAAGAGCCTTGTTCTTTAAGATATTCCTACTCCACATCGACAACAAAGTTTGTTGTCCAGGTCTTATCTCCCGTTGTTATCTTCACTGCTATATTCCAGGCCCCAGGCAAAGTTAAAGTTATCTTTCCTGTGTGCCGGCCTCTCTTCAAACGAGTCTCAGCTTTATAGTATTGCGCGGGCTTCCCCTGCATTGCCGGTCTGGAATATTCAATTCCTATGTTTGCATTACAAGCGCAGTGAGTTACTGCGTCCGTGACCTCTATACTGACGTTATTGTCGCCTGCAACAGGTGGGTTCCTGTCGATCTTCATCATGACATTGTACCCTCCCACTTTCTTGTTCACCTCGTATGATTTTGCATAAGCCATGCTTGCTGACAACAGTAAGATCACCATCAGCAATGCACATCCGTTTATTCTCATCCTTCAACCTCTCATTGATGCAAACTGTATCTCACCTAAGGGAGACCCCTCCCCGGAAAAAATCCGGGCGTTGAGGCAATCATTCCGAAGTGGAGTCAAGGCTAAGGGGGGAAGAGCTTGAAAAGGACCCCTCACAGCGAGACAGAACGCTTGCGTCTCCGTATAGCCTTGACTCGAATACTCCGGAACGTACGGTTAGGCTTTGGGAGGACGCTCTAACTGAAAAGAAAGGGTATAGGGCCGGGAATGATAATCTGAAATATCAACCAACTCTGTGCATGCCAGCTTTACCAGTTGACAGGGTGGTTCATGAAGGCAGGTTCCAACTGCATTTGTCGATATGTTTGAAGCATAGGCATGACAAACGTCAAGCGTTACAAGATAACTTGCCAGATCGGACGGCGAGATCGGGACATGCGCGGTAAAAGGTGACGAAAGGGATATCACAAGAGCAAGAAGTACGAATAAGATACTCAATCTCATGTTTTTAGTATAAGCGAAAAACAAAGTTTGTCAATATATAACTATAATTATTAAGTAGGCCATCTAAGCTCTGCCCTATTGATGGCAACAAGCACTGCGCAAGAATTGCGCCTTATCTTTCTAATGTCGATAGCCTCCGGGAAGAAGCCTGGCTGCAATCCAGGCCAGAGCATAAAGCACGCCCAGGAGGACGACGTCCGTAGGGCCGACCGGAAAGTCATATTGGTAAGCGATCCAGAAACCGAAGAATGCGACAGCACCACCGAGCAGTGAGGCCAACATCGTGAACTGGCGCATATTGTGCGCGAACAGGTGAGCCATCAGCGCAGGGATCAGCAAAAAGCCGAACGCGATCAGAGGACCGACGCTGAGGACCGCCACCGAGACAGTCAGGCCCATCAGCAAATAGAGCAACATGTCCCAGAAAACGACATTCTTGCGAAGGATAATTGCCATCTCGCGGTCGAACGATACCAAGAGCAACTCCTTGTGGAAAAGCCCCAGAGCCGCGATGACGAGCGCAAGCGTTCCTGCGGTCAGTACGAGATCGAAATTGGAGATGGTTATGACTTCCCCTTTTAACATATCGAGCCAACCGATCTCTCCATAAGGGTTTTTTGACAGCAATAACATGCTCAATGCGGCCGCCACAACATACGCAGTGCCGAGTCGACCTTCAGGCTGTCCTCGTCCGGCTCGTTCCAGAAACCCCAGTACCAGGATCGCGACCAGCGAGAAGGTGATAGATCCGGCAAAGGCAAGCGCGTGGGCGCTCTGTGAGCCGTGACTAGCCAGATTGAATCCGAGCCACAAGGGAAGCGAGAGTGCAATAGCGACGCCGGTCGACGAAATCTGGGGCAGTGCCACGCCCATGAACACCAGTCGGCGCATCACGAGGAACACACCGACAAGCGGGCAAGCGAAGCCGATGAGCACGCTCGTGTAAATGGAGTTGCGCAGGAGAAACTCCGGGGAAAGGATCTGACGAAGCGTTTCCATGTCAGTCGGTCCCCGTGTTAAACATTTCCGCCATCCGTTCAGGCCGAAGCAGCTCCTGTGCTGCACCGTGGAACACCGTGCCCTCGTGAAGCCAGATGACTTGTTCAGCGTGCCGACGCACCGCCGCAAAATCGTGCGTTACGAGCAGGACCGTGATCATCCTTTCCTTGCGGATCTGCGAAATGAACTCCATCACTGCATGCGTGGCATCACGGTCCACGCCCGCAGTGGGCTCGTCCAGCACAAGGACATCGGGGCGTGTGGTCAGGGCGCGGGCGATGAGCACGCGTTGTTTCTGGCCGCCGGAAAGCTCGGCAAAGCGCTTACGGGCAAACCCCTCAGCGCCCGCCGCACTCAGGCATTCGCGCGTGAAGGCGCGTTCGGCAGCAGGGAAAAAACGGCCCGGGCGCACACGTCCATATGCGCCCATCAGGGCAACCTCGAACGCTGTCAGCAGATAAATCGAATCGAATTGAATCGATTGGGGCACGTACCCGAACACGAGAGGCGCACTTGCCGATAAGGTTTCAATACGGCCCCCCACCGGTGGAACCAGTCCAAGCACAGTCTTGAGCAGGGTTGACTTGCCCGAACCGTTTGCGCCGAGAATTGCGGTGAAACTGCCACGGGCAATAGAGAGCGAAATGCCGGATAGCACAGCCTGGTTGTTGTAGCCGATACTCAGGTTGTCCAGTGTGATGAGTGCTTCTTTCATAGTCTGTTTGTGTGTGCCCGCCCGATTTCTCAGGCGGACACGTTCTCCTTGTCTTTATTTCCTTGATTGCACTGCGGTAACCATCGTGTGAATGATGTAGTCCATCATCTTGATGTATGTTTCAGTATTTGGAACACCGCCTGGCATGATGGGCAGCGTTATCATGGTCGCGCCGGTTTGTTCGGCGATGCGTTTGGGCACTTTCTCAGGGAACTGAGGCTCGCGCACGACAATAGGCACGTGCTGGGCCTTCATAGCGGCGGTGAGTTCCTCGATGTGCCGCGCTGTCGGATCGATGCCCGGCCTCAGTTCGACTGTACCGAAGTAGTTCAAGCCGAAGCGCGCTGCAAAGTAGTTCCACTCTTCGTGGTAGGATATGAACTTCGTGCCCTTGAGCGGTCTGGCTTCTTTCTCCCATTCGGCTATCTTGGCGTTGAGCTTTGAGAGATACTCATCGCGGGTACGCGTGAATTGCGCCTTGTCCTGCGGTGCGAACGTTACGAGGGCGTTGTAGATATTCTCGATCGCGATCTTCGCCGATACCGGATCGAGCATGTAGTGAGGGTTGCCATAGGGATGAACGTCGCCCGCGGAGTGGTCTGTTGACTTGGGTACATCGAGAGGGAAGATGCCTCTGGAGCAGTCCACGTACCCTGACCTGCCTGCCTGAATGCGTGGGTTTTTGCTCGCTTCTATCAACGCCGGCAGGAAGGCGTGCTCCATTTCGAACCCCATCGATATCAGCAGGTCCGCCCGGTTCATCATGGGAACAAAGCTCGGTTTCATCGGTACCCCGTGGGTATCTTCGACTCCGGTGGCCAGACTGCTGACCTCGACCAAGTCTCCGCCCACAGCGCGTGCAAGGTCCGCGAGGTCGGTGAGCGTTGTGACAACACGGACCTTTGCCGCATGAGCCGGCATCACGCCCATACAAAATACCCCGATGAGCAAGATTACCGAGGACAAACAAAACAGTTTTAATTTCATATCGATATTCCTCCTTTCCATATTCATCGCTGCTGCCACCCGTGCGCGTGCGAGCCGATGATCCACGCCCATTGCAGGTAAACGGCATGATCGGGGCGCGGACCGGATGCAACGGCTACGGCGTTGCGGTCGGTATAGGTATATTGAAGCCGCAGTTGGTTCCAGTGACTGAGGGCCCATGTTATGTATGGAGAGTACTCGTAACTCTTGGCTTTGTTGTTCTGGGAATCTTCCACAAAGCCATACAAGAACCCGGTTGACCACTGCCTGTGAAACTTGTAAGTGAGATATGAATACATGCCCCAGGAACTCACGGACTGGCTGGAGAAGGCGCTGCCCGAGGGATCCGTTATGTCGTAACGGTTATTGCTGTGAAGGACTTCAGTGCCCCAGGTAAGGCTCTGGAACTGATTGTTGCGGAGCGGCTTCCAGCTCAAGGCCAGGTCTGCTCCCACCAGACGGCGCTTGCGTTCGGTGAAGGTGCTGCCATCCGGTTGAAGAAGCGGACCGCCGTGGTCAATCGTATTTGGATTCCACAGGCCCGATACGCCGGGTTCGAGTGAGATATCGGGTGTCAGGTCGAAATACGAAGACAAGCGGCCCCAGTAGTTCCACCCGCTCAAGTGGCGGATTTCGCCAACGTTGTTTGGAGGCATGTCTCCGCCAAACTGGTTGCCTAGGCCAAGCGTTAGGCTTACGTAGTGCGGGATCGGCAGCAACCAGTTGACCTGCACCCCATCAGTCCTCGATTCGCCGCCGATGTATTGGTCGAGCACGAGAGGACGATTCACGAAAGGCAGCTCATGATCATGAATATATGACAGCCGTCCGAACTCGCCAAAGAACCGGCCCGCCTTCACAGTCAGATTCCAGGGCAGCGACTCTGTCTGGATAGCTGCTTCTTCGATGCCAAACGTCGCTTCGCCGGTGCGGGCATCGACCGATGCGTTGGCCACCACATAAGCCTTGGCAAACGGATCTACAGACGCGGCTGCGTCCAGTTCAACCGAACGCTGGAACGCGTCAAACCCGCCGGGCCGGTCGCTGCCCGTCTGCGACGATCCCTTGCTGCGATAGGAGAAGATTGTCTCGCCCACGAGCCCAATGGATGGATTGAACACGCTCGGGACGGTCTTCTTCTGCGCTTCGACTACCTGATCGACCTTCTCATTCAACTCCTGCACCTGCTGTTGCATCTGTTCGGCCGCAACAGGCGCGGCGATGGCGGGGCCCTTTGGCTGGGCAGAGGGCTGTTTTTGTTTGAGTTCGGCCTGCAATTCTTCAATCAGCTTTCGTTGCTCAGCAATAGTTTGTTCCTGTTTTCTTAGTGCGTTCTGAAGTGCTTTCAGTTCCTGGATCGTCTGCTGCTGCTGCTTGAGGGTTTCCTCTATGGCAGTCATTCGATCTTCCGGAGTTTCAGCAAATACACCCGTTGAAAACAATAATGACGTAAATAGCATGATGAACGTGATCATGATCCTCATGAAAACTCCTCCTTTTGGTCCTTCCGACAGAATACGCGCGCAAGATGCTCGACCATGACGCGTGTCAATTGAGCGTTGTCCTGGAAGAACTTACGCGGGAGGAGCCCGGGAAGGCAGCAGACGGGAACGGCTGAAGTCGCAAAGGAAAGACTCTTGGGATAGTTCTATCGTGGAGACGGTTTGGCAGATCACCAATGAGAAGCTGCTGAGGCTTGCCGGTGAAAAATGATGACCGGCTATACAGAGAGGACAGTCATGATGGGCGGTATCGTCATCGTGGTGATGAAATGCTACTACCACCATAGACAGTAAAACAAGCAGTAAGAGGATACCTGTTATGCTCTTTCGGTTTTTCATACAAAAATATCCTGCATTCATAGTAATTTGGCTTCTTACAAAGAGAATCTGCTGTATTATTGACTATTCCACGTATCATGTCAATGAGCTGCCCCGGGATCAGTGACGGCATGCCCACGCACCATACAGTTGATTTGGTTTTTTCCCCGAGGTACTATGAGAGTAAAGAAATCAATATCAACAAAACCTTTTTGGAGGAAACAGCTATGAATGTTCAGCAAAGAGTGGAGGAAGTGATACGACGATTAAAGAAGGAGTACGCGGAACCCAAGACAGCTCTTCATTTCAGAACGCCCTTCGAACTGCTCGTTGCAACGATTCTTTCGGCACAGACCACGGACGTGCACGTGAACCGCGTGACGGAGGGGCTTTTTAAGAAATATACGTCCTTAAAGGATTACACGAACTCCGACCTGGAAACGCTTCAGAACGACATCCGCTCGATAAATTTTTACAAAACAAAAACAAGGAACATCCAGGAATCGGCAAAGACGATCGTTACCAAATTCAACGGAAAGGTCCCGAGAACCATGGAAGAGCTCATAAGCCTTCCCGGGGTTGCCCGCAAAACTGCCAATATCGTGCTTTCGGGTGCTTATGGAATAAATGAAGGCATTGCTGTGGATACCCATGTAAAGCGCGTGGCTTACAGGCTCGGCCTTACAAAGAACGAGGACCCGGTGAAGATCGAACAGGACCTGATGCCCATGGTCCCCAGGAAGGACTGGGGAACCTTCTCCCATCTGTTAATATTTCACGGCAGAGAGATATGCCAGGCAAAAAAACCTCACCACGGGGAATGCGTCCTTTTCGACATCTGCCCTTCGAGGAACATATAGAAGTAAGCAGCGCACCGTTCCCTGTGAACCAGCGCTCTAGGCCTTTGCAGCCTTGTATCCGAAACGCATGTAATCAGCTTCGGTGCCGTTTTCGCCACTGATGTGGTTCGCCTCTCCTGAGGCAAGAAATACCGCAAGGGATGCGATCCTTTCAGGGGGTGTGAGCAGTCCCCTCCTTTTCATTTCTGTAAATTCATTGTATATCTTATGGCCTAGGATCCTCGGTCCCATGTTCCTTACCTCGTCCTGCATCCGCGTGTCCATCACACCCGGGTCCAGTCCATTCACAGGGATATTGTGATCCTTCAGTTCCTCGGACAGGATCCTGGTGAGATGGATCAGTCCTGCCTTCGTCACCGAATACGCCCCGAGGAGGGGCATGGTCATCTCTCCGAGTCCGGACGTCACGTTGATAATCTTCCCTCTCCGCTGTTGTCTCATGTGAGGAATCACTGCCCTTGCAAAGAGCAATGCTCCCCTGAGGTTTATCCCGAAGACCTTATTCCACTCGTTTTCCCTGATATCGCAGAGAGGTTTCACAGGGCCGATGATCGCAGCGTTATTCATAAGGATGTCAATGCGGTCAAAGATCGAGAGCGCCCTCTCAACAACTTTATGGATGTCCTTGCTCTTGGAAACATCGCCTTTCAATGCAACGACCTTCCCGCCGCCCGCCTTGATCAGCCGTTCCGTCTCTCTGATCTCCGACAACGTCCGGCTCATGACGACCACCACGGCTCCTTCCCTTGCCATAGCCATGGCGGCAGCCCTCCCCAGGCCCCTGCCCGCCCCTGTTATGATCGCAACGCGTCCTTTAAGCTTCATCTCTCCTCAGTGCACATCCTCACGACTCATAGCAGAGGACCCTGATAATTCCGATCGTCTCCCCTGTATCATCCGTCGTCGCCACGTCGGAAACAGAGACCACCTTTCTTACAGCGTTTTCAGATATGAACCTATTCACCATTTCATCGAGATCCGCAAGTTCATGCATTGTTTTGAGCGGTCGTATCTCGCTGCCGAACGTTTTTACCTTGAACACGGTTTCCCTCCTTTTCCCTTTCTCCACCCGCTATTATAGCGCGAGGAAGAGCGCTTTAAAAAGAAACCCCTCCGGAACAGGAGGGGTTTCTGACCTTGAGATCAGCCAAAGGGCAAGACGGCCCCTGGTAGTTCCCTCATGTTGACGGAACTTCTGACCACATACCGCTGGTCACCTCAGTCTTGCCTCTGCCGCCTTTCCCTCGATGTTCTTAAAGAATGCCTCTATGTAGTCTGCTCTTTTCAGTCCGTAATCGAGCATGAAGGCATGCTCAAACACATCCATGATGAGGACGGGATTACATCCCGCAGGATGCGAGACATCGTGTTCATTTACCCAGAAGTTGATGAGTCTGCCATTGGCGCTGTCCTGGTAAAGAACGACCCACCCGATGCCCCTCATGGTTCCTGTCCCCTTGAAGTCCTTTTCCCATGCCTCGTAGCTCCCGAAGTCAGACGCCATCTTTTTCGCAAGCTTTCCGTCCTTGTTGATCCCGCCTTTTCCGCCGAGGTTTTCGAAATAATATTCATGGAGCCTCATTCCGTTAAATTCCCAGCCCAGCCTCCTCTTGAGTTCGGCGAATTCCGGCGTAGCGGTCTTTCCGTCTTTCAGCATCTGATCCAGCAGATCCATCACTTTGTTCGTGTTCGTCACATAACCCTGATAAAGGGTGAAGTGGTTCTTCAGGAGGGTTTCGCTGAATCCCTCCATTCCGATAAGCCTGGCATAATCCTTCGCAGCGTACGGCATTTCCTTTTCCTCCTTTTGCTCGCAATGTCAATTATTCCGCAACACTTTATTTTAGCTTACCCCATTTCGAAACATTGTCAAGACCGATACGAACCGCGGCGATTTTGGTTCAGCGACCTTGCCGGAGATGTCGCGGCGTCATCTCACTGTCAGGGAGTCCCTAAGGCCTCCAATGACGCGCGGTCTCTGTGAGAAATTCCCTGAGACTCTCGGCGGAGTAAAGGGCTTCATGACAGGAACCTCCTTTACAGGGAGTGACATACCCTCTGTCCAAACCATACGTAATTGTGACAAAAGGATTGAAGGTCGACAGTGCGGCATCCGCGAAACTGCTTTGCGGCGACGCTTGTACGCCGAGTTTTATCATATGATAAAAAACATGCAGTGCCCGGGCGTAATATCCTGAATGAATACCCATGTCCTTTGCCCTCAAGGAGAATGACGCCAAAGCCTCTTCCGCACGGCGACGATAGCCATCCTTATCTGTCATGGAGTAAAGTCTCGTCAGGTTCGCTATGCCGAGGGCATTTGGCGATGGGTGCGGGATGTCTTCGATCCCTTTAAGCCGCATCCCGACGATCTCATCCTCTGTTTCAAAGAATCCGCCCCCTTCCCTGTCCCAGAAATTTCCGATACACCGCTCCATCAGTGCCTCGGCAGAGGCGCGGTACTTCTCCTCGCCGGTTATTTCATAGGCGGCTAAATGGGCATCAATGATCTCCATATAATCATCCAGGAACGCCTTCACGCCCTTTGTATGGAAGAGCGCGCCGCCTCTGTAATGGATGTCCATTATCCTGCTGAGACTCTTCAGGGCGAACTCTCTGAGGGGCTTCATCTTCAGCGCCCTGTAAGCCTTCAGATACGATGTGATGAACAGCCCGTTGAGGGATGTGTAAAGTGTCCTGTCAATGAGAGGAAACTCCCGCTTTCGTCTCTCCGCGAGCAGCTTTTTCTTGCCGGAGGAGATGATTTCACGAACGGTTCTTGCCTCCATGCCCAGGTCCCGGGCGATCTCCGCCGGGTCCGTTGCCATGAACAACACCCTCTTTGAGCTGTCATGGTGCATGGAGCCCCTCTCATGGAAGAGATGCAGGGAGAGTATCCTGTGCTCCTCACTGTTGAGGGCCCTTTTGAAGTCATCCCGGGTCCATGTGAAATAGCCCCCTTCGTCATCGGGAGTGACATCAGCATCCTGGCTCGCATAATACCCGCCTTCGGGATCAGAAAGCACGTCATGAACAAATCGAAGTATACCTTCCGCAGTATCCCTGAAGAAGTCATCCTTGAACAGACAATATGCATCGATATAATTCCTCAGTAACCATGCGTTGTCATCCGCCATTTTTTCGAAGTGAGGGATAATCCACGACTCATCCACCGAGTACCGGTGGAAGCCGCCTCCCAGATGGTCGTGGAATCCTCCCCTAGCCATGGACTCCAGGGTCTTTCTTATGGTAAGACCGACAGATTCATCTCTGGCGATAAAATATCTCCCTATAAGGAATTCCATCGCCCCCGGCATGGGGAATTTTGGTGAGGTCCCGAAGCCGCAGTTCTGAGGATCGAATTCGGAAAGGATAGCAGTCACCGCATCTTCGATGAAGGATTCCCTGATCGTTGCGGGCAAAGGGTGCTGGGGCTTCAGAAAATCCATGAGCTTTGTGACATACCCGGATATCTCGTCTCCGTTTGAATGGTAATAGTCCACCACTGTTCTCACCACCTTCTTGAATCCAGGCCTCCCCTGGGTGTCCTCAGGAGGGAAATACGTGCCGCCGAAAAAGGGTTTTTTATCGGGGGTGAGGAATACGCTGAGAGGCCAGCCGCCGCTGGAGCCCATGGCTGACACCGCTTGTTGGTAAACACGGTCGATATCAGGCCTTTCGTCCCTGTCCAGCTTAATATTGATGCATTTCTCGTTGAGAAGCCTTACTACTTCGTCGTCCTCGAAGCATTCCTTCGCCATCACGTGACACCAGTGGCACCATATCGCCCCTGAGCTCAGGAACACGGGTTTATCCTCTGTCCGTGCCCTCTGGAATGCCTCTTCGCACCAGGGATACCAGTCGATCCGCTGAGATGCAGAGTGTTTCAGGTAGGCAGCCTTTTCCTTTGAGAGCCTGTTCATCTCATGTCCTTCCGAAGCTCTTTAGGTCGGCCCGGTCGCGGCTCGATCCTCTGCGGTCACAATCCCTCGTCAATGAAACACTGCGGATCTTCTGCAAGGAAATCCTTTTCCCCTTGCGCACAGGAATAGGCGTACGCGATCGCCCTGCAGCCCCTGCAATTGGCCCATCTCTTGCAGGCCCCGCATTTCCCCTTGTATCCGGACCTGTCCCTGAGTGCCTCCAGGACTCCCGAGGTCGCCCAGACCTCCCGCAGGGCATCCTTCCTCACATTTCCAACAGATATCGGCAACCTCCTGCACGGGGTCATGGTCCCGTCAGCAAGGATGGTGAAACCGGAAACACCGGCGGCACATCCCCCCGTGGGAAAGGAGCCTGAGTCGGATCCATCACACGGTGAGGCCAGCTGCACTGCCACAGGGTCTCCGGTGACGATCTCCAGCCCGTTTGCCTTATGAGAAAAAATCTGCTCATACATCCTTTTCACTGTTTCTTTCGGCAGCATTTTATTCAGAAGATCCGCACCTCTCCCGGAAGGTACGAGTCTTGAAAAACCCAGCTTCTGAACTCCGAGGGACAATGAGAGATCAATCATTTCCCTGAAATACGCGGCGTTGATCCCGGACAGTGTCGCATTCAGGCTTACTGCTACTCCGGCATCAATGAGATGCCTTACACCCCGCAGCGATGAGACAAAACTGCCCTTCCCCCTTATGCTCTCGTGGACAGCTTCCGGCCCCTCGATGCTCACCTGAACACCCTTCACGCCAAGCCATGACAGAAGTCTTGCCTTTTCCTCATTAATGAGAGTGCCGTTGGAAAGAAGATAGACGTCGAAGTGTCTCCTCCTCAGGTCTTCCAGTATCTCAAAGAGATCCCTGTGCAGGAACGGCTCGCCGCCCGTGATATTAAAACTCGGCCGGAAATCAATGCCATAGGCGTCGGACCATGCCTTGAGCATCTCCTCAATTTCGCCGATCGTCGCCTTTATATCCTCCAGGGGCGTCTCATCGCTCCCCTTGCCTGTCTGATAACAGTGGGTGCAGCTGAGGTTGCACCTCTCGGTGAGATGCCACTGAACAAAAAAATCGTGAGCCTGATTGATCGACATACTTAAAACCTCATTCATCCTCTCTTAGACACGGAACGGATAGACACACGCCCCCCAAATAAAAGCGGCAGATACAGCAGCAAGGTATATTTCACTCTGAACGGTCCCCCTGCCGTATCTGCCTTCGCCTCTTCGTTGCTGACCAGCAACGTTAGCTCTTTCAACTCTTTCATTTGTGGCATACCTTGCCAGGATTTTCCTTTACCGCCCTGCTGAAATCGCTCCAGAAGGCAGCCTCCTTGACAAGAGCCTTCTTGCTCACTGTCTTTTTCATCCTGCCTCACCTCCTCCCCTGCACAGGTTACTGCTATGCTCAACAGCACCTGCATAGCTTATACCGATATCTTAGCAAGTCTGTTCCGTTTGTCAACCGTGCTATAAAAGGAGGGGCAAGGGACGAGGGGAGGAAAGAACATCTTCCCCCTGTCCCGGTCTACGATACGAATATCGTCGACTTCTTCAACTCTTCGTTCAGGGTATGCAGCTGGCTGTGGTGTTTCGTCTCATCATCCAGAAGCGCGGAAAGGACATACCGCGTGAACATACGATCGCTCTTCTGCAGGGCATCGTTGGCCAGGGCTATGGACTTCGCCTCCACTTCCATATGCCTGCTCAGGAGAGCAGAGACCGGCGCAAGCTCGTCGGGGCTGAGATGCACCGCCTCCTTCGTGAGGTTGTCGACGATCATCTTGAGCATCACCTTATGCTTTCCGGAGTCATGCTTGATCATTTCCATGGTCATGCTCACCAGGGGGTTCTTCCCTTTCTTCATCAGCTCATCGGCGCTGGCGATGGTCTTCTCTTCCAATGCCTGCCATTCCCTGATAATGCTCAGAAACTCTTCCGATGCTTCTATCGACTTCTTCATTGCGTTTGACCTCCTTTCTGGAACATTATTTCACTGCTTTCTTTTTACCACAAAAATATCATGCCTGCAAGCATTCTGCAATCAGACAGATCAGCTCCGGAAATTTGATGATGGTCAAACGACGAACAAAAAGAGGTGAGATTCTTCTTATCGTCCCGAATGTCTCCAGAGGAAAAGCGCAGGGGGATGACTGAACCAAAGGGAGGGATTGTCTTCCCTCCCTTTGCGGTGCTCTAATATCCAGCAGCCTTCTCCTTCTTCGGCATTTCCTTTGCAGGAGCCGCCGCTTTCTTGCCTAATGACTTGATGAAGGCAACTACGTCCGCCATCTGCTCCGATTTTACATCAAGGGCCTTACCCTTGTTGGCATTGACGATACAGAGATTGACAGCCTCTTCCAGGGTCTTGGTCTTTCCCGCAGGTGTGCTCCAGTCTTTCTTCTCACCCGCTTTCTCAAGACCTTTCCCGCCCGGGTGGCATGAACTGCATGCCTTCTGGCCTCCGAACGCCTTCGGATCGTTGAACATCGCCTTACCCTTTTCCGCATTGCCTGCAGCAAAGGCAACAGAGAAAATAAGACTCGTAACGATCATGGAGAGTAGCACTATCTTCAGAACTTTCATTCCTTTCACCTCCTTTCATTATACGAATGAATACTCAATTGTACAGAAAGACCGAAACCATTTCAACCCAAACAGGCACCATAAGGGTACGCTCCGAATTGCCGAGCGCCATGAATGTCTCCGCAACGACCGGCTACCGCCTTTCCAGGAGGGATAGCACCTCTTTGTCGTCAAGGTCATGCCAGTTCCTGTATGCATCCGCCACCGCGAAAGAAGGACCGCTCCTGATATTAAGACAGAGGAGTTCGTCGACCTCCGGTAGGAGAGCATCCACGGTTCTCTTTGAACCGGTGGGGACCGCCGCAACAACGGTCTTCGGTGCCATCCTGCGCAAGAACCTGACAGCTGACAGCATCGTGTATCCCGACGCCAATCCGTCATCCACTATAATGACCGTCCTGTCTTCGACCTTGGGGAAAGGCCTCCCGCCCCTGAATATCCTGTTCCTTCTTTCGATGGTGTCCCTCGTCTTCTCTACCTGCATGTCGATCTCCTCTCCTGACAACCCCAGGCGCTCCAATAATCCTTCATTGAGGATGATCCCTCCGTCCGGTGCCATGGCGCCGAAACCAGCCTCGGCGTTGTAGGGTATCTGCAACTTTCTTACGATGATCAGCTCCAGGCGTAGATCAAGGGAGGATGAGATTTCGACGGCAACCGGCACGCCCCCGGAGGGTATCGCGAGGACAATGCCATCGGCGCCTCTGTACATGACAAGATGTTCTGCGAGGAGTCTTCCTGCATCCTTCCTGTCCTCAAAGACAGAAACTCTGTCCCGCAGGGCACTATCTTCCCGCAGAGCGCTCATGGAATGTCACATCGTGACCGGAAAGATCAGGGGATCAAGTGCAGCTCTATTCCCTGAAAAATCCCAGTTTCTCCATCTCCTGCATGGTCCATTCGTCTTCCAGCAGTTCGTCTCCGGCCACGTCTTTTACCGTCCTTGCACACTCTTTGAGAAAACAGTATGCAAGCCGCTTCTTGACACTGTTCAGAGAGACGGCGGGATCGGTGATATTGTCCTTCATGGACCACCTCACGCTCAAGGCCCTGACAATATCGTCAAAGACCGTTTCCGGGATCTCGGACTGAACGAACATCATAAGGCGCTTCCCCTCGGTGAAGAGTTTCATGGTCTGGGACGGTTCGTTCAGGGCGACCCCTTTCTCCCTTGACCACGATATCAGATCACGCACGTAGTGAACGGCGGAAACGATATATTCCGCCCCGATCTTCTGAAGTACCGCGTCATAGTCCTGGACATAGATCATTCTGCCCTCAGTTCCCTTCCGGAGAAATTCTTATCGTTACATAAAAGGTGGCCGCACCCCGGTATACAAGGAAAAGCAGAGACTTATCTGCTTTCTTGACAACCTCATTGAACTCCTTCGGGCTGTTCACCGGATTCCGGTCCACCTCGAGAATGACATCTCCTCTCTGAATGCCCGCTTCCCCTGCCAGTCCCCCTTGCTCCACGTTGGTGACCACGACACCTTCAGCTTTCTTCATTCCCAGCTCCGCAGCGATCTCAGGAGTGACCGTCTGTAACGAGACGCCCATGCGGTTCTCCACCTCTTCGGGGGTTTTGCCGCACCTTCATCTTTCAATTCACCCACGGTAGCCGGGACCATCATCTCCTTGCCGTCCCTGAGCACCTTGAACATCACCTTTTCACCTGGCGGTATTGAGGCGACCATCCGCGGCAGGTCGTGGTAGTCCTTCAGTGCCTTTCCGTTGAGCTCAAGAATAACATCCCCTCTCTTGAACCCCGCTTTCTCCGCCGGGCCCCCCGGGGATCACGTCGGAGATGAGAGCTCCCTTCTCTCCCTGCAACCCGAAGGACTTCGCAAGTTCAGGGGTGATTTCCTGGATCGAGACACCAAGCCACCCTCTGGTCACCCTGCCCTTCTCCCTGAGCTGAACAAGAATTTCCTTGGCCATATTTATCGGCACCGCAAATCCGATGCCCTGCCCCGATGCCACTATCGCGGTATTGATGCCCACCACCTCACCGTAATAGTTCATCAACGGGCCACCGCTGTTCCCGGGGTTGATGGATGCGTCCGTCTGGATAAAATCATCATATGGCCCTGCGCCGATCGTGCGGCCCTTTGCGCTCACGATCCCTGACGTAACGGTTTCCGCAAGGCCGAAGGGATTCCCGATGGCGATAACAGATTCTCCATCCTTTAATGCATCGGAATCACCGAGAGGCGCGCTGACGAGGTCCCTTTTTGCCTCGATCTTAATAAGGGCTATGTCGGTCTTGGGGTCTGTCCCGATGACCCTGGCAGGGTACTGCTCCTTATTGTCGAGGATCACCGTAATATCTTTCGCTTTCTGAACCACATGGTTGTTGGTCACGATATATCCTTCCCTGTTTATGATGAACCCTGATCCCAGCCCTTTTCTCTTGAACTCCCTGGGCTCCTGGTTTCCGAAGAACCGCTTCCAAAACTCCTTGAACTGATCATCGTTTCTCAAAGGGTGCGGAAAATCCCTGGGGACTCCCCGTCTTTATAACCTCTGTCACGCTGATATTCACCACAGCGGGCTTCAGTTTCTCCACCAGGTTCGCCACCGTCTCATTGGTGAGGGGAACCGCTTTCCTCACCTTCGGCTGGTTCAGGGTATCCCAGAAAGACTCCGCACCCAGGGCCATCCCCTGAAAAAGCATCGTCGCGACCAGCATACATGTGGCAGCCATCGAGAATTTCTTTGCAAAGCCCTGGTTCCCTTTGAACATTCAAACCCTCCTCAGGAGAAGATCAGCGACGCTGGATCGTTTTTTTTATTGTACCTCACAGAAACCTTAAATGCAAAAAAAGCTTTCTCATCTAAAATTGACGCCACGCCCAGTTGCGAAGTATTTCCTGAAGTCCGCGCTGACGGAATCAGGTCGAGGACCGCAAAGTACCTTCGGAAATCAACACCAAACAAATCTCCATTGCATGTGAACTTCGTCTTTAATCCTTATCACCACAGAAGGCCAATATGACCGATAGCGCTGCACGATAAGATTTGTGAGCTGATTCGAGATAACAGAGCGAAACCAATGAAGGATACTTATTTTGTCACGAAAAACGCTCAGTTCATTAGACTTTCTGGGATTGTATTATAATATTGAGATTTGACCCCTATTATACGTAATGTAATATAATCCTAATAAACGTAGGCTCAGAGAGATAAACGATGGGTCGTCAAAAAATTAGGCAACTGACGTTAAGCGCGTGGTCGCTTACGATTTTTGTGATTCTGTTGATCACCATGTCTTTATCCTGGATGAGCTATCGTTTTCTTCAACCCTTCCCGCCGAAAACGCTGATTATGGCCACCGGCATGGTGGGTGGATCGTATGCCGCATTCGGTGAGCTTTATCGACAAGCACTGGCCCGCAACGGCATTCAGGTTTTACTACGTTCGACACCAGGGGCCGTGGAGAACCTGAGGCTCCTCAAGGACAGATCCCAAGCGGTGGAAGCGGGGTTCGTTCAGGGCACCGTGGGCAGTATCGAGGAATCCTCAAATCTTGTGTCCCTCGGTGGTCTGACTTACACACCATTGTGGATCTTCTACCGTGGGAAGGATACTTACGACGATCTGACGCAATTGCAGGGGAAACGGATTGCGATTGGGCCAAAAGGAAGCGGCGTCAGGCAATTTTCCATTGAATTGCTGAAGGTAGCCGGTGTGATTGGTCCGCCAACCGGATTCCTTGATCTCCCGTCTGCCGAGGCAAGTCAGGCCCTCCTTCAAGGCAAGGTGGACGCGATCATGACCTTCGGCTCGCCTGATAACCGGCTAATTTTGGAATTGCTTAACACAAAGGATATTAAGTTGATGAGCATGAGCCAAGCAGAAGCCTATGCCCGCCGCTTCCCCGACCTTTCGCATGTTGTGTTGCCGAGGGGCGTCATCGATCCACAAAGGCGGAATCCCCCGTCCGACGTGCACCTTTTGTCTCCAACGACAAATCTTATCGTCCGCAAGGACCTCCATCCGGCCTTGGTTTATCTGCTCTTGAAGGCTTCCACAGAAATCTACGGCGGAGCCAGTTGGGTTAATAAAGCCGGGGAATTCCCCAGTCTCACCAAGCAGGATGACCCGATCAGCGAACAGGCACAGCGGTTTTACAAATCGGGAGGATCGTGGCTCTATGGCTATCTGCCGTTTTGGGCGGCAACTTTCGTTGAGCGCCTAATCCTCATCCTTATCCCCCTAGCGATAATTATTGTACCTTTACTTGGGATTGCGCCATGGATCTATACTTGGCGAAACAGATCAAAATATTATCCCTGGTATCGTGAACTGCGAAAACTGGAGAAGGAGATACTGGAGAACCGGCCAATTGAAAATATCGCAGCATATCAAGTCCGGCTTGATCGTATCGAAGAAGCCGTCAGCCGTATCCACATGTCCGTTGCCTTTTATGATGAGCTGTTCATATTGAAAGAGCACATTCAGATTGTTCGCCTGAAGCTGGATTCCTTATCCCGCTCATCGCGCGTGAAAACCGATGATTCAGACCTTGAAATACGGAGCGGCCGCGGTTGAAGCTTTTAGCCCTTCAATGCCTCTGGGGGAGCTCAACCTAAAGCGCTGTTACCGAGGCAGCGTCTCAGCTTCGGTATCAGCTCAAGAGCACGGGGAGTTCTCGTCACTCATTAAAAGGATTAAAGGGGTGCATTAAGGTTGTTGTGCAATGTGAAATAAAATGTCGCTCCCTCTTTAAGCTTCCCTTCTGCCCATATCCGTCCACCATGTTTTTCAAGTGTTCTTTTGATGATGACAAGTCCAATGCCTGTCCCCTCAATTTTATGAGTGTTATCCAAACGTTGAAAAAGTCCGAAGAGTTTACCAGCGTGCTGCATATCGAATCCTATACCGTTGTCTTTTACATAATATATGTTTTCATTGCCCTTCACGGATCCTCCCACTTCGATTATCCCGCCTTCTTTAGGTTCTGTATATTTGATCGCATTTGACAGAAGGTTAACAAGAACTTGGCGAATCATAGAGGCATCGCCATATCCAACGGGAAGAGGTTTTCTTATCAAGCGCACGTCCCTTCTTTCGATAGTCGGCCTGAGATCATCAAATACTTTATCAACAAGCGCTCCCATATCTATTTCAACGAGTTGAATCTCTTTAGTTGTTACTCGGGAGAAGGCAAGAAGATCACTTATAAGTTGCTCCATCCTCTTTGAGCTGTCCTTGACGATGTTAAGGATCTCCAGACCTTTGGGATCAAGCTTGTCAGAATAATCCCTTAACATTCTCCGGACGAAACCGCTGATGACTATAAGGGGTGTCCTAAGATCATGAGATGCCGCGTAGCTAAAGCTCTCCATGTCCTTGTAAGATGCCTTTAGTACCTTGTTCACTCTTTCCAACTCTGCTGTCCGTTCCCTCACCGTTTCTTCAAGATGTTTGCGATACCTTTTCTCTTCTTCCTCTTCCCGCCTGCTTAAGATGAGGATGACTGCCGCCGCAGCCAACAGTATGCTGAGAACAATCACAATCATCACGCTCCATAAGCGCGCCCTGATTGGTGCATAGACCTCTTCCTTGTCGACATTTGCGATTATAGACCATGGAGAGTCGGGAATGGATCGTAGCGCGGTGAAGACCTCAGTTCCTTTATAATTGACGCTCTCGAAAATCCCCTCTTTGCCCTGTGCCGCCACTGCTGTTGGAAGACGTAGATCGCGTATGGGCATACGGAATGTGAGGGCGGTATCATTACGATAGCGGAGATCGTTGAGATAGACTACTTCGTCCCTTTCACGGCGTATAAGTATAGTTTCTGAAGTGGGACTGCGAGTCGGCCATGTCTGAATAAGAGGATATAGAAATACATGCGGGTCGATCCGCAAAAGAAAAACGCCCAGCGTCTCATTTGCCTCTTTATCCAGAATCGGCACGACAATGCTCAGAAGGATTCTCCGTGAAACTTTGCTCTTGTAAAGATCGGAAAATATCACTTTCTTGACCTTCATTGAATAGGAAGACAGTCTTCTTTCATCAGGCCCGATATCTTCGCTCTTCTGTGAAACTGATAGGAGAATGTGTCCGTCTTTGTCGACGAGAAGAATGTCATCATACACGTAGGTGCCCTTGAAAGCGTCCATCCACGTGCGAATCTGTCTCATCTGTTTTGCTCTCTCTTGTCCCTGAAGCAGACTACGTATGTGAGGCGTCAGCGAGGAATTTGCAAATATGGTGGCCGCATCCGCTAAACGTTCTTTGCGCCAGTTTACAATCTGGCTTTCTTTTAAGTCAGCAATTGCGAGGAGTTCATCCTGTCTTTCCTTCTTGATTAGCTTCCTCTGGCTGCTATAGTAAAGAAGTCCTGTAGAAGATATAGAAATAGCTAAAATAAGAAAAACCAGAACTAACTGCCACGGTGGTCTGCGGGTTACAAGGTAAGGCGCCACAATCTCACTTAATTACCTCAGTACGCACAAAGCTCCCACTGAGCATGGGTTTCTCCCTCGGGAGCCCACAGCCTCCTCCCGGAGTGACATAAGAAATCTCTGCTCTAACGTAGCAACTCAACACCAACCCTCACTGCACAGCTTCCCAGCAAAAACAATCCTCCGAGGAAAATGAACTCTGCAATGTGTTCATAGTATTCCTCTTTCTTCAAAGACCTCATAGACGCATACGAAACAATACAGGCAAACAGAAACAGAACAATAGCGACGACCAGGATTTCATCTATAAGCGTTGCATTTGCCAGGCCTGATACCTTTATGAAGCTGAGTATCGCAAAACACAGACCAAGAAGGTTACCGGAATTAGGCAGAATATGCTTTGACATATTTGTACGGTCATTTTTCTCTGCAGACATCGTTTCCCTCCTGATTGAAGTTAACTGGACCCGGTGTCAACGCCTTTCCCTGAGTTCAGGGCAGCCTATCACAAGTGTGTGAATAAACTGTGAAGATTGCGAGCACTGGTGGGTAGATAACAGAATCACGCCAGTTACAGAAGATATTTTACTCTCCCCTTTCTATTGTTTCTATAAGAGTCAGACGATGAAGACATGTTGCAAGTTACAAAACGCAAGTGACATTACACTGCGATAAATACGGAAGGTCTGTCGCATAGTCGAGTAGTTCATCTATAGAAATAACCGTTCTTGCAAGCATTCACATTTTCTTCATATTCAACATTTAAACTTTAGTTGATTTACCAAGTGCTGCCTGCTGTCCCCTCCGAAGAAACGGCAGGCAGCCCCCCCCTTCTCAATACGATCTATCTCAAACTGCACTGTGCGGAACTTCATATCTTGAAATAGTTGTAACCTAACATCTTTCTTAATCGTCTACATTTTTATCGAACACACAGAGGAGGCTTTATGAGTAGCGACCCAATGAGCGATATTCTCATGGCCACAATAAGATGCGTCATGGCGGTTATAGTCAATAGGAGTTATCTGAAATTCCTTGCCTTTTCAGGTTACATGTTGTTGTGTGCCATGATCCTTATGGTGCAGCCTGCCGGGGTGCAGGCGAAAGATGTATCGAACATGAATGCTTCTCCAGATGAGGTCATGTCCCAGCTAAAGACACGCCTCACCCTCACCGAAGAGCAGGCAACCAAGATGAGGCCGATTATCGAGGAAAACATCCGGAAGCGTCAAGAGATAGTGAAAAATGGTTCAGACGACAAAAAGGCGGTGAAAAGCCAACTGCAGGAACTTCGTTGGTCCACCGATATGCAGCTTGGAAAGATTCTCACTGAGGATCAAATGAAGGAGTATCAGAAGCTCAGGGAAGAGCAGAAAGAAAAGAAGGAGAGCAACCAAACACACAGCGGCCGAGGCTCCCGCAGTGGCGGGATGCATGGCTTTTAACAGATATGGTAGCTGGCCAAGTAACTGTCCAACAATCGCTGTGAAGGTGTGATGGGCAAGACACATGATTAGGGAGAAACAGATTTAAGGTTTCCTCCCGCTAGGTGCCCGGGTTAGGTGACCCCCCCGTCCATGGCCCGGGCATCCCTTTTTAACGATCGAGAAGGAACGATTGCCATGAGCCAAACAAATACAAAGGAACTTGAAAATACAGGACTTCAAAGTTTCAAGTCAGGGAGGTGTCCGTGAGCTGTCCATATTTCAAGGAAGGATATTTTGGTATCTGTGTTGCAACGGATGCTATTTATGTTCCCAATATCACAGAAATGGAGACGTTGTGCTTCAGAGCCTTTTATGAAAGCTGCCCAAATTTTGCGGCATCAACAACTGTAGAGGCATAGAGATGACCTCGCACTACGGAGATGATCAAAACCAGCAATTGTACTTGCAGATATGGCATGAAGCGGGGGTGATACCTGCACTGCTGGGATCTTTATTGTAACCCCTGCTTGTTCACATCGTCTTAATTATTGAGAAAGGAGGTGAAGAACATGAAAGGATGGCTCAAGAATATCTCTGTCCTGTCGCTCTTACTGAGCGTGATCGTAGCTGGCGGAGTCTGTAAGGCAGATGCGGCCGGCTTTGGGCATGGCCACAGATTTGGTGCGGATATGAAGTTAATAGATGCACTTGGTCTCAGTTCGGATGAGCAGACTGCCCTGACGAATGCTTTGTCGACCTATGGCCCAGCCGCTAAGACGGCAATGCAGACATTCCGTGCGGCTAAGAAGCAGCTCAGGACGGATCTCGATGCAACACCGCCGGACGGCTCTCGACTCGTCGCTGATGCCGCAGTTCTCTCTAATGCAAAGGTCCAGCTAAAAGCTGCGCGATCTCAGCTTAACAGTGCGCTAAGCGCGGCACTCACGCCTGAACATTTGCAACAACTCCAGGCACAGCTCACCGCGCAGGCCCAGAGCAGGCTGGATAAAAAAACCGGCCGTCTCCTCTTCGGATATGCCATGCATCTGAAGAAACAGTAAGGGGAGAATGGAGCTACATGGCTGCTTTCGCACAGAAGCCGATGGGTGAACGTCTTGTCAGGGAAGTCTTCGCACAGTGACAAGGCGTTCACCAAACCTACCTGCTTTCCTCGTCCGACTTTCTTGGAGATCAGAGGATGGGGGGAAGGTTCTTTTCCCATTTGACTAGTGCGGTTTTTGGTGTAGGATGTATGAAGGAAGAAGGAAGGTGATCAACCATGAGAGAACTTGATTTCAAGGCTCCTGTGTTGTCCGTAGTTGCGACGATGGTGCTATTGCTTGGAACTTATATCCAGGAGGGGCAGGCGCAGCCGCCTCCGGTGGGAGCGCCTACAGTGCGCGAGGGTGCATTTGCAATGATGCTCGCTGAAGCCCTGAGCATCGGGCATCCTTCGTCCGAGGCAGAGGCGGAGAGCATGTTGGGGACTGCCGGGATAGCGCCGCGCAATGGCTGGATCGCAGACTATCCTGTTACGCCTGACATTTTAGGTGAGCTGCGTGACTCCGTCACATACGCAGCCCAAGCTAGAACGATACCCATAGATGAGGCTACGGCACTCAAGACCTTGGAAGATGTTCAGGCAAGCGCGAACATGTCGCTAAGTCCCGGACCGGCAGGCCCCCCCGGAAACGTTCTCCGAAGGCGTGACCGGCAACGCACTAGCCGGCAACAGTTATCCAGACCAGACAGTCATCAGCAATTACTATTACGAGCAGGGACCTCCTATCGTGACATACTATGCTCCGCCGCCGGATTATTATTATTTGTATGCCTGGGTTCCCTATCCGTTCTGGTGGGGTGGATTCTGGTTTGGGGGATATTTCATGCTCCACGATTTTCACAGGCATTTCAGTGAGAACGGGCATGTATATACCGCCAGCAACCACTTCCGAGATGCCAGCTCAAACAGGGTCTTCAGGATAGATCCTGAAAAGAGGTTCCAAGGTAGGACCTACGCCGGGATCGGAGCGCCCCGGTCCAGCAATTTTGTCAACACCGGGGTCAGTAGGGCGCCTGAAAGGATATTTAATGGAACTTCGAGAGGGTCTGTGGCGCCTGGAAAGAGGGAGATTCGCCCTAAGGGAAGCACAACCGGAACAATTAGCCGGCCAGCAACGAGGAGTGTCCGGGGAGTCAATCCCTTTTCTTCAAACAGGGTCTACAGTCAACCGCCAGGCGCCGGAAGGGCATTTACGCCTCGTTCCAGTACGTCGGGTGGCGGGAGAACTGCTAGTGCTCCCGCTGGGAAAGCGAGTGGGAACAGCGGGGGAATGAGGAAATAGTTCGCATTTCTCTGAGTGTCATTATTTATGACACATGATGACGGACAGAGGCGGCACGAAAGGCATGCGGTTTCTGCTGCTGCACGCTGTTTCTATTTTGCCGTAGACTGGGGAGAAGATAGATGAAAGGAATCCTCAGAATCGCCTACAAGCTGTTGGTAAACGACAAGGGCAAATTTGTCGCGCTGCTTGTCGGTGTGACTTTTGCAGTCTTCTTAATGACCATGATGACATCAATGTTCGCCGGCATTCTAAAGAGGTCATCCTCCACCGTCATAAACATTGGGGCCACAGTGTGGGTAATGGACCCGGCAGTAAATACGGTTGCGAGTAGCATCCCAATGCCGGATTATATATTGGACGCAGCTCGAAGCATAGAAGGAGTCAACTATGCCGTACCTCTGTATTCGGGGGGAGCTCTCGTAAAACTGCGCAGCGGCGTCTATCAGGCCGTAACTATCCTGGGGCTGGACGATGCGAGCCTCTTCGGAAGACCTGAGCTCATAGAGGGAAAGGTAGAAGACATCTATGCGGAAAACGGCTTCCTTGTCGTCAAGGACTCCGAGTTCGCTAAGCTAGACAACCCTAAACTTGGCTCAGACTTTGAGATAAACGACCACCGGGCGGTCGTGGTGGGGATTGCCAAGGTCACTTCGGGGGGATTGTTCGGTGTCCCCACCTTGTACACAACTTACAATAGGGCCATTCAATATCTGCCAACGTCCAGGTATACCCTTGCATATGTGCTGGTGGAACCGAAAAGCAGGGATGCAATACCGCGTATCAAGGAAGAGATCAAACGACTTGGGTATCAAGCGCTCACCAAGGATGAATTCGTCCGGAAGGTTCTCCACTTTCTATAAATACAAGACAGGTCTTGGTATAAACGTCATGCTGATGACGGTGATTAGCTTTGTGGTGGGCCTCTCAATTTCGGGGCAGACCTTTTATACGTTCATACTGGAAAACCTTGAAAAATTCGGGGCGTTGAAAGCGATAGGAGCCAAGGGGCGGGAACTCATATGTATGATACTTTTCCAGGCGGGCTTCACAGCCCTGACCGGCTATGGACTCGGGATCGGACTGGCCTCTTTGGTAATAGCGGGCGCCAAGCTGAGACTGCCAAGCTATGCTGCCCAGATAACTTACAGCAACCTTGTCTTTGCCTTTATCATGGTGGTGATAATAGCCGGAATCTCCAGCTACATTGGTGTCAGAAAGGTAATCAAGATAGAGCCTTTCGACATCTTCAGGGGTTGACATGGCAGCTCTGGCAATGAAGGCTAATGAGCTGGTCAAATGGTTTGGCGAGGGCGACACCAAAACGTATGCGGTCAGAGGTGTCAGTTTCGCGGCTTACTTCGGAGAAATGCTTTACATCGAAGGCCCTTCGGGAAGCGGCAAAACGACACTACTGAGCATGATCTCGGGGATCCTCAGGCCAAATACAGGAACTGTGTCGGTGGAGAACAAGGATATCTGGAACCTGAGCAGCGACCAGCTTGCAGATTTCAGGTTGAACAAGGTGGGATTCGTGTTCCAGGATTATCACCTCTTTCCGCGCTTGACCACGTTGGAGAATGTTGCGATTCCCCTGGTTCTGAAAAAGGTTGACTGGAACGAGGCCATGAACACAGCCATGCGCTTCCTGGAGATAGTGGGGCTCAAGGACCGGGCACACCTGCCTCCGGTCAAGTTAAGCGGTGGGGAACAGCAAAGGGTAGCAATCGCTCGGGCGATCGCCAGTAGCCCTGATATCCTTATATTCGACGAGCCCACCGCCTCCCTGGACGGAGACACGGGGAGACGGATCGTGGATTTCGTCAAAAGCAACATACTGAATGAGAAGCGTTGCATAGTCATTGTGACACACGACAGCAGGATATTCGAATTTGCTGACAGGATAATGAAGATGTCGGACGGAAAGATAACGGGGTCACAGAAAGGAGGCTCACTTGAGGAATAAGATTTTGCTCACTCTTTCAATTATAGGCATCATAGGAGGTCTAATAAGCGCTTATATATATGCCAAAGAACAGAAACCGCAGTCTCCGGCCTTCACCCCTGCCTCCAACCCATACGCCAGCGGTATTTATGCGAATGGCATTATTGAGAGCTACCAGAGCAATGGGGAAAACATCAACATATTTCCGGAAGTCTCAGGGACAGTCACACAAATCATGGTCACGGAGGGACAAACTGTGCGCAAAGGGACTGCGCTAATGATGATGGATGATTCAGTGCAAAGGGCGACGGCTGAACAGCAGAAGGCGCAAGCGGAGGCTGCCCTGGCTCTCCTGGAAGAACTCAAGGCCCAGCCAAGAAAAGAAAACCTTGAAATTGCCAAAGCTCAGGTGGAACTGGCTACCGCAAACCTCAAGACCGCGCAGGACCAGTTAGACAAGCAGAGGAAGTCGTACGAACTTTACCCGAAATCAGTAAGCAAAAATGATTTGGATAACGCTGAGAATGCGGTCAAAGTGGCAAAAGCGAATTTTGAGGTCGCCCAGAAGCAGTACGAACTCACTAAGGCCGGGGCCTGGGTGTATGACATAAAAAATCAGGAAAACCAGTACATTGCTTTGACAAAGGCCTTCATATCTTCAAACGCCCTCCTTGCTAAATACCTCATAAAGGCGCCCTCAGATGGAGTGATTCTATCAATAAATGCAGCTGTCGGCAGCTACATATCGACGCAAGGCACCTATGACACCTATACGCAGGGATCTAACCCAGTCCTTGTTATGGGGGACCCCCAGAACTACATGGGCGTCAGGTGCTATATCGACGAGATACTCATACAGAGGCTGCCGCACTCATCGGAGATGAAAGCGGAGATGTCCATCAGAGGCACGGACGTCCGTCTCCCATTGCAATACGTGCGGGTGCAGCCCTATGTGTCCCCCAAGGTGCAGTTGTCTAACCAGAGAACCGAGAGGGTCGATGTGAGAGTATTGCCTGTGATATTCAGGTTTGAAAAGCCGAGGAACACGAATGTTTACCCCGGTCAGTTGGTGGATGTTTATATCGGGGGGAAATAATATGGACTGCAAGCGTGCAGTGCGAGTATTGGCAAAGCTCGCGGTGGAGGGAATAGGTCTGGTATCCATCTTGAGTATAATGGGTTGTACCGCAGGGCCGGACTTTGTCCGTCCAGAGCCGCCCCCTGTCGACCGCTATACGTATAGGGAAGAACCTGCTACGACAGTCCCGGCAGAAGGACAGGCGCAGCGCTTTGAAAAGGGTGCTGCGGTCGTTGCAGACTGGTGGAGGCTCTTTAACTCCTCAAGGCTTGATGACATGATAAAGGAGGCCCTCGCCAACAATCAAACCCTTCAGGCGGCACAGGCGGGACTGCGCCAGAGCCAGGATAATCTCCGGGCCGGCTATGGGGTTTTCTACCCTCAGCTTGACGCCGGCTTTAACGCTGCACGCCTGAAGTCATCCCAGGTGATTAGTGGTAACATCTCAAGCAGCATTTTCAATCTCTACACGCTCACAGGTGCTGTCAGTTATGCCCTTGACGTGTTCGGGGGCAACAGACGCGCCGTGGAGAACCTGCAGGCCCAGGTGGACTTTCAACGCTACACGGTTTTGGGCACCTACCTTGCCCTGACGGGTAACATTGTGAATACGGTTATTGCCGCAGCTGCCTACAGGGATCAGATTGAGGCAACGGAGCAAATCATCACTGCGGAGAAGGAACAAATAAGAATTACCGAAGCACAGGTGGAAGCAGGCACGGCCCCCTACGTGAATATGCTCAGTATCAAGACTCAGATGGCTGCCACTGAAGCCACGATTCCGCAGCTGCAGCAAAGGCTGAGCCAGGCAGAACATCTGCTCGCCACTCTGGCAGGACGTACGCCGGCGGAATGGGCTCCGTCGCAACTCGATCTTGCGGACATCACTCTTCCCGGCGACCTACCGATAACCCTCCCATCAGAACTGGTAAGACAACGTCCTGATATCCTGGCGGTTGAGGCTCAGTTGCACGGTGCCAATGCCGAAATCGGGGTTGCGACGGCAGCGCTCTACCCAAGCTTCACGTTAAGCGGAACGTACGGCCTCAATAATACCTCTATGAGCGACCTCTTCAAAAGCGCCAGCAGCTTCTGGAGTCTTGGAGCAAACGTTGCTGCCCCGCTGTTTCATGGAGGGGCCTTGTTGTCCCAGCGGCAGGCGGCAATTGAGGGCTATCAGGAGTCTCTGGCCAATTATCGTCAGACTGTCCTCAGCGCCTTTGCCCAGGTTGCCGATACCCTGCGGGCACTGGAACATGACGCCGAGACCCTGCAATCTCAGTCACAAGCGCTCAAAGCGGCAGAGGAAGCTCTGCAGTTGATACAGGCAAATTATCAGGCCGGTATCGCCAATTATCTGCAGGTTCTTATTGCAAATGGTCAGTATCACCAGGCAAAGATTGTCTACCTCCAGGCAGTTGCGCAACGCTTTCAGGACACGGTTGCACTTTTTGTAGCCCTGGGCGGTGGATGGTGGAATACCGAAGGAACGGTCTCAGTGACTCATGAGACAGGGGAGTTTTGAAATGATCAGGCTCAAGCGATATCCTCAAGAATGAGGATTCCCCGTAAAATGCAAGACTTATGTAAGGGATGGAATTCGGTGGGATATATGTTTAGTTTACAAATCAAGGGCAGATTGACTAGATCCAAATGGAGGTACAGTAAAAAGTATTATGGTGAGCGAGCATTTAAACTTTTCTAAAACAACATCGGTAATACTTTCTTCTGTATCGCTTATCCTTATCGGATATGTCGATTTCATGACCGGAAATGAGCTCTCTTTATCGGCATTTTATTTATTGCCTGTTTCACTTGTTGCATTAAACGCTGGCAGGCCCATGGGAATTCTGGCCGCGGTTATCAGCGCAGTCGTGGAGACAACGGTGCAATTGCTATGGGGTGGTTTCTATTATTCCAATGTGGTGATTCACTTTTGGAATATGGGCATTCTTATGGCAATATACATTGTTATTGCCGTACTTGTATCGTCATTGAGCGAAGCGTATAAGAGGGAGAGAGGACTCGCGCGAAGGGACTTCTTAACGGGAATACACAACTGGCAATCATTTGTTGAATTGGCGGAAAGAGAGGTCGAAAGGGCTAAAAGATATAAAACCAACCTTACCGTAGCTTATATAGATTGCGATAATTTCAAAATGGTAAATGACACTCTGGGACACCACACCGGCGATATGGTTTTGCGCAATGTTGCATCAATTATAGGTGAACATATCCGTGCGGCTGATATACTGGCGCGGCTTGGCGGTGACGAGTTTGTTATCTTGTTTACCGATGCACAACCGGACGGGGCGGAGCTGGCTATAAGCAATATCCGGTCTCTACTCTTGGAGGATATGAAAAAAAATAAATGGGGAGTTACATTTAGTATCGGAATGGTATCCTTCGTCAGCCCACCTCCCTCTGTCGAGACTATGTTAAGAATGGCAGATATTATGATGTATGATGTTAAAAAGAGCACTCAAAATGCTATTAAACATGAAGTGCTTCAAGACTAAATACAGTTAATGTTCTCCCTTTCAGGAATTCTCTTGTCTTGTCGGTCCATCCTAGTCTCAACATTTTCTGCAGGGATAAACGTGTCTCCGACTGCTTGCAACATGTCGGAAGGAAGAAGACATCGAGAAATAGGAAGGATCCTCTTGCGTGTCAGTTATTTTCGGTAATCCACGTTTGTTTCAACAGTTCAAAAGTGTCGACTCGTCGGTGAACACCACATAAAGAACATCCCTGAAGTGACGCGATCTTACTAGACATGGCAAGAGAGGTGATCCAGAGCTGTCCGCAATAGTCGGGAATAGGTGTCCTCAATCGCCGGAATACCCAGGAAAGATGTTTTTCTGGCAATAAATGCCGTGCTCGATTACAATGAGACAAGGAAACAGTTCCGTATGCCGAACGATGAAGGCTGGGTAGAGATACTCGTGACATATGATGCCCTCGAAGCGGAGATGATAAAGGATCTGCTGGAGAGCGGGGAGATACCTGTGGTGCTCAGGTCGTCAAAAGTGAGTCCCTATCCCGTGAACATAGGGAAAATGGGGGAGATAAAGATACTTGTCAGAAAAGAGGATAAGGAGTCAGCCGAGAGGGTTATCTTCGCCAACGGAGAAGAGAGCCCGGACCTTCCGGAATGACTGCTCGCCTCATCATTCCCTTGACTCCCGTTTCATCTTGAGGACGAGAAGCGTGACCGTTCCCGCCATGAATAAAATACCTCCGATGAACGCCCACAGGGCGCCCGGTTCCCTGCTCAGTTCCAGGAGGACCAATTTTTCCGGAAAGGCCCGGAGGTCTCTCACGTAGACGCCGATCCCTCCCTGAAAGAGGGGCCTGTTCGGCAAAAGTCTCTCTTCCCGAACTGTCCTGCCATTGCTCAGGTATCCCACATCCACGGCCCAGTCGGTCAGGTACCCGAAACGGTCGACAGAAATTACTATGGTCTTGATGCTCAGCTCTTCGGTATCCGACAGCCCGAGAACGGTTCCTTCCGCGCCGATCTCAAAGGTCTTAAAACCTCCCCGGGCGCTCAGGAGATGCGCAAGGAGCATAAAAATGAATCCCATATGGATCACCTGGGGTGATATCAACAACAGCCACTGCGTGACCTTTCTCTTTTTTAGCACCGAGTCCACACTGCAAAAGATGGTATTTGCCGCGAGAACGAAGGTCAGCGCTGCCGAGGCCCACACCCACCACGTGGCATGCAGCGGTTGCTCTTTCATCCATTGGAGAAGGGGCACGGCATGAATGGACTGGAACGCCTTCTCCGACGGCATGATGCATGCGCCGGCAAGAAAGGCCGCCAGGAGCAGGGAAAGCAGCCAGACGGTCGTTCTTATGGACAGGAAGAATCTTATCACTCCTTCTGCCTTCATATGCTAGAACGTATGAGAGCTCTTCATGAGGAGGCTCACCCCGAGATACGTGAAGATCACCACGACAAAACCGGCAATACCAAGGACGGCAGAGAACCTGCCTGTCCATGCGGGCAGCAGTCTCGCATGGAGATAGAGACTGTAGAATAACCACACAAGGGCGGTCCATATCTCCTTCGGCGTCCATAACCAGTAGGTGCCCCATGCCAGATATGCCCAGACACCCCCGAATATCATGGAAAGGGAGAAAAAGCAATATCCGGTGAGTATCGCCCGGTACTGCATACCCTCAAGATACTTGTCTCCTTCCCTTCCCTGCAGGGCTCCTATGATCGCCCCGATGCCGAAGAGTGCATATGAGAGGAATGCAAGGACGACGTGCAGCTCGAACCACAGGGTCTTCAATACAGGGGGCAACGGTGTATTATGAGGCTTTGCCATGAGCCCTGAAAGAGTGAAAACCGCCGCTGCCAATGCGATCCCGCGGAAGAACCCGGGATTGTTCTTCATGGCTCTGCTGAAGGGCATGGAGAAAGCAACAAGAGACGCTGACAGAAAGATCAGGGTATCATGGGGGCCCACAAGGGGAAGCCTTCCCAGCTCAAGGCCACGGGAAATTACGTATACGCTCTGGATGACAAGGCCCACGAATAAGAAGAACCGTCTCCAGAGACCGAGGAGATAGAATGGGAAAGGGACAAAGTCCATCAACATAACAGGACTATTTTAGCATCCATTGCGTTCAAAGCTGTAAAATAACGCTCAGACCCTCACCAATCAGATTTTAAGGATGTAACAATCCGGAGAATACCAATACGGAAAAGCAGCCCTCTTGCCTTGAGGAGATCCGTGGTATACTATGAGCAAGAAGAGACTGAAAAGGAGGTCGCCATGGCAACTTTTTTTATGCTTGGAAAATACTCTTTAGAGTCGGTCAAAGAGATCCATCCTGAACGTACCGAAAAGGCAAAAAGTATTATCGCCGCGTTAGGCGGGAAAGTAAGGGGAATGTACGCCATTTTCGGAGACTACGATTTAATTCTTATTGTAGATCTGCCTGATCTTGATGCAGCGGTAAGAACTTCTGTAGATTTACATATGCTCACGGGCATTCATTTTTCGACCTTCCCGGCGATGCCCGTGGAATACTTTGACGTGCTAATTTCAAAAGGACGTACTGTCTGATACGTAAAAAATACCACGTGAAATATCCGGTTGTGAGTTGTGGTAAAGGGTGGCGTTGAAAGCGCCGGGGAATCCTTGCCAGCAATTCCGGCTTCCTGATCGTCTCGGCCTGAACTTTCCGGTGCAATACGTTTTTCTCCCGGCTGCATTCACACAGTCGATGACGGAAAGTCCCGCATCAAAGGGGCTGAGATATTCCGCGATCTTCAGCAGTCCGAAAGGTTTCGCCCGGAGGTTATAGACCGCAAAATCATAGATCCAGGGATTGACGAGGGGTATCCTCTTTTTCATAACAAACCATGTTGAAGTTCTCCGTTACAAAACGGTATATTACTGCCATGACCGGGAAGAATATATATTCGCAGATCTATAGCAAGTTTGTCCGCACGGGAATATACCTGGCTGTCGTGCTGTTAGCAGGGACGGTGGGGTTCTGGTTCGTCGGGGGGAGCCGTTGTTCCCTGGTGGATTGCTTCTATATGACCTTCATTACCATCACTACCATCGGCTTTGGAGAGATCATCGATATGTCGGGCAATCCGGCGGGAAGGATATTTACGGTACTCGTCGCCATCTCAGGCATCAGCATCATAACGTACGTTCTCTCAAACCTCACCGCTTTTATGGTGGAGGGGGAATTGAGTAAGGCATTTCGGAGGAGAAAGATGGATAAGATGATCGGGAAACTCAGGGAACATTATATTGTCTGCGGAGTTGACAGCGTCGGTTTCTATATCCTGGGCGAGCTCGCAGGGACGAAGAGATCCCATGTGATGGTGGACATCTGCAAGGAGTCCATAGAGAACGTCCTTGCAACCTTCCCTGACGGGATCTTCGTGGAAGGGGACGCCACTGACAGCGACACGCTCCTGGCGGCGGGGATCACTGAAGCAAAGGGGCTCTTCGCCGTAACAGGAGACGATAACCAGAATCTGGTCATCAGCCTTACGGCCAAGCAGCTTAACCCCCATGTGAGAGTGGTTGCCAGTTGCAAGGACCTGAAGAACACCGATAAAATGAAAAAGGCCGGGGCAGATGCTGTTGTCTCCCCGACTTCCATAGGCGGTCTCAGAATGGCCTCGGAGATGGTGAGGTCAAAGGTGGTGTCATTCCTCGACACCATGCTCAGGGACAAGGACACGAACCTGAGGATCGAGGAGATCACGGTCCCCGCTGCCTTTGCCGGAAAGGCGATCTCAGAACTGGGCCTCGGGAAATATCCTCACATCCTGCTCCTTGCCGTCAGGACCGAGGAGGGGTGGGTGTACAATCCTCCCAGCAGCCATACGGTGAAACTTGGCGAGACCCTGATATTTATGACCACCCCTGAAGAGCGGAGTGAAATGGAAAAGATCTTTCAGGGCTGACAAAGGGAAGGTCGACGGGGTTGAGATATTATGAATTTACGATAACAGTGTCGGACGCGTCAAAGGACGCCCTCCTGAACAGGATGTCTGATATGGGCTGCCTGGGCGTTACCGATCGCGGCAGTAAAGTCATTGCGTATTTCAAGGACAGCAGCGACATCATAACGCTGAGAGATCAATTGAATTCCTTCAGGAAGGTCCTGCAGGAATCCGGCCTCGAGCATGATCTCACCTTCGACTATTTCTACCTCGCCGAAAGGGACTGGAACGAGTCCTGGAAGCAACGGTTCATCCCCATCGATGTGGGTGAGCGTTTCTCGATCATTCCGCCATGGGAGACCGCAAACAGCGACCGGATCGCCCTCATTATCGACCCCGGGATGGCCTTCGGCACAGGCCACCATGAGACCACGAAAACATGTCTCATGCTCATGGAAAAGTATGCAGCTGCCGCCCGCGTAACCCCTCCTTCGCCTCCCCTTAAGGCAATGGGAGGATTGCTGGGATTGGGGAGTTTTCTTGATGTGGGCACCGGCACAGGTATCCTCGCTATCGCTGCCTCGAGGCTCGGCTTCAACCATGTCGTCGGTGTAGATATCGACCCCCTTGCAGTGGACGCCGCAAAAAGAAATGCGGAACTGAACACTCTCGCCAATATCGAGATAAAGGAAGGAAGCATATCAGCGGTTCAGGGCAACTTCGATATGATCGCAGCAAATCTCATGTCCGAAATATTGATCGGGGTCGCGCCGGAGATCGCTTCCCGTTCTCCAGAAGCCCGGCATCGCGCTACTCTCCGGTATGCTCGTGGGTCAGGAGAATGATGTGATAGTGGCGATGCAGAACGTCGGGCTCAAGGTCGTGGAAAAACACTACGACGGGAAATGGGTGTCGGTGATTGTCGAACATTGACTCTCGCCGGAAATGCGTGCCGGAATGATCAGCATGCGATATGCAGCAGGGAGAAAGGAAGGGTTATGAATATTATCACAGCGTATATCATCACTTTCATTGCCAGTTTCTGCATCTTGGTGATAGAGATCGTTGCCGGCAGGATCCTCGCCCCCTTTGTGGGGGTGTCCCTTTATACCTGGACAAGCATCATCGGCGTTGTCCTTGCGGGGATAAGTTTCGGGGCATACATGGGAGGAAAGCTGGCAGACCGCTTCCCCAGGAGGAAGACCCTGGGTTGGCTATTGCTTCTGTCCGGGGTAGCCACCCTTTCTATTGCGCCCCTGACAGGTCTTGTGGCTGGCTACCACTTCCCCACTTCCCTCATGCTGCGTATTCTTATCGTGACCACCCTCACCTTCTTTATCCCGAGCTGCATCCTCGGGATGATCTCACCCGTTGTGGTCAAGCTGGCTCTCCGGAATGTGGAGACGGCCGGAAATGTCGTCGGCAAGATATATGCCTTCTCCACCCTGGGTTCGATCATCGGTACCTTTGCAGCAGGATTCTTCCTTATCTCGTGGATGGGCACAAGACACATCATACTGGTGATGGGCGGGATATTGGTCCTCACCGCCCTCTTCTGGGGCTGCCTCTTCAGGACGAGAAAGGCCGCTGCGGGCTTCCTCCTTCCCCCCGCCGTCCTTCTCTGGGGGGTCTACGGTTTTGCCTTTCAACCCCGCCTCGGCCCTTACACCGACTATTACAAAGAAAGCGATTATTTTACCATCAAGGTGAAACAGGCCACAGCCTCGGACGGCAGGACGCCGCTCAAGGCGCTGGTCCTGGACAACCTCACTCATTCCTATGTGAACCCTGAGGACCCCTCCCATATCGAATACAAATATGAAAAGATCTACTCGGAGGTGCTTAAATGGAGGTTTGGGAAGGACGCCGCTTTTAAGAGTCTGACCATCGGGGGCGGCGGCTATACCTTTCCAAGGTATATGGAGGTTTCCTATCCGCACGGACAGATCGATGTGGTAGAGATAGACCCTGAGATAACGAGGATCGTTCATCAACACCTCGGATTGACGCGGAACACGAGGATACGCACATACAACGAAGACGGCAGATGGTTCGTGATGAACTGCAAGGAAAAGTATGATGTGCTCTTCATCGATGCATACAATGACCTTTCGATACCTTATCATCTCACCACCAAAGAGTTTGCGCACTTGTTGAAGGACATCATGAACCCCAACGGCATACTCCTTACCAATATCATCGACAATTTCCAGAAAGGCGCGTTCCTACCCTCCACCCTCAGGACCTTGAAGGAGGTTTTCGGTGAAAAGAATGTCCACCTCATCTCGATTAGCCCGTATTTTGAAAAGATCGGCTCCGCCACCTTCATCGTGATGGCAGGAAGGGATGAGATCGATATCAGGGCCTTTCAGTCTTTTTTGAAGAACAGATTGGGAAGTCCCGCAGTTTCAGCCATAGTACCGGAAGAGCTTGTGGAGAAGTTCATGAAGAGGTCATACTCTGTGCTCCTGGAGGACGATTACGCCCCGGTCGACAACCTCATCGCCCCGGTCTTCGAGGAGAGGTTCGGATACAACAGAAAGATACGCTAACGCCCTGCCCTTTCGGGCTCCGGTTTTGGCCTCTTATGTGCCCCTTCCTATGCCGTTGTTATCGCCTGTTGCCTCGTGCCTATTGCCCTTTTTAAATTGACTTTCCACCCCCCGCCTTCTATAATCTGCACAGAGTGTGGAATGGACACAAAAAAGAATGAAATGATAGCAAGTAATGCCAAAAGTGCCTGTCGTTACGTTATAATGTGTTGAACGAGGAGGTAAATTATGAATGCAGAATATACGGCAGTAATAAAGCAATCAGGTGATTGGTGGATTGGATGGATAGAGGAAATTCCGGGCGTGAACTGTCAGGAACAGACACATGATGAACTGCTTGAGAGCCTTCGGCTTACTCTGAAAGAGGCACTTGAATTTAACCGTCAGGACGCTATCGCTGCCGGGGGATCAGGATACAGAGAAGAAACAATCGCAGTATGAAGCGCAGCAAACTGCTGAAATATCTTCGATCACAAGGATGCGTATTTATCAGAGAAGGCAGCCGCCATTCTTGGTGGGGGAACTCCAGCCAGAACAAACGATCGTCTGTTCCACGACACACTGAAATCGACGATCACCTGGCACGAAAAATCTGTAAAGACCTCGGCATAAAACAAATAACGTCAGAGCCATAACAACGCCTTCACCCGGACAGGGAATAACGCCTTTTCGTTTTCCACTCATGGTGGTTGCCTGTGCGAACTCATTGCGAAAATAACGGCCCCCCTGTTTCCGGGCCTCTTTGCGCCATTTTTATTGACTTCCCACCTCCCGACTTCTATAATCTGCACAGAATGTGGTATAGGGATAAAAAAGAATGTTAGGCCTTTATAAGGAATATGCATGACTGAATTAGCCACAATAGCTCAAGCCATAGCTGTCGTATCTGCATGCTGGGCAATTATTTCAGGAGTTGGTGCATGGAAACGTGAATTCATCGGCAAGCGTAAAATTGAGCTTGCGGAAGAAGCATTAGCGGCGTTTTTTGAGATAAAAGATGCAATTGCTTTTATAAGAAACCCTTGGTCTAGTGGAAATGAAGGAAGTACACGGAATCGGGTTGCCCACGAAACAGAAGCCGAATCCCAGCTGCTTGACAGAGGGCACATCGTATTTGAACGCTATGAATCTAAGAAAGATATATTTGTTCGCTTCGATACCTTGAAATACAAATTCATGGCAGTGTTTGGAACCGAAGCAGAAAGTATTTTTAAGGACACTAACCAAACGCTTAATTCCATTTTCGCTTCAGCCAATATGCTCGCTACTCATTATTGGCAGCGCCAAGGCCGCGTTCAAATGGAAGCTGATGAGTTTCAAAAGCACCTAGATGAAATGCATCGTCACGAAGGTATTTTCTGGGATCGCTATAACGAAAACGATGAAATACGAAATCAATTGGCAGCTACTCAACAAGAGCTTGAAAGAGTAACCAAGCCTTGTTTTGAAGAACCAATGAAAACATACACCGTTTTTACAAAACAATGGTTCAGAAAGGGCTAACAATCAGTTCAACTAACACGCTTCGCACTAACGGGCTCGCACCTTACTTGAGTCGTTGGCTGTAATATAAAGGAAGACAAAATATGAAATTGGGCAAACTCAAACGCGTTGATTTACGCGAGTACTGGAAACATGAGGCACTAGACTTTACACGCTGGCTTGCCGAACCAGAAAATATTGAATTACTCAGTGACGAAGTCGGAATAGGTCTTCAGGTATTGCAAACGGAGGCAAGCGTTGGTAGGTTCAACGTAGACATTTTAGCGGAAGAAGAAAATACAGGACGGAAAATCATTATAGAGAACCAACTTGAGACCACGGATCACTCGCACCTCGGGCAGCTCATAACTTATGCCGCTGGCTTGGAAGCAGAGTTTGTTGTTTGGATTGTCCGGGAGGTACGAGAGGAACATCGGCAGGCCGTTGACTGGCTCAATGAACACACAGACGAAGAAATTAATTTTTTCCTCGTTGCAATTGAACTATGGCAAATCGAAGGCTCTCCTCCAGCCCCGAAGTTTACCGTAATATCACGCCCAAACGAATGGACAAAATCGGTCCGGAAGGGATCTCAAGAGGGAGATCTTACCGACACTAAGACCAAACAACTCGAATTCTGGCAACAACTTAAGGAATATGCTGCAACAAAGCAACCTGACCTCAAACTTAGGACTCCTCGCCCACAGCACTGGTATGACGTGTCCATTGGGCGATCAGATTGTCATGTGGCATTAACCATACATACGCGAGATGATAAGGTAGGTTGCGAAATTTACATAAACGATTCCAAAGAACTATATAAGGCATTTCTTTCGTGCAAATCTGAAATCGAAAAAGAGCTTGCCTTGTCAGAGGCTATAGATTGGCAAGAACTGCCCGGCAAGAAAGCCAGCAGAATAAGAGCATTTTCTGATTTTCGCTTTGACAACACCGAAACTTGGCCAAATGCATTTGCCTGGCTCATCACAGCATGTAGCAAATTCAAGAAGGTCTTTGCTAAAGAATGGACAAACTGCAGCCCACAACAGCATCCAGCCGACCGGGACTAAGCTGGTTACGCTTTCCACTTAAGCTTGCGGCCCGTGCGTTTGGGGTAGACTTACCAGAAACGAAATGAAGACGCGCCAAAAAATACGGAAAGGCATGATTCTCGTCTCTTTTTTCCTCTTCCCTGCAACTTTCTATTACCTGTCCCCCGTGCTCATTATTCAGGCAAGCTCAAAAGGTATTATTAACGGTAGTTTTGTACTGTTTTCGCTTATGTTTCTCAGCGCCCCTTTCTTTGGCAGAGGGTATTGCGGCTGGGTTTGTCCGGGTGCCGGTTGTCAGGAGGCGATCTTTCTTGCGAGGGACAAGAAAGTTACAAAGGGCGATCACATCAAATGGTTCATTTGGGTGCCCTGGATCAGCTCAATTGTCCTCTTGGCGGTCAGGTCCGGAGGGTACAACAAGATAGACTTCTTCTATATGACGACACACGGCCTTTCCATCGGCAACGTACAGGGTCTTATATCGTACCTCATTGTCCTTCTGCTCCTTATCGTCATGCCGGCCCTTATTATTGGTAACAGATCATTCTGTCATCATTTATGCTGGATGGCTCCATTTATGATTATTGGCAGAAAGATGAGAAACTATTTTCGCTGGGCTTCCCTGCAATTAAACCCGGACCCTGACAGCTGCGAGCACTGTCACACCTGCACTGAACACTGCCCGATGAGCCTTCCCGTGGAGGAGATGGTTAACCGTAAGAACATGGAAAATACGGAGTGCATTCTCTGCGGCACCTGCGTTGATGGCTGCAAACAGGGTGCAATAACATACGACTGGGATAAGAAATAACAACGCAACGAACCATCTTTCTCCCTGCGTAATCCTCGTTGTTGACAGGGCCCTTTCTTACACGTATACTATACGTATAAGAAAGGAGGCTATCGATGCAAAAAAAGTTGACCATAACCATAGATGAGGAAGTTTATGAAGGTCTTCATAAGACTATCGGCCCCCGCAAGATCAGCAAATTCGTTGAAGAATTGGTTCGCCCGCATGTAGTTCGCCCGAACCTGGAATTAGCATACTCCCAAATGTCAAAAGACAAGAAACGGGAAGCCGAAGCCCTTGATTGGGCAGAACTGACCTTTAAGGACAGAGCACATGCAAAGAGGTGAGGTCTGGTGGGTTAATTTCGATCCTTCTGTCGGCGGAGAGATCAAGAAAAAGCGTCCTGCGGTGATCGTTAGTAACGATGCATCAAACAAGTTCCTCAATCGGGTTCAAGTTGTGCCCCTGACCACCAAGACAGATCGTCTTTATCCAAGTGAGGCGCTTGTTCTCTTTGACGGTAAAGAGAGCAAGGCAATGGCTGACCAATTGGCAACGGTAAGCAAATTGCGACTGTATAAACGTGCGGGTCTCATTTCAGAAGAAGACATGCTCAGGATAAATGAGGCGATCAAGATCCAACTGGATATTTACTGACAGCCGGCTGGCAACCAAATGCGAATGCGGCCTGATCACACGTTGAACCGGAAATTAATGATGTCCCCGTCCCTGACCTCATAGGTCTTGCCTTCCAGCCTCAGGAGGCCCTTTTCCCGCGCGACGTGCATATTTCCGGAAGAGATGAAGTCTTCGTAGTGGACAACCTCCGCCCTGATGAATCCCCGCTCGATATCCGAATGTATCTTCCCGGCAGCCTTGTGCGCGCTCGTGCCCTTTGTGATTGTCCACGCCCTCACTTCATCCTCACCCACGGTGAGAAAGGATATGAGACCGAGGAGGTCGTAGCTCACGTGGATCAGCTTGTTCAGGGCAGGCTCCTGGATCCCCAGGTCGTCCAGGAAAGCCTTGGCCTCTTCCGGGGACAACTGCGCGATCTCCATCTCGATCTTTCCGCAGAGTGAAAGTGAGGAGTGATGAGCGGCGTGTGACGTGCCCTTGCCTCTGCTGAAATATCCTTCGACCTCATTTTTTATGCTCGCTGCCTTCTCTGCGCCGAGGTCGTGTTCACTCACATTGACCACTACTACCTCAGGCTTCGTGGAAACGAACTGGAGCGGTCTCATCGCCCTCTCCTCTTCCTCATCAAAAACAACGCTCCGGAGAGGGACTTCCTTTTCGAGGGCCTCCTTGCATTTCAGAAGGAGCTTCTTTTCCCTTTCATCGGGCTTCTTCCCCCTTCTGGACCCTTCATCCATTTTTGCCAGTCTCTTCTCCACAAACTCCAGATCACCGAAGATCAGTTCCAGTTCAAGGGTCTCGATATCCCTGAGGGGACTCACCTCGTTCAGGGGATGGATGACCGCATCGTCTTCAAAGGCCCGCACCACATGGACAATGGCGTCCGAGTCCCTTATCAGGTCAAATACCTTTCTGTTCTGGTCGACATCCCCTTTTGTGAGCCCGATATAGTCGATGTACTCGACAGTGGCGTGGGTGATCTTCTTTGGCCTATAGATCTCAGCAAGCTTCTCGACCCTGGGGTCAGGCACTTTGACCACGCCGAGGTTCGGCTCACCGCTCACCGTCGGATACATGGTGGTCTCAAGGTTCTGGCCGGTAAGGGCGTTGAACACCGTTGTCTTGCCCGAGTTGGAAAGTCCGATGATCGCTAATTTCACACTTCTCCTTTAAACAAAATAAGCCTCGGCCCGCATTGTGAGGGATCACCTCGTCCGCTCTTTTTACATCTGCCTTCTGCCCTCAAGGGCCTTGCTCAGGGTTACTTCATCAGCAAACTCGATATCGCTGCCCATGGGAAGGCCGTATGCGATCCTCGTGACCTTTACCGGATAGGCATTGAGACGCTCTTTGATGTACTGCGCGGTTATCTCCCCCTTTGTATTGGGGTTCGTGGCGACGATCACCTCATCCACGCCGTTCGCCTGAACCCTGCGAAGCAGTTCCTCGATCTTGAGCTTCTCCGGCGTGACCCCGTCGATGGGAGAGAGCGAACCCAGCAGAACGTGATACAGGCCGTTGAAGAACCTGGCACGCTCGATCACAAGGATATTGCTCGGCTCTTCCACCACGCAGATCTTCTTCCTGTCCCGCCGGTCGTCACGGCATATCTCACAGACCTCCGCATCGGTGATGTTGAAGCACTGACTGCAGAACCGCGCCTTCTCCTTGACCTCGCTGATCGACCGTGCGATGGCCTTTGCCTCATTATCGGGCATGGTAAGGATATAGAACGCGAGCCTCTGGGCGGTCTTCCTTCCAATGCCCGGGAGGCGCGTCAGCTCATTGATAAGGTTCTCTATAATGCCCAGCGTCATCCGAAGATGTTTCCCATTCCGCCCAGACCGGGGATCTGCAATCCTCCCGTGAGCTTCGCCATCTCCTGGTTCACCATCTGCTGTGCCCTCTTCAGCGCCTCATTGGCGGCGGCCAGTATCAGGTCCTGGAGCATCTCCACATCCTCAGGGTTCACCACGTCCTTCTCTATCTTTATCGAGACGATCTCGCCCCCGCCGTTCGCCACCACTGTGACCATGCCGCCGCCTGCGCTCGCTTCCACGGTCTTTGTTTTTGCCTCTTCCTGAAGCCTCTGCACTTCGGCCTGAAGCTTCTGTGCCTCGCGCATGATATCCCCCAGCATCTTCTTAGACATTCTTTCCTCCGTTCCTTGTAGTATCCACAGGTCTTATATCCACAATCTGTCCCTCAAACAGCTCAATCGCTTCTTTTACCAGCGGCTCCGATAACAGGGTTTCCTTCAGCTCTTTCCTTCGCGGTGTCTTCTTCTTTGCGGTCTCGATCCTTATGGAAACCTTCTTCTCCAGGATCTCCTCGACTGCGTGTCGTACCGCGTCCATGTTCTTTTTCACGGAATCGGCGTGAATGGCCGCTCCCCCGCTGAAGGTGATGACAAGGGAATCACCTCCAAGGTTCATTTCGGCCTCGGCCAGCTTTATTGCCAGCAGGTGGTTGACCTGTTCCAGTCTTTTTATGAGTTCGCTCCGGAACTCCTCCCCTCCATGGGACCGGGGAAGAACTGCACCTTCGTCAGGAGAAACGTCCTCGGGTATGACACCGCGCTGAGGTTCTGAAGATGGCCGGGATCCCTCACCCGGGGCCTCTTTCACAGGAGACCCGCCGACCGCGGCTTTCTCCCTCAGGGGCTTTGCGACAGCAGGTTTCTCCGGAATGTCCTGCGTCCTTTCGGACCGTCCTTTCTCGTCCGCAATAAACGACTCAAGGTTCTCCAAAGCTTCCTGTACAGGCCTCAGGACGTTAAGGAAGCTCGCCCTGATAAGCGCCACTTCCAGCGCAACGCGGGGTGAAAAAGCGGTCCTCACCTCTCCCTCCGTCCTGATCATCTCGGAGAGCAGGAGGGTCAGATGCTCTTCAGACGTGCTTCGGAGGAGTTCTTTCATGACGCTCAGCTCGTTCTCACCCACCTCCAGCACCTCTTCAGGTCTCTTCACGACCTTTGCCACGAGGAGGTCTCTGAAAAATTGCATGAGGTCCTTGGTGAAAGACTTAAGATCCGTCCCCGTGTCGGTGAGTTCCGTTATCACCTCAACGATACGCCTCCTGTCACCACTGATAACGGACAACGCAACCTCTGAGAGGGCGCCGAAATCAGCGATTCCCAGGAGGTCCTTGACGTCCGATTCCTTTATATCGGAGGAAAACGCCGATACCTGATCAAGGATGGTGAGGGAATCCCTCATGCCTCCCTCGGAGACCCTGGCGATCATTTCTATGGCCGGATCCGATATGGCTATGCCCTCTGAATCCGCTATCTTCCTGAGCCTGGTCTTGATCTTCGGGAGCGGTATCTTCCTGAAGGGGAGATGCTGACACCGGGAAAGCACCGTGGCGGGCACTTTTCTCGGGGCGGTTGTCGCCAGGACGAACACCACATGGGGCGGGGGTTCCTCGAGCGTCTTAAGGAGGGCGTTGAACGCCGGCCCGGACAGCATGTGGGCCTCATCAATGATGTAGACCTTGTACTGCCCTCCGGCAGGAGCATATTTCACCCTTTCCCTGAGATCCCTGATATCATCCACACTGTTGTTTGAAGCGCCGTCTATTTCCATAACGTCGACAGATGATCCGTCGGCAATACCCGTGCACGAAGCGCAGACCCCGCAGGGAACAGCGGTCGGTCCCGTTTTGCAGTTCAGGGCCTTTGCCAGTATGCGGGCGGTGGATGTCTTTCCCACCCCCCTCGGACCCGAGAAGAGATAGGCGTGCGCGATCCTGCCCTGCGTTATGGCATTGCTCAGGATCTGGCTTATGGGTTCCTGACCTATGAGGTCTTCAAAACCCTGCGGCCTCCATTTTCTTGCTAGTACGAGGTAGCTCATGGTCTTTTTTGTCTTGCTGCAGCCAGGGAACAACGTGCTGCGGCACACAAAATAAATGTTTACCGCTGCTTCCTTCCGGACCTGGCGGGGTTCACACCATCCTGTTGCGCAGGGCCATTCCCTGACTGCAGGAAAACAGAAAAGGCGTTTGTTTATTGTAGCACAGCGACCGGGAGAAAGGTTGCAGGGAAAATGAGGTCAGTGTGTCCGGTGAACATCAAAGGTTTCCCGAATCAAACCCTTTCATTATCTTCACCAGATTCCTCCACTCGAAGGACCGGAGGTTAATGGCCCGGGTTTGAATGATGTTCCTGACCGCCCGGGTCTTGTCGACATCACCAGGGAAGCCGTAGAACGGGATCATGATCGAAAAGGCACGGTCCGTATAGCTCTGTATCGGCCTAAGGACATCATCCCTCCTGGTGAAATACGGGTCTTCCCCTTCCTCGCACGGCTCATAGAAAACATTGAACTGCCTGCACGCCACCGGCCGGAGAGGATGAACGGCGCAGGACCCGCTTATGAGAAAAGGACAGGCGTCACCCTCCCCGTGGCTCGCCAACTGCTCCCTGAGAGCCGACCGTCTCGGTCCGCTCACCTTCTCCGTGACAAACCAAGTGATGCCGACCAGTTCCAGCGGGTAGATAGGGATATCGCTCTGGGTGCGGCAACAGGTGTCGCAGCCCTCTCTGCATGCCAGCTTTACATTGAGTTCATCCTCTTCAGCCCTTACCGCGACCGCAACACCTTCATCGATAATCGCATAGGCATCAAGGAGCATGGAGAGCCACGGAAGTTTCCTTTCATCGTCGGGAAAACGAAGCCGCGTCAAAGTACTCCTGGCATCATTCTGTTCAGAATCGCTCATGTCAGGCCCTCATGTTTCCGAGCACATCCCCCGATTGTGTTGATACTTCTTGAGGCCCCCTGCTCACTTTACTTATTGCCTTGAAGCAAATCGAGCAGGACCGTTCTATTCTTCACATTGAGTGGCCCTTCTGCAAAGACTTTCGCAAAAAAGCGATGGCGGAGAGAGTGGGAGTCGAACCCACGGTGCGTGATTAGCGCACACACGATTTCCAGTCGTGCACCTTCGGCCACTCGGTCATCTCTCCAAAGCCTTTAAAAGTGCAGAAAACCTATTGATATTGCCGAGTTTTCTGCCACTCCACCATCTGGCATTTCCTGGCGTCTCCAAGCGTGTTTTAGTGCCGTTTTGGATACCCGTGCATGAAATCCGCATGAAGTTTTTATCATCTGCCCTACGATCCTGTAAAATCACCTAATGACAAAGATGCAATTATCCTTCATCATTCCAACGGCAAAAACCACAATTGGAATCTGATTCATGACTCGTCCAGTATAACATAAATCCTGGCAGATCATGCTCCTACACCAATCTCTTCATTAAGTAGCATGGGGTAGACTAGGAATAATTTCACCGATAAATACGAATTTATTCCAATTGCCTCGGCTCAAACCATTTGCTATATTGTGAGCAGACAAGAAGGAGATGAGGTAAAAAGTAAAAATAAGTTGGCCGGGACAGAATGAAAGGAACGAACGATGGGGAAAGAACTGCGAAACCTCAATGAGCAAAACCTCTCCGGGGCAAACCTTATCAGGGCAAGCCTCTCAGGAGCGGACCTCCAAGGCATGAATTTTTACATGGCGCAACTCACCAGGGCAAATCTCAGTGGGGCAAATCTAGCCGGCGCTGAGCTCGGTAGTGCTGATTTACGCGGAGCTGACCTGCGGGGGGCCAAACTGGGAGAGTCAGTCCTCTACAAGGCAAACCTTGAAGAGGCTAACCTCGCGGGAGCTTGGCTTTGCAATGCAGATCTCCGGGGAGCAAACCTGAATGGGGCGGATCTGAGCGAAGCTGATTTTGGCGTGGCCGACCTGAGTGCAGCCGACCTGAGAGGGGCAAACTTACGTGGCGCCAAACTTATGGGTACCCGTTTGGTTGCATCAAACTTTCAGAAGGCAGATCTTACCGGTTGCCGAAGCTATGGAGCTTTTACTTGGAACGTAAAACTACAGGATGCCAGACAGTTCGATATTGTCATTACGCCTCCCGGAGAACCCGCAGTTACTGTGGACGGTCTGGAGGTCGCACAGTTTGTTCACTTACTGCTTCACAATAAACAACTTCGTGACTTGCTTGACCCTGCAGCTTCCAAGTTTGCGCTGCTCTTGGGATGCTTTACCCCTGAAAGAGAAAGTATCCTGGACGGTATGCGGAATATCCTTCGCAGTGGCAACCACATACCCATCTCTCTTGATTTTGGGAAATCCGTCAGCCGTGACATTAAGGATAGTCTGTCCGCACTTGCGCACATTTCCAGGTTCGTTGTTGCCGACTTCACCAATACAGGAAGCATCGCTGAAGAACTGGGGCGCATCGTTTCCGGACTTCGCTCGGTTCCCGTCATGCCTTTGTTGCAGAGTTCGGAAATTGAACATGCGACGTTTGAGTATCTCAAAAGATACCCGCGGCTTGGCGAAATTCGTCGCTATTCGGATCCCGAAGACCTTTACAGGTCTCTTGAACGGGACATCAATGTTCCACAGCCCGGGTAAAGCAGATGAAGTGAGGAGAAGGGAGAAGGAGGATAAAATGAAAAGACATGATAAGAAGTCACCGTGCGAAAAATGCACGGAACCGTATTGTCATGAAGAAGTGGTATGTCCTGAGTGCAACGGCCAAGGGCTTTTCAGTGCCATGCCCCTGAGCCCAAACGACTATGGGCTGAACCTCGCAGAAGAGCTCGCATGCCCAGGCTGCGATGGCAGAGGCACCGTTACGGCCTATTGCGCTCACTATGTAGATCGTCTCGTTCCCGCGTAATCTCTCGTGACGGGATGCGGTTTCAGCTGTCGCTCCGCATACTTGACGCGGAGTGCAAAAGGTGGTAGCTTTAAATAAAGAGTATCATCATACTGCACAAAAGGGAGAAAGAATTATGCTGTGCTCGCTGTCAAAACTGGACGAGGGAAAGATCAACGCAATTGAGTCCGCAGAGAAGAAGATCGGGAAAACACTCCTGGCATTCAGCTGCCACGACACTGCACCTGCCAAGTTGACTCAGGAAGAAATCGCGGTAATAGGCGAGACCGAGAAAAAACTGGGCGTTCTTCTCGTGGCGGTCAAATAACGAAACCGCAGCCGCCTGTTAATTCTCGAACGTACAGCAAGACATGGCTATGCCTCCCGGCATGGCCATGTCTGCCTCAACCCTGACAATCTCATACTCCTCTATTTCTCAAACATAAACCTTTCAGCAAAGGTTCTGTCATCAGGGTCCGTAGAGAACTTGCACCTTCAAGTGAATGCGCCCTGCCCCTGCCGGGCGCACTGCCATCGCACCCTTGTAATGACATCCAAACGAGCCGAAGCTACCAGTTGAACACCTTGTCCAGGTCCTCGTCCTTCACCTGCAACGTTGCGTTATGCGGCGCGATTCGAAAATGACTAATCCGCGTTCATTTGCTTAAATGGTCGCTGTCCCTAGTTTTCTAACCCCCAACAAGGACACAGCCCAAGGCATACTGTTCTCCTCCAGCGCCTGAGAAGAAATAAGTCAGGCTTGAATGACAGTGAGAATGCAAAAAGAGTGGATTCGCGCCTTCGCGGGAATGACGGGAAAAAATTGGGGAAACTCCTGGTCGTTTGTCTCTTGACAAAGGGCCTTTTAATGGGTGATCCCAATTACTCTACATGATGGCCACCGGAACGTAGTTGCTGAATGAACTTATTTTCTTTTAAATTGGTTTCTAAAATCCGTGAACAAGAAGCGCGCCCTACCGCTGAAGTAGTCACCCTGAGGAATCGGGCAACCTCTGCAACCGAAAGACCCTTCCGATCAATAGGTAAGCAACAAAACCAAACCCGATCAGGGGAACTCAGGATTTTCAGTTTAAGCTGTAAGGTCCCGAGAGTATCCGGTCGAACTGCCTAAATAAGCCTTTACTGTATTCCCCTCTTTTTGCCAAGTTCATTTAGCCCCTTTTTTTATTTAAAAGAAATAACAAAGGGGAGATAGCACTCTAGTCTTTTTTCTTTTTTAGCTCCCGTCCTACACTGTAAGCCCCTGCGACTCGCGGTCCGAATTGCCAGGAATGGTAGTCCACCGAGAACAGCACCAGGGGGGCCACTTTTAGAATATCCGGAACCCCATCAGTCAGGACCTCCTCATTGGCGTATGTGGCAACCACTTCGCCTATGAACAGGAAATTGTTACCCGCCTGTATCGTCTGAACCAATTTGCATTCGAAATTAAGTGGACACTCCTTGATCATGGGCGCTGTGTTGAGCTGCCCATAAAAGGATTCAAAAAGACGAGACTTGTCCATATCTTTTCCCGACACTATCCCGCAGTAATCCGTTACCTTCACCATATCCACAGAGGGAATATTCACGCTGAATGCGCCGTTCTGCTTAATCCCGGCTATGGTATAATGGTCTTTGTATAGGGATATTGAAACGATAGCCGGCACATGGCTGAGGATGGCAAAGTAGCCAATGGTCAGGTAGTTGGGTTTTCCCTCCACCATAGCGCCCGTGAGCGTTATAGGCAAAGGATAACGAAGTTTCATGAAGTTCACCTGAACTTTTCCCATGGAAAGATCCTCCAAATGAAAATAAAGTTGCTTTTGGCTGGAAAGAGTGTAACACAAGTGTTGGTAACAATCAAAGTGAAGCCAAAGATGGCAATGCATGCACTGTCACAATTGGCAGTTAGGCGCACGACTCCCCGGAGCGCCGATGAGCGGACGAGCATAACCCATCGCAGCCTAGTAATAAGACTGTAGCCGTACTTCTCTGATCTACTATTTTCTATTTCTATAAGACCTCCCGTCGAAGGTAACGAACTTGCCAGTCATACTAAGTCTGTCCAGTATTTGATAGTAATTTTTCAGGTCAGAGAAGTGCTAAATAGAATAACCTCACGGCAAACAATGGAACAGGCTCCCGCACCAGCGGCGACTCCTGTCTATTTTTCTTTGTTCTCTACTTGCTCTTCAATGTCAGCGATGTGCCGGAGCACAACACGCCGGGGACCGCCGTGGGTGTCTGTAGCCCAGTTCTTCGGCGGCTGTATCTCGAGGAGCTTTTCGAGGGTGCCCAGCTTCTTCATCCTTTCGACTATTAGGTACCAGGCACAGTCAACCTGGTCGCTCACCTCGCATTTGCCCTTGTTGGTGCCGCCGCAGGGCCCGTTCAGGAGGGACTTCGAGCACCGAACGATGGGGCAGATGCCGCCCGTCAGGTGGAGGATGCAGTTGCCGCAGCCTCCGCACAATTCCGTGAAAACCCCGGCTTGAGGAACGCCACCGTAAAAAGAGGTGTTGATCCCTGGATAGACCGGGATCTCCCCGATGCGGTCGGTCAGGAAATTAACCCCGACGCCGCAGGCGGTGGAGAGCACGAGATCATAGGTCTTCACGTCTTCCATGAGCGGCTCAAAGAACTCAGGCTCGCAGTGGCGCTCGATAGCAGCGTGATTGACTTCCATCTCCCGACCCTCCTCGATTGCCTTCATCCGGATCATCGAGGCGATGATCTCTGCCTCTTTGCCGCCCCCTGCGTGACAGATAGCTACACAGGTGTTGCACCCGTAGACAAGGACCCTTTTGAAATCCTTGACCATTTCCCAAATCTCTTCAATCGGTTTCTGTGTCCCAACAATCATTGGTCTCTCACTCCTTTATTTTCCGCTTCGCGAGCGCAAGCCGTATGGGCGATGGCCCGAGTCTGCGGATCTTCTCGGTAAACTGCGTACATATCTCTGCCCACTTTGGCCCCATGGCAGCAGACAGGTTATACATATCGAGACGGGCCGGGTCTATCTTGAGCCTTGCGAGCAGCTTCTTCACGTACTCGATACGCCGGGCTGAAAATGCATTACCTTCCAGGTAATGGCACTGGCCCTTTAGTCAGCCGGCGACAAAGACGCCATCCACCCCCCGCTCGAAGGCCCTGAGGACATGGATGTGGTCCAGTTTGCCCGTGCACGGGAGCCTGATGATCTTCACGTTGGGCGGGTAGGAAAGCCGCATCACACCGGCCAGGTCGGCTGCGGCAAAGGCGCAGTAATGGCATGCAAAGGCCAGTACGTTCGGCTGCCAGCCCGGCAACCCTTCGTGAGGCTGCTCAACGGTGAAGACATCCTGCTCTGCAGCAGGTTCAGCAACTGTCGTCATTCTTCGATCCTCCGATTGCTCATATCTTATTTATGCCCCGATAAGGCCCGGTTCCGAGTCCACCGCGGCATCGATCATGGCGACGATCTGGTCATCGCGGAAATTGTTCACCTGGAAGGCCTTTGCAGGGCAGATGCCGGCGCAGATGCCGCAGCCCGTGCATTTGACCTCATTATGGGATATCTTGCCGTCCTCGGCTATATAAGGAGAGCCGAAGGGGCAGACCCTCAGGCAGCTCAGGCAGGACATGCAGAGTTCGCGTTTGTGCTTGGCGATGATCCCCGAAACGGCGAGGCTCTCATGGGAAAGGATCACTCCTGCCCTTCCCGCAGCGGCCAGCGCCTGGCTGAGGGTCTCATCGAGGTTCTTCGGGGCATGGCCCAGTCCCGTAACAAAGAGCCCTTCGCTGGGGAAATCCACGGGACGGAGCTTTACGTGCGCCTCGAGGAAGTACCCGTCAGGGTTCCTGGTGACCTTATACGTCTCTCCGACCTTGTCGGTCGTGGGATGAGGCCTGAGGCCGGTCGAGAGGACCAGCCAGTCGCTGTCCATCACGAGCTCCCTGTTCAGCATATAATCCCAGGTCTTTATACGTATTTTATCGCCGGCCGCCTCGACTGAAGGCTTTCTCTCCACTTCGTAGCGAACAAAGAGCACGCCGAGGTCCCGCGCTCTGGTGTAGTAATCTTCGCGGAGTCCGTAGTTGCGCATGTCCCGGTAGATGACGACGACCTGCGCCCTGGGGTTCCGCTCTTTTATCTCTATGGCGTTCTTCACCGCATCCTGGCAGCACACACGCGAACAGTACTGATTCGGCTCTTCACGTGACCCGACGCACTGGATCATCACGAATTTCTCGCCGTTCTTTGGTATTTCCCCTTCCGCAAGTCTTTTTTCGAGCCGGCGCTGAGTGACCACCTTGTCATTCTGTCCGTGGAGGTATTCGGTGGGTTCGTACTCCATTCCGCCCGTGGCGATGATGACGGCGCCGTGGTCGAAGGTCGTACCGTCGGTAAGGGTTGTCTTAAAGTTCCCCACGAATCCTTCAGTTTTCTTCACTTCGACGCCGGTATAGATATTGATCCGCGGATGGGCTACGACCTCTCCTATTCTTGTCTTAAGAAACTGTTGCACATCGTCGCCTTCAAGGGTGCGGTAGACATTCTTTAAAAGGCCGCCGAGCAAGGTTTCCCGTTCGATGATGCTCACCTGGAATCCCTGGTCAGCGAGGGCGAGGGCAGAGGTCATGCCCGCTATCCCTCCGCCGATCACCATGCAGGCGGGAGTAACTCCCACCGTGTCGGTCTTGAGCGGTTCCTGAAGCCGTGACTTCGCAACGGACATTTTTACGATCTGGATCGCCTTTTTCGTGGCCACTTCGTTCTGGCCCTTGTGGCACCACGAGCACTGCTCGCGGATGTCCGCGAGATCAAAGAGGTATTTGTTCAGGCCTGCCTCGCGGATCGTCTCCTGGAAGAGTTTCTCATGGGTCCTCGGCGTGCACGAGGCGATGACCACTCTGTTAAGGTTCTGGTCCTTTATAGTCTTCTTTATTATCTCCTGGTTGTCCTGGGCACAGGCATAGATGGTGTCAGTCACATACGCGACGCCGGGCTGGTCCTTCACCGCGCTCATCACCTGGTCTATCTCCACGACGGAAGAGATATTGGTTCCGCAGTGACAGACGAAGACGCCGATCCTCGGTTGTTCTCCCGACACATCCTTTTCGGGGGGCAACTCCTTCGTTATCGTCTCGGTGCCCCGTGCCTCTGCAAGAAGCGCCATAGTCCTCCCTGCAACTGCGCTCCCCTGCATCACGGTCTCCGGGATGTCCTTCGGCCCCTGGTAGATTCCGGTCACGTATATTCCCTCACGGGTCGTCTCGATCGGCCTGAGCGGAGATGTCTTGGCGAAGCGATAAGGGTTCATTTCGATGCCGAAGGTCTTCGCAAACTCCTTTGCATCCTTGTGGGGCTGGAGTCCGATGGACAGGACCACCATGTCGTAGGTCTCGTCGAAGAGCTTGCCGTCTTCAGACGCGTAGCGAAGGATGAGGTCCCCTGTGCCGGGGTCCTCCCGAACAGCGGATATCATGGCCCGCTGATAGCGCACGCCGTACTCGTTCTTTGCCCGTTCGACATACTTGTCAAAGTCCTTTCCGAAGGCCCTCATCTCCATATAAAAGATCGTCGGCTCTATGTGCGCGTCATGCTCTTTTGCGATGATCGACTGTTTTGTCGCATACATGCAGCAGACCGATGAACACCAGGGATTCGCGTTGTGCGGGTCCCTCGACCCGACGCACTGGATCCAGGCCACTTTCTTCGGATGCTTTTCGTCGGAGGGGCGCTTGACTTCTCCCTTATACGGGCCTGATGCGGAGAGGATGCGCTCGAACTGGATGGACGTGACAACGTTCTTCCACCTGCCGAGGCCGAATTCTCCTCTCATCGTTGCATCATAGCGGTCAAGACCTGGGCTGAGGATGATGGAGCCGACGTTGAGTTCTATCTCTTTTCCCTTGTCTTCATAGTTGATCGCCTTTGCCTTGCAGACCTTTTCGCAGACGCGGCATTTGCCCTTCGTGAGATAGATGCACTGTGTGGCGTCGATCGCCCTTGTGTTCGGCACCGCCTGGGGGAAGAGCGAATAGATCGCCTTGCGAACGCCAAGTCCTTCATCGAACTCGCTCGGTAGCTTCTTCGGACATTTCACCTCGCAGTCGCCGCAGCCGGTACACTTGCCGGCATCCACATACCGGGGGGCAACTCTCACCTTGACCTTGAAGTCGCCTTCCTTCCCGTCCACTGAAACGACTTCCGCCAGCGTATGAATATCGATATTGAGATGCCTGCCCGCTTCGACCATCTTCGGCGAGATCATGCACATCGAGCAGTCGCCGGTGGGGAAGGTCTTGTCGAGCATCACCATAGTGCCGCCAATGGAGGACTCTTTCTGGACCATATGGACCCTGAATCCGCTGTCCGCGAGGTCCAGTGCCGCCTGCATACCTCCTATACCGCCGCCGACGACTAAAACCGAGCCGTGTTTATTGGAAGAACCGTTGTCGCTCATATCAGTTTCAACTCCTTTAACAGTCCCATGGCGTTCACAAAATGCCTGTCGATCTGCAGTTCCCGCGGATTCATGCCCATGGCAACACCCAGGAGTTCCGTGAGGAAATAGACAGGCAGCCTGCCGGTGATCCCGTATCTCTCTCCCACCTGGTCCTGATAGGCATCGACGTTCATCTGGCACATGGGACAGGTGGTGACAAAGCAGTTCGCACCCCGCGCGAGAGCATCCTTCATGATCCTTGACATCAGGAGAAGGGACTGGTCAGCGTCGTTCACCGCCGCAGAAGCGCCGCAGCAGTCGGTCTTGTAGCCCCAGTCCAGAGGCTCTGCACCAAGGGCCTTGCAGACCTTTTCCATGCCCTGCGGGTTCTCCACATCATCAGGCACCGGTACATCGCTGGGGAACCTGGTAAGCAGGCAACCGTAATAACACGCCGGCCTGAGTCCTTCCAATTTCTTTGTCATCTTCTCCGCAATCTCCCCCGACGCCGCCTTGGGCACGAGCACTTCCAGAATACTCAGGATCTTTATCTTTCCCTCAACTTTCTTGCTGAGTTCTGCATTGATGATCTCCCTCAGCGCAGGATCTTCCGCTAACCTTTTCTGGGAAACGAGCATGCGGCTGTAGCAGGAGGAGCAGGGGATGACAATATCAGAAAGACCGCTTGCATCGGCAATGCCGAGATTCCGCGCGGGAAGGGCGATCGAGAGAAAATCGTTGGTCTTGCTTGCAGAGGTCGCGCCGCAGCAGTTCCAGTCGTCGATCTCCTTGAGCTCAACTCCCAGCTGTCTGAAGACCATCCTGTTCTGGATGTCATAGAGCGCTGAAGAAGCATGCAATGAACATCCGGGATAATATGCCAGTTCCATTCTCTACCCCTAATTTGTGTGACTATTCATCGGGTCAGGACCGCTCACGGCCCTGACTTTTTTCCTTTGCTTTCTTATAGATGCCCTTGACCTCAGAAAGTCCCCTGACCTTCTCGACGCCGAGGTGCATCCGCCTGTTCTTCGTCATCGCCATGCCCAGCTTCGCCTGGGTCATCATCTCCTGCATGGCAGCTTTCCACTCTCCACGCTTTATCATGTCTGCAGTGTTTTTCATCTCATAAAGACCCATGAACTCCAGCTCATTGACCCGGCCCAGATGGGAAGCAGCCGTGGTAAAGGCTTCGTGAAATGCGGCCACAGAAGGGCTCAAAGGTTCCTGATGGGTTTCCTTGGACATCTGCTTAAGCGTTTCGGTGATCCTTGCCGTCTGGATATTGTTCGGGCAGCGGGTACCGCAGGTGTAGCAGGCAACGCACTTCCACACCAGGAGGTTGTTCACGGCCTCGGCCCTCTCACCGAGGAGCACCATCCTGATGAGACGGTCCGGCGTGACCCCGGTCTCGTCCCCCACAGGGCAGCCGGCTGCACAGCGGCGGCACTGATAGCAGGCGAGCAAGTTCTGACCTGACCGCTCCATGACCTCTTCCACAAGAGGCCTCGAAAGCTCAGGGTCGAATTTGACTGGTGATGACATGTTTACCTCTCCTCTATTTAATTCTGTTAAAGTGCCAATCTATCAGAAAACCTTCCATGACCATTTCCACAAATGGACAAATATAACTTTGTCTATTTCAGCATCCTGCTCTCCACGATGGCCAACGCTCAAAAAAAAAGAGGGAACAAGGGGCGAGCAGCTAATATCCACTTTGCCCCTTGTCCCTTGCCCCAACCATCACCTAGGAGGGAGAAGTGACGGGGGAGGTGGTCATATTTCTCGTTATCTTGCTCTTTCCCTCATTTCCCTCTGATTTTTCAAGCAGTGCCTTCACGTTCGGAAACTTATCCTTCATATGAGGGATATGCATTGCCTGCATGAATTCCTTCTCAAAGCTGGGGTCAGTCGCGATCTCGACGAACTCAACCCACCGTGCTCTTTCACTGGCCTCCTGCCGCTTCCCTTTATTGAGAAGCGCCATCCTCGCGCCGTCCCCTGCTGCATTGCCCACTGCATAGACCATGTCGATGGGGCAGTCGGGGAACATACCGAGGGTCAGGGATGCTTCCCTGTCGATATGGCTTCCAAAGGCGCCTGCAAGAATAACCCTGTCAAGTTTCGTGATGCCCAGCCGCTTCATCATCAGTTTCGCACCGGTATAAAGTGCTCCCTTGGCAAGCTGAAGGGCCCTGATATCTCCCTGTGTTACGGTTATGTCGGCGTTAATCGATGTTTCCTCTGCCCAGGCGAGCACATACTCGGGCTTGCCCTCTGAATCCTTCCTCACGCGAGGGGTATCGAGATTCATCACGAACCTGCCCGACTTATCGATGATGCCCGCCTTGAACATCTCGGCAGCAACTTCGATAATTGCTGAACCGCACAGGCCCTTCGCGTTCACCTTTTCAAGATGGGTGTGCCAGTCAGCTTTGCCGATCACTTTGTACATCGGTTCCTTTGTGACAGGGTCGATCTTTACTGTCTCGATCGCTCCCGGTGCGGCCCTCATGCCGAACTTTATCTGGGCCCCTTCAAAGGCAGGGCCGGTTGCACAGGAGGTTGAACAGACCTTGTTCCGGTTGCCGAGAAGGAGTTCGCCATTTGTTCCGATATCGATGATCAGGACCATCTCGTCCTGGTTATAGGGCTCTTCGGCAATGAGCACGCCTACGTTGTCGGCACCGACGAAACCAGCTTCGATGGGCAGCACATGAATATATGCAGAGGGATTGATCTTCAGGCCGAGATCTCTCGCCTTGATGTCAAGAGAGTTTTGTACTGCCGGGATGAAGGGTGAGCGTCCGATATACTCAGGATTGAACCCGAGGAATATATGGTGCATGGCGGTGTTGAAAACGATGGTAAGGTCGTCGATCACAAAGCCGGGATTTGGGCAGTCCTTCCTGATCTCCGTAACCACCCGCTCGATGATCTCATTTAAGCCGGTGATGATGGCCTTATTCATGGTTTCAAGTCCTTCGGGATTGCTCATTGCATAGGTGATGCGGGACATCACGTCTTCGCCATAGGACACCTGGGGGTTCATCATCGACTCGGTGTTGACAACCTTGCCGGTATTGAGATCAGTAAGATAACCGACACAGGTTGTGGTCCCTATGTCTACCGCAAGGCCGTAACAGGTTTCAACAAAGCCGGGCTCGACCTTGACGATCTCCTTGTCCATCCAGACCGTAACGGTCGCTTCCCACTGCCCCTTTCTCAATACATCCTGAAGGTCCCTCAAAACGGCAAAATCAAAGGTAAGGCCCTTGAGGCCGTAATCGTCATCGAGGAATTTCAGCACCCGCTCATAATCCCCTGTCGTCATGTCGTGGAGGGTTGGGGCGACGAGCTCAATATTGTATTTCTTTATCGCAGGATCAAGAGCGATCGTAAGCTCTTTTGCTGCCTTGCGGACCACCTGCTTTCCTGCCCTTGAGCGCTCGGGGACAAAGACCTTGACGTCACCGTGCACCTCTGTGGAGCAGGCGAGGCGGATTCCGGGTCCGTCCTCCGGTTTAATATGTTTTCTTTCATCTTCAGTAAGAGGAGAGAGATGAGCCATCCCAGATTGTATGTTGTCCTTCTCAAAATAGCCCTCCTCAACCCTCACCTTGCATTTGCCGCAGACCTTCTTGTTGCCGCAAAGCGCTTCGATATCGACTCCCAGAGACTGGGCGGCTTCGAGAAGAGTCCTGCCTTCCTCTACCTCACCCCTTCTGCCGGAAGGTTGAAAAATCACTCTATGCTTTGTCATCTATGTTCCTCCAGGTTTTTCACTGTTATACAATCAGAAAAACGTTTATCCTGAGACGAAGAGACAGCTTTGCAGGTGGTCCATCCTTCAGCCGTGAAACACATGCTGACTGCGAACCATTGTCACTCTGCCATCAGTTCAACGGAATTGCACATTCACCGGTTGCCGAAGTGCCACAGTGTCTCTGTGGTTATTCTCCTTCTTTTCGGAAGGCCTTTTCCTTCCATGGGGACAGATGTTCACACACAACCCGCAGTTGGGTTTGCCGCTAAGTGTCTTGCTTCTCTTCTTGTGGGACCTGCACCGGTCGAGCCGGATCAGCTCCACAAAAGGCTCATACCTCGACCAATCTTCACCTGTTATGGCCTCAGAAGGACAGAACTCCCGACAAAGGCCGCAGTCACCGCATCTGCTGAATTCGGTCGGGGTGTCAGTATGAAGCGGCGCGTTTGTGAGGACCGTTACGAGCGACAGCCGCGGACCATGATCAGGGTTTATCAGGAGGCCATTCCTTCCGATCCATCCGAGTCCCGACGATGTCGCTGCCATCTTGTGGGTAAAGCTGGGATACAGTTTCGACACGAAGGTGTCTGTGATTCTGTCTGAGTCAGGGGGAATACAGAGGTAGCGATACCCTTCCGCCTTAAGATACCGTGCAGTCTTTTTCTGCAGAGCAACGAGCAGGCTTATCGTATCTTTGTTCAGCTTCCTGTCGACACCGATCGAAACGGCCGTCTCAAGATGTGCTATTTCCTGGCCCAGAAAGCCCTTCAGTGCGGCGATTCCCACAACGGTAGCGCCAGCTTCATATGTTATCGTTTACTAGCATAGGAAAGAGGAGTAAAGAGTATGCCTACTTTTGATATTTATATCAGTCCTGACGAGCCGGTCTACGTGATCAGCGTGGCCAGTAAACTTTCTGACCTGCCGGTATGGACATTGCGCCAGTTGGATAAGGCGGGCGTGGTAGTGCCCGAAAAGAGTGGGCAAGAAGAGCCGTTTTTATTCCCTTAATGATGTGAAGCGCCTGGAATATGTGCATTATCTGATGGATGAAAAAGGGCGTGAACATCCGCGGTATTAAAGATAATCCTGGAAAAAGAGATCAGCGAATAAATTTTTTTTGTCTTGATATTAGCACTCTAATGAGACTGACTGCTAACAAAGGCGAAAGATGGACTCCGGAAAAACTGACCCAGAAATTACGAGAAGCTTTGGAAGAAGCAATAAGGTCTGCGAAGAGTGCCAGAACCAGCAGGTTGAGCCGGAGCATCTGGTTCTATGCCTTATTGCGCCAGGACAATGAGATCTTCATGGCGATCCTGGATGGACTGGGGATCCCTACTTTCACCCTGATCAAAGCCGTCGAACAGAGCCTGAAAGGCCTGGCTAAGGTCAGCGGCCATGCCCAGGTGTATTTTTCACAGAGCTTCAATAAATTGATCAAGGACGCCGAACTTGAAGCCTAGGGCGCTTAAAGACGATTTTGTTTCCGGTGAACATATCCTTCTGGCTGAATTTTCGGATAGGAATCCGTGATTTTAAGGAATTCAAGAAACGGCGAGATCAACCGTGACAGGCTTCTAGCGGCATTGGCACATGTCAGCGGCAATCAGCGGGTAACCGATCCGAATCCGGAAGAAAAATTCAAGCCGTTGGAAAAATACGGCCGGGACCTGACTGAGCTGGCTAACCGGGGAAAACTCGATCCGGTCATCGGCCGGGATGACGAGATCCGCCGGTTGATCCAGGTGATACTGCGCCGGACCAAAAATAATCCGGTCCTGATCGGCGAAGCCGGCGTGGGCAAGACCGCGATCGTCGAAGGGCTGGCCCAGAGGATCGTCCAGAAAGACGTGCCCGAAGGTTTGAAGAAGAAAACGGATGATTACTCTTGACCTGGGCGCGATGATCGCCGGGAGCAAATTCCGCGGGGAATTTGAAGACCGGCTCAAGGCCGTATTGAAAGAATGGAATCCAGGACGGGCGAGATCATTCTTTTCATCGATGAACTGCACACTTTGGTCGGCGCCGGGGCGGCAGAAGGCGCGGTCGACGCCTCCAATATGCTCAAGCCGGCTCTGGCCCGCGGAGAGCTGCGTTGTATCGGAGCGACGACCCTGGACGAATACCGCAAGTATATTGAAAAAGACGCCGCGCTGGAGCGCGGTTCCAGCCGATCTACGTCGATGAGCCGAGCGTCGAAGACACGATCGCCATCCTGCGCGGGCTTAAAGAACGCTACGAATTATACCACGGGGTCCGGATTAAGGATCAGGCGTTGATCGCGGCCGCGACCCTGTCCAACCGCTACATCACCGAGCGGTTTCTGCCGGATAAGGCGATCGATCTGGTTGACGAAGCCGCCAGCCGGCTGCGCATGGAGATCGATTCCAAGCCACAGGCGCTGGATGAGATCGACCGAGAGGATATTCGCAGCTGGAGATCGAAGCGCCAGGCTTTGAAAAAAAGAGAAAGACAAAGCTTCCCTGGAGCGTGCAAAAGACGCTGGACGTGAACTGGAAAAACTGCAAAAAGACAGTAAAGAGCTTGCTTCAAATGGCAGAAGGAAAAGGACGCTGATCCTCACGGTGCGCAAGGTCAAGGAAGAGATAGAGAACGTCAAGAACGAGGAGAAAGAAGCGGAAAAACGGGCAGAACTGGAGCAGGTCGCACAGATTCGTTACGGCAAATTAAGGGAACTGGAGGATAAACTGCAAGGTCTCTGGACAGAAAACATGGCCGATCTGCAGAAAAAAGGTTGCTTTTGTGAAAGAAGAGGTCGATGAAGACGATATCGCCAGGGTGGTCTCCGAATGGACTTCCATCCCCTTTGACTAAACTGCTGGAAGGCGAGACCGCCAAGCTGTTGCAAAATGGAAGATAGTTTAAAGGAAGAGGTGATCGGCCAGGATCACGCTGTCGAGGTGGTTGCCAGTTGTATCCGTCGAGCGCGCAGCGGGCCTTTCCGATGACCTAACCGTCCTTCGGGAGTGTTTATCTTTCGTCGGGCCGACCGGTGTAGGAAAGACCGAGCTTGGCGAAAGCTCTCGCCCGGTTCCTGTTTGATGACGAAAAAGCCCTGGTGCGCGTTGATATGTCCGAATACATGGAAAAACATTCGGTATCCCGGCTTATCGGCGCGCCCTCCGGG
>CAVOUE010000004.1:0-207409 GCA_963699545.1 Nitrospirota bacterium | reverse complement strand
TTGTATTTGTTGTAATAGGGATGGAAGAGCCCTGCGAGCTCCTGGAGATAAAAGGTGATCCGGTGAGGCTCGTGTGAAAGGACCGCCCCCTCAAAGGTCATGGGATAGGTCAGAAGTTTCTTGATAATTCTGAGTTCTTCAGATGTCGAAAGAAGACCGAGGTTCGCGTCCTGAAAACCAGCGGTATTCACCCTTTTTTCTCCGGCGTGAACAAAGATGCTGCTTATCCTGGCATTGGCGTACTGGACGTAGAACACCGGGTTTTCCGCAGACTGTTCCTTTGCCACCTCAAGATCGAATTCCAGGTGGCTGTCCGGACGCCTCGTGAGGAAAATGAACTTGGTGGTATCAGCTCCCACCTCTTCCATCACCTCCCGGAGTGTTACAAACTCCCCGGCCCTCTTGGACATCTGGACCGGTTTTCCTCCCCTGAGCAATGTCACCATCTGAACCAGCAGAACCTTGAGGTGTTCTGGTGGATAGCCCAGGGCCTCGATCACTGCTTTAAGCCTTGATATATAACCATGGTGGTCAGCGCCCCAGATGTCGATAATCTCGCTGAATCCCTTTTCGACCTTTTTCCTGTGGTACGCAATATCTGAAGCAAAGTAGGTGAACTCGCCGTCACCCTTCACGATCACCCTGTCTTTATCATCACCAAAAGCCGTTGCCCTAAACCAGAGCGCGCCGTCCTTTTCGTAGAGCTGCCTCCGGTGTCTCAGGTCGTCTATAGCTTTGTCCACTTCACTCTTCGCGTACAACTCCCGCTCGCTCTGCCACGTATCAAAGACGATCCCGAAATCCTTCAAGTCGTTCTCAATCTCTCTGAGCATCTGCCCGTAGGAAAAATCAGTAAAGAAATCCTCTGCTTCACGGAAGCTCATCTCCGAGTATGTGCTGCCGTACCTCTCAATAAGCTGCCTTGCCACTCCTTCGATATAGTCGCCCCTGTATCCGTCCTCAGGAAACGGATATTCAAGACCGAGCAGTTGCTGATATTTCGCAAATACGGACAAACCCAGAAGCTTCACCTGTCTGCCAGCGTCATTGACATAATATTCCCTCTCGACCGCAAATCCCCCTGCTTCCAGGAGATTCGAAAGGGCAGCACCCACGGCAGCGCCCCTTCCATGCCCCAGGTGCAGCGGGCCGGTTGGATTTGCGCTCACAAACTCTATCTGGATCTGCCTGCCGTTGCCCACATCCTTTCTGATAAAGCGCTCTTTCTCCAGAAGAAGGGTCCTCAACAGCGCGGAGAGAAAACCTTTTGAATAGGTGAAGTTAATGAATCCTGGCCCTGCGATATCTATCCGTTCGAAGTCATCCTTGACTTCAATGGAATGCACGATCTCCTCGGCGACCTTCCTCGGAGGCTTCCTGAGGACCTTGGATAGACCCATGGCGACCGGGGTGGCAAAATCTCCGAACTTCTCTTCCCTGGGTATCTCGATTTCGATGACCGCATCGGCCACCCCCAGCTTCTCTATGGCACGCTTCAGAACTGTCCTCAGATTTTTTTCCATAAGGATAAAGTTTAAACCCGTGCAGGATTTTAGTCAATCTTGTTCCCGTAATGCGTCCGCCCGGTCACCCCGGCAGACCCAAGTCGCAGCACCAGACGCTGCCCTTATCCTTGACCCTGGTATGATGCACAAAGAAGATGATAGGATGTCCTTTACCCGTGAAAAATCCATGGACTCCCTCAAGAAATTTATGTTATTATTAATTGGATTAATCAGGTGATTTTCGAGGCAGGCGATACGTAGAAATCTCAGTTTTCGCAATTGCACCATACCACATAGTTTCGCCCTTAGCAGCTAGAATATGTTCCCACTGGGAGGTAGGAAGATGTACAAGATAATGAAGAAAGAGGTCCTGAGCGGCGTCACAAAACTGATGGAAGTGCAGGCCCCTCATGTTGCCAGGAAGGCAAGGGCAGGACAGTTCATCATCGTGCGTATCGACGAGCAGGGGGAAAGGATCCCTCTGACCATTGCCGATTACAACAGGGATGCGGGCACGATCACTATCATATTCCAGGAAGTGGGGAAATCCACCATGCAGCTGGGAAAGATGGAACCGGGAGACGAGCTCTCCTCCTTTGCCGGCCCTCTGGGGCACCCCACCGAGATCGAGAATTACGGGACCATTATCTGTGTGGGAGGAGGCGTGGGCATCGCCCCGATCTATCCCATCGCCCGATCGCTGAAGGAAGCCGGCAATACCGTCATCTCCATTATCGGCGCCCGGAACAAGAGCCTGCTCTTCTGGGAAGAGAAGATGCGGGCAGTCTCGGACGAACTCATTGTTTGCACCGACGACGGTTCCCACGGGCGCAAGTCTCTGGTCACCGAGCCGCTCAAGGAGTTTCTCGAAAATAAGGATCGCAAAGTTGCCCGTGTCTGGGCCATCGGTCCTGCCATTATGATGAAATTCGTTTCCCTGGCCACAAAACCGTACAATGTGCCGACCACGGTCAGCCTGAACACCATCATGATCGATGGGACCGGCATGTGCGGGGGATGCCGGGTATTGCTTGATAGCGGCGCCCAGTTCGTCTGTGTTGACGGCCCGGAATTCGACGCGCACAAGGTAGATTGGGGAAGCCTCTTGTCCCGCCTGCAGTTTTATCGTGATGAAGAACGCAAGGCAGTAGAACAGTGGGAACACAAGTGCAAACTTGAAGGCGCTATCAATGAGGGAGGGAAATAATGGCCGAACTGAGTCAAAAAGAACGAATGAAGATAAAGCGGCACGAGATGCCCAATCAGGATCAGTTTGTGCGAAGGGGAAACTATGATGAGGTGGCGCTGGGCTACGCTCCGGAAACGGCGCGGGAAGAGGCTGAACGCTGCATCCAGTGCAAAGAGCCGAAATGCGTCCAGGGCTGTCCCGTGGGCGTCTTGATCCCGCAGTTCATCAAGGCCCTCAGGGAAGGGGACATGATCAAGGCCGTGGAGTGGATGAAGGTGAAGAACAACCTCCCTGCCATCTGCGGAAGAGTTTGCCCTCAGGAAACCCAGTGCGAAGGGAATTGCATCCTGGGAAAGAAAGGTGAACCTGTGGCCATAGGAAGGCTCGAACGGTTTGTGGGGGATTTCGAGCTGATTAACCGCACCTGCCCCCTGGAGAAAGCGCCCTCCACCGGGAAAAAGGTGGCTGTTGTGGGCTCAGGTCCCGCAGGGATAACCTGTGCCGTGGATCTCGGCAGGGAAGGTCACACGGTGACTCTGTTTGAGTCCCTTCATGGCCCCGGAGGCGTACTGGTATACGGTATCCCGGAGTTCCGGCTCCCGAAATCGGTGGTGTCCGGTGAGATCAACTATGCCGCTGAATGTCTCGGAATAGATATCAAGGTAGACCATGTCATAGGCCGCACTTTCACCCTGGATGAACTCCTGAAGGAATATGATGCGGCGTTCCTCGGAACCGGCGCGGGGCTGCCGTCCTTTATGAGAATCCCGGGAATCAACCTTAACGGTGTAATGTCGGCCAACGAGTTCCTTACGCGCGTCAACCTCATGAAAGGCTACCTCTTCCCGGCATATGACACACCGGTGAAGGTCGGCAAAAAGGTTGCGGTGATCGGTGCCGGAAACGTGGCTATGGACTCGGTCCGCTGCAGCCTCCGCCTTCAGACCCTCTATGCCGGGAAATCGGGAAATAATTCCGGTGAGGTCCATATGGTATACCGGCGCTCCAGGGAGGAGGTGCCCGCGAGAGAGGAGGAATTTCACCATGCAGGCGAGGAGGGGGCCATTTTTGATTTTCTCACGAACCCTCTCGAAATCCTGGGGGATGAAAAGGGCAATGTCCGGGGGATGCGCTGCATCCGCATGAAACTTGGTGAGCCTGACCAGTCTGGGCGGAGAAGTCCGATCCCGATAGAGGGCTCTGAATTCGAGATGGAGATTGACACGGTGATCATGGCACTGGGTACCAGCCCAAACCCGCTGGTCTTTGTGGAGGCAGAGGGCCTCGAAAGGACGAAATACGGTACCGCTGTTGCCGATAACGAGACCGGGCGGACAAAGAAACCCCGTGTCTGGGCGGGCGGCGACGTTGTCACGGGAGCCGCCACCGTCATCAGTGCAATGGGTGCCGGCAAACGGGCGGCTGCGGACATTTCCAAGTTCCTTAAAGGTGAGGCACCCTGGTAGGAGAGCGCTGGCGCAGAATCGCTCTGCCTTAAACAAAGAAGACCCCGCCGGAATTTGACGGGGGCTTCTTTGTGCCGGAGATGTCTCATCTTAGGCTTACAATGATCTTTCTGAAGTTGCCAAGTCAGCGATACAAGGCTCCTGTCCCCTTTATCTATCGTCCAGATGCCCATCCCTCTCCGACTGAACATTACGCACCTGTTTGAACAGCAGGAACCCTCCCCATGCAAACGCACATAGCATCAGTGCTATCCCCGTGATATGCGCAGCCACGGCCAGAAAGTGGTCGTACTCAAGCAGGCCCAGTTTTCGCAAAATGAATTCCCAGTCGTGGAAATCATCGACCTCCTTTCCTGTTACACCGCCCAGGAGCATCAGTTTCAGCGCTCTCGCATCATTGATATAGGGGGCAATGTCCATCAGGTTCTCTCCGAGCCACCACAGGGAGAACTGAAGCAGCAAACGGATCTTTGGTCTTGACAAGAAAAGTGATAAGGCATACCAGCGGCACCAACAACTGCATGAGACTCCCGCCCAAAGTCATCATAAAGCGGCCAAGGATGCGAAATAGCACATGCCCCGCCTCATGAAAGGGCAGGTTAACAAGATGCATAAAACTGTTTCCGGCGTAATTGCTTTCAACGGCTGAAAAAATGAATTTCAGACCCCAGATAATTATCACCAGGAAAAGCAGCGCTCTGCCGATCAAGTAAACCATATTCACTTCAGGATCAACGTAAAAGAGCAGGTTTTTGAGATGACCACGAATGTCACTTGTGTCGTCTACTGCAAATTCCGGCTGCGGCCGAGGTCCCGTCGCTGATCCTTCTGTGTTTCGCTCTTGTTTTGACAGATACTTGGCAAAGACAACGCCGCACTTCACGCATTCGCCTTCCCCATCAGGCTGATCAAAATTGCACTTCGGGCACTTCATCGTTTTCCTTCAGATATTCAGCGTTCTGCAACCTCGCATCATTATATCAGGTTTGGAGGCAGGGAATCCCTTTCGGTCTTCATAAGAGGAAGTGACAGCAGATATGGATGAGCCGGCATGATAAAAGGTCGATCAGGCGTGACATAAAAAAAGCCCTGCAGTGGAACTGCAGGGCTTCCTGAACGTCCAGAGACTTTTCTTATTCCTAATATATTCCGATATGCGGCTTTGCCGCCTTTTCGATCTCACGGCGTGCCGCCATATCCATCAGGACCTTCTCGGTCGCGAACTTGCCCGGCTCATACTTCCTGAGTTTCAGGGTCTCCCTCGCCTTATCGATATAGTCGAGCGCAAGTGCAAGGATCTTTTCCGGATCAGGCTCGAAATGCAACGCACCCTTGAATCTCTCGAACCAGACCTCCGTCATGATCCTTGTCACTTCCTTGCTTGCCTCCACCGGCGAATCGCCGCCGAAGATACCGGGACGCCTGACGCGGCAAAATACAGCCCTATGGCAATCGCCTTCTCGGTCATCCACTCAGGCGCAATACCGACTGCAGGCATTCCGCCTATCTCGTCAGAGAGACCGCCTTCAGCAGCCATAGCGCTCGCGATGGTAAGGATCCTTGAATTATCCACACACGCGCCGAGATGGAGAATCGGCGGAATTCCGATCGCCTCGCAGACCTCCCTCAACCCCGGACCGGCATTTTCGAGCGCCATCTCCGGGGTCAGATACCCTGCCGCGCCGCACGCGGCAGAACCGCAGCCGGTGGATACGATAAGCACGTCATTCTTTATCAGTTCGTTGGCAAGAAACTGGTGAACCCCTGTTGAAGGGACCCTCGGGTTGTCACAGCCTGCAAGTCCGACAACTCCGCGGACCCTTCCCGCCATGATCGCATCATTGAGAGGCCTGAAGGAGCCCCTCCAGGTTCCGCCCTGCATGTATTCGATATATTCATGTGAAAATCCGCCGATGACAGGGAACTTTTCCGTAATATGGCTGCCCTTCGTAGTCCTGTTCGGGTAGTTGTCGATCGCGATCTTCACGATCTCCCTTGCCACTTCCTTTGCCCTGTGCTCATCGAACTCCATATGCATCGCGCCCGGTATCTTCGCCTTGTCGGAGGTGGTGATGACCTTTGTATGGAACTTCTTCGCGACATCCACAATCGCAGGCATGATGCACTGGACATCGACGGTCATCGCGTCAACAAGTCCGGTCATGATCGCCGAGTTCCTGGTTCGTAAACCCTCCGGCAGTCGGTATGCCGTGCCTCATCAGGACCTCATTTGCGGTACAGCACATACCGCCGAGGTTGATCCCCTTGGCGCCCTTTGTTTTTGCATATGCAATCATTTCGGGCTCCTCCACAACCTCAACGATTATCTCGGCAAGCGAGGGCTCATGTCCGTGCACGATGAGATTGACCTCGTCCTCTTTGAATATGCCGAAGCTCGCCTCTGCCTTTATCGGTTTCGGTGTCCCGAAGAGGATATCGGTGACATCCGTCGAGATCATGCTGCCGATCCATCCGTCGGCAAGCGCGGTTCTCAGGCCCTGCGGCAGGAGATGATCAGGGTCATGGTCAACACCGATATTGGTGCGGTGCATCGACTCGCAGACCTCCCTGTCAACACCCCGGGGGACGATCCCCCATTTCCTCCAGCGCTCCTGGGTCTTCTTCGGGGCCCTGGTTATAAAGTTCCTCTCACCCTTCTGCCTGCCGAAGTCCTCTATCAGCTTTGTGGCGACATCTTTTGCAACGTCATTGACTTCCCTGCCTTCAAACTCGATATTCAGATACCCGGCAACCCGGTAGAGCTTTCTTACATCAGTGATCTTGAAATCCTTTGCTTCGCCGTTTGCGACCGCAAGCAGGGTAAAGGCCATGCCTCTTGCATGGTCGGAATGTGCGGCTGTCCCTGCTGCTATCATCCTGAGGAAATTCCTCGCTGCAACGGTAGGGAGGGTCGCTCCGCATACGCCCCTTGCCTCTTCTTCCGCATTTTTGCCGACGAGCCTGCACGGTCCCATATGGCATACCTTGCAGCAGGCCCCTACAGCGCCGATCGGGACATGGCTTCATCTTCTCGGCCCTGTCAAAACAGGTCTCTATCTTGTGGATTCGCCCCACTCTATGATCTTTTCTGCCGCTGCATCGCACTTTTTGACGTTCTGTCTTTCTTCTCTTCTTTGCCATAGTAATCCTCCAATGCTTTCGATAATCTGAACCGAAATGGTTCTTTATCTTATAACATCGGTTCCATTTCAAGCGCAGGATGTCCCACACTTGAAAGGAACTCAAGGAGTTTCTCCGAATCCTCGCATTTGTTTCGTCCGCGATCTTATCGAGCAGGTCAGGAACCCTGCTTCCTCGGCAGCCCTTTGGTTAAAGGCGTCCTTCAGGCTTTCCTTCAGGTTCTTGGTCATCCAGACTATCCTCTTGATGCCGCCGTCACCGAAGAGAAACTTCTTGCTCGTTATAAAGTTTCTTCCGATGCCCATAAATCCCGGGGTCTGCACGCCGCCGCCCACACTGCCTGCAAGCGTCGAAAACTTCATGCCGACAGGGGTCATGCCTGTATGACCGCGCTGAACAAGCATGACGCCGTTGGCCTCAGGCACGATCGCGATGATGCACTCGAAACATCCGCATGAGGTCATCGGGTTGTCCATGATCGTATAAACGTTCATGGTATCGACGCGCGCCGCCTGTGGCCTTCTTGATATACTCATCAACACCGGTCCAGCGTCCCTTCTGAGCGTCAAGGCCTCACCTTTTTTGATCGGCTGGTTGCCGCCTGTCGGGTCGATCTCGAAGGCCGCCTTTCCGTCAAGCCAGTTGTAGGCTCCGCAGAGTCCGAGCCTCTCAGGGGTGATAACGCAGACATGGCTCGGCGCAAAGGACTGACAGAGCAGACAGGAATAGAAGGTATCCACCGACTCATCGGTCATGTTTCCCAGCCTCTGGTCACGCTCCTTATACGCACTTCCTGCCTCCTCCTGCATTGCGAGCACGTCCTTTTCATCGACATAAAGCGTTACCTGGACCTTGTCCACGATGGACTTGAACCGTGTGATGGGTCATCGTCGCCTGGATAAGATCCCGACATGCTCCAGGGTAAGGCCGTCCTTTTTTGCCTGGTTGCTGATCCTGACCCAGTTGATGTCACGCTGGCCCATATGCCAGAGGCCCTGGGCCTCGTTGAGGTTGTGGTGTATCTTTCTTTCGATGACGGACTCAAAGTCCTTCTGCATCTTCCGTCCTGCAACATCGATGACCATGCCGAGCGGCATCATTCCCGCCCTTTTCATACCTCTCCTGCCAGTTCTCACCGACAATAATGACCTTGTTGTCTTCTATCTCCTCGATCTCCTTTGTCCTGACCCACTCAAAGGCAGGGGTCCTCTGGCCGCCGAACTCGATGAACATGTCTTCTTTCCTGATCCTCTCGCCCTCGAAGGCAGGTCCGTATGCAACAGGGATCGGCGGTTTCTCGACAACGATCTTGAGTCCCCTGACCTCAATCGCCTTCTGCACGATCTTGCTGTGGTCGAATTCCTTGTCGACCTCCTCATATATGCAGACACCTGTGGGGTGTATGACCGGGATGTCGGTATCAGCAACAGCAGGAAAGCCCATGTTGATTGCGCCTGCTCCGGTCGTCCAGATGATGTCGTTAAGCGGGCCAAGCACCATTGCGAAGGCAAAGACCCTGTCCTTCTGGTATTTGAGATGTTCCTTGAAATCACCGGGCTTTTTATTGCCGAAGATGAGGGAGGCCCTGATCGCCCAGTCAAGCGCATAAAGGGTATGCTCCGTGTCAGGACCGAGCGGCACGATCCTTGTAGTCCCAGCCAAGCGCGACGCCCTGTCTCAGCAGCTGTTTGGTCACGCTGTTGCCGTCTTCGGAATGACCTGAAAGGAAGGTGAGAATATTCTTTTCCTGAAGTTCCCTGACAATCTTGGCTGCTGTCTCATCGTCCGGGGCCGCGCCGATAATCGCCGCAAAACCCGGCATCGTGCCGTCAACAAGCTGGATGCCGAGATTACGCTGGATGGTGTCGGTAATAAACCCGTTATATTCATAACCTGTCTCAGGGTCTTTGCACGGTTCAAGGCCCTTCGATATAACGGAGGGCCAGCATGATCTCCTCAGCAAAGAGTGTTGCCATGCCTGAATCCAGCGCCTCGCCGAGATAGGGCTTCCAGAGTTTGTCCTCGGGTTCGTCATGGAGCAGTTCCTTTGGCAAACCCGAGGGCTATCTTCATATCCCCGAGGGTCTTGACCGGAAAGCCGGTCATCGCATATATCATCGGAAGATAAAATGCGGTATCCGGAAATTCAAAGACAAAATCTTTCACCGTTCTCTGCAATGGCCTTTTGCAAGCATCTCATCTGCCTGTTCTACAAGGTTATGTGACGCCTCTTATAGCCGCTGTGGCTATTAACTTGGACATCCTGACCTCCTAATTTGGCATGAGATACTTAGGTACAATATTACCTATTGTCTATACTCAATTCTGTCCCGTTATATTTTGCAGTTGATTATAAAAGCAACCGTTGTTCGCTATGCCCTTGATTTCAAGAATGCAGGCAGGGCGTTTGCCTCACGCGGTCCGACAGTCACCTTCCAGCCTGGCAATTTTGTCCTCAATAGAGCCGCTCAGTATCGCGACATACCCCGGCATAATCAATTCCTTGTTGCTTATATCCTTTTCTATCCCGCTTTCCTGTTATGAACTGGGCGATCTTCGAGGCAGTGAATTTACCGGCAGCCCAGGCAGTCAGAACAGAGAGACCTTCGCAATCCATCACAGCGAGCCTGCACGGCACCTTGCTGTTTTCGACCTCACCCGAGACGATAAAATAGGTCAGGGAGAAGTTAGTGGTGATAAGGAACGGAGACTCCGGTTTCGGCTCTCCGATCTTGTATATCTTCTGCTCCACCTGCATCGGGACCTGAGGGTCTGTGTAGATATTCTGTCTGAGAGTGAAGAGCGACAAGGTTCTTCCATTTCTCGATGCTGCTCAGGACAATAATCGATGAATATTTTGCGATACCCCGAGACCAGCAAGGAGCGTCTCGTGAAGCTGTCTTCCCGCTGGGCAAAGTTATCACCGGATAGCCGAGGGGTTTGAAGTTCTTTTTGATCGCAGCCCTTCGTATCAGTGTATTGTTCTCGATGATCTCCTTTGCCTTCCGCGCCCCTGAGTCGATGACCATATCCTCAACACCCAGAGCCTTCACTCTTTTCAGTGAGGTCTGAAAGTTCATCCAGACCGTTTGCGCTCACGCCGAGGATGGCCTTGTGCGTCTTTGCTATAGTCGCCATGGCCTCTGCATTGGCTGCATTTGCGCCGTAGAGCATAGGTCTTTTGTCGGCAAAAAGCTTTATCCGCAGCCTCGGCAGCCTGCAGGATTTTCGGTATTAATAATTACCGGCACTTCCGGGGCCTTCGCTGCAACAGTCTTTGCCGCGGCCTCAAACTTGCCGGCATCGCCTGATGCATTGATGATCAAGATCGCGTCAATCCTCAGTTTCTGGCCTACCCTGTCCATCTCCGAGCTCACCACTTCCTCCAGCAGCTTCGATACCTCAGCCTCTGCCAGGGTGTCCTTGATCTCAATCGCAAAGGCACAGGGGTTCACAAACTTCTTATCATGCCTGAAGAGAACCGTCTCTTCCCCCATCTTGACGCCTTGTCTCCGGCGCCGAGGGTCATCGGCCTTACCGGAGGAGCAGACGCCTCACCGAGTACTCTCTTCGCCTCCTCAGAAACATCGGGACAGGAATCCAGAGAGGCCTGCCTCTGGGCAAGTTTCATAGCAAAGGCAAGACAGGTGGGATGCCCGCACTTCTTGCAGTTCGTCTTCGGAAGTAACTTGAATATCTCAACGCCTGTTAAAGCCATTTTAAACCTCCCTTATCATTAGCTCAGTGCAGAGTGAATTTTCTCGATCGCCTTCACCGCTTCGGGATGCCTCATGATGAACTGACGTCTCCGCATCCGGCTATCAGAGTCAGCGCCGCACAGAGCGCGGTCGACCGTCTCCCATGCTATTCCCCTCTCCTCCAGGCGACCCCCACTGGGGAAGGTCTGCTTCGGGAGCCTGTGTCTCCTTCACCTTCCAGACGTACATGCCCACATCGCCCAACAGCGGCTGCTGCATTGTGACATCGTTCTGCGTAAGGGCCGCAAGCCGTATCCTCTCCATGACCGAATACGTATATTCAAGTCCGTATCCAAGCGCCGAACACATGGGGTCTGTAATCAGCCTTTCCTTGTCAAATCCCATCTGGGTGATCAGGATATTCAACTGTTTCGAAAGATTTATGTCGAGTTCCGACATGGCAATAAATTTGTGGTTGTTTGCCATTGCTGCCGCAGCGATGGTCTTGTAATTGGCCTCCTGCGCCTTCCCTATGATGCAGTTCCTGTCCTTTGCTGCCTCAGCGGCCGCGACCAGCACGGCAGCGTCCTTTTCCGCATGATTGCTGCCGAGTATGATCACGGGAACACTGACCGCAGCGAGGACATCCTTGACTGTCTTTGCCGCATCCTCAGGAGAACGGTTCTCCCTGTCGGGATGGGTGCCCACAAGCCTGAGGGCAATCGCTTTTGCCTTCAGGGTATCCTGACAATATTTTGCCCATGTTACCGGGTCAGCCGATACAGCCGCAAAGACCTTTTTTACCGTCTCCGGCCAGTCGTCAGGGGGCACGTCCTGAATTTCATACGCAACGAGCGGCCTGTTGGGAGCATTTCCCTCAAAAGAATGGAACGGGAGAACATTCTCTCCGCCGAAATTACCGGTCTTCTCCGTCCCTATGGTCGACGCGTAAACCTTTCCCGGGTACGTCTCTGTTGGTGCAACGAAAGCCATAGTATCCTCCAGTTTTCAAGCTCATAGTTCATGGTTCACCGCTGATCGTTCTCCTCATCAGCTGTGAGCCAGGAGCTAACAGCTAAATTTACATTTCCAAATATGAATGGGCGTAAAGGGTCCTGCCCATGATCACATCAAGCGTCTTTGATCAATCTTCCGCCATCTCATGAGCATCCGCAATCGCTGAAGTCAGCCCTGCTTCATGAGCAGCACGAAGAAATACTTGTTCAATATCGGTCTGAGTGTCTTGGGACACCCGTTGGAAATATTGCTCAGGCCCACCACCGTCTTCATCGGCGGATCGTTCATTTCCTGGAACATCCTGATCGCTTTGATGACATGAAGCGCATGGTCCTGCGACGTTGCTATCTGCAGAACAAGGGGGTCGAGATAGAGGTCCTCGAGGGGAACACCGTATTCCATGGCCCTCGCCATGATCTCTGCGGCAATGCCCGCCCTCTCCTCGGCATCCGCGGGAAGTCCGCCCTTCCCCACCGTAAGGCCGATCACATTGGCATTATACTTTGCGCCAAGTTCGAGGATCGGAAATCTTTCCGGATCATTCGAGGTGGAATTGATGAGCGGCCTGCCCCACTCATTATTATGCATCTTCAGTCCGGCCTCGATAGCTTTGAAATTTGTGGTGTCAAGACAGACCGGAAGAGGAACCACCTCCTGAATGGTGGTGACCATCCACTGCATCAGGTCTTCTCCCCCATCTTCCGCAGGGCCTATATTGGCGTCGATAACGCCTGACCCCTCCTTCCACTGCCGCGTCGCGATCTCCTGAATAGGCCCTTTGTCCTTCTTGCCCATGGCCTCTCTGACTCTCTTTGCGATAATGCTCAACTTCTCCCCGATGATAAGCATCTCCCTGAAACTCCTTTCCCGATGATTTAGTATTGCCCGAAGCTTCTCTCTGACCAGGCTAGGCTATAAACACAAAAATACCATATGTGTAGATGCCTTTATCTATTTTTAAAAATTATGAGAATATAAATAAGAATAATAAGTTTTGTCAAGCTTTTTTTGAAAGAAAATCTTTGATCTAAACTCACCGATTGAGAGGATCGCAAAACCGGGACTTGATAGTTATTGTCAAATCGCACGATGTCGCGCTCTGGAAAGTGGGGAGCGTCGGCGAAATGTCACTTCTCGCCAGCAGTGCTGACAATAATTGTCACAAATTCAACTGCCATCCTCTCCGGCAATCTTGATTAGGACGAAATATCAATGAATTGCAGAATGCCATTCCCTGGCATGAATCCTGCTCTCTATTGTCAAACGACAATCATTAATGCGATAATCAACTGAAAAGAGGAGGTGATGGACAGTGAAGGAATATGGTGACATCCCTGAAGAATGCAAAGAGGTGCTTCAGGATGACATGACCTTCAGATTGGATTATCAGCAAGGGAACGGGAAAGGAGACGACGATCCCATGTGGGCTTCGTCGGCATCATCCGCTTCCCTGGCCTGGTTTTTCGCGGACGAGGGTTCATGAAATCACCATAGAGAGGAATTCACGCGGGCTTTGCCTGCTGGAATGAGAAATGCACAGGCATCAGCCTGTGAAGAAAAAAAAGGAGGTTCAAATGCATCATATGTTTCAGACGCTCCAGAACATGAAGATGAGAAACAGGAGAGGGTTTACCCTCATTGAGTTGCTCATCGTCGTTGCAATCATCGGCATCCTGGCAGCCATAGCAATCCCCGCCTATCTCGGCGCTCAGGAAAAGGCGAGAAAATCGAACATCATCAAGGCGGCAGAGTCATCCGAGGCTGACCTGCAGCACTGGCTCAACTCAGCCTTGAAGGGCGCGGTTTCCACTGCTCCGGGCGCCGCACTTGTTGAGGTCGATACAAACTGGGACGGAAGCGTCAATGTCAATGCCGGTGACATAAACAATTTCGCTTTGTTCAATAGCGGTCCTGCTTCGAACAAAACATTTGAGGCATATATTCTCGCCAGGGAAGGCGGAAACGGCATGAACGGCATCGAGCTCTCACCATGGGCGGGTATGGGCGGCAGGCCCGCGGATCTGGCACTTTTTGCTTCGGCGGCTGATGTCGTATGCACTAACCTCTCCGTGGTCGCGGCTACAACGGGAGAGGTGGTCTTGTCAGCATTCACTACCTCCACCATAAGAATCAGGGCAAACAGTAACGGCCCTGGTGGAAATGATCCCGCAAACGCGGAGTTGCTCAAGTGCAAGGTTGTCTCGTCTGAATAGTCTTTCGTGAGAGAAGGCGATTGAGACCTCAATCGCCTTCTCTGTCTTTCATTGAATGTCGGGTAGGTTCCGGCACAAAAAATATTGCAAAAAGATCTATATCTGGTAAAATAGACATTATGAATAACCGTGGATTCACATTGATAGAACTTCTCATAGCGGTAGCCGTCGTAGGCATACTCGCGGGAATGGCCGGCGTTGCGTATATAGGCACTGTCAGGAAGGCTGCGCGGGCGGAGGCCTACGCAAATCTCCAGTCCATACGACTTCTTGAAGAGCAGGTCTTTTCGGAAAATGCACTCTATTTTCCTGACCCAACCCCGCCCAGATCGCACGCAAATCCGTTAATCGGCGCCTCCAGCATTCAGGCTGTTATGCCGGGCTTCCAGCCCGGAGGAAATCCCGCTGCCGTGCCCGACTTCGGATTGAACTATTCCTACTCGATCCGGCAAAACTTCCAGATAACGAATACGATCGGGAATACGGTGGCTACCCCCCCCACTACTGCTTCGAGCCTGCCAAATCCCTGTTACGTTGCTACCGCCTCCGGGATTGCGGGGACAAGGGTAGAAAATGATCTCTTTGCCGTAGACTGCAACAACAACAGGAACTTTTGACCAGCTTTCGCTGAGAACGTAGCTTTCAAGTTGTTCCCGTGGCCTCTTTTTTCATCCACAGCTCCCGGAAGCCGCAGCCGCAAACTCCGTGCTCCTTGTCCTTTATTATGCTTTCCCTTTAGAATAGATGCCTGAAAATGGATGTATGATGAAGATATACCCTACGCGAAAAGGTTCCCTACGATTCGGCGCCGTGATGAAGTTCCTGGCGGTGTTCATCTTCTTTCTGTTTTTTTTCGCCTCATTTCTCCAGCGGTACGTGAACAATTCTGATTTCTGGTGGCATCTCGCCACCGGCAAATATATCGTGGAGCACGGTTCCGTGCCGCAGAACGATCCCTTTTCCTACACCTCCCACGAAACTCCGTCGAAATGGAAGTCCATGGTACTGAAGGGCAACTGGCTTGCCCAGGTGATCTTCTATGAAGTGTACCGCGTCTGGGATCTCAAGGGGATCGTCGTATTGAAGGCCCTTCTGATGCTGCTGTTCCTCTTTTTTGTCTTCCGCACCATTACGAGGCAGGGCGTATCCGATCTGCCCTCGCTGATAGTGGTGTCGGTGGTTTTTGTCCTCTCGATGAGTTATCTCGGAGAACGCCCGCAGTTGTTCACCTTTCTCTTTTTTTCCATCATCCTGTACCTTCTGGAGGATTTCAGGATCCATAGAACGAAAACAATATTCCTGGTCCCTGTCCTCACGCTGGTGCTCTCCAATCTGCATGCCGGACATATCGTTTGTATCCTGCTGATCTCCCTCTATGTGGTTGGTGAAGGTATCCTCTCCGTTCTCAGGAAGGACGCCGGGGAAAGAAACTTCCGGACTCTCCTTGCAGTATGGGCTCTGTCAATGATCTTTTCCCTCGTCAATCCTGTGGGTACCGATGTGTTCGGGGGAGCTCTTTCCCTTGGACAGCATAGCGCCGGCATCGTGGAATTTATACCTCCCTTTACGGCTTATGCAAAGAAATTCAAACCTGTTGATTATTCCTATATTCTCTTTCTCCTCCTTTCTCTGGGGGCCCTCCGTTACCTGAAGAAGATCGGGCTTACACCCCTCCTGGTCCTGTCGGTTTTCACCCTCATGAGTTTTACCGCGACCAGGTACGTCATTTTCTATATGTGCGCCGCTGCGCCGGTCATCGGGAGAATCCTTTTGTATGCGGGAGAAGAAACGATAGTGAGAAGACCTCTCCTGTTCCTGGAACGGAGGCAGGGTATCCTGTACGGCATCACCTTCCTTATCGGAGTCTCCCTTGTTTTTTCCTCCATCCCTTCCCTTGCAAGTCATACGTTCAGGGCAGATACCTCCTTTGCCGCGCCAAAGGATGCAGCCGATTTTATCGCTCCCCTGAAGATCCAGGGCAACATGTTTAACGAATACGGTATCGGCGGCTATCTCCTCTGGCGGCTCTATCCGGAGAAAAAGGTGTTCATTGACGGAAGGTCATTGGAACCCGACGTATACGAGGAATGCAATATTATAGCCATGGCAGGCAATGAACAGGGCCGTTCCTGGGAGGACATTATGAGGAAGTACAATATCTCCTACGTTATTGCCCCTCCTTTGTTTCCAAAGGGTGATATTATCCCTCTTGTAGAGGAGCTCCTTGAACGGGATGAGTGGGTACTGATCTACAGGGACCACCTCGCCCTGATCTTTTTGAGGAACACTGAGGAGAATCTGCCGATCCTCCGTCAATTTGCCAAAGACAAAGCAGAGGCGTTGGACACGATCATCATTCAGGCCTCCGCCCTGGCGACAAAGAACAAGGCAAACCCCTATTACCTCATAACCCTCGGGAAGGTCTTCTATAAAATGGGCAAACGTGCCGATGCTGAAAAGGCATTTGAAATGGCCCGTCGCAGGGACCCGAACAGCGCGATCATAACCCAATGGCTGCAAAAACTGAAGGACAGCAGGTAAGATAACGACATTAGGGCACATGGGATTCTAAGGATGAAAAGAACACAGCACGTTAGATACTACCTTGCGGGTTCAGTCTCACTCATCACATTTGTGGTGTATTGCCCGTCTCTTTACAACGATTTCGTTTGGGATGATATTCCTTATCTTCTTGACAATCCTTTTATCCGTTCTTTGAATACGGCTTTTTTCAAATGGGCGTTCCTGGGTTTCTCCCTGGGCAACTGGCATCCCTACACATGGATATCCCACGCCCTGGATTATGCCGTATGGGGATTGAATCCTCTGGGGCATCATCTGACCAATATCATTCTCCATGCCGGGAACACTTTCTTGGTGGTGCTCCTGGTGATAAGGCTCATGGACATGTTGAGAGAAAGAAGAGCGAAAGACAAGCCGTCACCGGTCCTGAGTGAAAGGGCGATGCTCATAACGGGAGGATTTACAGGCATATTGTTTGGCCTTCACCCCCTGCATGTGGAATCAGTGGCGTGGGTTGCGGAAAGGAAGGACCTTCTGTGCGCCCTGTTCTTCCTCCTCAGTATCACAATGTATGCGCGACACGTGGGTCTTCCGGACAAGGATACGGCACACAATAATTCACTGTCACTCTTCTCGGAAAAGAACTATCTGCTTGCTTTCATGTTTTTCACCTTTGCCTTGCTCAGCAAGCCCATGGCGGTAAGTTTCCCCGCTGTTCTGCTGATTTTAGACTGGTATCCCTTCAAAAGGATACAGTCCCTTAAGACATTTTGGATTGCACTTACAGGGAAGCTTCCCTTTATCATACTCGGTCTTGTCTCATCGCTGGTGAGCGTTCTGGCTCAGAGGTCCGGAGGGGCCATAACATCCATGGAGGCTGTCCCCATATCAACACGATTGCTTACAGCGGTTACATCTCTTATGGCATATCTTTGGAAGATGACGTTGCCTCTGAAGCTCATGCCGTTCTATCCCTATCAAAAAGATGTCTCACTGTTATCTCTAAAGTGTCTTTTGGCAATAGTTCTCGCCTTCGGAATTACAGCAACCTGTGTTCTTCTCATAAGAAAACAGAGACTATGGTTGTCAGTCTGGGGTTACTATATTATTACTCTGATTCCCGTGATCGGTATTGTTCAGATAGGAGGCCAGTCAATGGCTGACAGATACACGTATTTGCCGAGTATTGGACCATTCCTGGTCACGGGCCTGCTTATCGCATGGGCTTCTGAAAACGGAGCTATCTTGGGAAAGGGAGCTCAGGTTTACAGGCTTGCCGGTTTTGCCATAGTTACTTGCGTGCTGGTTTCTATAACCTACTTAACTTCTAAACAAATAGGCATATGGAAAGACAGTATTGTCTTGTGGAGTTATGTTATTGAACAGGAGCCCCGAAGGATCCCCTTCGCTTATTATAATCGGGCGGTAGCCCTTGACAAAACTGGTCAGTTCAGCAAGGCGATCGAGGATTTCGACAAGACGATCGCTTTGAATCCATTTTACTTTAAAACGTATTTTAATCGAGGTACGGTCTTTGGCAAAATGGGTCATCTCGACAAGGCGATCGAGGACTTCGATAAGACGATCGCTTTGAATCCCTCTTACTATCTGGCGTATTATGATCGGGGTACGGCTCTTGGCGAAATGGGCCGGTTCAGCAAGGCGATCGAGGACTTCGATAAGACGATCGCTTTGAATCCCTCTTACTATCTGGCGTACTATAATCGGGGCACGGCCCTTGGCGAACTGGAGCAGCTCAGCAAGGCGATCGAGGACTTCGATAAGACGATCGCTTTGAATCCCTCTTACTATCCGGCGTATTATAATCGAGGCGTAGCTCTTGATAAGATGGGGCAGTTCGATAGGGCGATCAAGGACTTCGGCAAGACAATTGCTTTGGATCCCTCTTATTTTAGGGCCTATGATAGTCGGGGGGGGTCATATAGTAAGGCCGGTCTATTCGACAAAGCAATAGCAGATTTTAATCGATCCATTGCCATAAATCCAACCTATCCTTACGCATACAGAAACCGCGGATTGACCTATTCGTTGATTGGTCAACATGGCAGAGCGTTAGAAGACATTAATAAAGCAATCAGCTTGAATCAAAACTCGGCCACGCTCTATTATAGCCGTGGAGCATTCTATCTCAGGAAAGGTGATAAGGCACTTGCTGTTTCTGATTTTAAGAAAGCGTGTCATTTGGGAAGCGAAGAGGCATGCGGGGCACTACGTCGCACGGAGAAAAAGTAGCGTAAGATGCAACGCCTGCTGAGAGATTCCTTAAGACCTGTTCTTGTGATGAAGTTCCTGGCGGTGTTCATCTTCTTTCTGTTTTTTTTCGCCTCATTTCTCCAACGGTACGTGAACAATTCTGATTTCTGGTGGCATCTCGCCACCGGCAAGTATATCGTAGAGCACGGCTCCGTGCCCCAGAACGATCCCTTTTCCTACACCTCCCACGAAACCCCGTCGAAATGGAAGTCCATGGTACTGAAGGGCAACTGGCTTGCCCAGGTGATCTTCTATGAAGTGTACCGTTTCTGGGATCTCAAGGGAATCATCGTATTGAAGGCCCTTCTGATGCTGCTGTTCCTCTTTTTTGTCTTCCGCACCCTCAAGAGACAAGGCGTATCCGATCTGCCCTCGCTGATAGTGGTGTCGGTGGTCTTTGTCCTCTCCAAAAACTATCTCGGAGAACGCCCGCTGTTGTTCACCTTTCTCTTTTTTTCCATCATCCTGTACCTTCTGGAGGATTTCAGGGTTCATAGAACGAAAACAATATTCCTGGTCCCGGTCCTCACGCTGGTGCTCTCAAATCTGCATGCCGGACATATCGTTTGTATCCTGCTGATCTCCCTCTATGTGGTTGGTGAAGGTATCCTCTCCGTTCTCAGGAAGGACGCCGGGGAAAGAAACTTCCGGACCCTCCTTGCAGTATGGGCTCTGTCAATGATCTTTTCCCTCGTGAATCCTGTGGGTACCGATGTTTTCGGGGGGGCTCTTTCCCTTGGACAGCATAGCGAGGGCATCGTGGAATTTATGTCCCCCTTTTCAATGTACCGAGGGATGTTCAAGCCTGTTGATTATTCCTATATTCTCTTTCTCCTCCTTTCCCTGGGGGCCCTCCGCTACCTGAAGAAAATCGGGCTTACACCCCTCCTGGTCCTGTCGGTTTTCACCCTCATGAGTTTTACCGCGATCAGGCACCTCATTTTCTATATGTGCGCCGCTGCGCCGGTCATCGGGAGAATCCTTTTGTATGCGGGAGAGGAGACGATAGTGCGAAGACCTCTCCTGTTCCTGGAACGGAGGCAGGGTATCCTGTACGGCATCACCTTCCTTATCGGAGTCTCCCTTGTTTTCTTCTCCATCCCTTCCCTTGCAAGCCATACGTTCAGGGCAGATACCTCCTTTGCCGCGCCAAAGGATGCAGCCGATTTTATCGCTCCCCTGAAGATCCAGGGCAACATGTTTAACGAATACGGTATCGGCGGCTATCTCCTCTGGCGGCTCTATCCGGAGAAAAAGGTGTTCATTGACGGAAGGTCATTGGAACCCGACGTATACGAGGAACATAACATTATGGTGCTGGCAAAAGACGAACAGGGCTGTTCCTGGGAGGGCATCATGAGCAAGTACCGTTTTTCCTACATCATTATTCCCACCCTGTTACCAAGGGGTGATATTGTTCCTCTTGTGGAGGAGCTCCTTGAACGGGATGACTGGGTACTGATTTACAGGGACCACCTCGCCCTGATCTTTTTGAGGAACACTGAGGAGAATCTGCCGATCCTCCGTCAATTTGCCAAAGACAAAGCAGAGGCGTTGGACACGATCATCATTCAGGCCTCCGCCCTGGCGACAAAGAACAAGGCAAATCCCTATTACCTCATAACTCTCGGGAAGGTCTTCTATAAAATGGGGAAACGAGCCGATGCTGAAAAGGCATTTGCAATGGCTTACCAGAGGGACCCGGGAAATCCGATACTAAAGAAATGGCTGCAAAAACTGGAAACCACCAAATAACGTAGTAACGACAAAGAGACCATTAACAATGACCCTCACAGATGAGGAGCACAACGAGTGACGGAACACAGACTCATTAAGAAACTGGGTGACATCAAGGGAGCCCTGTCTTCGAACAGCATCTATCCCATTCTCGCGTTAACTGCGATCATATTCCTCAATTCGTTAAGAAATGGTTTTGTCTGCGATGACTGGATCTTAATGGTTTACAATGAGGTCTACAGGTCCTTTGACCTCACAAGGATATTCCTATCAAAAGCCAATTCCTTTGAATATTTGCCTGTCCGGGATATTACCCTGGCCCTCGACGCCCGAATCTGGGGTATGAGACCCTTTGGTTTCCATTTGACAAACCTCCTTTTGTATCTGGCCAGCCTGATGTTCCTGTTCAAGATGCTTAAGAACCTTTCTGACGTCGTGGGGGAAGAAAAAGGAGATTTTATAGCCTTCTGGGGTACGCTTGTGTTTGCCGTCCACCCCCTGCATACGGAAGTCGTTAATTTTGTTGCAGCACGCAATAATATCCTTGCGGCTCTTTTTCTGTTCCTCTCTTTTAATGTGTGCATCGATGGCGTTTACGGGAAAAAGAATTATTCTCTTTATCTGTCGGCATTCCTCTTTATTCTATCGCTCCTCTCAAAGGCAAGCGCCATATTTTATCCCTTTTTTCTCACCGTGGTCTTTATGCTCATTCCCAAAAAGATCATTTCCCTGAGAAAAAAGTCGCTCATACTGCTTTTATTTTTTGCGATCAACGGTATTGCGATCTGTTCTCCATTTCAAGATAGCCTCGGCAACAACTGTTTTGAACCAAAGCATTTTCCGTTATGGGACATCCAATATAATCATAGTGTCCAAGAAGGCATTACAGATACCATTCTTCTATTTGAAGAAGCTCTTTGTTCCTTATCCCTTGAGCACTGATTACCCCGTATCTTTTGAATCAGGAGGGCCTGTATTCATCTCTTTTCTCTTATCCATAGTTGTTCTGACCGTAGTCTTCATGGCCGTGTGCTGGAGAAAAGGACATCGTTTGCCGGCTCTGGGAGCGCTGTGGTCCTTTTTTTCATTGGGACCCGTACTCAATATCTTTCCGACCAGTCCCATGGTTGCGGATAGATACGCATACCTGGCGGTTTTGGGGTTTGGGCTCATACTTGCTCCTCTCCTGAAGATTGCCCTAACAAAGAGGAGAGCATTCCTGTTCCTCGCATGGGGAATAATAGTGGTGTGGAGTTCCATGAGCTTTATGAGAAATCTCGATTGGCGTTCAGATGTGACCATATTAGAGGCGGCCATATCAGTCAATCCGGACATGGACAGAAGCAATCTTGCTACAGCGTTGTGGAACATGGGAGAACGTGGAAAAGCCCTGGCCTATCTTAAAGAGGAGCGGGAAAGGACCGGTAGCTATAATTACAGCCTTTTCCTTGGAAGACATTTTTTCCAGTCAGGCAGGTACCCCGAAGCCCTCGCGGCGTATCAAAAGGCGCTGGAGGAAGGAGCGAGTGCCCTGAAAGAAGCGCACCTCTTCATTGCTGAGGCATATGAAAAAACGGGATCGGATATGCTCGCACTGAAGCACTATCGAAAGGTATTTACGACAAAAAGCCTGGACCCCCTCAACGAATACTCGAAAAAGGCGACAGAAGGGGTACATCGTATCAGGGAACGTTTGTTGCCAAAACTGGATGACCTTCGAAATACGGCATCGACTGAGCCGATGAACCCGGTCTCACAGTCAAACCTTGCCGCATTTCTCTATGAGCTCGGGTTCTATACCGAGGCGGAACAATTCTATCTAAAATCGTTGGGACTTAATCCTGCTGCATGGGACGCCTGGTACAACCTGGGAAACGTTTATGTCAATGTGAGCAAATACGAAGAGGCAATTCATGCGTTTGAACAATCTCTTCTTTTGAAGCCGGACAATATAGGAGCGATAGGAAATATTGGGATCTGTTACATGGCCATGAACAAATATCAGCAGGCGGCACAGTATTACGAGCGTGTCCTTGATCTTGATCCAAATAACTTGTTTGCAGCGTTCAATCTGGGCAAAATATATTTTAATATCGGCGAGAGTGAAAAGGCGAAGGAATATCTTTCTCATGCAAAATCATTGGTAAAAGGGAACAATGCCTTACAGGGCAGCATTGACCAGTTTCTCAAGAAGATCGAAGAAAAGAAGTGAAGCCCCTGCTGCAAGTGGAAATGTCAAACCTGAAGTTCTTCGACCTTCTTGATGCTCAATCTGAGAGAAAAGACGGTGACAGAGAGATTCATGAGAAGCAAGAAAATGGTTGTCCCTCCGATCACCAGCCATGCCTTTGTGGTGAAGCCGCTCATCTGTGATTCCTTGAGGAAATAGAGGAATGCAGGAGCAATCTCCAGCGCCAGTGTGAAGAATATGAGGAAAAGCGAGACAAGCATGAAGGCCGTGCTCTCGGTCCTGCCTTCCGTCCGATGGGTCTCACTTCTTGCGTGCCTCATGTCAGAGGTCCCGAAGAACACCGCCAACCCCGAGAGGGAGAGACTGAGCAGGGCAGTCGTGACAGATTTCAAGAGGGTAAAAGTCCCGTCAACACCGATCATAAGTGAAGATGATATGGCAAGCAATTGCCCTATGAGAACTATGGGAATGACAAAGAAAAGGTATTTCGTCACAATATACCGCTTTGGCGTAATGGGGGATGTCTTCACCATCCATAACGAGGTCCCCTCCGAGGTCACAGCGGGATACACAAGACGTGAACAGAGAGAGGCAACAATGATGAGGATCAGCCCGAGATTAAAGAATGAAATGAGGTACTTGAGTTGCACCGCATATCCTTCCCAGTTCAGCGGCAACGCAGCGACGCTGAGGAGATAGATAATGATCAATGACAAAACGATGATCATCTGATGAACGGTCTTCACATCTCTTATCTGAAACAAGAAGTCCTTCATTATCATCGTTCTGCTTTCCTCTCCCAACATCCGTGAAAGTGTCTGCACCGGCCGTGAACACGCTATCTTTCTTGCAAGGCGGGTAAGCGGTGAATCAAGGAGCGCTTCCTTCCGATGAATGATACCCCCTTCCTGTAAGAGCGCCCACCCTCTGTAATGATATCTCCCGAAGGTTACCATTGAAAGCACTGTGGTCACATAGGCCGTCAGAACGAGGAGAGATACGTAGATGAGGGTATTCGCGTTGAACGCGTTTCCCAGCAGATTAAAGAGGGACTCGCTCAGCCAGCGGTTAGGCAGCAGGATAAAGGAAGGCCTTTTCATCTCGTTGATGAAGAGCGCAAGGTTTGCAAACAGTTCCGGATTTACAAGCCGTTCAGGTTTAAATACCCTCATCAGAATGACCAGGAAGACAACGACAACGACACCACCGGAGAAGAACATCTTCTTTAATCTCCTGACATGAAAAATGCTCGAAAGAATAATGGTGAGACCGACACCAATATTCACCGAGAGGGTCGAAAAGGCTCCAAAGAGCACCAACGCGTAAACGTAGTAAAAGAGGTTTGCGTGGTAAAGAAGACCACAGGAAACGAGCAAGGGGAATCCAAAAACCACAAGCATCCATGATGCCCTCATATGAGTCTCCAGAAGTCTCGAAAAAAATAGTGGCGTTCTGCCGATCGGGGATGTCAGGAGGATTTCCATCTCCTTTGACTGGTAATAGGTATTGAACGAAATGACAATCCCGTTCACCATCTGCGAAAAGAAAATGATCATAAAAAAAAGGGAGTAGCCTTTAATGAGAAGTATCCTGAAAACATCGGGAGACAAACTCTGCAATCTTGTCATGCCGATATTCAGCATCTTTGTACTGAGGAACAAAAAAAGACCGCTCGAAGCGGCACAGAAGAATACGTTCCTGTAGAAAGAGCGGTTAAAACGGATGACATCGTTTTTTACGGACCAGAGAACAGGCGCCATAAGGATAGCGAGACCTTTCACAGAAGCTCCTTTTGGCCCCCGTAATCCGATGTGAGACGGAGGAATATGTCCTCGAGGTTTTTGTCCGAAGACCGCGCGTAATGCCTCAGATCTTCGTTTGTGCCCTGTGCAATGACCGCCCCTTTATTGATGATGGCGATTTTATCGCAGATCTCTTCTGCGATAGCGATGATATGCGTGGAGAGGATAATCGCGGCACCCTGATCACGCAGTCTGAACAGGACATCCTTCAGCAGCCGTACCCCCTTGGGGTCAAGGCCATTATGGGGTTCGTCCAGTATGATCACCCTGGGGCTCCTCATGAATGCGGCAGAAAGCAGAAGCCTCTGCCTCATTCCCATGGAAAAATTGCTGATCATCTCATCCTTCCACTCCAAAAGGCTGAACAACTCGAGATATCCGGAAGCAGCGTTACTGAACGTCCCTTCGTCCATGCCGTATAACCCGCCGATAAAGGTGAGGTATTCCCAGGCAGTCAGCTTGTCATAAACATACCCTTTTTCCGGGACATATGCCAGATTTCTTTTCGCGTTCACAGGGTCCTGGCCGACATCATACCCTCCAATCCTTATGGTCCCCGAGTCGGGTCTCAACAGGCCCACCATCACCTTGATGGCCGTTGATTTCCCTGCACCGTTGGGCCCGAGAAGTCCGAAAATCTCCTGCTCCCCAACCCTGAGGGAGAGGTTATTCACCGCAACGAGCTCACCGTATCTCTTTGTGCAGTCAAGTATTTCTATCATAAAACCTCCAGGATCTCAAGGTTGAGCAATTTAAAACCGTTCGCCATCGAAGCAACGTCTTTCAGTGTTCCCTCCTTCAGGGGGATGTGGGTCACATCGGCAGGGAACTGGGCAAGGGTTGGATCCACGGGTATCCACCTGCCGAACCAGACCTCCGGCCATGTATGAAAATAGAAGTAGCCCTCCCGGTAAACAAGCCCTCCGATGAGACGGGTGGGAAGCCCGGCAGCTCGCGCAAAGGAAGTGAACATGACCGTCCTTTGCAGATGATCGCCCACGTGAGATTTGAACGTATCCAGAGAATTCGTAAGCACGAACAGAGGGGCTGTCTTTATCGTTAAATAGAGGTTGGAATTCAGGTATTTTGCCAGACGAAATGCATCATTCTTTTCCAGCGTGGCCATGTTCAGCGCGTTTCCCCTTACTGACTTGTGAGAAGTAAGAACAAATTCATCCGCACCAAGATAATTGCTCACTGCATGATCTTTAGAGGGCAATGAATAGCTTTTCTTCTTGATCTCCTCCGCATCTCCTTTCTGAATGTTGAGGAGATCGTTCGTGAGCGTAACAAGACTGTTCTCATAAAGCTTCGGGTCCAGAGGGAATCCCTTGATCCTCACCTTAAGCAATTTCAGGTCCTCCGCGTCCTTCACAATCTTGTCGGATCTCAGGTACGGCAGCGAAAGATAATCGAACAGGACCCTGTCCTGAGGGTCCTTTGCTATTGCCTCGATCTGTGAATAAAGGGTCGTTCCCGAAGGATATTCCTCTTTCACGCTAATTCCTCTGTTGTTGCTCCAGAAAATGTCATTTCCCAATCTTAATTTGTAGTAACTGACCACCTCCGTGCCCACCTTGACCGGCCTGATCTCTTCCACCATGACGCTGGCGTTATTGACGGAAAGATTGCCCATGTCCAACATAGGGATGATAAAGAAGGAATCGGGAGACGGGTTTTGCTGGATAATGGCGGGAATAAATGTCGTGGGGACATAAACGGCCTTCCCTCTTATTGATCTCCTGAAGGTTTTCCTTTTTTCCGGCGACTCGAGGAAAAAGACGATCTCATCCGAACCCACTTCACCGGCGACCCTTATCCCTTCTTTGTCATTGTAACGGGACGAATACTCGAAGGATTTTATCGCATAATTGGAATTACTGAGACATCGGTAGCTTTCGTTAAGGAGTTTTTCTCCATCCTCTTGCTTAACCCTCACTTCCCGTTCATGCCTGATAATAACCTCATCTCCTACCCATTCAAACGTGTAACGGGCAAACCCTATCTTTTTCGGGCCCGAATAAATGTCGTACCAGTAAGTTGCTTTGCCGAGAGTTCCCTTCAATGCCTCCTGCCTTTCCAGGGGCCCGCCGGCATGCTGCCTGTAGAGCAGGAGAGCGAGCAGAGAGATCCATATGCAAAAGACAGCAATGTTAACTATTTTCACTGTTCTCGACATTTCAGCCGCGATCGTCTCTGCCTTCCAGCCGCAGGAAATTGTCCGCTCCATCATGACTACCCATCAATATCGGAAATATTCTATCACACATTCGTACATTTTTCGGAATTTCAGTCCCCTCTCCTTTTGGTTTGGCCGGTCGTAAAACAGGGGTTTCACCCACTTGCCTCCTGACCCTCAAGAAGAAGATCGCCGGTCATCGTTCATGATGTCTCGATTTGCACGGTAATCACTCAGCGTTCTTCTCTGACGGCCGCCACATTGACTTGACATACGTGCCGGAATTTATTATAGTTCTTACTGTTTCTCGGCCTTATGTTCCCTAAAAAGGAAGATATTCCCTAAATGGTACATGCGAATGAGGCGGCTCGAAATACGGGACGAATACAGGCCGGGATAAACAAAAGGAAAAATAAGGGAACTTCCGGACTAGCTTGTCGTCTTGATCAATGGCATTAATATTGCTAATTTGTCCGAAGGACAACAATCTCATATGAAAGGAGGTGAAGGAAGATGAAGTTACTAACCGTTTTATTAACATTAGCCATCGCGGTGGTGTTTATCGGCAGCGCAATGGCAGTACCTCCGGGAAAGACCGTTGAATATGCGGGCGGTGCAGCAGGCAAGGTTGTATTTGACGGTAAGATCCACGCAGACAAGGGCCTGAAATGCAATGACTGCCACACGAAGATATTCCAGATGAAGAAGGCTGCGAAGATCACCATGGCCGACATGAACGCAGGCAAGAATTGCGGTGAGTGCCATAACGGTACAAAGGCATTTAAGTCAAGTGATGCGGCAAATTGTGGAAAGTGCCACAAGAAGTAACCTGACTGAATTACAATAAAAAAGGCCCGAATGGTTCGGGCCTTTTTTATTTATTGTCTGAACCCGGTTGTCTCTTTACACGTGCGTCAGCCAGGAACTGTAATTTTTGTTTCTTCCCTTGACCACATCAAAAAAGAGAGCCTGCAATTTCCTGGTGATTTTCCCCGGCTTTCCGTTACCGATGATCCTTCCGTCCACTTCGCGGATCGGGGTAACCTCGGCGGCGGTTCCCGTAAAGAAGGCCTCCTCGGCAATATAGAGTTCATCCCTTGTAAATCGTTCTTCAACCGTAGCGATACCCTCATTCCGTGCGATCTCCATAACGCTGTCCCTCGTGATACCTTCCAGTATGGAGGTCAGGGGAGTGGTTTTGAGAACCCCGTTCCTTACGATAAAAATGTTTTCGCCGCTCCCCTCGGAAACATATCCTTCCGTATCGAGCAGAAGCGCCTCATCGTATCCGCAGGATACCGCCTCTTTCTTTGCCAGCTGGGAATTCACATAATACCCGCAGACCTTTCCCCGCGAAAGGTTGGAGTTGACATGGCCTCGTATGAATGAAGAGACCTTGATCCTTATGCCGTTGGCAATTCCCTCTTCCCCGAGATAGGTTCCCCAGGGCCATACGGCTATGGAAACCTTCACGGGATTGTCCTTGGGATAAAGCCCCATTGCGCCGTAGCCGATGTAGACGAGGGGCCTTATATAACACTCCCTGATCTTATTGACCGCCACTGTATTAATGATGGCCTCCATAATCTCTTTTTCCGTGAAAGGAATCTTCATAAGGAAGATGTGAGCTGAGCTGAACAACCTGTCCACATGTTCTTTGAGCCTGAATATTGCTGGGCCCTTTTCCGTGGCATAGCACCTGATCCCTTCGAACACCCCGAGACCGTAATGAAGCGAATGGGTAAGGACATGGACGCTGGCGCTTTCCCATGCCACGAATTCACCGTCCATCCATATTTTTTCGGTCTTTTCGATCATAGGCCTATATTTATAGCAGTAGACGCGGGGAAGTGTCAACACAGTTCTCCCGTAATTCACCTATAAAAAAGATTCATGGGATATTTTCTTGACTCGATCATATCATTATAATATCATATCGACATGATGCAAAGAGAAACGGCGCAGTTGCATAATAGAACTATCGACCGCTTCAACAGGGAGAAGCTCTACATCCAACTCACACGAATTCTCCTGGAAGAAATTAATTCGGGCAAATGGCCGCCGGGCCAAAGAATTCCCACCGAAGAAGACCTCTGCGGGGAATACCACGTCAGCAAGATCACTGTTCGCCAGGCGATACTCAATCTCGCCGAGGAAGGATATCTGCTCAAGGTTCAGGGCAAGGGAACATTTGTCACGGGTGTCCTGCCGGAGGGATGCCTTGCCATGAGGACAAGGTTCACGGAGGAAATGTTCGGGAAAGAAGTGAAGGTGCAGAAAGAGATCCTCTACAAGGGGAAAAAGACGCCTCCCCCTGATGCAAGCGGGTACTTGAGGACCGCTGACAAAACATACTCTATCCTCAGTAAACGGGTAGTCAGCGGAAAACCGGTGTACCTTGAGGAATCATTCGTTCCCTATCGAATGGTGCCCGGCATAGAAAAAGTCGATTTTTCCCGTCACTCCCTCTATTCGGTACTTCAGGAAATGGGATTAAAGAAAATATTCAAGGTTGTTCAGACCGTCGAAATCTCGCCGGTGAGCGGGGAGAACGCAAAGCAGCTCGAAGTTCGGAGCGGTGTCCCTGTCCTTGTCGTTCACAGGCTTCTTCTCAGTTCCGACAATACTCCGGTAGCCTATACCAGATTCCTCGGCAGAAGCGACCGGTATAAATTCCAGACTGAATTTGAAAAGATACGCTAATAACTTCTTTTGAAGAAAGGATCATGGACATGGTATCGATACCCTCAAGAAACAAGAACCGGAATGCAAAGCTCACGAACCTGATGGCTTTCATCTCCGTAGCGTGTGTCTTGCTCTTGTGCCTCAGTTCGGCATTTGCATCAACCGGATCGACCGCAGTTCCCGCGCCCTCCGGGTCGTCTACACCCTGGTGGGTTTGGCCCCTCGTCTTATTTGTGGTCACCTTTTTCCTCGGCATTGTGGCGGTACTGGGAGGGGTGGGCGGCGGGGTCCTTTTTGTCCCCATCATAGGAGGTTTCTTCCCGTTCCACATCGACTTTGTGAGGGGAGCAGGGCTTCTCGTCGCCCTTTCGGGTGCTCTTGCGGCAGGACCGGGCCTTCTGAAAAAAGGTATGGCTGACCTGAGACTCGCCCTCCCGGTTGCGCTTATCGCCTCGGCATGTGCCATTGTCGGCGCAATGTTGGGACTCGCCCTTCCCGCCAAGGTCGTCAATACAGCATTGGGCGCCACCATACTCGGCATTGTCGCCATCATGCTCGTGGCAAGGAAATCTGAGTATCCCGAGGTAAAACAGGCGGACGCCCTCTCCACCGCCCTCAGGATAAACGGTATCTACCACGAGGCATCCACGGGGCATGAGGTGAACTGGAAGATCCACAGGACTCCCCAGGGGCTCGCGACCTTCATCCTGATCGGCGTCATGGCGGGTATGTTCGGACTTGGCGCCGGATGGGCAAACGTGCCGGTGCTGAATCTCATGATGGGTGCTCCCTTAAAGGTATCTGTTGCCACGTCCAAGTTCCTGCTTTCCATAACCGATACATCGGCTGCATGGATCTACGTTAACAACGGCGCGGTATTGCCGATGATGGTTGTTCCGTCGATCATCGGCATCATGCTCGGCTCCATCGTCGGTGTCAAGATACTCACGAAGACAAAACCTGCGGCGGTGCGCTACATCGTCATCGTCATGCTGCTCTTTGCGGGCCTCAGGGCGTTGCTGAAAGGTCTCGGCATCTGGAATTGAAATGGCGAGTTGATCGCTCATGGCTCGCAGTTTATTCGTTGGCTCATGAGCTATGCATCATGTACCGTCAGCTAATTAAAGGAGGAACGAAATGGAAAAAAGGGTAAAAGCAACCGAAGAGCAGATCGCTTATGCACGTCTCCTTGACAAGGGAATGAAGGCGGGATTGCTCGCTCTCGTCGTCACATTTTCTATATACGCCGCAGGCATCCTTGCCCCCCATGTCCCGGTGAACGATCTTCCGCGGTACTGGGCCATGCCGGTGAAGGAATATCTCGAAGCGACCCATATCCATCCCGGCTGGTCATGGCTTTGGATGGTCGGCAAGGGGGACTTCCTCAACTTTATCGGCATAGCCTTTCTCGCGGGAGTGACCATCCTCTGCTATATGAGGGTTATCCCGATCCTTTTCAGGAAGAAGGATTCGGTATACGGTATCATTGCGGTGCTTGAAGTGCTGGTCCTGGCGCTCGCGGCGTCAGGCATCCTCAGAGCAGGAGGACACTAAATGAACGGTCAGGCATGTCCCATAGCAAAAATTGAGAACCTGCTCCTGTCCACGGACGGCTCCGAATTCAGCGAAGGAGCCGTGAGAGAGGCCATCAGCCTTGCGAAAACATGTTCAAGCAGGCTCTTTGCTCTGTCGGTCGTGGAGACAAATCCTGAATACGAGACGATCGCTCCTCAACTGGTGGAAAAGGAGATCGAAAAGGCAAGGACATATCTTGAGGCGGTCAGGGACCGGGCATCCAAGGAACAGGTGAATTGCGAAATCAGCATCCATCAGGGTGAGGACTCCTACCGGTATGTTGTTGACGAGGCGGCAAAAAGACATGCCGATATGATCATCATGGGGAGGCGCGGACGCACCGGCCTCAAGCGGCTCATGATGGGCAGTGTGACCGCAAAGGTCATCGGGCATGCTCCCTGCAACGTGCTTGTCGTTCCCAAAGCTGCCAAAGTGGAGATGAAGAGTATCCTCGTTGCCTCCGATGGTTCGCGTCATAGCGATGCTGCGGCCAGGGAAGCCGTGAGCATTGCGAAACGCTGCGGAGCAAAACTCACGGTGATATCGGTCGTCCCATCTGAATCCATCTCTCCCTTCGACATCGTCCATTCAGAAATGCAGAGGGGACTTATTGCGGACAAGGAGCAGAAAGCGGCTGAGTGCAACATACAGAACATAAAAGGTCTTGCTGAAAAAGAGGGGATAGGTATAGAGGGGTTGATCCAGGAGGGAAAACCTTACGAGGCCATAGTCAATGCGGCCACTGAAAAGAATATCGATCTCATTGTAGTAGGAAGCCATGGCCGGACCGGCCTTGAGAAGCTCCTCATGGGAAGTGTGACAGAGAGGGTGATCGGCCTTGCACCCTGCGCTGTGCTCATAGTCAAGACGACGTGACAGAACGCCTCTCGGGTGACGGGTAGCCTCTCTGGGTGTTCATCATTTCCAGCGTCACGGTGGCGCCGGGACAGGGCGAAAAATTCTTTGTTTTTTCATCTGATTCTCTTTACAATAGAGCATGCTGAACTTACTGATCGTCTCCCGATGAAGCAAGGGCTATATACTCCCTGTTCAGATCAAGCGGTTATACCTTCCACGCGCAGGATGCAACGCAGATAGACACTTCCCTAGAGAGAGAATTCGAAGAGCTCAGCAAGTACGATATCGCATTCCTTGATCTCGGTATCAGGGACTGGCAGCAGAAACTGCTGGAATTACGCCTCCAGATGCCCGTCATAGCCTTTTCCGGGCCCGACATGAAAGAGGCTGTTGAAGCTATGAAGCTGGGAGCAAGTGATTTTCTGGTAAAACCGCTGACAAGTGAAATAGTGAGCGGTGTCATCGCAAAATATAAGAAGAAGATCCTTACACACAAGTACGGGTTTGATGAGATCATCGGCACAAGTGCGCCGATGCAGGAGGTGTTCGGCCTTATCAAGAAGGCTGCAGTCAGCGAAAGCAACGTTCTCATCACCGGGGAAAGCGGCACCGGCAAGGAGCTTGTGGCCAGGGCTATCCACCGCTGGAGTCCGAGGAATGACAAATCCTTTATGACCATTAACTGCAGCGCCATCCCTGATACCCTCCTTGAATCCGAGCTGTTCGGTTTTGAAAAAGGCTCCTTCACCGGTGCGAACTATACCAAGAAAGGGCTGCTTGAGCTTGCCGACGGGGGAACGGTATTCTTCGATGAGATCGGCGATGTGTCTCCGCTGTTCCAGATCAAGATTCTCAGGGTATTGCAGGAAGGGGAAATCATGCGCATCGGGGGCATGCGTCAGATAAAGGTCGATGTGAGGATCATCGCTGCTACAAACAAGGACATGAAGACCGCATGCAGGAACGGCACATTCAGGGAAGACCTTTTTTACCGGCTAAATGTCATCAATATCCACCTCCCTCCGCTGCGGGACAGGACGGAGGACGTCCCCTCCTTGGTTAAGCATTTCATGAAGAAGCACGCGGCAAAGAGGAAGGATATCATGATCAAATGCATCACCCAGGATGCGGTGGATATCCTGATGAATCATACGTACCCGGGCAATGTGAGGGAGTTGGAGAACATAATCGAGCGGGCGATATCATTTACGAACAGCTCTGAGATATTGGCCTCTGATCTGCCTTCATTCCTTCTTGATTCCCCTCCCAGGACCAGAAACTCCACACTACGGCTTAGAGACGCCATTGTTCGGCTTGAACGGGAATTGATCGTGGAGGCATTAGCGGAAGCGGGAGGAAATATTTCACACGCCGCAGCAACCCTCGGCATTTACCGGCAGCAGCTCCAGAGGAAGATCAAGAGCCTCAAGATTACGACATAAGTTCTCGGCTGCAACTTAAGTTTGCACCATAATGAGTAAACTATCCTGCAATTACCTACAATAGCGCATCATTTACTTGCACCATAGCTTGCACACTTCCACATCTTTTATTTATTTTCCATTAGTTATATATTTGGCATACCTGTTGCTTCTATCCCGTGAGGTAAGAAATCCACGTAGGAGGATACCATGAAAAGATTGCTACAGAAGTTTGAGGACCTCATGGTGGCTGTGACCTTTGCCGAGGCGGGCGAATATGAAATGGCAAAGAAAATGTCGGCAGAAGTGGCGAGTGAGGACGAGGGACCGCTGGCTCAGGAGGAAGGAACAGAAACCGCCTGAGGAATATATCGGGGCTTCGCATATTTTTTTCAGCCCTATCATTATAAAGACCTGAGAGGATGACTATATGTGGACAGAAAGTGTGGTGGACAGGGAAAGTCAGCAAAAACTCTACGTGCAGATGTACGCCATTATTAAGACAAGGATAGAAAAGGGGGAATGGCTGGCCGGCACCCAGATTCCTACAGAAGACGCACTCTGCAAGACCTATGATGTGAGCAAGGCTACGGTAAGGCTCGCCGTCTCCGAGTTGGCAAGGGACGGCTATCTCAGAAGGTTGCAGGGCAAGGGTACCTTTGTTGCTTACTCCCTGCCCAATTACTCTGGCATAGCCATGAAGACAAGATTAACCGAAGACATGTTGGGAGAGGGGGTGAGAGTAAAGAAAGAGATAGTGTGGAGGGGCGTTAAGAAATCTTCAGAGGAGATCAGAACGTATTTCGGCTTCGATGACGACGTTTACTATGTGCTTTGTAAACGGCTCGCCGAAGATGAGCCTGCATACCTGGAGGAGTCCTTTATACCGTTATTTGTGGTCCCCGATATCCAGGTTGAGGATTTCTGCCGTCATTCATTATATGACTTAATACAGACGCAGTCCAAGAGAAAAATTCATAAGGTCGTGCAGACCCTGGAAGTCACCGAAATCAAAGGCGACAGTGCCGCTCTCCTGCGAATGAAGGAAGGAACGCCCGTACTTCTTCTGCACCGGCTTCTGATCGGCCATGACAGGGTCCCGCTCGCATATACGCGGCTTTTCGGAAGCGGAAGAAAGTATAAGATCCAGACAGAATTTGAAAAGATCAGGTGACAGACTGTGGCAAATATACCAAAAAGGAGGTTTTTGAAAATGAGTATCACAAGAAGGGTTTTCGAGTTTCTTAAGTTGAGTTCTATGGCTCATGCCAGATGGGATTATGAAGTCTCGATGTCGATTCTCAAGAACCGGAAAAAAATGCTGATTCTCCTGGCCATGCTCGTTCCCATACTGGGGGTGTCGCTCCTGGAGGCAGGGGATATGCTCGGCGGGAAAACGGCATACGCTCCCGCATTTTACTCGACCGGCATATTCCTCGTATCCATAGCCATCGGTCTCTGCGCTGGGCTGATCACGGGATGCATCGGCGCGGGGGGAGGCTTTATCATTACTCCGGCACTCATGGCGGCAGGGGTAAAGGGAATACTCGCGGTAGGAACGGATCTCTTTCATATCTTTGCAAAGGCGATCATGGGAACCGCAGTCCATAAGAAGCTCGGCAATGTTTCCCTGAAGCTTGCCATGGCCTTTCTCGTGGGTTCTGCAGGCGGCACCTTCATCGGAGGCGCCCTCAACAAGGCCCTCTACGATTATGACCCCCTTCTCAGCGAGGCCTTCATCAGCCTCGTGTATGCAGTCCTTTTGGGCTTTCTCGGTTTTTATGCCCTTGCGGATTTTCTCAAAGCACGGAAAAGTGCGGATACGGGAGATGCACATGGCGGAAGTTCAGGGACCACGGACCTTGCCCTCAAGATCCAGAAACTGAACATCCCGCCTGCAATACGGTTTGATGAAGATTACGTCGAAGGCGGAAAGAAGATCTCCGGTGTGATCGTAGCGATGGGGGGCGTCATCGTTGGTCTTATGGCCGCCATCATGGGTGTGGGAGGAGGCTTCATCACCTTCCCCATGTTCGTCTATGTCTTCGGGGTGTCCTCTATGACAACGGTCGGAACTGACATCCTCCAGATCATCTTCACCGCGGGTCTGGCCGCCATTTCACAGTACGCCATCTATGGTTACGTCTTCTATACCCTGGCCATGGGGATGCTCCTTGGCTCCCTCATCGGCATTCAGGTCGGAGCGCTCACCACCAAGGTGGTCAAGGGCATACATATCCGCGGGTTTTATGCCGTGTCGATCCTCGCAGGGTTCATCAACAGGGCAGCGACCCTGCCGAAAAAACTGGTGGAACTGGAGGTCATCGACCTTTCAAAGCCAGTTGTGAAAGGCATAGAGACCGCCGGCAACGTCATTTTCTGGATCGTGGTAAGTTTTTTTGCGATGTGGGTTATCAGCAAATTCCTCATCAACCTGAACACGCTCAGGGGAGAGGAAGAACAGAAAAACCCCGTGCTTGCAAAGGAGGAGGCATAACATGTTGGTAAGAAATAAAAAACCGTTCAGTGTCGGGGTCATTTTCGCCATATCATTCCTTGGGGTACTGCTGCTCATCTTTTCCCAGGTCTTCATGGGGAAGAACGGGCTTGAGTTCGCGGATGAGAGCTTTAATAAACTAGCCAAAGGGTCGTCGTACTTCATCCCGAAGATATCCAAGTCCGTGGAAAAATTCACGGGAAAGCCATTTTCTGCTCTTGTAAAGATGGATACTGCAGAGGACGTCCAGGTCACTGCTAAGCTTTTCACCACGGCAGGTGCGAAAGTCACTGCAACTGACAAGGAGCTCGCTGTGGAAGGAGAACATCGGCTCGGTTCTCCAGAGCGCCCTTAGGGACGCAGACGCAATGTACAAAAATAATGGAAAAGCTGTCTCGGAACGTTATGGGTATGACGAGAAAAAAGTGATGCAGAACTGGTGGCAGGCCCTGGGGAAGATAGAAAAGGGAATGAAGAAAGAGAAAAAAGTAGCTGAGGCTAAAGCGGTCGCCGATGTGACGAAAAAGGCCGTTGAACCCGGCTATAACTTCTATCAGATCGATGCCAACAAAGTAAGCGAACATGCCGGCATGATGTCAGGGCTTCTCGTGTTCTACGTCGTTTACACGATGTGGTGGGGATACGCTATATTCTACCTTTTCGAGGGTATAGGCCTGAGCATGAAAAAGGCAAAGGTGAAAAAAGAAGCATAGCCGCCAAGCCCGTAAGGTTCAATATCTCCGTATTCGAGAGGACCTTTCAAGACGTACTCTCCGGGGGGATCAGGCAACCAAGGCTGATCCCCCCGAAAAAGTCTTAACTTTTCCGGCCCTTGTAGGCTACAATTATCTGACATGGAATACTGGTACAGACCATCTGCGGCAGCGCGCTATCGGAACCTCGGCTCCTGTCCATCCCCTCTCTTACCATCATTCAACGTTAAGAAGGATGCCGTCGGGTGAAGATACGCCACAAGCTCTTCTTCGGTTTCGGCCTTTATATGTTCCTCGCCGTAGTAGCAGGAGCCCTCTCCTATAATGAACTGCGTACGATCACAACAGGGCTTGCCCTGGTTGAAGTTGCGGATGATGCGACCAACACCATCCTCGAGGTGAGGAGATTTGAAAAAAATTTCCTTCTCTACAAGGACAGCGCGAGCCTTCAGGAGATGAAGAAATATCTCGGCACCCTGAAAGAACACACCGCGAACATCAGCACAGAGATCGTACGCCAGATAGGAACCGATAACTATACGATGATGAAGAACGCCATCACCGAGTACGAATTCCTCATCGAAAGGATCGCGCTGAATTTCAAATCACAGGAAGAGATCGTTGCTCGGCTGAGAGACACGGGAAGGGATATCGAAAAGAACCTCAGGGGAAACGATCTCCGGATATTTCTGATACTCAGGAGGTACGAAAAGAACCTGCTGCTGTACCGGGACCAGACAACGTACGGCACCTTTATGAAGACCTTCTCGTCGCTCTCCGCCGAGGGGGAGGCCGGGGAGTACCGGGTCCTCGTGGAGAGGGTGTTCGAGCTTTTCCGGGACGAAAAGTATGCGGTGGAGAAGATGCGGCTGAGGGCGCGTGAAATCCAGTCTTTCACGGAAGAGCTTTCGAAGCGGGAGCGGTCAAAGATCAATGATACTCTGAAGCTGTCCATGAACATGCTCCTTATCGCCTTGCTCGTCATCGTGGCCGTGGGAATTATCATCAATGTCAAACTCGCCAGGGGCATCGCCGCCCCTATCAGGGAGCTCGAAAAGGTGACGAAGAAGGTCGCCATGGGGGACTTCTCAGAAGTCATTGAGGTAAAGGGAAGGGACGAACTCACCTCACTCGAGATATCTCGTTCAACCAGATGGAGGACAGATTGAAGGACACCATGAACTCCCTGGAACATGCGGTGAAGAATCTCCATGAAAAACAGGCACAGCTTATCGAGGCGGAAAAGCTCGCGTCCATAGGGATTCTCGCGGCGGGGATAGCCCATGAGATCAACAACCCGCTTACCTCGGTTCTTACCTTTTCCCATCTCATGCTCGAGCAGATGCCCGAGGACGACACCCGCCGGGAAAAATTAAAGATGATGGTGAGGGAGACGGAGCGGGCGAGAATTATCGTGCGCCAGCTTCTCAGCTTTGCAAAGGAAACGAAGTTGAAGAAGGTGAAGACAAATATCAACTGTCCTATCAACGAGATGATAGACACCCTCTCAGCGCAGGGCCTGTTCAGCGATATCGAGGTCAATCTCTCTTTTTCAGAGAGTCTCCCGGAGATCTCTGCAGACCCGATCAAATTGGAACAGGTCGTTCTGAATATTCTGTTAAACGCCATCCACTCCATCTCCCCGCCCGGGAAGATCGGGATCGCTACCCGGGCCGCCGGAGATTTCGTCGAGATCGTCATTTCGGACACTGGATGCGGCATCTCGGAGGAATACATCGGGAAGATATTCGATCCCTTCTACACCACAAAAGATTCGACCAAAGGCACAGGACTCGGTCTGGCGGTGAGTTATGGTATTATTAAGAAGCATGGGGGGGATATCGAGGTGAAAAGTACCGTCGGCAAGGGTTCGACCTTCATCGTGAGGCTGCCGGTCAATGGATAATTTCAAGGCTCTGGTCGTTGATGACGAGATGAGTGTCTGTGAAGCGGTTAAAGCGATACTCGAGACCGAAGGCATGGACATTCTCACCACTACGAGCAGCCTCAAGGCCGTCGAATTCGTCAAGGGGAACCATTTCGACCTGATCATATCTGACCTGAAGATGCCCGAGATGAACGGCCTCGACCTCTATGAACGGATCAGGGAAATATCGCAGGACAGTGTGTTCATGATCATCACCGCCTATGGAACGATCGCCTCCGCGGTTGAAGCCATAAAGAAAGGCGTTTATGACTATATCCCTAAACCCTTTACCCCGGATGAGGTGCGCATCCCGGTGAGAAGGGCCCTCGAGAAAATGTCACTTGAGCGGGAGAACATCGCTCTCAGGACACAGATAGAGAGCAGGTACTCTTTCCAGAGCATCATCGGCAACAGCCCTGAGATGCACGAGACGTTCAGGATCATGAGGCATGCTGCCTCCAGCGAAAGCAACGTGCTCATCACCGGTGAGAGTGGCACAGGGAAAGAACTGGTGGCCAGAGCGATTCACAGCAACAGCGTCAGAGCCAGGAAGAAGTTTGTGACGGTGAACTGTGGTGCAATCCCCGATGGATTGCTGGAGTCCGAACTCTTCGGCCACGTCAAGGGGGCCTTCACCGGCGCAGTTTCTGATAAGAAAGGCCTTGTGGAAGAAGCGGACAAGGGGACGCTTTTCCTTGACGAAATAGGTGAACTCGCCCTTCCCCTTCAGGTGAAAATCCTGAGGGTGCTGCAGGAAGGCGAGTTTTTGAGGGTGGGAGATCCCCATCCAGGGAAAGTCAACGTGCGGGTCATCGCAGCCACGAACAGAGACCTCAAGAAGGCTATTGCCGATAAGACCTTCAGGGAGGACCTTTACTACCGCTTGAACGTCATCCCCATAGAACTCCCCCCGATGAGGAAGAGGAATGAGGATATCCCGCTTCTTGTAGCACACTTCATCGAGAAACACAGGGGAAAAGCGGGTGATAAGAACATCGCGGGCATTTCCAAGGAGGCGATGCAGGCCATCATGAATTACCATTTCCCGGGAAATGTCCGCGAACTGGAAAATACCATCGAATATGCCATAGCCTTCACCCCTGGCCCTTCAATAGAGAAAGAGGACCTCCCCAGATATATCATGGAGGAAAAGAAACTGACCGAAGACGCAAGGGCAATACCACTGATGCCAATGCGTGAGGCAAAGGCACAATTCGAGAAAGGCCTTATCATGGCTGCCCTCATAGAGTCCGGAGGGAACATATCAGAGGCCGCAAGGCTCCTCAACATCCACAGGCAAAACCTGCAGCAAAAGATACGGCTTCTCGGAATAGACCTGACAACCGTTTCCCTCAAAGCGCTCAGTAGTTAGAATTACCCCTTCCCTGAGAAAACCGCAGTAAGAACTTGCGTGTCCCTCTGCAGTCCAAATACTGCACCCTTATTGTAACCATTGGAAATCATTGAGACTATTTTCTGGCATGGCAGATGCTTTAGTATGGTCAGGAATCAAAAAATACTTTATAAGGAGGACGGATCGATGAAGGTATTAGTAGCATATGATGGGACATTGCAGGCAAAGGAAGCGCTCAGATACGGGATGGAGAAAGTGAAGGAAAACGGGGGAGAAGTTCTTGCCCTCCATATATTCAACAGTGCTCAATTTGTCGATTATGATGTTGCGGGTGCGGTTGAGGCGGCGAGGAGGGAATCCGCCAGGCAAATGGAGGAGGCAAAACACCTTATGAAGGAGTCGGGTGTGAAGGCGAGTTTGTTTGCCGGAGAGGGTGACCCGGAAGATGCGACCATACGGTTTGCGACGGACAGAGATGTAGACGTACTGCTCTGCCCGCCCCGATATAGATCAATTATAAAGAGATTCAGGAGGATGGCGGAGGACCGGGGAAGACAGGCAACCGAGAATACCATCCTTGACGGGACAGAAAAACTGAAGATGGCAGTGATCTCAGTTCACTAAAGGAAACATAAGGGCAGCCCCTTAAGGCTGCCCTTACGCAATGAGAGATATACGGAGGCAGCGATGATGGATCATGATTTTTCAACGAACGGCAGTTTTGCGGTGGCAGCTCTTCAGATGCTTCTGGGCATGTCCATCCTGTTTCAAGGGATACTGAGGAAGCACAACATTTTCGGCAGGCTTGCAGCGTTCATTGCACCCTATTTCTACAGCTTTTCTCCCGTGGCCCTCCTGGTTTATCTCCTCTACATCGTGTCCTACAGGCTTACTTGAAGTTCCTCATGTCGATCTCCCAGTATTTCTTCAGCCTCTCTTCTCTCTCTTTTTTCCTTCTGCAGATCTTCTTTGTTCTGCGCGCGGTCAAATTCCCCCTGAGACCCTGCCAAAGATCCGCAGAAATTCCCGGAAAGGCCAAATAGCTCATGAAAGTCATGGCAATAAGAATTATAAGTCTTGAATCTGATAACCAGTGTTCTATCATTTCCGCCCTCCGCATGAGAAAGAATGAGAACCATATGTATTAATGGCAATAGCCATGCCAGCGTACAACATATTGTTTTTGAAACATATATTGTCTGCAAGGGCGGCTATGAAGCAATTTATTGATGCACATTATTTCGCTAATTGCAAAGAAAATGAGCGACATTACGAGGTCATCAAGAAAACTCTGATGCAACTATATGTTGCCTATTGGTTTATTATTGCCCCAAGCGGTCGAAAATTGAGGAGCGCAGTAATTCCTTGCATGCTGCTTTGCAGTGAAACGGCTGCATGTCTGGAACAACTCATTGATATTGCTCATTCTTATTTTGGCACAGTCTATGCTTTGTAAGTCATATATTCATCATGGAGGTGTGATATGAAGGCATTGGTGGCGTATGATGGATCATTGAATTCAAAAACAGCTTTGAAGTACGGGATACAAAAAGTGAGGGAACAGGGAGGGGAACTTCTTGTGCTTCATGTATTCAACGCGAACATGTTCGTTGACTACGATGCAGGTCCGGGAGCGGAGCAGATGGCACGAATAGAGTCTGCACGGTATGTGGAAGATGCACGGAGGGTCCTTGAAAGAGCGGCAGACACAAAGAGCCGCATCGTTGTCGAGGACGGCGACCCCGCCGAGGAGATCGTAAAACTGGCAGGCGCGGAAAACGCGGATATCATCTTCTCTCCTCCCCGATACAAATCGATAGTGAAAAGCGCGCCCTGCCCGGTCTCAATCATCCCTGGAAACATTCTTGTTCCGCTGGACAATACGGATGTTCCACCGGCCACGCTGGATCTTATCTCGGAAGAGGTGAAGGCTACCGGTTCAGCGGTCATTCTTCTGGGCATAGTGCCGATACACATTTACAGCGCAGGGGAGAAGACAGAACTGGAGAAGGTCAAACGGCAAACTTCTGTCCTCGTCAAACAAGTAAAAAAGAACCTCACCGAGCGGCAGGTCGAGACAAAAGAGGTCATCCGCTCCGGGTATCCCGACGAGGAGATCCTGAGGGTCGCAGACGGATATTCCGTCTCCATGATCATCATGCCGGCAGGAGGGAACGAACCGTCAGAACTGAGCAAAGCCGCAGCTATCCTCTCGGACAGGGAGCCGGGGGTCACGAACAAACCGCTTGTGCTCGTCCACCCGGTCTGAGGGATCTGCGCCTGGTCTTTTACAGCTGGGACTCTAATCCGTACCTCTTCAGCTTCCTCCAGAGGGAGACCCTGTCTATTCCCAGTATCTGGGCGGTCAGTGTCTTGTTGCCACCCACCTCATTCAACACCCACTGGATATACGCCATTTCCTGCTCTTCCAGGGAAGGGATCTTCCCCTCTCTCTTCCTGAATGTCCGAATGCTGAGTTCCCTCAGGTCTTCGGGGAGATGTGCCGCCTCAATGGTCGTCCCGTTGGAAAGGGCAACACCCCGCTCTGTGATATTCTCCAGTTCCCTCACATTCCCCGGGAAACCGTAGTTCATGAGGAGCGTGATCACCTCAGGGGATATCTCCGTGACATTCTTTTTCATCAGGGAGGAATACTTCTTCAGGAAATAGTAGCCCAACAGGGGTATGTCCTCTTTCCGTTCCGAAAGGGGCGGTATATGCAGCGACACCACATTCAGTCTGAAATAGAGGTCCTGTCTGAAGTGCCCCGTTCTTGTCGCGTCCTGCAGATCCCTGTTGGTCGCAGCGATACATCTCACATCCACGCGCACCGGCTCTGTTCCGCCAAGCCTCAGAACCTCCCTCTCCTGCACCACCCTCAGCAGTTTCACCTGCATGGAAGGGGGCATCTCTGTGATCTCGTCAAGAAAAAGCGTGCCTCCCGAGGCTGTCTCTATCAATCCCTTCTTCATCGTGGAGGCGCCGGTAAAAGCGCCTTTTTCATGGCCGAAGAGCTCGTTCCCCAGAAGTTCTTCAGTAAACGCCCCGCAATTTATTGCAGAAAAGGGGCCCTCAGAACGTTTACTGTTGAAATGAATGTATCGGGCAAACAGTTCCTTGCCCGTGCCGCTCTCTCCCGTAATGATGACATTGCAGTCAGTGGGAGCGATCTGCCGCGCCGTATCCAGGAGTCTCTCCATGTTGGCATCCTGGGTGATGATCTTCACCTTCCCCTGATACTTCTCGAGCTGCTCTCTCAGCTGTCTGTTCTCGGTCTTCAGCCTCACTTTTTCCACAGCCTCCCTCACCACTTTCCTCACCTCGTCCAACTTAAAAGGTTTTGCTATGTAAAAGAAGGCCCCGTGCTTCATTGTATTCACCGCCGACTCCAGCGTGGCAAAGCCTGTTATCATGATCACCTCGGTATCCGGAGAGAGTTCGCGACATCTCTTCAGTATCTGCATCCCGTCGACCTTTTCCATTCTAAGGTCGGTGAGAACAACATCGAACTGCTGCTCTTCCAGGAGTTTGAGGGCATTCTGGCCGCTCTGCGTGGCCGCTACTGCATAGCCCTCCTTTTTCATTACATGTTCGAGGTTCCTGAGGGCGATCTTTTCATCGTCCACGATCAATATTCTTGCACCGTTTTGCATTCGCATCACTCCTTATTTCCGATGTCTTCTGAGGTACATTCGCACATCCATCCCACGATACCTTATGGCCGCCCTGCTCATTCGACCCTGGTCGGAAGACTTATAAAAAAGACCGTTCCCTTTCCCCTTTCGCTCTCCACGGCGATACAACCATCATGCTCTTCTATGATCTCGTGGACGATGAAGAGCCCAAGACCGGATCCCTTCCCCACATCCTTCGTGCTGAAGAACGGATCAAAGACCCTGTGAAGGATCTCCGGGGCTATCCCGGCACCGGTGTCCCTTATTTCGATATCAACGGTATCTCCTTCGATGGTGCACTTGCCGCGATATTTCATGGTGCTGTAGAGCTCAGCTGTTTCCCCGGTCTTATCCATGGCCCTGTGTTTCTTCGCCCTGATGACCACTTCTCCTTCGTCAGCAACCGCCTCTATGGCATTCTTCACGAGATTGAGAAATGCTTGCTGAATTCTCTGTTTGTCCGCACGTATGGCGATATCCTCGGGAATATCGAGGGTGACCGAAATCTTCGTCGGCACCTGACCTTTCACAAACCGGAGGGTCTCTTCGAAAAGACTCTTGAGCGGCAGCGTCTCTTTCCTGAATTCCTTTTCCCGCGAGAACTCAAGCAGGGAACGGACGATGTTCCGGGCCCTGTCCGTCTGCTCATCGATCTGTGAGAGCAATTCCTTCTTATATTCCCCGTCAGCCTCTCCGATCTCTTCCATAAGTATCTGGCATGACGAGGAGATGTTCGACAGGGGGTTGTTCAATTCATGGGCCACCCCGGAGAGGAGCGTTCCAAGGGATGCCAGTTTCTCTGACTGGACAAGATGTTTCTGCCTCAACTCCAGTTCCTTGAGCATCTTATTAAAGGCGGTGGCGAGGGATACGATCTCCCTGTCATGGGAATGTATGGATACCTTCTCAAACCTTCCCTCGGCAATCCGACTCATGCTCTCTTCCAGGGATTTGAGGGGCCGCACAACCATCCTCGATAACACCTGGCCGATGAGAAGGGCCAGAAGTGAAAGGGAGAAAATGGAGAGAATGAGCATTCTCTGGGACTTGTAGAGTATGGATTGAAGATTTTTCCGCTCGGTCTTCGATATCTCTTCTGAGACCGCTATAATGTTCTTGCCCGTTTCCCTTATTTTTCCCTCCAGGATCGTTCTCTCCATTCCGTGCTGTTCAGGACCGCCGCCCCGTGCTGGTCTCACCACCTCAGGAACGGCGGACGCGTATTCTCTCATGAGATCCTGATAGCGTCTGAGGTCGCTTCTCAGAGAGATGATCTGCCCAAGCTCGGTAATGGTGCTCAGACCCTTCAGATTCTTATCGAGCAGTTCCTGGGCCTTTTCCACATAGCGGGCATTTTCCCGGTAGTCGTCCTGCTTCGCGTAGAGAAAAAAGTTCTTCTCAAATCTTCTGACCTCCAATGTCGTATCAAAGAATTCCGAAATCACCTCTCCGAACATTATCTTTTTTTCCAGGAACCTGAGTTCAAGGAAGGCAAAAAGAGAGAGACCAACAACAACGGCAACCGTGCCGTAGTATACGAGAGTTATCTTTTGCCGGATACTCGACTGATATCTGAGCATATTTTTATTCTAACAGGTGATATTGCAATAAGCAACATCAGGTAAAACTCATGCAACAATGCAGGGGACAATTGTCTCACGCACAAGACAAAGAACCTCGTCGCTGGAATACACGGAGAAACAATGCTATTCTTATAGAAGGCATGCAGCGGAATAACGATGAAATCCGGTGAAGGATGAGTTTCTTTAAAAAGACAGGGGAACAACTCCCGGCATCAACCATCGACGGGCTGAGGGACATGTTCACCTCGTCGGCAATGCCCGACCGTGTCCTCCAGATCGCCCACAGGGAACTTGAGACTCTGTCGAAGATAAGTCCATCTGCGGCGGAGTATGCCATTGGGCTCACCTATCTCGAATATCTCCTGAGCATTCCCTGGAACAAGAAGACGGAAGACAATCTGGACATCGGCAGGGCGGAGAGGATCCTGAATGAGCGGCATTACGGTCTGGACCGGATCAAGGAACGAATTCTGGATCATCTCGCAGTGAAGATATTGATAGCGAACAAGAAACCCAGGATCCTGGTGGTTGATGACGAGGAGATTGCAAGAAAGAATCTGGAACACATACTGAAGAAAGAGGACTACGTTGTTGTCACTGCGGCCAATGGCATGGAAGCCCTGGAAAGAATGCGCACCTCGGATTTCGATGTTATCATGACCGACCTGAAAATGGAGAAGGTGAACGGGGTCGAACTTCTCGAAAAAGCGAGGGTTCGATACCCTGATTCCAAGGTCATCATGATAACCGCGTATGCAACGGTGGATTCGGCTGTCGAGGCTATGAAGAAAGGGGCATTCCACTACATCACGAAGCCCTTTAAACTGGACGAGGTGAGAGGGACGGTCAGGGAGGCCGTGAGCAAACGAACATCCACCATATCCTCACGGGGTTCTGTCCTGTGCTTTGCGGGACCCCCTGGGACAGGGAAGACCTCTCTGGGGAGGGCCGTGGCCGATGCCCTGGGAAGAAAATTCACCCGTATTTCCCTGGGCGGAATAAAGGACGAAGCTGAGATACGGGGTCACCGGAGGACTTATGCCGGGGCGATGCCGGGACGCATCATTGAGGAGATACGCCGCTCTCAGGTCATCAATCCGCTCATCATGCTGGATGAGGTGGACAAGATCGGGCAGGAGTTCAAGGGTGATTCTGCCTCTGCCCTTCTGGAGGTGCTTGACCCGGAACAGAACCACAGCTTCATTGACCATTACCTCGACGTTCCCTTCGATCTCTCAAACGTTCTGTTCATCGTAACTGCGAATATCCCTGACGTTATTCAAGACCCTCTCAGAGACCGCATGGAAATCATGGAGTTCACCGGCTATGCCGAGGATGAAAAGGTAAAGATCGCTCTGGGGTATCTTGTGCCAAGGCAGATACGGGAGCAGGGTTTGGCGGATTATCCGCCCGAGTTCACCGCCGACGCCCTTCTGAAAATCGTCCAGGAACATACCCGGGAGGCAGGCATCAGAGACCTTGAGAGACAGATCGCCACGGTCTGCCGCAAGATCGCCTCTCAATTCGTCCACCACAAAGCCGCAGAGAATATCACGGTCACCTCTGAGGAAGTGGAGAAATTCCTCGGTCCGAGAAAATATTTCTTTGAAGTTGCTGATGAAACCGGCAGGATCGGGGTTGCCACAGGTCTCGTGCGGACCGACGTAGGGGGAGATATTATCTTTGTGGAAGCGGCGAAAATGAAGGGGAATAAGGAACTCATCCTGACCGGCTCTCTGGGGAACGTTATGCGGGAGTCGGCCCAGGCAGCGCTGAGCTATATACGGAGCAATGCCTCCTTTTTCCATATCAGGGATGATTTCTTTGATACCCACGATATCCATATTCATGTCCCTGCCGGAGCGACCCCGAAGGACGGTCCCTCCGCAGGAGCCACCATCGCCATAGCACTCCTCTCCCTTCTCATGGGAAAACAGGCAAGAAGGGACGTAGCAATTTCCGGTGAATTGACGCTGAGCGGAAGTATACTCCCCGTTGGAGGGGTTAAGGAAAAGATACTGGCGGCGCGGCGCGCAGGAGTAGGAACCGTGGTATTCCCGTTGAGGAACAAGGCCGATATCGACAGCCTCGGCGAAGATGTCAGAAGAGATATCTCAATCCACCTGGTGGACAGGATTGAGGAAGCTGTTGCACTGGTCCTGGGCAATAACTGATTGTATATGCCGGAGAAACTCCTGGATTCCTTAGAACGTTGAGGGGTCCTCCGGGGGAAGCTCTCCTTCATCAAAGGGCATGACGCCAAGCCGGGTCATGAAGGATTCAACTTCATGCAACATCTCCTGGTGATCAAAATCCACAGAGTCGGTATACAACACCCTTTCTATCAGCTTGTTAAACGCTTTGTAATCAAAACGACCGTCGAGCACCCCGGAGCGAGTTAATATCTCATAAAGGGTTTTATCATCCCGGAGGTCATCATCTTCATTGATAATCAGCCCCTCCCTTCGCCCGGGGGATGCAAAATACCATTCGAGGGCCGAACAAACTGCATCGTAAAGGGTGACAATTCCGGCGGGCAGCTTCCCCTGTCGCAACCTTCTCCTGCCACCCCGAATGTGAAGTCTCGCCCGCTGTAACGGTCCTTCCTCTGGTCCCATGGCACTCTCATCCATTAATCCGGCATGCGGCATAAAGGAACCTGCCCTTTCCTGTTCCTGGAGTTTACTACCCAATTGTATCATGTTCTCCGTCTTGAACAAGATTTGGTCTCTCTCTCCCGTGGCGTTTCATATAGTCTGCTGCCATTGCAAATATCAACAGTATATTTTTTGGTCCTGCCGGTAGCCCGCAGGCCGATTTATGGCGCCATCCTCTCACCGCGATCTTATTCCTGTTGCACTTTGCATCTTCCAAGATTTTCTGCTCACGTCTGACAGAAGATAATATCCACTTAATTTCAGCTGGTTAGGTCTGTGAACGCGCTTGGCACGAAACATGTAATAAGAAAGGTAATCAGTAAAAGGAGGAACAAGATAATGAAAGGATTCACAAAGAAATTTGAACAGATCTTCACAGCAATCACCTTTGCGGAGGCTGGCGAGTTTGAAACAGCCAGGGAAATCATGCGGGAGGAGGCAAGGGATCGGAAGCGTGATACCCAGGTTGCACGGAAAACGGCACGGATTTCGGCACCCGGAGCGAAAAGGTAACCGCTACCATGAGGAGCATGAAGAAGAAGATAGAAGACCTGATGTCTGCGGTTTCCTTTGCAGAGGAAGGGGAGTTTGAAACAGCCAGGGAATTCCTGAAGGACGAGAGAAGGGTCCTGCTCGCGCTCATGAAAGGGCAGGTGGACAGAAGAACATTCAGATACGCCATGAATACCTGTAAAAGGATCGGAGCGGGTCTGGATATTCTGTATGTCTCATCCACCGATGCTCCGGACACGGCGTTTGATGAATGCATCTCAGAATTAGGGAAAGAAGGGATCAGCCACCGGCTGGTTCAGAGAAGCGGGTGTCTGAAACAGGCGATCATCGACTACACCGCGTTGAAAAAGAGATCCTCTTTGCGGTCATCGAGTCGACAGAGAACCTGGAGGTTGACTGCAAGGGGAAAGGCACAGGGCTTTCCGATGCATGGCGGAATCTCCAGTGCCCGCTGGTAGTTGTGGCTGACAGTGTCTGAGAAAAAATAAATCGGGCACTTTCAGTGCCATAACTAAAAGGAGGCAGACATGGGAAGAACAAAGAAAAAGCCCATAGGCAAGTTGATACTTATGGGGGTTATTTCATTAGCGCTGTACACAATCCTGTTAGTGAAGCAAGATCTTGTGAATGAATATGTCGGCAGGGGCGGATTATATGCCATATTGCCGGTCCTGACGGCGTTCATCTTCTCTTTCTTTCATGGCTCATTTACAGGCAATTTCTGGACAGTTTTGGGTATCGAGGCCTCAAAAAAGAGAAAGGAGGTAAAATAACGTGCACGACATAGTAAATCAGGCATCCAATTTCATCAATCTCGATACCGCACATATCATCTACCTTTTCTTCGTAGGATTCGTCGGGGGTCTTGTGAGTGGATTTATCGGCTCAGGTGGCGCTTTTGTTCTCACGCCTGCGATGATGAGCATGGGCGTGCCCGGACTTGTAGCCGTGGCAAGTAATATGTGCCATAAGTTCCCGAAAGCGCTTATCGGTGCTCTCAAGCGCGCAAAATACGGACAGGTTGACGTCAAGATGGGCATAGTCCTCGGCATTTCTGCTGAGGCAGGCGTTCTCTATGGCGCCCATATCCAGGAGAGCATCAAGAAGGCATTTGGAGAAGCAGGCTCAAACCTTTACGTGAGCGCGGCTTTCGTCGTGATACTGGCGGTTGTGGGCGGCTTTGTGCTTCGGGATGCATGGAAGACCAACAGGTCAGGAACCTCGCATGAGGAAGAAACGGTTACCAAACTGGCGCACTGGGTGCAGTCCATAAATATTCCCGGCACTATGGTTTATTTCAAGTGCTTGAATGCGAAGATTTCCGTGCTCTTTACTATACCTCTCGGTTTCGCAACAGGCATGCTGGCAGCGACCATTGCGGTGGGAGGTTTCATCGGCGTCCCCGCCATGATTTATGTCCTTGGCGCGCCAAGTTTGATGGCCTCTGCATCGGAACTGGTGATAGCGTTTGTTATGGGCCTCGGGGGATCATTCAAATATGCTATGCATGGTTTGGTCGACATCAGACTCGCCATGATCATCCTGGCAGGCTCTCTCTTCGGCATCCAGTTGGGCGCCATGGGAACCACTTACGTAAAGCCCGTCATGATTAAAATGGTCATGGGCGTAATAATGGTTATTGTTCTTTTCAGCCGCGGATTGATGGTACCGGTTTATATGTCACAACTGGGGATCATAGGGACACTAAGTGAGTCTGCGGTGAAAATATTGAAGAGCACAAGCTTTGCTATAATGGCATTTGCCCTCCTTTCCGGAGCCTTTATAATCCTGAAGGCCATGTGGCAGGGACGCAGGGCGGAGCGTCAGGCGGCACAGGAAGTTCTGGAGCATGGTAAGATATAAGGCATGGGAAGATACCGGAAGCTACTCGTTGGCGTGGACGGCTCAGAATCCAGCCTCCACGCTCTCCGGGAGTCCTTTAAGCTTGCTTCCAACGAGAAAAGCTGGATCACTGTCGTCTCGGTGATACCCTCCTTCGAGGGGGACCTGGAACTTGTGGGCGTGCCGGATATACGGACAGCCCTGAGACAACCCTTTGAAAAGGCCCTTGGGGTCGCGAAGGAAATCGCGAATACCGAGAGGGCTTTGATAAAATCCATCGAAGAAGAAGGCGAGCCCTACGAGAGGATTGTTGACCTCGCGGATGCTGAGAACTGCGACCTGGTCATCATGGGAAGAAAAGGGACGCGTCATCTCGAAAAATCTCTGATGGGCAGCGTCACGGCAAGGGTCATCGGCCACAGTCAGAGAGATGTCCTCGTCGTTCCCAATGGTTCACGTGTCGGATGGGAAAAGATCCTCATCGCCACTGACGGTTCCCGGTACAGCAGGATTGCGGCAGAGAGGGCCATTGACTTTGCGAGGTCTTATGGAGGTGAACTGAGGGTGGTGTCAGTAGTTGATGTCCCTTCCGAGTTTTACGCGGAGGCCCCCAATGCCGTGGACGAGATGATCAGCAAGGCAAAGGGGTATGTTAGGGATATCAGGCTCCAGGCAGAAACGGAGGGAATAAAGGCGGAGAGCTTTGTGGGAGAAGGCGACGCGTACCAGATCATTACTGACCTTGCGAAAAAAGAGGGTGTGAATATCATTGTCATGAGCTCTCACGGCAGGACCGGGCTGAAGAGACTCCTCATGGGAAGTGTCGCTGAAAAGGTCATCGGTCATGCACCCTGTCCGGTGTTGGTGGTAAGGTCGTAGTTCGGGGTGAGACCGCCACTTCTCTCTTTCAGGATCCCGAGACGCATTGAGCATGACGGCGTCAGACTGAGGCCTCTGAAGATCATTGACGCTCCTCTCATCCGGGAGTGGTTATGCAGTGAAGATGTCTTGAGGACTGCCGGACCGGGAAAGCTGCTGTCAGGAGGGTGTCTTTCGGTCTGGTGGTGGCTGAAAAGAACGTATACGATCCTGTTCTGCATAGAAGTTGAATCAAAGTGCATAGGCTTCATCGGACTCTATAATCTAGGCGAGGAATCTGCTGAGATCACCCTCATCGTATCCGACAGCCGAGACAGGCGTCATGGATACGGGGGTAAGGCTTACACCGCGTTTACCACAAACCTTTGGCGTTCTTCATTCATAAAGAAACTTGTCGTCTCGATCAAAGCTGATAATCATCCGTCCATCTCATTTTGGAAAAAGCTCGGATTTGAGGAACTGGGCTCCATGGGCGGCATACGGACCATGGGAAAACGTCTGGAGAGGAATTCCCTCTGAAAGGTACAGTTTGACGGAGTCTCTGTTTGTGATACAGTGACTAAAGGAGGAAGAGTATTGCCGCAGCAAAAGGAGGATGTATGATTTCTAAAATACTCGCAGCAACAGACGGTTCTGAAACCGCATGGAAAGCGGTCAAATATGCAGTCGGGCTTGCGAACGAGGCAGGCGCCGCGATCACCGTGCTCAGCGTGATCGACAGAAGTCCTTTATTGACCCAGTCAATCCCCGCCGTTTCTGCACCGACCAGGCTCATAGAGCCGGTAGAAGATTACTTGAGACAGGCTGCAGAGGCGTACCTGGAAAGGGCTGAAAAATTGTGTAGAAGGAGCGGCGTCAGATTCAGGAAAGTTATCAGGTCGGGACACCCGGTGGATGAAATCGTCAAGGAGGCAATGAAATCAAAGGCCGACCTCATCGTCCTTGGTTCCCGCGGAAGGGGGGCCATGAGGGCAGCAGTACTCGGAAGCGTGACCTACGGCGTGCTGCATAAAGACGCCAAGATACCTGTGCTCGTCGTGAGAAAATGAAATAATGCCTGCAACAAGCGTCGCGGTTCCTGTTGCAGGCGACTGTGCTGCTCCCATGCTTCAGCTTACACCCATCATCGAGCAATTCCCGTATCTGGGACTTCTTGTCCTTCTTGTTCTCGGAGGCATCGGGTTTCCTTTTCCGGAAGATACGACCCTCATTCTGTGCGGATTTCTGATATCCACTGATGTGGTAAGACCGGCCCCTGCCCTGCTTGTCGTCTATGCCGGGGTCTTGCTCACCGATCTCCTCCTCTATTTCGTGGGAAGGAAATACGGCCGCATGATCGTCACCCATAAGCGGTTCCAGAAGATCATATCCCCTGAAAAGCTTTCGTTCCTGGAAAAGAAGTTTACGAAAAGAGGAGTTCTTGTCGTGCTCTTCGGGAGGCATCTCATCGGGTTACGGGCCCAGATACTTCTCGCGGCGGGAGTGATGAGGATGTCCGTACTGAAATTCCTGTTGACAGACGCTGTCTCCGCATCCTTCACTATCGCGCTCATGGTCGGTGCCGGCTACATGGGAGGGAACAGTCTCCAGATCATTAAAAAGGACATCTCCCGAATTGAACACGTTGCGATTTTCCTTGCCGTGACCTTCCTGGCGCTCTACTTCCTTTTCAGATACATCAGGTACGCACGCAGGGCGTCCCGGTAAGCCCTGCTTATACTTTACAGGGAGAAATGGTATAAAATAGCGTGCGGAGACTCTGAATCCTATGTCACTTAAGAAGAAGATAGCTCTCAGCTTTGTCATCAGTGCATTCGTCATAGGCGCCCTTGCAGTGTTCGAATACATCAATTTTATCGAGATCAGGAACGAAATAAGGTATCTGGAGGTCACTGACACCATAAGAAGCAAATCGCTTCAGCTCAGGAGACATGAAAAGAATTTCTTCCTCTACGGCCCTGCCCCGGGAGAATCACAGGCACTTCACCGATACCTCGCAGAGCTGAACAGCATCATCAATGAAAATCTTTTCATGGATAAGTCCGGCGAATTGTCACAGCTAAAGAAAAGCCTGCACGAATATGAGTGGCGATTTAATCATATTGAGCTGCTCGCTGCGGGTGTCTCGGAACATTTCCGGAATCTCAGGGTAACGCATAAGAGTTACGCCAGAGTCTTTCCTCTCCTTGAATCAACGTTTCTGGAACAGCCCCTTAAGGTTGAAGAGTTCCTGAAAGAAGTCTTCACCCTCGCTCCCGATCATGAGACGCTGACAGCGCTGAGGACATTGGATTCGGACATAATCGTCCTCAGAAAGTACGGCGAAGACATCCTGGTCTTTTCCAAGGAACTCGATAAGGTCGCGAGGGAGAACGTCGAAAGGGTTATCCGCATCTCGCAGGTCGCCATTCTCATCTTCTTCCCCTTTTTCCTGATACTCGGGATCGGCACGCTCTTTGTGATAAGCAACAATGTGGTAAAACGTCTGAGAGAAGTGATCGATCTGGTGGAAAGGACCGGAAAGGGGGACTTCTCCAGAATGCCCGTTCCCTCGGGGCGTGACGAGGTGGGAATGCTGATGAGGAAATTCAATGGAATGGAAGAGCAGCTCTCCGAGAGAGAGGCAGAGATAGAGAAGAAGAACCAGGAACTTCTCCAGACCAAGAAACTGGCAGCCATCGGGACCCTGGCCTCAGGGGTTGCCCACGAGTTGAACAACCCCCTCAATAACATCTATATCTCGGCCCAGATACTTGCCCGGGAAACAAGGGGAGACCCCCTCTCCCGTGATCAGGGAGACAGTGGGCGACATTGTCGGCCAGACCATCAGGGTAAAGGGCATTGTGGGCGACCTCCTGGAATTCGCCAGGGGAAGGAACCCTGTCTTCGTGGAAGTGGAACTGAACGAGCTGATCATGGGGGCGTACAAGCTTGTCAGTACCGCCACAGACACCTATCGGGTAACGTTCACCATGGAGAACTGAGCCTGAAGGGATACGAGTCTCTGCTGACCGCGAGCAGCTGGAGAGGGTCTTCATCAATCTCTTCACGAACGCCGTCGCTGCCATGTCCGGCTCCGGGGAACTGAAGGTTGCGGTGCAGCGAAAAGGAGAGGTGGTCGAAATCAGGGTGTCCGACTCAGGCGCGGGAATCCCGTCGGACACCATAGAAAAGATATTTGAGCCGTTCTATACTACAAGAGACAAAGGCACGGGGCTCGGTCTCGCCATTGTCTTCAACGTCATACAAAAGCACGGGGGCGACATCAGGGCGGAGAGCACGGAGGGCAAGGGGACAACATTCACCATCGTGCTGCCGTCGGGGGAAAGGCCGTAATGAATTTCAAGATAATTATCGCTGAGGACGAGGAAATAACCCTCAAGCACCTCGTCAACACTCTCAAGAGAGAAGGATACGACGTGACGGGCACCCGCAACGGACGTGAGGCCCTTGAGCAGATCACGCGCGATGATTTCGACGTCCTCATCACTGATGTCAGGATGCCCGAGATGAACGGGATCGAACTGCTCGAAAGGGCGAAGGAAAAAGACCCGGAGATCGAGGTAATGATCGTGACCGGTTTCGGCAGCATCGGTGCGGCGGTGGAGGCGATGAAAAAAGGCGCCTACGAATACATCACCAAACCCTTTGACCTTGACGAACTCATCCTGAAGGTCAAGAACATCCACGAGCGAAAGGTCCTGAGGAAAGAAAACGTGGCATTGAAGGCCTACTTCGGAATGAACAAGACGATCTCCGTCATCGCCAAGAGCGAGAGCATGAAGAAGATCCTGGAGGTCATTGAAGGGATAAAGGACTCGGACTGCAATGTGCTGCTCACCGGCGAAACAGGGGTCGGCAAGAGCCTCCTCGCCAAGATCATACATTTTACCAGCAGAAGGCAGAACATGCCCTTCCTCTCGATCAATTGCGCGACCCTGACGGAAGACCTCCTCGCCAGCGAGCTCTTCGGGCATGAAAAAGGGGCCTTCACCGGCGCGGTGAGGACGAAACAGGGACTGGTGGAGATCGCTGATCAGGGGACCCTCTTCCTTGACGAGATATCCGAGATGGCGCCGAACCTCCAGGCAAAGCTCCTGAAGGTGATCGAAGAGGGAGAATTCTACAGAGTGGGCGGGACCAGGCCGATCAGGGTGAATGTGCGGTTCGTCGCTGCCACGAATCAGCCGGTAAAGAACCTTATCTCAGAGGGCAGGTTCAGGGAAGACCTCTATTACCGACTGAACGTCATGGAGATATTCATTCCCGCACTGAGGGACAGAAAAGACGACATCGAACCCCTTGCATCGTACCTGCTCCAGAAACACATTCCCAAGTCGGGCAAAAAGATAACGGGCATGGCGAAACCGGCCATGGAGATCCTCATGCGCTACAGCTTCCCCGGCAACGTGAGGGAACTGGAGAATATCATCGAAAGGGCGATAATACTGGAGAAGACCCCTGTGATCACACCGGAGAGTCTGCCCCAGAGCCTCACCATGTTCCAGATCGAAACTCGCGAGCCGGGCCAGGTGCTGACTATTGACGAACTGAACAAGGACTATGCCGAGAAGATCCTTGAGACGGTCGGTGGCAACAGATCAAAGGCGGCAGAGATCCTCGGTATATCGAGAACGAGCCTCTGGAGATTGCTCAAGGAGGAATAACCTCAATAGTCAGTAGTTGCGGTGACAGTTCCTCGTGATTCTCTGTCTTCTCATCGCTTGCCATCATTCATTCAAATAAACTAGCCTGTCCCCTTTTCTGTTCTTCATGTTTTATTGCCAGAACACGCGCCTGAGAGCGTCTGCGTCTTTCGATGCCGTGCTTTTCCATAATAAATTGGATCATTGGTCTGGTGCAGTTAAACTGACGAGCGATATCTTCCAAAGATTTGGCCCTTGACGAGATATAAATCCTCCAGAACTTCCTTCGCAATGGCCTGCGTAAGTGGCGTTCTTTTCCTCATCGTCGGCTCACTCAACCGATTCGCCCTTTTCAATCTTCTTTATTTCATATACGAGCGTTTCCACGGTGGTTAGTCTTTCTCGTTTTTGAGCATCAGACATCTCAGTAAATTGATTAAGATCGGATAACTTCTCTTTTTCAGCAAGCCATTGCATCGCGCTACCAGCCGATCCTTTATCCTTTGTATGACTCAGCGGGATAAGATGGAAATGCATGTGACCCTCGTCAGAATAGCAACCAGCATACATGGTGTCATATTTCATTCTTTTGAGAACGACACACCAATATGAGATTGTTGAACCAAGATAAGCCAACTCTTCAGCTGAGCAGTCAATCAAACCCCGCCTGTGCTGTCCTCTCTTTTCTTTCAGAGCGACTAGAAGATGATGCTTGACATGGGACTCACGCGGGATGATAACAAAAGTATGTTCGTCCTCGAATAGCAACCTTGGGACACGCAAGTCACCATATTCAAGCCAGGCATATTGAGCTGGATCACACAGCCAGCATTTCATCGTATTCATATTCATTTCTCAGGGCTAATGCGGTTTTTTCCGGGCTGAGGTACGTTGGTCCCCGAACTTCTTAAGCTTGTCTCTGACGGAACGGTCGGTTTTGGCCGCTTGTTCCGCCGCGAACCCTTCTTGGGCCTGAAGCTTGTCTATGATGGAGTTGGCGGCGGCTTTGGTACGGGCAAATTGCACCGCTTGTCCGGCGTCGAATCCGGCCCGCCCCCCCGCCTCGGCCATCGTCTGGTAGACCGCCGTTTGACCGGGATCTCGCTCGGACGAACCATCGCAAACTCCGAAGGCGATGGTAAAGCCTCGGCGCCATGCGTCCGTCAACGGCCTTTCACTGGAAGTCCAAGGCCCATTCGCCTTGTAGGTAACCGTTCGCTTGCCCCACACACCATTCAGGGCATCGAGCTGGTCGATGTCGATGGTGAACACACCGCCGTTGAGAATGTCGGAGATGAGATTGCCCTTGTACTTCGCACCCGAATCGATGAGCCTCTGCCCTGTTTGAAAGTAGCTGTCATTGACCGGCACGTTCTTCTCGGGCACCGATCCGAATGTGCCGATAAACTGTAGTTTCTCTGTTTGGCCCGTGATCAGGCCTGCCATGACAGCCTCGCGGAAAGCTCCGGGCACTTGGCTGAGCACTCCATGGAAAGCTACCTGAGCCATGAACTGGTCGACGGCGGCCTGTCCCTTGCTGCGCGCTTCTTCTGCCGCACGACGAAGAGCCTGTGCGGCCTCCAGAGATCCCGCGCCCGTGATCCCTGATGCCGCATCTGCCGCTCGGATGGCGATGTCTTCTACGTCTTTTCCCTCGGCCACGGATCGGGCCACGTCCAGCAGGCCCTTGGCCGAGTCGGGAAGGTTCTCCTTGATCTTCTCCAGAGCTAGGGTGTCTATACGCTTCCCATCGATCACGTCCTTGGCGATGTCGATGGCAGTACCGATGTGCTTCCTAACGGATGGATCGTTAGAAATCCCTCCGATGAGCCCGTCGATGGCTATCTTGCCTATAGAGTCACCCCTCACGATCGAGCGAGCCGCGTCGAAGGCTGCACCCGAGGCGGGCTGGCCTGGCAGGGCACCTCGAAGGGCGCTTACAGCAGCCTCCTCGACAGAACCCCCTTCCGCGAGGGTCAGGGACGTGTTGATGACAACGCTGACGGCCGTTCCGGCGCCGGGCATGTACGAGGCGACCATCGCTACGGCCCTGAGGGCTGGAGCTATCTGCTGGAGAGAGAACTCAAGCCCGCCAAGGAACTCCGACCACCCTCTTTCGAGGGCGGTGCTGCACTCGTGACACCAAAGCTCAGCATATCCTCCCTCTGGGATCCGCTTCCAGTATGGCGCCTCGGGTCTATCTGGGACCTGAACGTAAAGGCCGCTAAAGGTCTTCCAGTAGGGTGCCCAGTCCCCGCAGCACCGCTGCTCTGGATGGGTACCAGTGATCCCCGCAAACGACTTGTCGAACGCTGTAGGATCGTTGTTGTCGACGATGTACGTGTTCCTTGGATCCATGAAGGCACGCGCGGCAATGCTCATTGTTATATTCCTCCTTTCAGTTACCAGTAAAATGTCCGCTAGATTGATAGAAGTCGTTGAGACCGTCGAGCGCCGTCAGCGTCTCGCTCAAATGCGCCGCGACACGCCTGAGCGCTAGATCGACCTCGTCGCTCATAAGAGTATCCGACCGAACGGTGTCTAGTCAGCGTTTATACGTCCCCACGAGCGGAGCGAGTGGGGAGCGCCCAGGTTAAGCCGCACGGACAAGCGGCGCGAACCACGAAAGACGATCAACGAAGCGAAAGACCTTCGCACGCCGAAAACCCGCCGCTTGTTCGTGTCGGCTTGAACCGCTTGTTGGGCTGGGTCTTCTGTCTTCAGTGTTTTTCCCTGCCTGCAAATCGAAGAGCACTGGCACCCGCGCAGCGATCCTCTCCTCACGCTGCCGTCATGATGGAAGGTCGTTGATGCCCAGGACCCGACGCGTTGCTCCGGGCTGCCCGTTGCAAAGGCTTAGGATCTTCAATTGTCCTGCGAGGATGCTGGCACCTGGTATTGGAATTGGTCCCGTATCGATCATTATCGGTGCAGTCGGGCGGGGAACCAGGCCATCTGGATGAAAGCCCAAAACTAGCAGTGCAAAATTCACTGGAACTCCCGCAACGTTTGTGGCGGAGCCGATGCTGCCAAATGGTCCGAATCGGGTGACCCGAACCGGTTGGCTCGTTGTGAAGTGCTTTGTGCCGCCCCCAACGGCCACGCTGATTGGGCTACCGGCCCCGAAACCACCAACCATGAGGAGATAAGTTGTAGATAAACCGTTCGTTGTATCTCGGATTGTAAAAAAGAATTTACCAATTTCCACGACCTCCCCTCCAGACAAACCGGTTAACAGGGTCACATCAAAGTCTCTTGAGGATGGACAATCAGAATCAGGCACACAGTTTGGGAGCGGCCTTGGAAATTCGCCCGGCTTCCTTGGCGTCGGTGATGGACTTGGATTGACTTTCGGCGGATCGCTCTTGTTTTCCTCGTCGAGGCTGCGGATCGTTTTTACGCCGACAATGTCGTCAATCTGGTTCGCGAAGTTTCGGATATCTCTCTTCGTTTTGTAGACGCGTATCGCGTTGGCGAATTCCTGATCGTAAACTCCATTCACTGAGAATTCCGGTATACCAAGGCCTGGATTTTCTTCTTGAACCGATTTGAGCGCCTCTTGAACCTTCTTGATGTGCTCGCCGGTCTGACCGATCGTGAAGTGGCTCTGAGCCTCGTTGGGTTGTCCGGTTGCACAATCCTCAAGCTTTGTTACAGTGGCTTGGTCGGCATTTGTAAATAATTTCGAAGTCAAGATGCCCATAATCTGTCTCTCCTTAGTGGTGTGTTCAAAACGTCCGCAGAAATTGTTATGCCTGCCATGACCCGCGATTCTCCGGCGCTTGTTTCAGGCTCGCGTGTTTCAGAGAATAACTAGAGACACATCCCACTTTCTCGATCGTATTTCCCAACTATTCTGACTCTTTTTTACCTACTTGGCCTTCTCGATATCTTCGATTTCCTGCTCCAGCTTGCGGATCCCGCCGCGCAGGCTCTTAATCGCTCCCTTGAGCTTGTCGATTGCATCGTTGACCTGGGTGAGCCTCGCCTTCATCTGGCCGTTCATGACGCCGGATACGTACACCACCGCGCCCTGGCCACTCATATTTGAGGCGGTCTTAATGTCAGCGGGTGAGATGCTGAAGCCCCTGATCTCAATGCCGTCCTTTTGCGCGGTAGCCAAATCACCGGTTGACTTGGAATTGTTCAGGCTGGCGTAAGTATGGTCGCCGGCCGCGTGTGCTGGATCGTTGCGATGGTCACCCCGTACCGTGCCTTCCTTCTTGAAGTGGTCGATGGCGCCGGAGACGGTTCTGGCGTCTTCCTCGGTGAAGTTGTCGCCCCTCTTGCCGGAAGCCCTGTCCGCGGCGACTTGGTTCTTGATAGCCTGGACGGCAGATAGCTCGGCAATCTGGAAGCAGATAGACATTGCATCAGCTATGCCGCTTTGACCACCGCGCATTATGGACTTGGTCAGGGTCTCAAGCTGCCCCGGGTCGAGCCTGATGCCCACCATCTTCAGCTTGTTGGCCAACATATCTGCAAACTCTTTGCGCTTCCTGCCCATGACATTCTGCGGGTCGGTTCCGACCATAGGTATGATGATCGGCAGCAGTTCTTCTATCTTACGATCAACAAGCTTGATCTTCTCCGCAACCTTCTTCATGTGCTCGATGCCTCTTTCGAGCTGTTTGATCTGATCTTCCAGCTTGTCAATCTTATCGCGACACTTCTGAACACGCTTCGCATCCTCTATATTCATGCCTTCTGCCTTCGGATTCGATGGCTGCGAAGTGATAACGCCAGGGTTCTGGATTGCGTCCGAAGGTCCCGCCCAGCCAATCGCAATTACAGAGGCGAGAAGCAGGACTATTGCGAAAACAACGAGAGGGAAAAGGACATCATTCCGATGGGTAGCTGTGGAAGAGAATTGGCTTGGCTTCCTGAGAAGGCTTCCACAAAATGCCGACCACATAGCAATTGGCAAAATGAAGAAGATATTGGTCTTAATATTATCTATTTTCATTGGTGCCACAATGCAGTGTAAATTAACTGGGGACACATCCCACTTTCTCAATCGTATTTCCCAACCATGTAGTGTCAAGTATTGGCTTTCCGCGTCGCCTTTTCCTGCGTCACCCTCTCATGCAGCCAGATCTTTATTAAGGCGCCTCTGTCCACTCCGATCTTCTGACGTATCTCATCGAGTTCATTCACCAGGGACTCTGCGACGTCGATCGTCAGCCGGACTTTCTTCCCGTGCCGCACTACTTTTGCTTTCTCCATATCGATCAGTTCATGAACATCCTCGCCCGCATCGAAACGCCGGTCGAACTCCCTTACGCTCTTAGCCAATCTTTCCTTTTTCATATAATGCAACCTCCTTATCCCTCGAACGCCTCACCGAAATAATCCTGACGGTGGACGCGCCCCGAATAGTATACACGGCGGTCCAGAGCTTCTCCTGAAGACGCCCGATCAGGATTCTTCTATCCTCTACAGGATGCGGCGCCTCGATCTCGATCCTGTTTTCGTCATGCCAGAGTGCTTTAGCGATTTCGAAATCAATGCCATGCTTACTCCTATTGGCAACGCTTTTTCGAGCATCCCAAGCGAACTTCATACAATATTATACAGCAAATAATGAAAATCTGTACATATTAGTCGCAATGAGTTGCCTCACAAAGAATAGTCACCGAAAGAAATCAACACTCCCTAGCCTTCTCCCTTGAGGAGCGCCCCTATCCTCTTCAACTGCTGGTCCGCGTTATACCAGATCACCTGGATCGAATCCTCTGATATGCTCTTCCAGTGTTGTTGGGTCGGTCCGAATACGTGCGATTCCGTCTGAAGTCGGTATTTCGTCACGATAGGCTCAACGTCCTGACCCACATAGATGAGTCCCTTGGGCACGAAGTCGTGGCCGGAGAATTCAGTCTGGTACCTCCGCAGCGTCAACCCGTCCCGGTACATACCCAGGAGCGCCGAATATTCCCCTGCCAACTCCTGCTCTTTCTTTGACTTCACCCTGGCCTGGAGCGCCATTACCTCGTCCGAGAGCCTTTGCACCAATTCCTCGACCTGCTGGTAGCCGGCAGGATCGACAACCGCACGCTGCACGTCAGAGGCAACACGGTCGGCATTCCGAAATCTTTCCCTGTCGATCCCCTGCGAACAGGACAGACAGAGAACGGTTACGCATATCCCGGATAAAAGAGAAGTCGCACGCCTCAAAATTCCTTGCGAACCTGTCATGATCATTTGTCTATCTTATCGTAGATCACGCATGTGACTCAACCCTTCCGGCTGACAGGACGATGTTCATAATTGAAACGGTAATTTGGCAGAACTTCCGCTAAAGTGCCTTTTGAAGCGTGAACTTCCTCGTCGCCAAGTCACCGGTATGAAAAGGTTTTTAAACCGAAGCCCGGTCAAAGCTTCGATCAGCAGCTGTTCAACGCAGTTCCAATATGAAACGCTGAAGTCAGGCAATAATCAACTTTATCACTATAAATCATAGAGTTACATCTTGGCATCAGCATTGCAATTACATCTCATAGATTTAGCGAGGAGGCCGAAATGAAGGGTTATAGAAAAATTCTTATAGCAGTAAACGGTTCAAAAGACGTCCTTACCCAAGGATTAAGCTTGCCCAGGACGAAAAATGCTGGGTAACTGTGGTAAAGGTGGTTCCCGCCAATGAGGGAGATCTCAATCTTGTCGGTATCAGGAATATCGGTGACGTGCTGGACAACGGGGCAAGAAAGGAGATCGCACGTAATAGGTGATATTGCAAAGGCCGAACGCGCCCTGGTGAAGACGCGTCTGGAGGAAGGCGAGGTCCCCGAGAAGATCGTCGAGGTTGCAGAAGATGAAAAATGCGACCTGATAGTCATGGGAACCAACAAGACAAACTGGTTCAGCAGACTGTTCGGCAAAAATATCGTCGAAAAAGTCATTGACCTGGCCCCCTGCCCTGTCCTGGTAGTTGGAGCATAAAGGAGAAGACAATGAAGAGAAATCAGCTTTTGTTTGTTACGTATCATGACGAGAACTTTGATGACGGTCTCTCCTATGCGCTGGACCTCGCAAAGACGATGAATGACGGCATCGAGATACTGCTGATCTACAAGAGGAAGGTCCTCGAAAAATTCGACGACATGATGACCGCAATCACCTTTGCCGAGGCCGGCATGCACAAAACCGCAAGGGAAATGATCAGTGAGGACTACAAAAAGAATAACGAAGACTATGAAAAGAAGATTGGCCTTTGAAAGAGAAGTGCACGAAGTCAGGCATTGCCGTTGATTTCAGCACAGCAGCCATGGACGCGATCTCAGCCATAAAAAATATCCTGAGACAGAACGCGAAAATCGACATGGTCCTTCTAAGTCCGAGCGTCACCAATGACGGGAATGTCAACGCAAAGGTACTTAACAAGCTGGTAAAAACAGCGTCACGGCCGATTGTCACCATGGCAAAGAATGCGCATGTCGCATAGAACGAAAAAAGGAGGAATATAAATGTATCTTTATCTGCCGGTAGCATTAACAAGTATTAACGTCTTAATCCCTGTGGGGCTGGGCCTCGCAGTCGGTCTGCTCTCAGGCCTCTTCGGAGTAGGCGGAGGTTTTCTTATGACACCGCTTCTGATAATGTTCGGTATACCCTCAACCGTTGCCGCTGCAACGGATTCGAACCAGATCGTCGCTGCATCGACCTCAGGGACATATGCCCACTGGAAGATCGGCAATGTTGATTTCAAGATGGGGCTTTATCTCCTGGTCGGGGGGTTTGCCGGCGGTCTTGCAGGCGTCCAGGGCATAAAGATCCTCAAGGCCATGGGCAATGCGGACTTTGTCATAAAGATAACCTATGTGCTGATGCTCGGGATTGTGGGCACCTATATGTTTATCGAGAGCCTCAGAGCATGAAGAAAAAGAAGATCGAGGACACGGCACCTGAGAAGGAATCGCGCATGGCGAAATTTCTTAAGTCTCTTCCTCTGCAGACCCGTTTTGAAAAATCAGGGGTCACCCATTCCGTGCTCGTCCCGGTCATCTTCGGAGGCTTTGTCGGAATCCTTGCTGCTGTCATGGGCGTAGGAGGCGGTTTTCTGATGGTCCCTGTGATGGTCTATATCCTCAGGATGCCGATGCATGTTGTCGTCGGCACCAGTCTTTTTCAGATCCTCTTTAACTGCATTGAGGTCACCTTTCTTCAGGCTTATACGAACCACAGCGTGGATTTTATCCTCGCAGTACTCCTTCTGATCGGTTCAACCTTAGGCGCCCAGGTCGGCGCGGTCTTCGGACGGAAGCTCAAGGCAGACCAGCTCAAGATAATCCTTGCAGGCATCGTGCTTCTGGTAACTGTAAAGATGGTCTTTGATCTTACCCTAAGCCCGTCGTTGCTCTTACCAGGGAGGAGGACACTAATGGAAAACTGCAACGTTCAACGTTCAATGTTCAACGTACCTTTATGGTTCAGCACCGTCATTCTTTGCCTGCTGTCAACGTTCATCGTGTCCGACAGGGCGTCGGCGCAACTCACCGCAAAGGCAAATCATGACCATATCTCGATCGACTTTTTCTACCACGGGGGTTCAGTGAGCGTGAGAGGCGTATCCGATCCCGGCACTGACCTTATCATCAAGATCGCTTCTGCTGAAGGGGAACAGGCCTTGCGCAAGAAGGGCAAGGTGGCAGGAGTGTTATGGATGAATGTGGGACAATTGACCTTTAACAAGGTGCCGAACCTTTATTCCCTTCACAGCACAAGGAAGATCGAGGACATCCTGAGCACTGATGAGATGGACAAGAAGGTGATCGGGTACCCGGCCCTGGCGAAACATGCTGAAATGGAACCCGTGGCCGATGCGGGAGAAAAAGAGAAGTGGTTTGGTGAGTTCGTAAAATTCAAGGAGTCGTCATCCCTTTACTCGGTGACATCCGGGAAGATCAACCTGACGGAAAACAACGGGAGTCAGAACTATTACGTGCTCCTGGACTGGCCCTATCAGGCGCGTCCGGACGATTACACGATCACCGTATACGCGGTGAAGAACCACAAGGTGGTCGAAACCGCAGAGACCCACGTCTCTGTGGAGCAGGTCGGCATGGTAAAGTCCCTCGCGGGCATGGCAAGAAATAACGGGGCGCTGTATGGCATCGTCTCGATCATGGCAGCCTTGGCTGCCGGTTTCGGTGTAGGCATGGTATTCAGGAAAGGAGGCGGGGCGCACTAATACGCAGGGTCCCTTGCGTACCCCGGAAGAAAATGAGAATATCTGCACAGCAGGTGGATAAAGCGGTGAACACCATATATGAGAATATCGTCGTTGGTTTTGATGAATCCATTTCCAGCAAGGCGGCGCTCACCGAGGCCGCGCACTGGATCAAGAGGCACGGGGGGAAGATCATCCTCGTGCATGCGGTGTTCTTTGATGAAGAGGAATTCGGAATAGCTCCGGACCAGCTGGACAAGCGTCTCAAGATCGGAGAAAAGGTCTGCGTCCAGACAAAGGAAATGCTCACGTCGGGATGGGGAGTAGAAGTGCAATCATTGCTCTGCGAGGGCGATCCGCCCACGGTCATTGTTGATGTCGCAAAGGGGAAAGAGGCGGACCTTATTGTATTGGGCACGTACGGGAGGAAGGGACTGAACAGACTCCTCATGGGCAGCGTGACGTCCCATGTCATTATCAATTCCACCACTGATGTCCTCGTGGTGAAGAAGCCCTGTACTGAATGCACGGGCACATACGGGTCCATTCTCGTCCCCTTTGACGGCTCGGACTTCAGCAAAAAGGCCCTTAAGAGGGCCTGTGAGCTTTCGAAACTCGATGGTGCTGAGATTACCGCGATCTACGTGATCCCCCGGTATGAGGAGATGGTGGAGTTCTTCAGGACCGCTTCCATAGAGAAAAGCCTTCACGCGGAGGCGCAAAAGATTCTGGACAAGGCGAAAGAGCTGGCCTCAGGAGAGGGCGTGTCCATAACAACGGTCATGGAACAGGGACACGCCGGAGACAAGATAGTTGAGACCGCAGGCAGGCAGGGAAATGATCTCATCGTTATGGGAACATGCGGCTGGAGCGGCGTGAACAAGGCGATCATGGGCAGCAGCACAGAACGGGTAATTACCCATGCCGCCTGTCCCATCCTCGTGGTGAAGTGACCCCCTCGGGCTGACAACACGCCCGGCGAGGGGCTTGGAAAGGGCATCAGGGGATTGAGAAAGACCATTTCAGATAGAGGAAAAAGACCCGATAGAACATAAGCCCGATACAGACCCGGTGATCGAAGGATAAGAGAATCACAAAGGACCAGCACCAGGTATCGGAAAGCCGCTATGACCTTCCCCTCCTGACCACTCTGCTTCTTTGCCGACTAATTTCGTCGAGAGATGTGCAACACAATGAAAAAAAGGAAGTTTGAAAGACTCTTAAGAAAGGAACTTCTTACGTCAGAGGAGTTCGAAAGGCTGATGAAGGAAGCTGAAGATTCCGGGCAATACCCCGAGGACGTGTTGATCGGCCACGGGCTCCCGAAACATGAAGTGCTCTTCTGCCTGTCCGAGTATTACGGCTATCCCTTCATGGAGTATGACGAGAATATTGCGGCCTCCCACTTCATCACCAAACGCATGGATATGGAGCGGCAAAAAAGCGCCCTCTGGTTTCCGCTGTCCGTGACGGAGGAACGGGCTGAAGTAATTACATATGATCCGGATGACCCTCTGGTGGTTGAGGACATCAGAAAGACCCTGCAGGTTGGCCGGATCGACTACATTGTTGCCCTGCCCTCTGATCTCATCAGGATCATCGAAAACAGCTATGATCTGAATCCCCATTTTCCTCCCTCGGGGGGCAGGACGCCCCTCGCCAAGGTAAGGACATTCCTCGCGGAAAGGCGGTCACTCATGGCATGTTACCGGACGTCCCTGTCAAAGGGAAGGACAGGGCTTGCATTCATCCGCACAGGCGTATCTTTTATGGCAGTCGCCCTTGTGCTCTTGAGAATCTTGGGGATCGGATATCTCACCATATTTGAGGCCCTGCTTCTCGCGGCTGGTGTCGTTATGACTGTCGACGGCCTTGTCTGGTATGTCCCTGCCAGAAAGATCTCCGGGAAAAAACTCTATTGTGCTTCCACCGAGTCCACAGGGGGCACGACTGTCCTCGGAGTCTCAAATCCCGGGAGTGACCCTGTGTTTACCAGAACAGAACAGGTGGAAGGTGCAGATGTACTGCGCACCGGCTGGCGCGATCTTTCACCGGTGATGAGGCGCAGGTTCCTGGCCAGCGACAGGACCGATCTCGCTGAGGAAAGGACAAGCCTTTCATGCTACCGGACAATCATGGCACGCGCCCGCACAGGACTTGCTTTTACACGGACGGGGATCGCTTTCGCCGGACTTGGGATTGCGCTGTTGAGGCAGTTCCCCGGGGGCCTCTGGACGATTTTCTATGCGGCCCTTATCCTTACGGGCTCTTTGATGCTCATGGAAGGGTTTTACTGGTATCTCCCCGGGCGGCGGGCAGGCAGGGACAGCTTTGCATCGGTCATCAGGACAGGGGAGAAAACAACGATCTGGGACGTTGTCTTTCCCGCTGCTCACAAAAGACACGATGGTGAAGGGATATCATCCCCACTTCCCCTGACAAGGCCCTGCTCACCCGGCATCTGGGCAACAACGGGATTAGCCCTTGAAAGGACCGTCCTTGCGGAGAGGAGAAACGTGATGGCACGACTCCGCACGGTCATGGCCCGCTCAAGGACAGGAATGGCTTTCATTAGGACCGGAATGAGCATATCCGGCGTGGGGCTGGCACTTCTGGCATATTTCGGCACCGGGAACATCGCATGGACACTCTTCGATTCTTTTCTGATCATAGCCGGGCTCGCGCTCGTGGCGGACGGGCTCCACTGGCATGTCCCGGCAGACGAAATAAAAGGGCAGTTTCCCTATTGTTTCGGCGATATGGAGATTGTTGTCCCTGATTACGGCCGACCCACGTGTGATTGGGGAAAGGTGGTTTTTCGCCATGAAGAACTTTGATGTGACAAGGACTGCGGCGAGGATTCACCAGGAGGAAACCGCCTGGAGTGCCCAGGCGGAAAGGTTTCTCCCTCTGCTGGACCGGGGCATCCTGACGGAGAAGGAGCTTCGTGGGGCAGAAGATGCGGCTGCGGCGAGAGGGATTGACCTTGAGAAGATACTCTTGAAAGACTGCCATGTTCCCCGCCGTGCCCTGCTGCAGGCACTTTCAGAACATCATCAATGTCCTTTTGTGGAATATGATGAGAGAATGCCGGTACCGCCAGGACTGTTATCGGGACTTGACAGTGACAGGCTTTTCATGAGCCAGTGGTTCCCGCTAATAAGGCACGGGGAGATGGTGGTCATTGTTGCAAACAATCCCGAAGATCCCGGGGTACGGGATGAGGTCAAAAGGTCGATCAAGGCAGGGAAGTATGAATTCTCAGTGGCCCTCGGAGAGGATATCGAGTGGTTCATTCAGGATTTCCTCCATGCAAAACCGGGACGCCTCATAGGAACTGAAAGAACCGCTCTGGCCTTCTGGCGCAATACGATGGCCCAGTGGAGGACCAGGCTCGCATGCTACAGAAACGACCTTGCAAAGGGGAGAACGGGCCTTGCACTTCTCAGGTGGGGACTCGGCATGATCGCCATGGCTGACACCCTTGTTCGCGCCCACCGGCTGCTGCCGACGTCTTCTCTCTTCTGGCTGCTGATGGCTGCGGGCTTTTCCATCGGCGCTTACGGCCTGTTCGTCTATCTCAAGGTGAGGAGATCTAGAATGAGACCGCCGGGGCATCAGACCCTTGTGGAAGTCACGGCAGCGACCCTGCATTTCCTTGAAGACTATCATTTTATCGAGCAGGCGGGCACAGCAGTCCCCACAAAAAAGACGATGCTCGGGCGTCTTGGCGATTTTCTTGCGGGCCACTCCACCATACTCTACCCGTCCCCTGCGAGCAGGGAGCGCACCCATCTTGCCCGGGAGAGGAATGTCCTGGCAGGGCAGCGCACCGTGGCCGCATGTTATCGCACGCTCCAGTCCCGGGCAAGGACCGGGCTCTCATTAATCCGTTCGGGCATCTCCTTCCTGAGTCTTGGACTCGGCCTTGTGCAGTATTTCGGCTTCAGCATACTAACGGTGCTGGATTCTCTGCTCATTGTGGCAGGCATATGCATGACTGCGGACGGGGTACTGTGGTACCTGCCGGTGAGAAGAGAGCAGTCTGAGGTCCCCCGGTGCCCTGTTCCCGCGGAGATGAAAGACTAAGACCATGAAGATCGAACGAAAGATCGTACTTTCCAACATCTTCAATATGGCTCTCATCGTGCTCATAGGTCTCTTTGCCATACAGAGCCTCAATCTCATCCTCACAAAGCTGAGGTTTGTGGAGATCGCCGACGACCTGAACGCCTCCTTTCTTGAGATGCGGCTTTCGGAAAAGAACTATTTCCTCTACCGGGATGAATCAGCCCTCTTCGACATAAAGAACAAGATAAATAGTACGCGGGAGTCGATCGGCGGGGTGAGCGACGACATATCCAGGGCCATCGGTGAAGACAATCTCCGGCAGCTGCTCGCGCACCTGGGAAGATATTCCGACACGGTGGAGGACGTGAGAAGAAACGCGGAAAACGTCCAACTGGAGAACAAAGCTCAGGGAAGAGGGGAAAAAACTGAAGGAGTTCTCCGAGACCATTACCATTCTGGAAAGAAAACGGGTCAATGATATCATTTCGGGTGCAAAGAAGACATTGTTCTATTCCTTCTGGGCCGTCCTCTTCTCTGCGGTCATTATCAGCCATCTGATTTCCCAGAAGATCGTTCGGTCCCTGAGAGAGATCGAGCGGCTCGCCCTGTTGATATCTGAAGGGAATTTCAGGAAGATCGAGAACCCCAGGTCTGCCGACGAGCTCGGCTCGGTGATGAAGGCGATAAATCTCATGTCCGACGAACTCAGGAACAGGGAAGAGGAGATCATACAGTCCAAGAAGCTGGCGTCTCTCGGCATTCTCACCGCCGGCGTTGCCCATGAGCTCACCAACCCCCTGAACAACATTTCGATGGTCGCGCAGACATACAGTGAACTCTACGACAGGCTGAGCAGGGAGGAGCGACTCGATTTCATGGACAAGGTGGAGGGGGAAACAGAGAGGATACGGAAGATCGTGAAAAACCTTCTTGATTTTTCGAAGCCGAAAGAGGCGAACCTGCAGGAAACCGACATCAACGGGGTCGTACGCAAAGGGCTTGCGCTGGTGCAGAATATGCTCGACATCTCCAAAATTGAAACGAAATTGTCCCTGGCAACAGGCACTGCCCCGGGTCCGCGTGGACGACCACCAGATGCAGCAGGTCCTCGTAAATCTCATGGTGAACGCCGTCCAGGCAATGTCACCCGGGGGAGAATTGTCAGTTGCAACGCGATATGAAAAAAGCAGGGAAGCGGTGGAGGTGGTGGTGAAGGATTCGGGCAAAGGCATACCCGCCGAGTTCCTGCCACACGTATTTGATCCCTTCTTCAGCACAAAGGGCGTGGGGGGAACAGGCCTGGGACTGTCCGTGAGCTACGGAATAATAAAAAATCATAAAGGCACCATCAGGGTGGAGAGCACCGTGGGAACCGGAACCGCTTTCACCATCGAGCTGCCGGTCCTTAAAACTTAGGAGGAAAAGATGAGCACGTACAGGATTATGGTCATCGACGATGAAAAAATCGTAGGTGATATGGCGAAGATGTCACTTGAGCAGGACGGATACACGGTAGAAACGTTCGTGAATGCCGAGCCGGCACTTGCGCGCTTAAAGGATCAGAAATTTGACGTTGTGGTCACAGACCTCAAAATGAAGGGCATAGACGGCATGGAGGTCCTGCGGACAGTGAAGCAACTTTACCCCGAAACCAGGGTCATCATGATAACAGCCTTTGCAAATCTTGACGCCGCCATAGAGGCATTGAGGGCGGAAGTGCATGATTTCTTTCCAAAACCCGTCAAGATCAAGGAGTTGAAGGCCTCCATACGGCGTGCACTGATCAGATGACGGTGAATAAGTTTGCAGGGCGATTGAAGAAGATGATGTGGCCTGGACGCCGCATGAGGGGGAGTATCCTGCCCTTTGACCTTCTCTTTGGGCATTTCAAGGAGGTCCTTGAGAAGAACAACCGTGCTCTGGAGATCATCACCGATATCGGTGATAAACTCGGGGGAGATTATCTCTTTGACATCTCCTATGTAAAGAAGGCCTACTCGGAACTTTCCACGGCGCTGGGTGATTCCCTGCTCAACTTCGATCTCCTCACGCAAGAGAAATATCCCCACCTTCACGACGCGGTCGACCGTATCGACGACCGGATCAGAAGAATGATCTTCGATATCCCATCCCCCGGTGAAATGGTCGTTTTTTATGACAACATTTCATGGGACAACAGCCACGCCGTTGGGGGAAAAAACGCCAACCTTGCTGAGGTAAGAAATTACCTGCGCCTCGACGTTCCGGCGGCCTTTGTTCTGACAACCGCTGCCTATGACGTATTCATGAGGCACAACCACCTGGACAGAAAGATCGAGACGCTCACAGACAAGGAAACCACTGACGCTGCGCTAAGGGAACTTCATGATTCCATCCTCACTGCTGAAATCCCGTCACAATTGGGCAACGCCATCGAACAGGCACTGAAAGGAATGAAGGCGCGCTGCAGCGAAAACTGTTTTCTCGCGGTGAGAAGCAGCGCTGAGGAAGAGGACACCGACTTCTCCTTTGCCGGCCAGTTCGAAACAAGATTGAACGTTCCCCTTGAACGTAGTGCGGTCATTGAAGCGTACCGGCAGGTAGTGGCCAGTCTCTTTTCTCCAAGAGCTCTATCCTATCAGCGGCAATCGGGCTATCCCCTGGGACAGATGAAGATGGCGGTAGGATGCATGGTCATGGTCCATGCGGCGACCAGCGGCGTAATGTACTCCTCTCATCCGGCTGGCGATCCGAACATGGTGCTTATCAATGCCACATGGGGACTCGGCTCCACCGTAGTTGAGGGGCGTTCCGATGCAGACCTTTACGTACTGGAGAAGACGGCGGACCCTGAGATCGTTGACAGTAAGACGGGTGGCAAAGAGGTTATGACAATCGAAGGGAAAGAATCGGGGATTGAGACGATACAAACTCCCGACGACCTGAAGATGAGGCAGAGCCTGACCCGGGAGCAGGCCAAAGAACTTGCGAGGCAGGCGATCCTCATCGAAAGACATTTCAGGAAGCCACAGGACATTGAATGGGCCGTCGACAGGGAAGGAAAGATATTTATCCTTCAGACGCGGCCTCTGAAGGTGGACGAAACGGCTGTTTCTTCATTATCCGCTCTCCGGCTGTCCCGGAGGGGCAGCCTGGATGAAACTGCAGATGGCCCTTCCAATGCAAAGGTTCTGACCCGGGATCCAGGCGTCGTCATTCAGCGAGGTATTGGCGCCGGCAAAGTTTTCATCGCAAGACATCCCGAAGAACTTGACCTGTTCCCCAAAGGAGCGGTACTCGTAGCGGCGCACGATTCTTCTGATTATGTGCGGGTCATGCCTTATGTCTCGGCCATCGTAACCGACATTGGAACACCCACGAGCCATATGGCATCCCTCTGCAGGGAGTTCAAGGTCCCCACTGTGGTGAACACCGGCAACGCGACGGTCGTCCTTGTCCATGGAGAGGAGATCACTCTTGATGCGGACGACGAAGGCAACGCTGCACTATACCGGGGAATAAGAAAAGAACTCCTTGAGAGCGCTGCCGCACGTTCTGCGAGAATGGAGAATCTCCACGAGTTCAGGAAGAAGAGATATATTCTCAGGTATATCGCCCCCCTCAATCTTGTAGACCCATTGATGGACGACTTCACTCCGGAAGGGTGCAAAACCATTCACGACATCATCCGGTTCATCCATGAGAAGGCAGTGACAGAGCTCGTCGAGAACGCACAGGAGCCAAAGGTGCGCGGTCAGATCGCAGTAAGACTTGATATTCCGGTACCTGCAGAGATCGTGGTCGTCGATATCGGGGGGGCGCTGGACACCCAAAAGAAGAGCAGTGTGACCCTTGATGGCATCACTTCGCTTCCCTTGCGGGCGATTGTCACGGGCCTGATCTCCCCCGGCGTCTGGAAGTCCACAACGGTCTCTCTCAAAGTGAACGACTTTCTCTCAAGCATGATGAGGATGCCTGATATCGTAACGGATGCGGGAGCTCACGCGCCATACAACCTGGCGGTGGCGTCAAAGGACTATGCGAACCTGAATCTGAGATTCGGTTACCATTTCACGGTCGTAGACTCCTTCTGCAGTGAGACTGCCAGAAACAATCACATCTATTTCCGCTTTGCCGGGGGCGCTACGGACATTACGAAACGATCCCGAAGGGTGGGCCTTATCTCCACTGTCTTAAAAGAATACGGCTTTTCTGTGAGCGCCAAAGGGGATCTTCTCATCGCGCGCATCGCGAACCTGAGAAAGGAGGAGATGGAAGTCATCCTTGACCAGTTGGGCAGGCTTATCGCGTATACACGGCAGCTGGATGCCGAACTGCACGACGACCGGACCGCCGAACGGTATGCAAGGGATTTCCTGGAAGGGAGGTACTGCCACTGATGGGAACCCTCACTGTCAGGCATGAAAAGAGACTCCCGAACTTTTTTTGTGCCAATAGCAACGCCTTAACGTGTATACTAAACATGCCGTTCTGCCAACGCGCAGTGGAAAAGGAGGATATATGTTTGGCCTTGGATTACCGGAACTGGTGGTTGTTTTGGTCATCGCCCTTGTGATGTTCGGACCGAGTAAACTTCCGTCCCTTGGAAAGAGCATCGGGGAAGCCATAAGAGGATTCAAGAAAGGAATGGAAGAAGACCCTGCGGAAGATAAGAAGAAGTTAGAGAAATAGCTCACTTCATGACAAAATTCCTCTTGCCTCTCGTTGCCATCGCTCTTCTCATGTCCTTTTTCGGGCTTGGTTCCGCCACCCTCTTTGATGTTGATGAGGCTGTCTTCTCCGAGGCAACAAAGGAGATGGTCGAAGGCGGTGACTGGATAACCCCGACGTATAACGGCGAGAACCGCTATGACAAACCCATCCTCTTTTACTGGCTGATGGCGGTCTCATACAAGGTCTTCGGCGTCAACGAGTTCGGTGCTCGTTTTCCCTCTGCCCTCTCCGGTTTTCTCCTCTGTCTGACACTTTTCCTCTTTGTCAGGCATTTCCGCGACACGGAACGGGCTTCTTACGCTGCCCTCTCCCTGAGTCTTTCGGTGTGCTTTCTTGTATATTCCCATGCAGCCGTCACGGATATGGCATTGGCCCTTTTCATAGCGCTCGCCCTTTTCTCTTTCTTCCTTTCGCTCGAATCACGGGAAGGTGCGCGCAGGTACATTTACGGACTCTATGTCTTTTCGGCCCTTGCCTTTCTCACAAAGGGGCTCATAGGCATCCTCTTCCCCTTTGGGGTCGCGGTCGCATATCTGTTGCTCACAGAGGGGGTGAAGGGGACGAAACGGGTATTCAGCGCACCGGGGGTCCTCCTCTTCCTGGCGCTTTCGGCTCCATGGTACATTGCACAGCTCAAAATAAACGGCAATGAATTCATCCAGCAGTTCCTCATCAAACATCATTTCAAGCGCTACACAGGTGTCATATCAGGCCACAAGGGGGCTTTCTATTACTACGTCCCCGTCCTCATCGCGGGACTTTTGCCCTGGGTCGCCTTTCTGCCCGCGGGGATCAGACAAGGGTTGAAGGACCGCACCAAGTTGCGGATGACAGTCAAGCGCCCGCCGGAAGAGAACTCCTCGCTCCTCAATCATTGGGCGGCACTAGATTTGTTTGCCCTGACATGGTTCTCTTTCGTGTTCCTCTTTTTTTCCGTGTCAACGACAAAGCTCCCCAATTATATTCTCCCTGCGATACCTGCTGCGGTCATCCTCATCTCTGCAGGCATGGCAGCAAACGGGAGGTGGAGAAAATATGCAAACGCCGGCATTGCTGTTATAATGGTTGCCATAGGCATTGCCTTCTTGATCTCTGAAAAATATCTCATGACATTCGGGATCTCCGATGCCGGCTGGACACTTCCCGCAGGTCTTATGGCCTGTGCCCTGGCACTCATCTGCATGTACGCCGCTGTTACCGGGAGGGCGCTCTATGGTCTCATAGCGCTGATGATGGTCACCTTCCTCCTGCTCCTCTCTGTAAAGGCCTTGCCCATGGCTAACCGACAGCTTCAGGGCACGCTGCACAAATACAGCCTTTACGCCAGGGAGAGACTGAACAGGGAAGAGAAGATCATCGTTTACGGGATCAACAATCCGAGCATCGTCTTTTATTCGGACCGGAGGATCGTGAGGGTCGGGAACAGGGATGAGATGAAGCCCTTTCTTGCACGGGTCGGCAGATTGCTGCTGATCACAAAGGCAAAAGAAGTTGCGGGACTTACGCAATTGGGCTTTCATGTACTTGATGAGGACGGAAGGTATGCACTCCTTGAGAGACAATGAAATAATTCTCTTACAGACACTTTGGCAAGAGCTTCCTGTTGTCGGGGATGGCACATCCAGGGGAGAACCAGTATGCCGGTGAGAACTGAAGGGAAAGAATCGCCGAAGGTCCTTAACCGCCGTGTTCACATGGCGAACGAAAGGACTTTCCTGGCGTGGATAAGGACAAGCATAGGGATCATGGCTTTCGGTTTCGTTGTGGAGAAGTTCGCCCTCTTCCTCAAACAGGTGTCGTATTTCATCGGGAAAGAAACGCCCGCGGCTCCGCCGACAGGTTATTCTTCATTCTTTGGAATATTCCTCGTGTTTCTCGGCACCTTCATGGGCGTGCTCTCTTTCATCCGGTACAAGAAGGTCGAGCGGCAAATAGATGAAGATACCTACCGGCCCTCTCTGATCCTTGACATACTCCTCACCATGTCGGTCCTGGCCATAGGGGTCTTCCTCGCGATCTATCTGATCCACAGTATCTAAAAGGCTTGCTGCGAACCACGGTCAGAACTGTTCGCTTTTCGTTTTTCAGAAAGAAGGGAGGCGGGACACTCCCTCACCTGCACGGACCGCCCTGCGATGCCTCCCTCCCCGGCTCTTTCTTCTCAGCTGCCCTTTGTCGCACGCCACGTGCCCGCTTGCCCGTTGGTGGCTGTCCATGTGCCCGACATCGTCGTCCCGCCACTCACTGTCCCAGTATAAATATACGTAGCTCCATCGCTGCCGACCCAGGAAAAAGTAATGGTCAGGCTGCTGATGGTGCCTTTGAGCTGGCTGCCCTGTATCGCTGTCCCCGAAATACCATTCCCTGACTGTGTGAACACAAAGAGATCCGGTCCCTGTTCTCCGGGCGTGCCGTTTGTCGTATGAAAGGTGTTCCAGTTCCCCGTGATGTCGACCGCCGGGGACGCATTCACTATCGCGTGCCATGTCCCTGATTGCCCGTTGGTGCTTGTCCACGTCCCGGACATCGTGGTCCCGTTCGTTTCTATTTCCCCGTTATAATCATACGTAGCTCCATCGCTGCCAACCCAGGAAAAAGTAACGGTCGATTCGCTGACACTGCCTGTGATAGGCTGGTTCAGAGGTGTCGTTCCGGAGAGGCTGCCACCTGCCTGCGTGAACACAAAGAGATCCGGTCCTTGTTCTCCGGGTGTGCCGTTTGTCGTATGGTATATGAACGAACTGCCGGTGATGTTCCACGTTGGCAGAGAATCATTTGATCCACAGCCACTGAGAAGCATGGGAAACGTGACGCCAAAAAAAAGGAACCAGGCCTTGAGCCATCTACCCGTTGCGGTCTTTCGCATAGCTACCTCCTGTAGGTTTGTTATAATCTTCCGGAACTATCTGCTGTCTTCTTCATGCGCCCGTTTCTTTCTGCGCTCTGCCACTGTCTTTTCGTATTTTTCAAGCTGGTCAGGCCGCAATATTGCCCGAACCTTTTCCTGGGAACGTGCGAGTATCTCTTCAGTCTGAGGTCTGAACTGCCTGCGCAGGTTCCTCATCTCGGCATGTGTTTCCTGCACTATGGAGCGCAACTGTTCCTGCTGAGCCGCATCAAGGTGAAGCTCAAGGTTCAGCCGCCGGACAATGAATTCCCTCGTTGATTTTGCTTCACCTTTGATAAGGTTCACCGTTCTTTGCTGGCACACAGTATTCGTCACAAGGGTGCCCGCCAGTGCGCCGAGCAAGAACACGATGACAATGCTCACTATCGCTTTCCACTTCTTCATCTCATTCACCTGTCAGAAAAGCCACAAGCGTCGTCTCCTCATTCCCGATCCCGGTTAGTGCGCTTATGTCAACGAGCGGATAAGATTCAGATGTATAGGTCCAGATCCCAAGAAAAAGAACAACAGAAACAAAAAACGGGATAAGCCGCCATGACCACAGGAGGAAAGGCATCTGTCCTTCACGCTGCGATCGTATCCTTGCCATAACACGGGTCTCAAACCCGTATTCCGCACCGGACCGGTAAGGCTCAGCCTTGCGGGCAGCGGCAAACAACCTGTCAAGCGCATCTCCATTCCGATCATTTTCCATGGCCATCCTCCATCATTCTCTTAAGTTCCTTTCGTGCCCTGAAGGCACGCACCTTCACCTTTGCCTCGCTCCATCCGGTCAATGCCGAAACCTCACGCACGGATTTCTCTTCCAGGTTGAGCAGGGTGATCACCAGCCGGTCATCGGGACGTAATGCCTCCAGCGCACGCCTCAGAACCTCCCACGATTCCTGCCAGGAGGGGTTGCCTGAATCTGAGGCGGGCTCGCTCAGCCAGAACTCAACATCTTCCAGTGGCACCTCGGCCTGCCTGCGGCGCTGCCTGCGAAGTGCGTCATAACACGCATTCACCGCTATCTTCGAAACCCAATGCTCAAACGGGGCATCACCCCGATAGTTTCTCAGACTTTGATACACTTTCATAAATGTCTCCTGGCAGACATCATCGAGTTCATGGGAATTCCTCACAAACCTGGCGACGATGCTGAACACCTTTCGCTTATGACGTCGCACCAGCTCGGTGAATGCCTCGTCATCGCCTGAAAGAGCTGCTTTGATGAAGTATTCATCGGCCGGCATCTCATCGGGTGCGGTCATCTCGCTCAATTGTAATGCCTTAGGACCGGTTCGGGCAAGATGAAAAACGTAACAACAGGCCTGCGCGTTTGCCATCGTATCATCCCTCGCCGCAGCCGTTCCGGACTGATCCGGCATCGACACGCTGCGTATGCTGTCCCTTAAACTTCCTAATTGCCCTTACGCCCCTTCGCCTGCTCCTTGTCCCCCTTTTTCCCGTACGGGCTCATTCCGGCACGGCCGCCTGCCCAGCTCCCGTGCCTTTGAAGGTTTTCCCTGAATTTCTTCCTCTGCTCGGGGGTGAGTCTTGCCTTGACCTCCTCCATCGTTTTTATGTGGGACAGGCGCATCTCCGTCATCATCGATGATATCTGCTTCAGTTTCGCCTCAGCAGCGTTCATATCCACAACGTCTTTATCAAGGATATCCCTCAATTCTATCCTGGCGACCTGGATATCCGCCCTCTTCCTGATGGTATCCTTCATCACTCTGCTTTTGATCTCCTTTATCGCTTCTTTTTGCTTTTCATCCAACCCGAGGCCTCTGAGACCCCTCCACATGCGATGCTCGCCACCATGCATTCCCATATGCCGGTCTCTCATTCCTTCCATCTTGGGCATATCCCCGCCCATCTTACCAGCACAACCACACTTCTCTCCGTATGAGGTATAGGGTGTAAGAACCGTGAACAGAAGACCAAGGAACATACCAGCAAGTACTTTTTTCATACGAACCTCCCTTTTCTTTCGATTTTCAGACGCCATTCTTTCCCTTCAGGACGAATTCCGCGGTATTTCTTTGTACCAGTTCCTCCTTCTGCTACAAAGACGCAGCGGGCGAGCAAAAGGTTACAGCGGGAAAGCGAGATCACCCGGGAGTGGTAACCAACATGCGAACTGCTTTCGGCGGGAGATAATCTACCGGGATCGGAAGCTATTGTATGGGATTGAAGAAGGGGAAGAGCTTGTCGTAGGTGCTCAGGACATGTTCGGGGATCACCCTTACCTCACCCAGCACCGCCATAAAGTGGGTATCCCCGACCCATCGCGGGATGACATGGTAATGGAGATGCTCTTCGATTCCCGCACCGGCGACCTTGCCTATGTTCACACCGATATTAAACCCCTCCGGCCTGAAGGCCTCCCTGAGGCACTGCACCGATCGCTGCGTCATCTTCATGAGGTCAAGGGCTTCCCCGTCGGAAAGTTCGGTGATAGAGTGCACATGCCGGTACGGGACCACCATCAGGTGGCCGTTGTTGTAAGGATAGAGGTTCAGCATCACAAAGCCACCGGTGCTCCGGTAAAGGATGAGGTTGTCCCTGTCCGCAGCCTGGACATGCTTTTCGCAAAAGATACATCCGGGTCCCTTTTTTGAAATAATATACTGAAGCCTCCAGGGGGCCCAGAGCGGCTGGGTCATCCTTCCCCCAGCATTCCGATGACCTTCTGGGCGTCCTCCCAGACAAGCCATTTGTCTTTCGGATTTCTCAGGAGATAGGAAGGATGAAAGGTGGGCATTACCTTGATCCCTTCATAGTCAATGAATGTACCTCTCATTGCGGTAATCCGCAGGTGTGGATTGCTCATGACCCCCTGCAGGGCAACATTCCCGAGCAGCATGATGATTCTGGGGGATATGATCTCGATCTGTTTTTGCAAAAAAGGGATGCAGGTCGCGATCTCCTCAGGCAGCGGCGTCCTGTTTGCCGGAGGCCTGCATTTGACGACGTTTGCGATATAGACATCGGATTCCTTCATCCCCATCTTCCTGATGAGGCTCCTCAGCGTTTGCCCGGCCTTGCCCACAAACGGTCTGGCCTGTATGTCCTCATCTTCTCCCGGCCCTTCCCCTATGAACATCAGCGCGGCCTCACAGTTGCCTTCGCCGAATACGATATTGGTCCTTCCCTTTGAGAGCTTGCACCTCTGACAGTCCCCGATCTCTTCACGTAACGCTGCGAGCGCACCTTTGTTATCTTCAGAAACGTGTTCTGAGGTTCGCACATGGTAGGGCATACGGCGCTCGGAGACTGTCCCCCTTGACCCCTTCTTTTCAATGTGTATCGGCAGCCTCTCAAACCCCAGGGACTGGCAGAACTGCAGGAGCGTCTTTATGTCCTCTGCAATGTTCACCGTTCTCCCCATTTCAATTTCCTTCTCAATACTTGGAAGAAGTTCCTCTCACGCGGGATAAGGAGCTTCGTCTTGAACGGCGATTTCTCTATCACAATGGTATCGTTCTGCCGCATCGAGAATCCCACCTGACCGTCAAGGGTGAGGAAGACGTCCTCTGCAGGAGACTTCAGAGTAACCTCCACCCGCACACTGTCCGGAAGAACAATGGGTCTGTTGGTAAGCGTGTGGGGACAGATGGGCGTAAGGACGACACAATCCATGGCGGGGTAGAGAATAGGACCGCCCGCTGAAAGATTGTATGCTGTGGAGCCCGTGGGAGTGGCCACGATCAATCCGTCGGCCCTGAAGGAGGTGACATACATCCTGTCAACGAGGGTCTCCATCTCTATGATCCTTGCGAGGGCCCCCTTATTGATCACCACATCGTTGAGCGCCGTATATTCAGCGATCTTTTCACCGTGCCTGTGGACAGAGGCGGTGAGCATGAGACGTTCTTCAATCACGCTTTGCCCGGAGAGTATCCCTTCCATGGCGTCAAACACCTCGGTCCTCTGGACTTCGGTTATGAACCCAAGGCCTCCCAGGTTTACGCCCAGAATGGGGATATCCTTTTCGCAGGCGATCCGGGCAACGGAGAGCATGGTCCCGTCGCCGCCGAACACCACCACCGCTTCAGAGAGGGGCGGTATTTCGGGACGCGGATACCCCTTTACGTCAAGGGATCGGGCGGTCTCGATATCAATAAAGACCTCTGCGCCCTTCTCTCTGAGCCACGGCAGAAGCTCCCGAAGGATCTCAACAGCTTCAGGTCGCCCGGTCTTACAGATTATTCCGATCCGCTTCATCCATTCCCTCGATGGTGATCTCCCTTTTGTCCTCGGCCACTATGGCAAACTTCACAGATACAGAGCCTTCCACCCCGCCCAGTCTCTCGGCCCACTCGACGACCGAAATTCCGTCCTTACCAATATACTCCTCTATGCCGGTGGAATCAAGTTCACCAGCTCCGTGAAGCCGGTAAAGGTCGATATGGTAGAAAGGCAGACAAGCTTCATTCACGGTTCCCGTATATTCCGCAATAATGGTGAAACTGGCGCTGGTGACCTCCCTCTCAGGAATGCCCAACGCCGAGGCAATGCCCTTCACGAACGTAGTCTTGCCTGCTCCCAGTTCCCCGAAAAGACAGACCGTATCTCCCTTCCTGAGGCGCTTTCCCAAAGTAAAGCCGCACCTGAACGTTTCCTCGGGCCCGTTACTCAGGATTTTCACCGGCAATGCCCCTGATAAGGTCTTTCTTGCCAATGATTCCCACTATTCTCCCCGCTTTCACCACGGGAAGGAGATGGATCTTCTTTTCGTTCATGATGGTGGCGATTTCGTCGATCGGGGTCTCTTCATCGATGGTCACAACCCTTTTCACGCAGACCTCGCTCACGGTGGACGCGGTCATCTTCCTCATCTCCCTTTCCAGCTTGCCGGCGCCCAGGGGAATGAACGCGTCAAAGAGTCGTAGGACCGTGGGGATATGGAGCCTGCTGTTCTTGCTGATGAGGTCATTTTCGGTCACGACGCCGAGAAGCTTTCCCGCCGTATCCACCACCGGTGCGCCGCTAATCTGTTTCTCGATGAAGAGCCTTCCCAGCTCCTCCACCGTGGCGTCCGGCAAAACCGTGATCACATCCTTCGTCATTATGTCCTTTGCCTTGAGCATCATTACTCCTTTATCGTATTGAGGTGAACTATCATAGCCGTGAGAGAAATCCTTTCTACATCATACAACAAATCAGCCACCCGAGAACAGATGCCGGACAATAATTTCGGGTTGCATGGGTCATCAAGGCCGATCTGATGTTCTGATATAATGAGGGTGGACATACGTTTGAATCATGGGAGACGTCTGAGGGATACAGAATTTGATTTTTCCCTGCATAAGAACTAAGCTAAACAAGAACCGTCTTAAAAGGAGGACGCCGTGCCAGCCAATCAGCAACTGATGAGGATTTTCGAATATGCACTAAACCAGGAGGAGACCGGCAAGAGCTTTTTCCAGACTTCTCTTCAACGAATGGCATGGGGAGATGCGATAAGTGCCTTTGAGCTGTTGATCAAGGAGGAAGAGCGGCATATCCTCTTTATCAAGGAGATCCTCGCCGCGCTGAAGCGTGGAACCCTGGATGACGTGAAGATAGCGAAGGACGTTGACCTCGGCAGGACGAATTTCTTTGATGAGCGGGCCAGATCGGAATTTCTTCAGCAGCGCCTGTATGAATCGATGGTTACCGATATCACCATTTTCAGCGTGGCCTGGCTGATTGAGAAGGATCTGAGCGACTTCTATGAAAAGATGGCACGTCAGACAGAAGGGAAGGCCAGAGAGGCGCTTACCATGCTCTCTGATTGGGAAAAAAGGCACGAACGTTTCTTTCGGGAGTATCGTGACAAATTGACTGAAATCTATTCCAGGATGCCATGGGCCGGATAAAGCTTCTTCAGAGCAACGTGCAGGCACTTTCCACAGTCTGGACTTCTCTTCCCGCTGTAATGTCCACTATCACCTGAGAACCGCGGGCATGGAAACCCACCCCTCGTGGGCATTTCTCATCGGAATATCGACCAGTAACATTTTTTCAAGTGCACGCTATCGTACCGTAGCCATCACGTCAAGGAACTGGTACTATTACATTATCGAAGGAGGAACTATGAAGAAAGCGGCATTAACATTACCGGAAATCGCCCTTATAGCGGGTACACGCGGCATGCTGGGAGCAGGGGCCGGTCTGTTATTGGCAAATAGACTGAATGATGATCAGAGAAGAACTCTAGGGTGGACACTTTTGATTATTGGAGCGATCAGCACAGTCCCTTTAGCGATACAGGTGTTGAGCAAAAGAGAATAAAAGCCGACCCTTTACCGGACAACGCCTATGAACCCTCCCTGTCTCCCCGGTGCCCCTTTCGCAACGCGGTGTGAATAATATTTTTCATTCTGACAAGAGGTGCAGTCATCCGACATCCAGATATTTTCCGGCAGGACACCTGCTGAGAAGGCCTGATACCGGTTAGCCGATGGAAGGTCGAGACAGTATTTTTCCCCCTTCATCGTGAAATAGTCACCTGTGCCGGTAGCCTTCTCCACTGCTTCAACCACCTCATAGCCAACGCCGTAACAGCACCACCGGATCGCCGGACCAAGGGCAATGACGATATCGGAAGGCGACGAAGAAAATCTCTCTCCCATCGCCCTTACCGTCTTCTTAAGTATCGCCGCCGCGGTCCCGCGCCACCCTGCGTGGACGGCCCCTGTTGCATGTGTCCTTTTGTCGTAGAGAAGGATGGGGACGCAGTCCGCGCCCTGAACTCCGATCACCACGCCTTTTCTGTCTGTGATCACTGCATCTCCTATCCTTGGTTCAAAGGAATCGAGCAGAAGTATTTTGTCGGTATGTTTCTGGATCGGAAAGTAGACATTCTGTCTACTGACTGAGGCGATTTCTGATATGCGCTGCGGATCCGCACCAGGTATTTTCCCGGTAAAGAACGCCTTCACCCTGCTGCCGAAGACCTCGGGAAAGATGAGGGTTTCTATGTGAGCTCACCTGTCCTAAAGAATTTGTTATGCTCCATCATTCCCCATGGATCTAAAGGCGGCGGGCAGTGCATCGATGATGTCGGATGAGATGAGGGGATGCATGCCCTTCTCCTGAGCAGCGAGATCCCCCGCGAGGCCATGCATGAACACGCCGAGCATTGCCGAGTTCAGGGGATCTAATCCTTGTGCAAGAAAGGACGAGACCATGCCGGCAAGCACGTCCTCCTGCACCGGCCGTAGCCATGCCGGGGTTACCCGTGGGATTGATATATGCCCTGCCTTCCGGTTCGGTAACGATCGTGGGGACACCCTTGAGGATGAGATAGAGAGCGGCTTCCTTCGAGAAGTTCACTGCCGCGCTGATCCGGTCCTTTTCTATTGCATCGCGCAGGTTGCCACCTCGGGCGACCCGCCGAAGCGGGAAGCCTGCAGTTGCCCTTCTCTTTCCTCCCTGCTGTTTGCCCCTTGCCCCCTGGAGCAGCCGCGCCATTTCTCCGGGATGGGGAGTCAGAATTACAGGGGAATGGGCCTTTTTCAGTATCTCCCGCGCCCCCTGCCCTTTCCCTGTTGCCTCACTCAATGAATTAATGCCGTCAGCGTCAACCACCAGAGGGGCCCTTGAGGAGAGAATGATATCTGCCATGAGCTTCCCTGTTTCATCCGAGACCCCGATCCCGGGACCGATGCATAACACATCCGCTTTTTCCGCCAGGAACCTCAGGATCGTATCCTCTGCACGTGACGAAAGGGTGCCGTCTCCCCTGTCAGGGAGAGGAAGGGTCATCTCCTCGGTCACACGGCCCTGAAAAACATCCATGAGGGACTCAGGGACGCCAAGGGTGACGAGTCCCGCGCCCGATCTCAAACATGCCTTTGCCGCCATGAACGCCGCCCCTGTCTTGCCCCTCGATCCGGCTACAACGAGGACATGACCGTAATCTCCCTTGTGCGAGTACCTCGGCCTTTCGGGAACGAGATGTGAGAGGGCGTCCTTCTCCAGGAGTTCCACCTTGAGTTCATCTGACGTGAGGACGTCTTCGGGAAACCCTATATCCTCGATGAAGAGCCTTCCGGTATGATCAGCCCCCGGATGGAGAAGATGTCCCCTCTTTGGCAGTCCAAAGGTGACCGTGCAGGCAGCCTTCACCGCAACGCCCATCACCTGTCCGGAGTCCGATGATACCCCTGAGGGAATGTCCACACTCAGCACCGGTGAACCGGAGTCATTGAGGAACATGATGCTCCTGGCCATTGCTCCTCCGATATCCTTGTTCAACCCCGTACCCAGCAGTGCATCCACCACCACCGCTCCGTGAAGATCAGCTCCTGTTATCTGTGTCCTGAATTCAACAGGCACTCCCATCTGTTCTGCGATCCTGAACTGCAAACGGCAGTCGGGGCTCAGTTTATCTTCCTTCGCGAGGAACAGGACCTTCACCTTCCACTGAGCATTGAATAACTCTCTCGCCACAACAAGACCGTCACCGCCGTTGTTTCCGCCTCCGGCAAGAACAATGGTCTTTTTCCTATCGAAGAGCTCCATCACTCTTTTTGCAACCACCACACCGGCCCGCTCCATCAGAACGCGCCCGGGGACACCGAATTGCCGAATAGTCTTTCTGTCTATCTCCTGCATTTCCTGCGCGTTGACAACTTTCATCAGAAAATCACCTCCAATGATGCTTTATTGATAGGAAAGGCTGACGAGAAATCTTTATACGACACCTTATAAAAAAAACTCTTAGGACAAAACGATGATCCTGCAAACATTAAGGCAATAACATTTGCCATTTCAATATCAGTCGATTATAAAGATTTTGAGACAGTCTTTCCTATCTCTTCCGTCGATTTTCACAGCTTCTTCCTCCTCAACCTCAGCGAATTGCTCACCACCGACACCGAACTGAAGGCCATGGCTGCCGAGGCTATCATAGGGTTCAGGAGCGGCCCTCCAAAGGGATAGAGCACACCCGCTGCGACCGGGATCCCGACCACATTGTAGAAGAACGCCCAGAAGAGGTTCTGCTTGATGGTCCGCAATGTCAGCCTGCTCAGCCTTATCGCTTCAACAACGCTCCTGAGGTCTCCTTTGATCAGGGTTATGTCCGATGCTTCAATTGCGATGTCGGTCCCGGTCCCTATGGCTATGCCCACATCCGCCTCTGCGAGGGCGGGGGCATCATTTATTCCGTCCCCAACCATGGCCGTTATCTTTCCCTCTTTCTTCAGCGCCTTCACCACCTCCACCTTCTGCTCTGGGAAGACCTCGGCAAAGACTCTGTCAACTCCCACGATCTTCGCAATGGCTTCAGCGGTGTTCTTATGGTCGCCGGTCAGCATCGAGACCTCGATGCCCATTTCTTTTAACTCCCTCACCGCATCCGCAGAACCCTCCTTTATGGTGTCCGCGATGGCAAAGATCGCACCCACTGTGTTGTCGACGGCCACAAACACTGGTGTCCTGCCCTCTGAGGATATAGTTCCTCAAAACTCTTCATGGAAGAGACATCAATCCCCTCCCTTTCCATAAGCGCGAGATTCCCGATGAATACTCGTGAGCCGTTCACCAGGGCCCTGACGCCGCCACCGGGTATCGCCGTGAACTCCCCCGGCTCTTCACACGCTACCCCCTGTTCAGCGGCCTTTCTGACGATGGCCTGCCCGAGGGGATGCTCGGATGTCCTTTCCGCGGATGCGGCATACCGTAAAACCTCATTCGCAGAAAAACCGTTACCCGCGATGATCTCCACCACCTCGGGCTCCCCCCTGGTGATAGTACCGGTCTTGTCCAGGACGATGGCCTGTATCCTGTGGGAGAGTTCAAGGGCCCCTGCATCCCGTATCAGTATCCCCTTCTCAGCCCCTTTCCCTGTACCCACCATGATCGCAGTAGGTGTCGCAAGGCCAAGGGAACAGGGACAGGCGATAATAAGAACTGCGATGAAATTCATAAGACTGATGGTAAAGGAAGGTTTTGGACCCAGAAGATACCAGGTGATGAAGGTGATTCCCGCCAGGGATATCACCACGGGCACAAATATGGATGCCACCTTGTCCGCGAGCCGCTGGATCGGGGCCTTGCTTCCCTGGGCTTCTTCAACAAGCCTTATGATCTGCCCAAGGGCAGTCTCTTTCCCGATCCTCAAGGCACGGAGTTTGAAGCTCCCCACCTTATTAATGGTCCCCCCGAAGATCCTGTCCCCCGCAGATTTCTCCATGGGGAGACTCTCCCCGGTGAGCATGGATTCATCCACCGTGGAATACCCCTCGAGTATTTCGCCGTCCACCGGTATCCGTTCTCCCGGCCTCAGCACCACGATGTCTCCCACCGTCACCTCTTCTATGAGGATCTCTTTTTCTTCACTGCCCCTGAGGACCCTTGCCGTCCTGGGCTGGAGCTTCATGAGCCTCTTGATCGCCTCGGACGTCCTTCCCTTTGCCTTTGCCTCCAGAAGCCTGCCCAGAAGAATGAGAGTGATGATGGTCGCTGATGTGTCGTAATAGACATCAGGTGCGATGCCGCCTTTTAGAAAGAGCACGGGGACAAAGGTAGCAAGGGCGCTGTAGAGGTATGCGGCAAAGGTCCCTACACTGATGAGGGTATTCATGTTCGTTGTCTTATGCTTTATGGCTGCCCATGCCGCCTTGTGAAACCTCATGCCGGCCCAGAGCTGGACGGGCGTCGCAAGCACGAACAGGACCGACCACAGGGAAAGGACGGGGATGGAGATCATGCTTCCGATGAAAATAAGAACGGACAACGATGCGCTGATGATGAGCTTGTTCCTGATGTCATAAAATTCCTTCTCACGCTGTTCCTTCTCTCTGTCGACATACTCCCCGGTTATCTGTTCTGCGACGTATCCCGCATCCTTCACGGTTCTTTTGATATCATTGAAGTCAACGATGGTGGAGATATACTCCACAGACGCCCTCTCCGCGGCGAGGTTTACCGTCACCCTAAGGACCCCGTAGAGATCCCTGAGAGCGCTTTCCACAGCAGCCACGCATGCGGCACAGGTCATGCCCCGCACCGCAAAGTCCACCCTGCTGGACAGGACGCCATATCCCCCGGCCTTTACCGCCCCGATCATGGCGTTCAGGTCCACAGACTTTTCCATCTCCACCGTGGCCTTCTCGGACGCAAAGTTCACCGTTGCACCGCTTATCCCCTCCATCTTGCGGAGATCATTCTCGACTGCGGCAGCACAGGCAGCACAGGTCATGCCGGTTACAGGCAATTCTATCTTCCTCATCATGTATACCTTTCCTTCTCAAGGGATTCGAGGGTCAGGGGGTTCTATTGTTCAAGTGGCATACCTCTCAGCGAATCATCGGTTCAGTCACTTGAATCCCTGCTCCCTCGAACTTTCTTCTTTCGTCCTCTTTTGATTATATCAAAAAACCCGACTTCTCTCCGGCCTGAAATACACCGCTTGAAGTCACCTTCATTTTCTGTTAAAAGGAAAGAAGGAGGTGCGTAATGAAATCTTTGTACCCTTTGCTCATCGGCGGCCAGTGGCGGGAGAGCGATGATATTATGGACGTGATCAATCCGTTCAACAATCAGACCGTTGCGAAAGTCTGCAGGGCGACTTCCGAACATGCGGAACTGGCCTTGCACGCGGCTGAGGGAGCAAGGGAGACCATGGCGCGCCTTCCCTCTTACCAGAAGGCGGAGATCCTCCAGAAGGTCTCTGAAAAGATCTCGGCCCGAAGGGAAGAGATCGCGCGGAATATTACCCTCGAGAACGGCAAGCCCATAAACGAGTCAAGAAGTGAGACGGACAGGGCATCCCTCACTTTCAGGATCGCGGCGGAAGAGGCAACTCGCATCAATGGGGAGTTCATCAGCCTCGACAGGAATCCTGTTTCAGAAGGAAGATGGGGCATTACACGGCGTTTTCCTTGCGGACCGGTCATGGGGATTACGCCCTTCAATTTTCCCCTGAACCTCGTTGTACACAAGATCGCCCCTGCCGTTGCTGCAGGCAATCCCATCATTCTTAAGCCCGCGTCAAAAACTCCCCTCAGTGCCTTGATGCTTGGCGAGATACTGGTGGAGTCGGGCATTCCCGAGGGCGGTGTCAGCATACTGCCGTGCTCCGGGAAAATTGCCGAAGGCATGGTCTCCGACCACAGGATCAAGGTGCTGAGCTTCACCGGGAGCGCCACTGTGGGGTGGCAGCTCAAGAAACTGGCAAATGACAAGAAGGTTCTCCTCGAACTGGGAGGGAACGCAGGGGTAGTCATAGACAATGATTGTGACCTGGAATTCGCGGTGCAACGGTGTGTGAGCGGCGCCTTCTCCTACGCGGGCCAGGTCTGCATATCGGTTCAGAGGATCTACGTCCATGAGGATGTGTATGATGATTTCCTCGGGATGTTCGCTCCCAAGGTTCAGGCGTTGAAGATGGGCGACCCCCTCGACTCCTCGAACCATTTGGGTCCGATGATCGACGAAGACAATCTCGCGAGGGTCGAGATATGGGTGAGGGAGGCGATGGCCGCCGGTGCAAAAGTCCTCACGGGCGGGAAAAGAAACGGCAATTTTTATGAGCCGACGGTCGTACTCGACACAACGCCCGGGATGAAGGTGAGTTGCATGGAAGTGTTCGCTCCGGTGGTGACCATCACAAAGATCAACGCCTTTGAAGACGGTCTCAAATCTGTCAACGATTCCGTCTACGGCCTGCAGGCGGGAGTGTTCACCAATAACCTGAGACATGCCTTCGCGGCCTTCGGGAACCTCGAAGTGGGCGGCGTGATCATCAATGATGTGCCTGCCTACCGTGTGGACCACATGCCATATGGCGGCGTGAAGATGTCGGGCTTTGGCAGGGAAGGGATAAAATATGCCATCGAGGAGATGACGGAAATGAGGTTGATGGCCTTAAATCCCCGATGACAAGACAGCAGGCTTCTCCCTTTTGACATGGATTGTGATTGTGGTATATTGAAAACAGAGAGACAGATTGCTTCAGGCATGAAAAGGGGGTGATGATTATATATGAAGATACGAAAGGTCACTAAAAAAATGGCGACCACCTGCAAGTGTAAAGGGTCCTGTTGAACTTTCGTTGAGTTCGTATCGCGGCATAGGGAACGGGCACGCTGCTGTGGCCCTTCTCTATGCCTGTATCCTGCCAACCTCCGGCTGAGAGGGGAACGGGAATTCGCTGTGCTTTCGCACGGTGCGCTTCACCGCCTCAAAGAAAGATTCCTGGCGCGTTGGAATGACGGACAACTGTCCGATCGGTTGTCCGCCGAAATGGCTTGTATCTCAATTTATAAACATCCCGTAGGACAAACGCCTACAATAAAATCAGTCTGTTGCTGATATGCGAAACCGTTTAAATAGGATAAAATAAGTCTTAGATAGAGCGAGAAGAAACGGAGAAAGGAGGGCGGATGACGATGATGGAAAAGGTTCTTTCCCTGATCGATGCAGCCGTTTTCCTTCTTTTTCCGGCAGTCTCTATGGTTCCGGCACTCCTGTCCGGTGCACCCGACGTATCCCCCTCCATTGGTTCACCGGACAGGCCGGATATTATGGTATCTCTCTTCCCCGGGGGTGGATGTTCTTTGCCACGGTGCCGAAAGAAAGTGAGGGGGAATGAAAAAGGAGGCAAGAAATGAAAGTGTTATCATGTAAAGATATAGGCGTAAACTGTGACTTCGAGGTCCGCGGCAGAACCAGCGACGAAGTGCTGAAAAAAGCCGCTGAACATGCGCGGAAAGATCACGGCGTAAAAAGAGTCACAAAAGACTACCTTGATTCGTGGAGAAAGAAGATCCACAGCTGACACGAGCCGGATACGCCGAAGAAGCATTGAAGAGAAGGGCTTGGGCTGCGACGGTTCATGCCCCTCTTTTTTGCCGGGTCCTCAGTCGCCAGACATGAAACTGCATCTGTCATTGTTTCGACTCCCCGGCCCTCTCTGACAACAGCTTCTCTATCGCTGCCCTGTTGTCCCTGAAGCCAACAAATACCTTCCCGTCAATAACGATAGCGGGAGTCGCAAGTCTCCAGTATTTCTCCACCAGTTCCTTTCTCGCCGCCTCATCAGCGGCGATATCCTTGACTTCAAAAGCCACTCCCCTTTCTGAAAGAAACTCCTTCAGCGCCTGGCAATCAGCTCATGTGGGAGACGTGTAAATAACGATGTTCAATCGCCTTCCTCCGTTTCTTTCTTCAGGGAGAAGAAGCAGGCAACGTCAGCGAAACAAATACCGGGAGTGGACCTTATGACTGTGGATCTTGTCCTCAACCTCTTTCATCTTCTGCCTTTGAGAAAGGATGATCACATAACAGAGTGCCATACCAGCCACGGCTGCTCCTCCCCAGTAAAAGACGTAATCAAAGAAAATACTTCCCTTCAGAAATTCAGGGATGTGTTCATTGACAAGCCTGTCAAAGACAAAGAAGACTGCCGCAAGCATGAACATGAACTGGGTGAACCGTAAGAATCCCTTTACGCTTTTTCCCTGCATCATGATGGCGTGGTAAAGCTCGATCCTCTTCTCAGCGGCACACCCCGAACATACCCTGTACTCACTATCCAGATGTTCAAGACAGAACGGTGATTTTTTGCACCTGCCGCACGCAAAGGACCTCCGGGTCTCTAAGGATTTCTCACAGAGAAGACACTTGACCACGGAAGCCGTGGTTGCCGCCTGCATAATCCCCTTTCCCCGGAAAATTACCCGGGCCTGCCCTCTTTAGCTATCTTGTGACATTTGAAGCATTCTTGTTTGGGCGGATGCTTCGCCTTCAGCGGGGCTTCCTTTCCCGGCCCGTGACAGCCCGTACAGACCGCCGTGTCGTGTATCCCGGCATGACGACTGTCTCCCGGGATAAGGCGGGGGGGTACCCGCTTCCCTGATATGGCGTAGAGAAGCCCGAGGACCACAAGGACAAAGACGATGAATAACAGCGTGTTCTTCATTGGAGACCAGATACTCCTTCCTCGTATATTCCGATTTTGCGCAATCTCTTGAATCTCTCATCCACAAGTTTTGAAGGTGTCTTTGTCTTCACTTCATCCAGGGCTTTCATGACCGCTGCCGCGATCTTCTCCGCAGTGAAGGCGGGATCCCTGTGGGCGCCGCCAAGGGGCTCCGGAATCACCTCATCAATGACCTTGAACTTGAGAAGCTCCGGGGCCGTGAGCCTGAGGGCTTCCGCAGCCTTCGCAAATTCATCGGGACCGATCTCTCCGCTCTTCTTCCATAAGATGGCAGCACAACCCTCAGGTGATATGACCGAATAAACGGAATGTTCAAGCATGAAGAGCCGGTCAGCGACCCCCAGGGCTATCGCGCCACCGCTTCCCCCCTCGCCGATGACCACCGAAATTATCGGGGTCTTCAGCCTGGACATCTCCATGAGGTTCGTGGCAATGGCCTCTGCCTGCCCCCTCTCTTCTGCACCGATGCCGGGGAAGGCGCCCGGCGTGTCAATGAAGGTCAGGACAGGCCTTCTGAACCGCTCAGCGAGTTTCATAAGTCGGAGCGTCTTTCGGTAGCCTTCGGGATGGGGCTGACCGAAATTCCTGTAGATCCTCTCTTTTGTTCCCCTCCCCTTCTGGTGCCCGATGATCATGAAGGTGACATCCTCTATCCTTCCGAATCCGCCGACGACCGATGGGTCATCCGCAAATTTCCTGTCGCCATGTAGCTCGATGAAATCCCTGGCAATGAGTGATATGTAATCAAGGGTGTACGGCCTGTCGGGGTGTCGCGCGATCATTGTCTTCTGCCATGGAGAGAGGTTCGAAAAGATCTCCGCCCTGCGCTCTTTCGCCTTCTTTTCGAGCTTCTTTATCTCTGAGGTGATATCGATATCTTTCCCGTCGGACAGACGCTTCAGTTCATCGATCTTCGTTTCCAGCTCCTCCAGGGGTTTTTCGAACTCCAGGTAATAGCTCACCCCAGCCTCACCATACCCTTTCCGAGGAGCCCCTCGATCTTTTCGACCAGCGTCCCGGAAGGTTCCACCCTGAGGCCCGTGGCGATGAGCGCACAGGACCCGTTCACCTCTATCCTGAGGTAAAGGAGAACATCTCCCTGCGGAGGACGACAACAGATCTTTGAGAGCCCTGAGCTGTGCCGGAGGCAACGAATTCTTCTGCAGCGTTATTTCCATTTTTTGTGCGCCGTTCCGCGCAATCAGTTCTTCAAGTCTCATAACTTCCCTGGAAACGATCTTAAGCCCTTTCTCAGTCTTATCAACGATCCCTTTCACCGCCACCAGGCTTTCCTTCACCAGGACATCCGCCATAGTTCTATAGAGTTCGGGGAACACAATGACTTCTGCGCTTCCCTCTTCATCCTCAAGGGTGAGGTATGCCATGCTCTCCGCCTTGCCCTTGGTCTTGATCTTCTTAATGGCACTTACCACCCCTGCCACCTGAACCTCTCCCTTGTCCGGGCTGTCCTCCAGTTCGGACATTCCCTTGATCTTCAGTGCAGAAAGGGCTTCCCGGTACCCTGACAACGGATGACCCGTAATATAAAAGCCCAGGGCATCCTTCTCAAATCTGAGGAGCGTCATCTCATCCCACTCCGTCTCTTCCTCACCATCGCCTTCGCCAAAGATATCCTGCTGATCAAAGAGGCTACCCATGCAGGAATCGCCGCTTGCTGCCCTATTGAACAGGGCCAGTGCCGTGGCCCTGAGCATGCCGAAGGAATCGAAGGCCCCCGCTTTGATGAGACTCTCCACAACCTTCTTGTTCACCTTCCTTCCGTCCACCCTCCGGAGAAAATCTTCCATGGAGGTGAAAAGCCCGTCCTGCTCCCTTACCTCGAGTATGGACTCGATGGCAGCACCGCCAACTCCTTTGACCGCCTCGAGACCAAAACGAATCGCTTTCCCGCTCACCTTGAATTCTTTGCCGCTCTGGTTGATATCCGGGGGCAAAATACCGATGGACATGTTTCTGCATTCTGCAATGGACTTTACGATCTTGTCCGTGTTGTCAGTATCGGAACTCAGGGTAGCCGCCATGAACTCCACGGGGAAGTGGGTCTTGAGATAGGCGGTCTGGTAAGCGATATAAGCGTAGGCCGCGGAATGGGACTTGTTAAAACCATACCTGGCAAACGGCTCCATTTTTTCGAAGAGCCTTCTGGCCTTCTTCTCAGGTATCCCGTGGCTCACTGCCCCCTTTACGAAATCATCCTTCTGCTCCTCCATCTCCTCGGCCTTCTTCTTTCCCATGGCCCGTCGCAGAATATCGGCCTGTCCCATGGAGAAATGCGCTATCTTGTTGGCGATCATCATGACTTGTTCCTGGTACAGGATGATTCCATAGGTCTCGTCCAGAATCTCTTTGAGCTGAGGCAGTTCGTAGGAGATCTTTACCTCGCCTTTCTTTGCCTTGATGAATTCATCGATCCACGCCATAGGACCGGGACGATAAAGGGCAACAAGGGCGATGAGGTCTTCGAAACGGTTCGGCTGCATCCTCACGAGGATATCCCTCATCCCCGCGCTTTCGAGCTGGAACACTCCCGTTGTCTGACCCGAACTCAGCAAACGGTACGTTTCAGCATCATCCAGGGCAATAGCCTGAAGAGAGAATTCAGCGCCACCGGACCTGATATAACCGATAGTCTTTTCGATAACAGTAAGCGTTTTAAGCCCGAGGAAGTCGAATTTCAGGAGTCCGATAGCCTCGACCGACCCCATATCGAACTGCGTAGTGATGGTGCCGTCCGCAGGGTTCTTGTAAAGCGGGGCATACTCGGTGAGGGGTTCCGGAGAAACCACTACTCCAGCGGCATGGGTCGAAGCATGCCTGCAAAGCCCCTCAAGCTTCTTTGCTATATCGAGTATCTCCTTAACTTTAGGGCTGTTATCATATATTTCCTTAAGTTGTGGTTCAACTTTTAGGGCCTCGTCAATGCTTATGTTCAAGGTGTTCGGAACCAGTTTTGCTATCCTGTCTACCTCGGCGTAGGGGATGTCCAGAGACCTCCCGACATCCCTTATTGCCGCCTTCGCAGCCATGGTTCCAAAGGTAATTATCTGAGCGACACGATCGTCACCGTACTCCTTCGAGACATACGATATCACTTCGCCCCTTCTGTCCTTGCAGAAATCCACATCAATATCAGGCATGCTTATCCTATCGGGGTTCAGAAACCTTTCGAAAAGCAGGTTGTACTTCAGGGGGTCGATCTCGGTTATCCCGAGGCAGTATGCGACAAGGCTCCCGGCTGCAGAGCCCCTGCCCGGACCCACGGGAATGCTGTTCTTCTTTGCATACTCGATGAAATCCCAGACTATGAGAAAATAGGAAGCATAGTTCATTCTGTTGATGATATCCAGTTCGGTCCTCAGCCTGTCCCTGTACATTTCAGGAGGGTTATCGCCGAACCTCTCCTTCAGCCCTTCCGTAGCTAACCTTTTCAGATATGCCTCAGGCGTCCCGTTCTCCACCCTGTACATGGGCAACAAGCTCGCCCCGAGGTTGAATTCAACATTGCACCGCTCCGCGATCTGTCGCGTTGCCAGCACCACGGAAGGAATCTCGGTAAAGGCCCGCTTCATCTCCTCCGCGGACTTGACATAGAACTCACTGGTCTCGAACCTCATCCTGTTTACATCGCTCACTGTTTTCCCTGTCTGGATGCAGAGGAGAATATCATGGGCCCGGGCGTCCTCCTTCCTCAGGTAGTGGCAGTCGTTGGTCGCGACCATGCCGATATGGAGCTCATTGGCGAGTTCCACAAGCTTCCGGTTCGCCTTCTCCTGTGCCTCCATGCCGTTGTCCTGGACCTCAATATAGAAATTCTCCGGGCCGAGTATATTCTTATACTCCAAAGCGCTCTTCCGCGCCTTCTCCGTCATATCCCTGCTCAAATAATAGGGGACCTCCCCCTTCAGACAGGCTGAAAGGGCAATGAGTCCTCCGCTGTATTGACCAAGAAGGTCCTTGTCGATCCTGGGTTTGTAATAGAACCCCTCTGTATAGGCCTTCGAAACGAGGCTCACAAGATTCCGGTATCCGTGATTGTCCCTAGCGAGAAGGATAAGATGAAATGATGTTCTCCGACGCGCCCTCGCTTTTCTTTTCGAAGCGGCTCCCCGGCGCCACATAGACCTCGCAGCCGATGATAGGCCTTATCCCCGCCTTCGCGACCTTCTTGTAAAACTCTATGGCTCCAAAGAGATTACCGTGATCGGTCATTGCTACGGCGGGCATCCTGTACCGGGACGCGAGTTCCACCAGTTCATCGATCTTGATGGATCCATCAAGGAGGCTGTATTCCGTGTGGAGGTGGAGCGGGACGTAATCGGAATGTTGGTGCATACAAAATATTAACCGATGGAGTGGCACAAGTTCAACTTAAAATCGCGGGGCCAAAATTGAGCCGCCTGCGTATCACGCGTTGTCGATCCGAATCGCTGTCATATTATTCGCAGACCGCTTCTTGCGCTTCTTTACTAACTTGACTTTATACGTTCTTACCGTTTATACTGGCGGTCGAGGAAAATTATGGGAACGTACACAACATTCCGCCCACATAAGATAAAAAGGAAAAGGACGCACGGCTTCCTGGAGAGGATGAGCACAAAGGGAGGCAGGAGAACCCTGCAGAGAAGACGGGCTAAGGGACGCAAGCGCTTAGTCGTTTAACCTCCCTTCCCCGCAGGTCACCGACCTTGAATTCCCTGAGCGCATTCAAAGTCAACCTGTACATTGTGCACCTGTACCCCTCTGGTGAGGCCGGGGAAGAAACTATGGCGAAAATATTTGTTCTGATACTGAGAGCTTATAAGTATCTCCTTTCGCCTTTTCTTCCGCAAAGCTGCAGGTTTCTGCCCACCTGCTCCGTCTATTCCATAGAGGCACTAAGAAAATACGGAACCCTGAAAGGCCTGTATCTCTCCCTCCGGAGGATACTGAAGTGCCACCCTTTTCATCCTGGTGGCTACGATCCGGTAAAATAATATGGATATCGATAAACGAACGCTTCTCGCTGTTGTGCTGGCACTCGTGGTGCTGATAGGGTCCCAGTATTTCTTCGCTCAAACACCGTCCCAGCAACAGGCTCCACCTCCGCCGAAGACAGAGACGGTGACCGGGTCTGCCAAGAAGGAACCTCCACCGGCTACTGTTCCTCCGGTCGTAGAAGAGGCGTCCCGGGCAGGAAGGGATGTGACGGTCGATACAGGGCTTTATATCGCTACCCTTAGCTCAAGGGGCGGCACGATCAAGAAATTCGACCTGAAGACGTATAAAGAAAACGGGGTCCCTGTCTCCCTTCTGAAGCCCCAGGAAATGTTTCCCGCCCTCGGTCTGGGAGAAAAGGATGATTTCGGACTCGCCAGGGTCATTTTCACCGTGAGGGGGGGCGACATGGCCCTCAAGACCTCCCAGACAGGCACCATCATCTTTGAATATGCCACACCTCAATTGTCCGTCAGGAGAACGTACACTTTTTATGGTGACCGGTATAAATTCGACCTTAAAGATGAAGTGAGCGGCCTTTCCGAGTACTGGATTACCCTTGGCTCGGATTTCGGCATATTCGATACCAAAGATTCTTCCGCTCCCCATATCGGCCCCGTTATTCTCAAAGACACGGACCGCATAGAATTGGATGCCAAGAAGCTTAATGAACAGAAAGTATACCGGGAAGGTCTGAGGTGGATCGCGCAGGAAGACAAATATTTCTTTGCGTCCATTGTTCCGTCCGGTCAGGTCGTTGAAGCAAAGGCCTGGAAGGTTCAGGATTCCCCTGTCCTGGCGCTGAAGGTGAAATCCGGGGAGAACAACTTCCTTGTCTGCGCAGGGCCAAAGGACTACGACCGCCTGCAGGAGCTGAACGTCGGCCTCGAGCATATCATCGACTTCGGGTTCTTCTCCATCCTGTCAAGGCCCCTATTCTGGATATTGAAGTTCTTCTACAAATTCCTCGGCAATTACGGGTGGGCCATCGTCCTCCTCACGATTGTGGTGAGGGTGCCGTTCATCCCCCTCCTCAACAAGAGCCAGAAATCCATGAGGAAGATGCAGGAACTTCAGCCCAAGATCGCTGAACTGAGGGAGAAACACAAGAAGGACCCGCAGAAACTACAGAAAGAGACCATGGAGATGTACAAGAAATACAAGGTGAATCCCGTGGGCGGCTGCCTGCCGATGCTCCTCCAGATCCCTGTTTTCTTTGCCCTCTACAAGGTACTTATGGTCGCCATTGAGTTGAGGGGCGCCCCATTCATCCTCTGGATAACCGACCTTTCGGGGCCTGACACGCTTTTCGGTCACATACCTGCATGGTTTCCTTTACTCGGAGGGTTCGCAGTAGGGCCCTTGCCCCTGGCCATGGGAATTACCATGGTCATACAGCAGAAGATGACCCCCACTTCCCTCGACCCCAAGCAGAACAGGATGATGATGATGATGCCGGTGGTATTCACCTTTATGTTCCTCAATTTTGCCTCCGGTCTGGTGCTCTACTGGCTTGTGAATAACGTTCTGAGCATTATCCAGCAATTCTTCACCAACAGGAAACTGGCGAGAGGGTCTTCCTGAACCTCCATCCTTCTCCGCAGGTTGCCGCAAAAATAGCACCGCAACCGACTTCCTGTGGCCCAGTTTCGAAAGAGAAGAAAAATCGCAGGACATCGGGGGGTTAGATAGTTGACATTCAGAGTTGACATCAACGGCGTTTTCATATATCGTAGTGGGTATGGTGGCTAAGCTCGGTCAAATACTGATCACCTCGAATATCATCTCCGAGGAACAGCTCAAACAAGCCTTGAGCCTCCAGAAAAAGGAGGGGGGCAGGCTCGGCACCAACCTCGCCAAACTGGGGTACATCACCGAGGACAAGCTGGTCTCATTTCTCTCCAAGCAGTTCGGTGTGCCGGCCATAAACCTTTCAGAATACACCATTGACCTCACTGTCGTAAAACTCATCCCCCTCGAAATGGCGAGAAAATATCTTATCATGCCCATTGCAAGAGTGGGAGCTACCCTTACGATCGCAATGGCTGATCCCTCAAATGTATTTGCCATTGACGATGTGAAGTTCATGACGGGATACAATGTTGAAGTGGTCGTTGCTGCGGAATCCGCAATCATCAGTGCCATCGCCAACAATTATTCAAAAGGGGGGGACGGCCTGGTAGCTTCAAAAAAGACGAGCTCATCGCAGGCGGTGCAGGCGAGAGACTACACACTTACTGACGAGGAGATGGAAGGGAATGAGGGTCCGCCGATGGGTTCGGAGGATGGGCCGAGCGTGGATGTGGATGAATTCGACAAGATCGTGGGAAGCGCTCTCGATACCATCGATGTCGTGGAAGTTAGGGAAGACGCAGAGGTTGTCAAAGATGTGGAGGCGCCCATCGTCAAGCTGGTGAACGGAATATTCGTAAATGCGATAAAGGCCGGAGCGAGCGATATTCATCTGGAGCCCTATGAAAGTTCCATGAGGGTGAGATACAGGGTTGACGGCGTCATGTACACAGTGATGAGCCTGCCCCCGAAGATAAGAGCGTCCCTCACCTCCAGGGTGAAGATCATGTCAAGGCTCGATATCGCGGAGCGGAGGCTCCCTCAGGACGGACGGATCAAGCTGAAACTAGGAAAGAAGAGAGAGATTGACTTTCGCGTTTCGACACTGCCGACGCTGTTTGGTGAAAAGACCGTTCTCAGGCTCCTCGACAAAGCAAACCTCCAGGTCGACCTCACGAAATTGGGGTTTGAGAAAAAACAGCTTGAGGACTTCATGGAAGCTATCGAGAAACCCTATGGCATGGTCCTCGTGACCGGCCCCACCGGAAGCGGAAAGACCACAACTCTTTACTCTGCGCTGAACCACTTGAACAAGCCGGGAATCAATATCATGACCGCTGAGGACCCGGTGGAGTATAACTTTATGGGGATCAACCAGGTTCAGGTGAGGGAAGAGATAGGCCTTACCTTTGCATCGTCCTTGAGGTCGTTCCTCAGGCAGGACCCTGATATCATCATGGTAGGAGAGATCAGGGATTTTGAGACGGCGGAGATCGCGGTCAAGGCGGCCCTCACCGGCCATCTCGTCCTGAGCACGCTCCATACCAACGATGCCCCGAGTACCATTAGCAGGCTTCTGAACATGGGTATCGAGCCGTTTCTCGTCTCGTCATCGGTCATCCTTATCCTGGCCCAGAGGCTTGCACGGAAGGTATGTCAGCAGTGCAAGGAAGAGGAAAAGGCGCCTGCTCAGGCTCTTGTCAAGATCGGTTTCTCTGAAGAGGAGGCAAAGACCCTCAAATGCTTCAGGGGTAAAGGCTGTGCCATATGCAACAATTCGGGATACAAGGGGAGAATAGCCCTGTACGAGGTGATGCCGATCAGCGATGAAATCAGGGAACTGATCCTTGAAGGCGCCTCTGCAAACGAGATCAAGAAGGCCGCCGTTCGGCTGGGGACAAAGACCCTGAGGATGAGCGGCCTGACAAAAATTAAAGATGGCGTTACCTCCATAGAAGAGGTATTGAGAGTAACTTTTGGAGAACTAGGGGATACTAAATGGCAACGTTATATGACCTGCTGAAGAACATGATCGAAAGTGGCGCATCCGACCTCCATATCACGACCGGCTCCTCGCCCAGGCTGAGGGTTGACGGAAAGCTGTCGAGCATGGATCATCCTGTTCTCAGCCCAACCGACACAAAGGCCCTTTGTTACAGCATCCTGACGGATGCGCAGAAGCACCGCTTTGAAGAGAACAGCGAGCTTGATCTTTCCTTCGGGATAAAAGGACTCAGCAGGTTCAGGGCCAACATCTTCATGCAACGGGGCGCAGTGGCAGGCGCCTTCCGAACCATTCCCTTCACCATAAGGACATTCAATGACCTTATGTTACCGGACATAGTCAATGAACTGGTGAGGAAGCCACGGGGCCTCATTCTCGTCACAGGACCGACCGGAAGTGGAAAATCGACCACCCTTGCGGCCATGATAGACCGTATCAATGATGAACGGTACGATCACATCATCACGGTGGAGGATCCCATCGAATACCTCCATGGCCACAAGAAATGCCTCATAAACCAGAGAGAGGTGAACGCCGACACCATCTCGTTCAAGGCAGCCCTGAAGTACGTCCTCCGGCAGGACCCTGACGTGGTCCTGATCGGTGAGATGCGTGATCTGGAGACCATTGAAGCAGCATTGACGGTCTCCGAAACAGGACACCTGACGCTGGCAACCCTGCATACGAACTCAGCCGTCCAGACCATCAACCGAATCGTCGATGTCTTCCCGTCCCACCAGCAGGAACAGATAAGGGTTCAGCTGTCCTTCGTTCTTGAGGGAATACTCTCCCAGCAGCTTCTCCCCAAGAGAAGCGGGCACGGCAGGGTGATGGCGGTGGAGATACTCGTACCGAATCCTGCCATACGCAACCTTATCAGGGAAGACAAAGTGCACCAGATTTATTCCCAGATGCAGACCGGACAGTCAAAGTCGGGAATGCAGACCATGAACCAGTCGCTCTTTGAACTCTATACAAAGGGGTTGATCTCTTATGAAGAGGCTATTGGTCGATCGATGGTACCCGAAGAGCTGCTCACGATGATCCAACGGGTATCGAGCACTTCGAAAGGGAGGGGATAGAAATGCCCACAACATTCCAGTGGTCGGGGAAAACGATGAGAGGCAACGTCGAGTCAGGAGAGATGGTTGCGGCGTCACGGGAAGATGTTATAACACAGCTCAGACGAAAGAATATTACCGCCACGATCGTTACTGAAAAGGCGGCCGGGAAGACCCCACTCCTGGGCTTTCTTGGTTCGGGCGTCAAGGACAAGGATATCGTGGTTTTTACACGGCAGTTCTCCACCATGATAGACGCAGGCTTACCCCTTGTGCAGGGGCTTGAGATCCTCTCGGAACAGGTCGAAAGCAAGGCACTGGCCAAAGCCCTCATTGTAATAAAGGCAGATGTGGAGTCCGGTTCCACCTATGCTGATGCCCTCAAGAAACACCCTAAGATATTCTCGGAGCTCTATGTCAACATGGTGGCCGCCGGTGAAGCAGGTGGTATTCTCGACACCATTCTGAACAGACTCGCCGCATATATCGAAAAGGCGATGAAGCTCAAGAAAAAGGTCAAGGGCGCCATGATCTATCCCGCCGTCGTCAGTTCCATTGCTGTCGGGGTTATCACTGTCATCATGATCTTTGTGGTCCCCACTTTTTCGAAGATGTTCGCCACCATGGGTGGTACCCTTCCCGGCCCGACACGTCTGGTCATTACTATGAGCAACTTTCTCGCCGGCATCGGCGGTGTCCTCGTCGCGGCAGTGATAGTCGGAGTTATCGTTTTTATCGTGCAGGTAAGAAAGACCGAAAAGGGGAAGAAGATCATTGACACCCTTCTGCTGAAACTCCCCATCTTCGGCGCCATCCTCACCAAGGTCGCTGTCGCAAAATTCACCCGCACGCTGGGCACCCTGGTGAGCAGCGGTGTGCCGATTCTCGACGGCCTCGAGATCACGGCTAAGACCGCCGGCAACAAGGTGGTCGAATATGCGGTCATGGACGTCAGAAAGGCCGTTGCGGAGGGAAAGACTCTCGAGGAACCCCTTACCAAGGCAAAGGTCTTCCCCCCCATGGTTACCCACATGATAGCAGTGGGAGAATCCACAGGCGCCCTGGACGCCATGCTCAGCAAGATCGCGGACTTTTACGACGATGAAGTGGATAATGCAGTCGCCAACCTCACCGCCATGATGGAACCTCTGCTCATGGTGTTCCTCGGCACAGCCGTTGGTTTCATCGTTATCGCCATGTATCTTCCCATCTTCAAACTGATCACTCTCATAAAGTAGTCAATGGAGGATACCACCCTTTTCAAGCGCCTGAAGGCCCTGATCATACTCAGGGCCTTTTTTGTGACCCTGCTCCTCGGAACGTTCCTCGTATTCGAAATAGGTTTTTACCGTTTCCCCTACCCCCACGCAATCCTCTATATCATCATACCCCTGTACCTCCTGTCCGTTCTCTATGCCATTATCCTCTCCCGCGTAAAAAATCTCGTCGCCTATGCATACGTCCAGCTGTCGGTGGATGCGCTTGCGGCCATTGCACTTATCCTCGTGACAGGAGGTATCGAGAGCTGGTTCTCTTTTGTCATGTTGTTAACGGTTATCGCCTCGGCGATAACCGTTAACAAAAAGGCAGGATTCATCACTGCCACCATATGCAGTATTCTTTACGGTCTGATGATCGATCTTCAGTTTTACCGGGTTATCCCGGTCGCCTACGATTTTTCGGTGAGGGAGAAGGATTTCCTGTATAACATCTTCTCACACATCACCTCGCTTTACCTCACCGCGTACCTCACAGGGTACATGTCGTCACGGCTGGAAAAGACATCGCTGACGCTCGCGGAGACGGATTCCGACCTGAGAGACCTTACCTATTTTAACCGCGAGCTCATTGAGGGGCTCCCGAGCGGCCTCCTCACCACCGACCTTTCGGGAAAGATCCTGATCTTTAACCGGGCGGCGGAGAACATCGTGGGGGTTCAGCGCTCATATGCGGTAGGAAAGAATATCGTGGAGATATTCCCCTTTATCAAGCCGCCCTTGGAGACACAGAGGAGCGAAGGGCTCATCGCGCTGGACGGAGATTCTCGGACCGTGGGGCTTAGTATTTCGGCATCCACGGACAGCAGTGAGCACAGAACAGGGTACATCTGCATCTTTCAGGATATCACGGAGCTAAAGAAACTTGAGGCAGAACTGAAGCATAAAGAGACCCTTGCCGCTATCGGTGAAATTTCCGCCAATATGGCCCACGAGATACGGAACCCCCTTGCGTCGCTGAAAGGCTCCATAGAAATGCTCAAGGAAGGGACCCTCACCAAAGACCACGGGGCGAAGCTCATGAATATCGCCCTGAGTGAAATGGACAGGTTAAACACAATCATCACCGATTTTCTCACCTATTCAAGGCCGAAAGATCTCGAATTCTTCAGGTTTGACCTGCACTCCATGCTTGACGAGATCATTGAACTTATAAAAAGCGCCACCATGAATACCGACACGATAACGATAAAGAAGGATTTCTCGGGAGAGAACGTGATCGTTGCAGATCCCCAAAAACTTCGACAGGTCTTTCTGAATCTCGGCATGAACGCCGTTGAATCCATGACCGCAGGGGGAGAGGTGGCTATAAGCACCAGGAACCTCAAGGACACCGTCCTTATCTCGGTAAAGGACTCCGGCACGGGAATTCCGAAGGAGAACCTGAAGGACATATTCTTTCCCTTCTTCACCACCAAGGATAGGGGCACCGGACTCGGCCTTTCCATTGCGTACCGGATCGTCGAAGAACACAAGGGGAAGATCACGGTGAAGAGCGTCCCGGGACAGGGAACCACCTTTTCGGTGGTCTTGCCTCTTTCCCCGGAACATTCCCATGCACAGGACCGGACAGCGAAAGGGGGTCTCATCAAGACGGGCATTTCCTGACCTGCCCACCTACGGAGAGATATCCATGGAAGAACGGAAGAGCAAGATACTGGTCATCGAAGATGAGAAGAACATGCGTGAGATCCTGAAGATCCTGCTCGAAGGGGAAGGATACGAAGTATCCACAGCCAGGGACGGGACAGAGGGACTGGGATGGTTGAACCGTGACATCTTTGACCTCATCATCACTGATATAAAGATGCCCGGGGTCAGTGGCTTCCAGATACTGAAAAAGGCGCAGCAGATCTCGCCGGAAACACTGGTGGTCATGATGACCGCCTTCGGCACCACAGAGTCGGCGATCGAGGCTATGAAGATCGGCGCATATGACTACATTCACAAGCCCTTCAAGATCGATGAGATACGGCTGGTGGTGAGAAATGCCCTTGAAAAGCGGAAATTGAGGGGAGAAGTCTCGATCCTGCGGGAAGAGCTGCAGACAAAGTATAAACTGGAAAATCTTGTTTACCGAAGTGCGAAAATGCATGAACTCCTCAACGTGCTGCATAAGGTCGCGCAGAGCAACGCCAGTGCCCTTATCACCGGGGAGAGCGGAACAGGCAAAGACTTCATTGCAAAATTACTTCACGATCTGAGCCGTCGGCAGAAGAACAACTTTGTTCTCCTCTAACTGTGCGGCTTTTCCGGAGGGTCTCCTTGAAAGCGAGCTGTTTGGACATATGAAAGGTGCGTTCACAGGCGCAGTCGAAAACAAACAGGGACTCTTTGAAATAGCTGATAAAGGCACTCTTTTCCTGGACGAGATAGGAGAGATGCCCGTGAACCTCCAGGCAAAACTCCTCAGGGTGCTCGAGAACGGCATCTTCAGACGGGTTGGGGGCACAAGTGACATCAAGGTCGACGTCAGGATCGTCGCGGCAACGAACAAGAACCTGACGGAAGAGGTCGCATCACACCGCTTTCGTGAAGACCTCTACTACCGCCTGAATGTTATCCATCTGCATATCCCTCCTCTCAGGGAGAGAAAAGAGGATATCCCTTTGCTCATTGAGCATTTCATCAAGAAATTCGTGTCGACGGAGAAGAAGATATCACAGAACGCCATGAACCTTCTCATCAACTACGCGTGGAAGGGAAACGTGAGGGAACTGGAGAATGTTCTGGAGAGAATTCTTCTCATGTCCGCAGATAAAGAAGAGCTATCCGTCGAGGACTTGCCGTCAGAGATAGCAAGTTCCTCGCCTGAAGCAAAGGCGGTTCCCGATCTGACAAAAGAGGGCATCGATCTGGAAACATTGATAGCGCAACTCGAGAAGCGATATCTCCTTGAGGCCCTTGCCCTCGCCGACGGGGTGAAGACCGATGCCGCAAAACTGCTGAACCTTTCCTTCCGTTCCTTCAGGCATAGGCTCCAGAAGTACGGGATCAAGTAGCCCTCCCCTTCCTGCTTCACAAAAAACCGCACTCAAGAGTTTAATGCATCTTTCTCACAGGAACAAGCACTTCAGATGGTCTTCAGAATTCTGAGGGTTACTTGTGGAAATCCTTGCAACAAGCATCGGCCAAGCCCAGGAAATTAACTCGCTCTATTCTTTTAATACTTATTATGGGTATAATTCTTATTATTTTGAATGGATAGACAAATAAATGGGTTACTCAGCATACCTAAAGCCAAGACCAGAGACCATTTCTGAGGATGGGATCGAGGGGATCATTGATCTTGCAAATCTGACGTCCGGATCTCCCAGAAGAATTGAAGCTAATCCGGAGGCATTTTTTAACCTTACTTATCCGACTTCAGATGTTTTAAAAGTTATCGGTCAGATTAATACCCGTTTTGCATGGGTGGTGCTGGAGGTTTGAAGTTTATAAATACTTTTTGTGATGGCACACAATGAAAGCAATATGCTATCATTATGTGAAAGCATTTTACTAAAAAGGACAAAAACAAATGAAAAGAATTCTGATTGATACAAATGCATATGCTGCTTTCAAAAAAAACGAAGCTGCTGCCGTAAGCACCTTTAGAACAGTAGAATATATAGGCATAAATATTGTTGTCTTGGGCGAATTATTGAGTGGCTTTAGGGGCGGGAACAAAGAAGCAAACAACAGGAAAGAGCTTGAGCAGTTCCTTGATTCCCCGCGTGTCGATCTTATTCAAATGGATGAAGAAACTGCAGAGTTTTATGCACGGGTATACTGGGACCTGAAGAGAAAGGGCAAGCCCGTCCCGACTAACGATTTATGGGTGGCAGCTTCCGCTATGAGGCATGGGCTTGCGCTCTTCACATATGATGAGCATTTTGACAACATCGATGGTCTTATTTTACAGAAGAGAAATTTGTAAACAGGAGGCAAGCATGTCAACGATGACAATTAGAGGACTCGATGAGCTGACGGTAACGGCTCTAAAAGAAAAAGCAAAACAGGAAGGCACAAGCGTTAATGCAGCGTTGGTAAAACTTCTTCAGGAAGAACTGGGGCTAAAAAAGAAAAAAAGGACGGTTGTGTATAATGATTTAAACCATCTCGCAGGAACCTGGAGCGATAAGGATTATAAAGAGTTCCAGAAGGTGATAAAGGATTTTGAAACAATAGATGAAACCATGTGGAAATGAAACGTGCTATTGAGGAATCCTTCTCATGTCTACAGAGCACGAGGAGATATCGGTCGAGGACCTGCCATCAGAGATAGTAAGTTCCTCGCCTGAAGCAAAGGCTGTTCCCGATCTGACAAAAGAGGGCATCGACCTGGAAACATTAATAACTCAACTCGAGAAGCGATACCTTCTCGAAGCCCTTACCCTTACCGACGGGGTGAAGACCGACGCCGCAAAACTGCTGAACCTTTCCTTCCGTTCCTTCAGGCATAGGCTGCAGAAGTACGGGATAAAGTAGCCCTCCCCTTCCTGCTTCACAAAAAAGACCGCGCTCAAGAGTCTAATGCACCTTTCTCACAGTAGTCGAGAGGGTCAAGAAGCCGAAACTAAATGGAGGTTATAAGCAGAAATCTATGGATGCCAGAAAATAAAAAGCCAATCATAGATGAAGAGTGGCATTATACGCCATCAGGGCCGCATCCGCCCTTCCACAAGAAACCCATAATTCAGGCACCGCATGACAGAGGTGTTGCAGGTGCCAATAGAGCACTTCACTCTCATCCCCCTCCAAGTCGCCAAACGCCAGTTCGGTCAGCCAATCACCGACAAACTCTCTCCAATCATTCAGACCGGCACGGCTTGCAGCAGCAACGAGACAAATCCCTACGGATTCTGGGATAGACAGCACATACTGAGCATCGCGTCTGTATCTGCGTCCAAGAATACGCAAGTCGTCCGCGAGTGCTGTACTCCTAGTGACAGCGGCAACTGTCGCCAATCCATTCAATACAGACAGAAGCTGTTGTTTGTCTTCTACGTTTGCAAGTCGATAACTGCCAAGCCTCAGAGCCTCGGCCGCCAATGCGGCCTCGTCTGTTCCAAGGCTGAAGATTAAGGCGGAATTAACGAGAGCTATGAAGGAGGATGGGCTTACCTCGCTTGCCCTGACCTGATTCTTTATCGTCTCTACCATTTCAGCGGGTAAAATGTTCAGCGTTTCCTCGGCTCCCTCTAACGGCCCGGGGAAGTAAGGGCATAAGAAATCAGTGTGGGATCGGACGCTTTCCGGCGCAGATCCGAGGACAAGATCAAATAGCTTTCCCCCTTTTATATTCTGCTCGTAGTTCTTGGCCGCAATCATGATGCGGCCCAAAGAATCCTCCCTCACTTGTGTAGCAGCCGAAAGATGGGGATTCCAGCGCGGCTCTGTCCGCATATCCGTGAGGGACTGCAAAAAGAATTCCCCTACACGATGGCTCATCGCCCATTCACAAAATAGATTGATATTAGCGTCCGAATTCATGAGCTGACGCTGAATAAGCGCAGCTTGGGCCAAGGATGCCAATCTTCTGTAGAAAGGTGGTCTGCCTGACAATAGTCGGTTTCTTGACAACTCTCCATCCACAAGTATGAACAAGGCTGAGAGGAGCTTGAAGCCGCTCGTCAGTCCAGTAGCATCATCGTCACGAACCAACTCAATAAGACGAATAAGACTTGGCTCAATCTCTGGTCTTGACGAAAGGACTCGTAAGCCGATTTCAATCGCACCCAATTGCGAGATTCTGTCTCCCCGCTTCTCCAGAAGATCGAAAGCCCGCACGAGTTCTTCAGGGCCAAGCCGATCGACAGTGATTTCAGCCGGCAAGGAAGAATGAGACGACAGAAAAAGGGAAAACAAGAACCCTTTGTAAGGTTGCCAGGCAGACAATTCATGAAAAAATCGTTTGCAACAACCGCCTGCATAATCTCTAATAGTGGCGCTGCCGTCATATGTGCCTACGAGTCTTTCAAAGTATCTCAATGACTTGGGAACCAGAGATGCTATGCTGCTCTGCCCTTTAAGAATCTCTCTGTGTATTGAGCGAGCCTTATCTACTGGCGTCTCTCGAAACTCACCGTGATACGAGGCAATCTCATCATCTACGAGAGGGCTTTCTGCAAGAATCTTGCGCCACTGCTCTTGTGAACTGTTGGGCAGATTGACGTCAGAAGCGGCCTTATCAAGGGAGCGGAGGCGTGTCGCCTGATCGGGAGATAGGGCACACAAGTCAGGCAGAATGAGCTGTTGCTGACCGCGTGTAAGGGAAAGCTTTGGGAGGCTGCTTTCGCCGTTGATTCTTTTCACTTTCCATTTTCGACCTTGGGTGTCCCGTACTTTCACTTCCGGCTTGCCAATAAAAACAGACCGAACAGCAGAAAATAAAACCGACCTCCGGACAAATACGCCAAATTCAGCGAAGGAAAGCAGACCGTCCGCTTTAATACCATACGTTTTCCGAAAGGTCGCATCATCCAACAGTGTCTCACGTATTAGCGGGGGAGCCAACTCCAAAGCTGCTTGAACCAAAACTGCCCTGATGTATGAATTATTGGCCATTTTGCCCCCCCAAGGGCAACTCCGTCCCTGCTATATCGGCGATATGCTGCAGCTCCCATTCAATGATCCAGGAATACAGATCAGGATCTTGTTCTTTGATTGGAGTTAAGACCCTGTCTTCCAGCCAAAGCCAGTACTCCTTCACGACCTCTGGCACTGTTTCTGCAGGGGGTGCCAGAAGCAACAGAATGTGGGCACCTCGCCCAGTTTTGACCATGTTATCTCTGCTTTCGCCAGCGAGGCTGTGAGCCCAGCCAAGCATGTCAATCTGCTCGATGATCCAGTCTGCCCGTGTTCGAGTCTTGGTAAACTCAGCGCCGGTTCTCCATAGGCCCTTCAGAACTCGGAGGAACGTCGTTAGCAACATTTGCAACCAGAGTGCCTCTTTTGGAAGCTGAAGCCAAGTCCTCATTCGGACGCAAAGGATGTTTTCGCGAATCGCTTTCAGTTCAGCTGTTTCAATGACCTTGCCATCTTTGACTGTAGAAGCTTCTATGTGATGTCGCAGTTCCTCCTCGATTACGGGCATAAAGAAGTACCCAGCCCGTCGAAGGAGTGTTCTATGTTCCAATAGCTCTTCAGGACTTACAGACCTAGCGGCGGCAAGTGCGTGCAGAAGGTCTAACGTGCAAAATACGGGCTTCAGACCGCTAGGATCAGCGATATTGGCATGCTGATTGAGGAATCTATCGTCGGCAATGATCGCATCACACTGTTTTGCCAGGCCTATGACAGCAACGGTTGGATGTTCTGATATTGAGCGTTCTATTGGCTCATCGGTATTGATTCGTTTTCCTACTATTATTTTCCCTGATTCTATTCGTGAGTTTACGGCAGCCCTTATGCGTTCTATTGCGTCATTTACCTTGGAAGAAATGCTCTCATAAGAAATCAGTTCGTTTGCTTCGGACACCGTTCTCGGTGAAACAACTGGCCTGTAACCCGCGGCTCGTAGTTTTTGCAGAATTCCAAGATGAAGAAAATAAGTTACAGACAAATCACCCAGATATAGTATTGCCCCATCCATTATCTCCGGCTGATGCGGCCACGGCTTCTCGTGAATTTGCAAATAAAGGCGCGCCTTCTTTTCGTCTTCGGCTGTAATCTGGCCCCTCAATTTGTCTACGATGGCTTGACAACTGCTCAACACAGCAGCGTGTGCTGTCAAATCAGCCTCCTCCTCCATCAGAGATCCGACCCGATGAACGGGAGATGGCCGAACAACGATGCGCTGCGGATCGTCCTGGTTTCTAGCCTTCTCGGCCTCTGCTATTAGCAGTGATAGTTCCTCGCCAATCTGAGCAGACAAATCACTATCCGGCACAGTATTAGGCAAGAGCTTTTCTAGTGCATCTGTAGCGAGCAAATTACGCAATAGGTGTGCCTCCTTTATTCTGCTTGGCTGATGAAATGCAGCTTTTTGTTTCTCCTCAAAAAGCCATGTAAGGGTCGAATGAGGCACATGGACTTTGTCGAAAGCGTCTAATGCCTCATCAAGCAAGTCAAGGAAACTCAGGGTGAGCAAGGCTGTGGCATCTATTCCAATTAATCCTCCAATATTAAAAGGTCTTTCATGTCGTCTGCCGCTAAAAGCAGCAATATTCGCTCTCCGCCTTGGATCCTTCTCCGACAAATTTGCCAGAGCGGGGAAAAGCATAAAACCAACAAGAGATCTATTTAGCGCTTGAGCCGCAACGAACATAGGCACGTCGCCACGGCTCAACTGTTGCCATGCAACAGACTCTCGACGCTCCCACTCTGGTTTCCGGTCTATAATATCTTTCAAAGTCATCTTTCGGATTGGACCTTCGTCGCCAGAAAGCGCTGCGGCCTTTTGAAGCCACTGAAAAACCGTTGGATCGTCTTCCCACCCAGCGTTTGAAGCCAAGAAATAGGCAGCAGTCAATATGCCAGCGTCCTCACTGCCTTTAGATGCCGCTGCAAAAACCAACTCTTTGGCGTTTGTCGAACCCAAATGAAATGCCAAGTGAGCTGTACGTATCAGCTCCTCAGCTCCCCTCTTATCTTTTTCCCGACACTCATTAGCTATAATGGCTAAAATAGAATTCCAATCGCCCAAGGCGATTCCTAGATTTACTTGTAGTGCTCGATAGTTAGGATCATCTCTATCCTCACTTAGCTTTACCAATTCTGCGCGAGCCTCCAGAAACGCGCCCTCATGGTACAAAGACCAGCAATAAAGCATTTGCAGCTTCATAGACTGCAGTAAGAAAGTTTCGTTATTTCTTAGAAATGCTACGAGTTCTTCATTCTTCTGTGCGTTGGCAAACGCTCTAGCCAGACGCTCAGCATCGTGCAAAGAGTGCGTTCGGTCAAACAGCATTTCACCGTATTCGCATAGGCCATCCCATCCCCCCCTGTTTTCGAGTTCGTTAACTAGGCTTGTCAGATCACCCAAGGAGTCTGTATTAATAAACTGTTCTTTTCGTGCCTCAACCGGATCAGTCCCTTCTGCTTCAGCAATTATTCGCCGAAGACGACTTTCCTCCTCTTCGGAAAGCCCATCTCGCAAAAGACTCTCCAGACACTGAGTCGCTCTCTCTGGCAGCTCAGCGCGAGCAAGCATCTCGATCTGAAGAAATTGCATAGATTTCTTATCAAAGTAGTCGGCAAGCTCGTCACGATGCCGGGCGATATAGCTCGCAATGTCCTCTGGAGTCTTTTGGGTAAAAGCCAAAGCAAAGCGGGCAATTGCCGCGTCACGAGTCATTCCTCCATTGAGAGCAACTTGCCGCTCAATCTCCCTTTCAACTGCTTCCAAGTCCAGCTTGATCCCAAATTGGAGGCCAAGATGAACGAGGCGAAGAGCTGACTCGGGATCACGAAGCTTAGCCTCGAGATGCTTCTTTCCCTCTCCAAATTCTTCGGGATCTCTTAGTTGAAGCCAAAGTCCGTACTCCTCATCTATTCTTGCCGCAACAGGACAGTTTAACTGGCGTGCTGACTCCGCAGCATTCACAAAGTGCTGTTGCGCTACTTTGCGAGTTGCAATAGCAGCCGAGTCTGAGGCAAGTGGGAAGTCTGCCGCTTCAAACGGAAGCTGATTAAGCACAACAGCGCGAAACTCGGCGGGGACCGCAGGTAGTAGGCGTGTGATTGCCATCATGCGATGGAGGACCGGTGTCTCTATCAAATCATCTTCTGTCACTATCTCCAGGCATTTCAGAGCTGCCTCCCAACGAGAAAGCTGAAGATAACGCACTAAGAGAAAAAATTTACCGTCAGGATCAAGGTCCGCAGCTTCGATCCCTGCGGCATTAAGCCAGTCAATTGCCGCCTTTGGGCCATCGTGATGCGCAACAATCATCAAAGCCGCGGATCGAGATATTGGCAAATCGATCTCAGCCAGGGCACTTAGAGCAGAGTGCTTATTACCCTTCTGCGAAAGGATGAAGGCATTGGCGATTTCGATTTCAGGGCAAAGTCCTAATGCTTTCGCAACTCTGAGATACTCTTCTGCTTCTTCTACGTCTTCGATTCGTGCCAAAAATCGAACGCACCAAGATAGTGCTCGGCTCCTTGCCGCATTTGTACCGCCGGACAGTTCTCCGTCCAGAAGACTTCTTGCGAGTCTCAGAGAAGACCCAGCCGTGTCAAACTCTTCGAAGAAGCGACACTTCCGGCATACATTGATCTCATCCTCAATTTTCTGATCGACAAGGGCCGTTGGGAAATGCGGATGCTCTGGCTGAACAAATTTAGCAGCCAAAGCTGATATCAGTTCGTAAGTGGTAACCCGAAATAGCTCTTCGTTCTGTGCGCAAACTGTTTCAAGACGTTTAGATAGAGTCCGCAGCTGAGCTTCGGCCACATCTATTGGCTGCTTGAAGAACTCTTGTACGTTGTTACCTCTGCGCACAAATTGCCATCTTTCAAGAAGCGCCTGAAGCCACATGTCCATCGTCGGAATGCGAGACGCTTCAAATTCCTTACCGGGGGCTGTACGCGCAGGGAAGTCTGACTTCTCGTAGTCCCGTCTTAGACCATCGAATAACGCTTCGGTATTAAACTGGACATCGGCAGGTAGTTCGTTGCTCCAGTCTCTTACGGCACCCTCAAGTTTAGCAGAGAGGCTCTTAAAGGCCACCTCAAAGGTGCCTCTTGCTAGTGTCGTTAGACCAAAATTAACTGCCCAAGAAATTGGGTCAACAGCCAAATAGTCCTCCTACCATGAGGGTATCAAGTCGCTAGTACTTCCCACGATTCCGTGTACCTTAAGACCCATTCATGACACTATTCCAGATCCCTAAGTTTACACATCAATGCTGATCAGAGCGTGAGAGAGCCCCTTTGATCTATCAAATTCTACTACCGCTTCCGTTCCTTGGTCAATCCATCTGTCTTCCAGCGCACAGCAAAAGTGTTCTTCCAAGAATTTAGATAAGTGGGATGACCCTATGATGTGATGGTTATTTCAAATCTACACCTTCTTGACAATAAGGTCAATGGGGATTCCAGAGTGATTCCAGTAGGATTCTATGAAGGCATTAAGAAGCTGCATAATGGATCCTCCAGTGTGACAATTATTTCTGGTAATCAACGTCCTTGGCGATTGGTCTAAGGTGAGGACTTTCAGGTGACATCTATACCGGAAAGATTGCAGCGCACTCAATGGGAGATAGAGGAAAAAGACCCGTTTGTAGTAAGATTGAACATGGGATCACTGGTACTGGAACTTCAAAGAGAATCGCTCGACTCGAAAGTGCAGATCACCGATCTTCTCCGCAAGGCGCTCGTCGTTGCCAGAAAGTTGGGGATAAAGGAGTTTCAGCTCTGGGCGGAGTCGGAACTTGGCGGATACAGCAAGGGACTTGCCATCCCCGAGTATCGAAATGTCAGGGGACAGGTAAGGTGCTGGAACCCTTTTAACGGCTGGATTGAATTTCGTCTCCCAGCAAAGCTTGCCGAAGTGGTCTCATGCTATCCTCAGGGCCAAGCAGTGGGAGAACTGGAATCGCTTCTGACAAACGACAAGTCGAGCATCATTGTCATGAGTTATCCGCCTGACCAGGAGCAAATGCTGATCGAACTCCAGGGTGCTGCCGCCCTCAAGCCCGCCCTCATTATCGATCCTTCGGTTTTGCGAGGAATAATTGACTCAGTCAGAAACGTCATCCTCAACTGGACGCTAAAGCTCGAAGAGGATGGCATCACCGGGGAGAACATGACCTTTACGCTGAAAGAGAAGCACGCAGCATCATCCGGAACCTATCACATCGGAACCTATATCGGCAGCATGACGCAGTCTCAGCTCCAGCAGGACACCCGCGACAGCAGCCAGTCGATGACCGTCAATGAACTGGACGTTTCGAAAGTCCTGTCGGTCCTGGACGAGATCAAGAAAGCCGTGGCGGATATTAACCTGCCCCGCGAGACGAAGGACGAGCTTGACGCCGAGATCGCCACGGCGGAAACGCAGGCGAAGTCCCCGAAGCCCAAGTATAGGATCATCAGGGAAAGCCTCCACACAGTCAGGAACATTCTGGAAGGCACCGCGGGCAGTCTGATAGCCTCAGGGCTGCTGGCGAAATTGAACTGTCTCTTGTGACGATAGAACGGGCAGCCGTCGTCTTCCGCCGATCCCCTTAAGGAGACGCCTGATGGTCAGGTCTTCAGACTTCACTCAAGAAGAACTTAATCAGCCCTAAAAAGCTCACCTTTAATATCGAGAACCACACCCAAGGTCCCCATGCTTGAATGTCCTGAAAAATATGGAATGTCCTATTCCCTTTGTAGTACAATTTTGAGTGACTACGTTGTTGCATATGAAAAGGGAGAAAAGATAGTCGTTGTCTATTCAGCTCATCAATCAGTATTATGCCAAGCTCGACCGAATCCACCAATTCGGAGGATCAAGGAACGAGACCACGGTCAGAAATGCATCCTACAATCTCTTGAACAAATACGCCCATAAGAAAGACTCGAACTCGTGACCGAAATCTCCCTGCTTGGGACAAACGGAAAATCCGTCACCCCCGACGGGTCTGCACCGTCAGAGTGGAGACCATGAAGATCATCGAGAAAATGAAGGGGCAGGCATAGGAATGTCTTCATTGGTTCTGGAGCTACAGAAAGAAGCGATAGATTCGACGGTGCCGGTTACAGATCTTCTCCGAAAGGCGCTCGCCGTTGCGACGAAGATCGGGGTACAGGAGTTTCAAGAATGGATCGAACTTGAGTTGAACGGATACAAAAAAGACAACAAAATACCTCACTATCGCAAGGTCATAGGCTCTCTGAAGTGTCTGGACCGAGTTCAGGGTCTCGTACCCGTGAGGATTCCTGACCCGGGAAAAGCTGAGAAAATATCCACGATGAATTTTAACCAGCCGATCTCGGAGATAGCCAGCCTACAAAAAGAAGCAAATGCAGAGACCGTCATCTGGACTGAATTTGAGAAGAAGATGGAGGAGTCGCTGAGGTCTGCAATGGGTGGGGCTTCTGTACAGCCAGTGCTTCAAATCAGCGTTACAGATCTTGCCAAGATAATTGATGCCGTACGAAATGCGGTTCTGAAATGGGCATTGAAGTTGGAACAAGATGGCATCCTTGGAGAAGACTTGACCTTCACGAAGGAAGAACAACGTGTTGCGGCGTCAAATGTTTACCATATACAGACCTACATAGGGAGCATGATGCATTCTCAGCTTCAGCAAGGCACTCGGAATTCCTCGCAGACGATGACCGTCAACGAGCTCGACGTGGCGAAGGTCTTGTCGGTTTTGAAGGAGATAAAAAGGACGGTCGCCGGCCTGAACCTGGCCCCTGAGATAAGAAACGAACTCTCTGCTGAGATTGCCACGGCTGAAACGCAGGCGAACTCTCCGAAACCTAAGACGAAGATTATCATGGAGAGCCTACATACCATCAGGAGCATTCTAGAGGGTACCGCAGGCAGTCTTATCGCAGCGGGAATACTTGAGCAACTGAAACTATTGCTGGAGGTCAACCCCTGAAAGAGTCCTTTAATTTCTGCAATGACAAGCCAAGTGTTGTTCGGAAAGGGAACGGCAACGGCCCTCATTCTGTCAACATTTCCACTTCTCTACTCTACCGACAGGTAGGACGCCCGTCTATTGAGAGAGAGGAGAGAGGGTCAGGTCTTTAATCTTAGCGTGGGGGGAATAGAGGACCTTGAATGTAACAGTTTTTTTTGGAACTCAACACTCTTGGCGAGATTGTCTGTGGTGTCGAGTATCAGGTGGAGTCCTCTGCGGCTTGAAAAGTCCTGCCCTTGACTCCTAAACGATCCTCTCCGGGTGTGTGTACACATAAAATATTAGGGACACATCCCGTTATTAAACACATCCCAAGGATTGACAGCTCTTTGTTAGATCCTTCTTTTCGCGCGCAGAGAACAATTTTGCTTTCATCATTTCCACCACATAGTTACTTCAACCCTAATCTTTGTGGAGGAAAATCGATTACCTCGCATGAAGATCTCAGCGCTTTCCGTGTCTTCGTACTGAGCGTCAGTGACTTTATAACCGAATCCTGATAAAATATTGGGGACACATCCCGTTTTTCCATCTGAGCCTCTTTCCGCTCCAACCTTTCCTGACGATCTGATACCTAATTCCCGTCTTCGACAACTATAGTTCTACCAGTATTCCCCAATAATTTCAATGCGTCTATAGTATTTGTTCTCAAGTGAAACGACTTCTCCGATCCCCGGCAGAGAAAAGGGACAAAAGGGACAGCCGCCTGTCCTCTTCTTTGTCTCAAGCAAGCCGCAAACAGGAATCCTATGCTTTGTGATGCGCCTTCTCCGTCAACCAGACCTTGATAAGAGACTGATAGGGAACATCGCGTTTATTGGCCTCTATTTTTATCTGTTCCAGCAGCGAAATTGGCAATCTGATAGATATTGCTTGAGTGGACAACTTCAGATTCGGAAATCCCACATGCTCTGCCTTCGACCAGTCCAGGTAATCTGTTGAGTCATGAGTTTCCCAAAACTTCCGCTCTTCAGCTTCAGACTTGAATTTCGGTATTGATTTAAGATGTCTCCTGCCCATAAATACTCCTTTCTTTTCAATGCATAGCTCGCGCTGAAATTATTCTTATTCGTGTCCCATTGTCCCTTAAAGTGAAAGAGATGTGTATAAGGCGTCCCTCATTTGTCTTGCCCAAGGCATGAAATCGCAGCTCCCTATGGCTATGTTCCTCGTCGGGCAATAACAGCAACGGTTGATTGACAAATATCTGCTCCGCTTCTGCCTGCGTAACACCGTGCTTCTCATTCTTTCGTGCATTGCCCTGATCCCATTCAAAGCCTTCGATGCGCTGCCGATCTATCATTGCTGTATATTATCACAATATACACATGCTGTCAAGGACATGTTTAAGGCAGTTCTCAGTACGGAAGATGTCATCTGATGTCATTTGGGCGCAGACCTTCATTCTTTCTTTGGACCACCAGGTTTCACCCGGCATTCCTCATCGCCGAGATCAATAAAACGTGCGGACTTTCAGGTAGAGTCCTCTGCGGCTTGAAAAGTCGTGCCCTTGACTCCTAAACGATCCTCTCCGGGTGTGTATACACATTGAAACGGTTGCCCCTACTTGACGAGGAGGAAGGACTCTTACCAAGTATCAACATTACCATTAATTCAATAGTCATCTCTCAGGCGGCCCGTTTTGCCCTTACCTGAAGTGTGACATGCTCATGCGCTTGAAGCATCTTGATGATATCCAGAATATTCTCAGCTCTCGGGTTACCCGCAGATCCAAGCATACGATGAACGCTCTTGCTCGATTTGTTGAGTTTCTTGGCTAACCCCTCAAATGTGATCGTCGCATTAATATAATCACGGAGAATTGATTTGCCAGCATTAAGATCTCCCGTGATCAGTTCACTAACCGCCTCTGTCAGCAAATGTCTGCGGAATTCCGCATCATTTTCGGCACGCTTCAAAACTGTTTTGCGAAACTGTTTCGTAATCGGCATAGTACCTCCTTACTTTCTCTTTTCCTTCTTGTATCGCGCCCACATTGTTTGGGCGTTTCTTATGTCCCTGCTCTGTGTCTTCTTAGAGCCTCCTCCAAGCAGGACAACCAATGTATTGCCCTCACGACCAAAATAAATCCTGAATCCCGGCCCAAAATCAATCTTGTATTCCGAAACTCCCTGCCCTACCGATTTCACGTTAGAGAGATTGCCTTGCTCAAGTCGGTACAAAGCTGTGGCCGCCTTAGCGGCCGACTGCGCATCAAGACCGGAGAACCACTTTCCAAAAACAGACACTCCATCTTCTAAATACTCGACTACTTTTATTTTCTCCATTTCAGAATAGTAACATAAGTGTTACCATTAGTCAAGGCAGCAAAAAAGAACAACGGACGATGCAGGGCAAGATCGTTCGAGGCTGGCATGGTCGCCTCCCGTACGATTTTCAGAAAGGTATTGGGAAGCAAAGCGACTCCTCTCCCATAACAGTTATTCTCAGAAATCAACGGTCTGGCTGAAATAACCGGGGTCTCAGTTATCAGGTGGGGTCCTCTGCGGCTTGAAGAGTCCTGCCCTTGACTCCTAAACGATCCTCTCCGGGTGTGTATACACATTGAACCGGTCGTGAAAATATTAGGACACATCCCGTTATTAAACACATCCCAAGGATTGACAGCTCTTTGTTATATCCTTCTTTTCGCGCGCAGAGAACAATTTTGCTGTCATCATTTCCACCACATATTTACTTAAACCCCAACCTTTGTGGAGGAAAATCGATTACCTCGCATGAAGATCTCAGCGCTTTCCGTGTCTTCGTACTGAGCGTCAGTGACCTTATAACCGAATCCAACCGATCGGTATCGAGCTGCCGGGCAATGGCGGCACATTGCTCAAGGTCCTTATCTTTCTTGCTCTCGCCCAGCCTTCTCTGGGCCGTAATCAATTTATGGACGAAGAAGGCTTCAGGTAGTGGCGCCCTTACCTTGAAGTTTCCAAAATCTGCTGTGAACGGGAAGCTGAGGAGAAGATCAACAAAAGGAAGGGGTGATGCCGTGATGTTCCATTTTCTTACTGGTACAACCTGCTCATCCCGCCCACCTTTACGATGTGCAACGAACTCAACAGTGAAATTTTCGTGAGTAAACCGACGGATGCCTGACTGCATGACAACAGGAATATAGCCGAGATCAGTGATGACCTTTTCGAGGTCAACTTTCTTTGCTCCGCCTAAGGGGGCAAATTTGACCGCAAAATCTATGTCCAGCGTGCGTAAGACATAAGGGATGCCAAAAGCTTCCTGATACAGGGGCATCACCCAGCTTCCAATCAGAAGGGATTCATTGAAGAATCCTACCAAAGAAAATGCGCTCAAAAGTTCTCGGACTTCTGACGGGAAAATGTTCTTATTCGTGAGCGATACTTCCATGTCCCCTTCTTCTGCCTGCTTGCAGTATCTTATTCAGATAGGCAATTTTCTTTTCGTAGGACTGCATTTCCTTCTCATATTTTTTCCTCATGGCAAGCTTTTCTAAAATCTCCTGCATCTCCTTATTAGGTATATGCTTGCCGATAACTTTCTCCCCTTCACGATACTTCAGGTAATAGTAAGAATACACCTTATCCTTGTAGCGCTTTTTCCTCTCGCTTATCACACCTTTCGGAAGTTTAGATACGGACTTCTCAAGTCTGTCAAACATCTCCTGACAACGCTTGAGTTCATCGCGAAGCATCCCACTTATGACCTTATCTTTTTCCACCACTTTCATGCTCTTATTATGCTTTGTGTGGTGGAAAGAAGCAATGCCCTTGATTCGACTGAATACCTTTGCGGACTCTCAGCATTACTATCGGACATAGAAACATTTAGAGAGATAGCTGCCGTGCGAGTTATCAGGTAGATTCCTCTGCGGCTTAAAAAGTCCTGCCCTTGACTCCTAAACGATCCTCTCCGGACGTGTATACACATTGAACCGATTGCCCCTCACGAACCCGACGACGGTGACGCCTCTCTTCTCCGCGATCTCCACGGCGAGATTGGTGGGCGCCGTGCACGTGGCCAGGAAGAACTGAAAAGGGGACAGGCTACTTTATTTCTTTAATGGTTCTCAGGAAACGCGCCGGGGTCACTATCTTTATGCCACGGAAGGTCCCCAGGTCAGTGAGGTGACTGTCCCCTGAGACAATGAAATCCGCCCTGCCCACCACAGCACATTCCAGATATTTGTTGTCTGAAGGGTCGTCCTTGACAACATCGAGCCTCGGCCCGCTATGAGTGACAGCCGCGGTCTTCAGCAATCTCTTCAGAAAGAGTTCGATCTGCGCTGAAGTCCTGCGATGGCGCTTCATGATTTTGGGGTAGAGGAGCACCGCCCTCATCTCATCAACAATTTCAGGCGATATGACCAGCTGAATCTTACCCTGGCGCGCAAGTGCAAGAACATCGGCGGGGTTGGATTCAGGTTTGAGCAGGGCGCTTACGAACTGGTTGGCGTCGATGACGACTCTTGTCATTTCCTCGTCTTGCTCTTGGACTTCCGATAGGCCTTAACCGCCTCTTCGATCTCCGAGTCAACAATCTTTCTGTCTGACCGAACAGCCTCCTGCTGTATTTCACCCACCATTCTAAAAAAATCTTCCCTCTCGCCCCTCAGGCGCTGATACTGGTCAATCGGTATTATCGCCACTAAGGGTTTGCCGGCCCTTTCAACAATATACTCGTCCTCCTTGAGAGCAACCTCGTTCATCACCTGCCCGAGGTTCTGTCTGACTTTTATCGCGGATATCTTTTTCAACATACTGAAACCTCCTTAAAGTCTCTACCATATCAATCATAATGGTCGCTATGATCATTATAACTCATCTGCCCGAAATTTGCAGAGGTTCTTTGAAGAACGGAATAAGCTAAGATAAGAAGGGATCGAGTTGTCGAAATAGGAGGACAGACTGGTGATCTTCTCTACGTTATCCTTTCCGGGTGTGTATATACATTGAACCGGTTGCCCCTCACGAACCCGACGACGGTGACGCCTCTCTTCTCCGCGATCTCCACGGCGAGATTGGTGGGTGCCGTGCGCGTCGCGAGGATGGGGATGCCCCACCGGGAACACTTGGAGGATATCTCTGAGGATATCCTCCCGCTGGCCAGCAGGATCTTTCCCGAAAAAGGAATATTTTCGAGGAGCGCGTAACCGATGACCTTATCCACTGCATTGTGCCTTCCAATGTCCTCGGCGAAACAGAGGATAACCTTCCCGTCAGAAAGCGCCGCACTGTGGACGCAACCCGTCAGCTTATAGAGTTCCGACCGCGCCTGGAAATCGCTAAAAATGTACCTCAAACTGTTCCTGTCGATGGTGAAAGGGTCCGTTATCGTTCCCGCATCGATCTTCTTCTCGAAGGTGACGCCGCCCGCACACCCCGAGGTAATGGTCTTCCCTTCGGTAATAACCTCTCCTTCCGCAGGGACGTCCACGAGGACCTCCTCGCCGAACAGAATGCTCATCCTGTCGGCACACCAGTTTCCCCTGATGATCCCCTCGGTCATTAAAAGACCAACCACGAGTTCCTTTACCATGTGCGGCGTGCAAAAAAGACCGACGATCTCTCTGCCATTCACGGATATCCTCACTTTTTTCTCGATGGCGACAAGATCCTCCATGTCCTCGAAAGAAGCGTCAATATGCTTGCGGATCCTTCTCCTTACGGCGCGGTCCATGGTGGATTATAAATTGTATGGAGGGGAACCGTCAAATCTCCTCCTTGACGATCTTGATAAGCAAAGTGCCTATTTCTGTTGAATCCGGCACGGGTAACTGATATAATGGAAACGACTTCTGAATGATTTTTTTTCAGCGGATGCACATGAAAAGATATAGATACCACCGTCGCACAAGAGAATACCCGTTCAAAAAGGCATCTTTCCTGCTTCCCTTTTTGTGTTTTTTCTTCGCGCTTTTTATCTGCGTCCTTTTTTCCCCCTCCCCCGCCCCGGCGGGCGTTCGGAGCACAAGTTCGACTGATTCCGTCTCGGCCCTCAGGAAGGGAAAGGAATTACTGGAAAAAGGAACGTATGATGAGGCGGTTGAGAGCCTCCGGACCGCCTATGCCCGACTCCCGGTCATCGGTGACTATACCCTCTTCTTTATGGCACAGGCATACAACAGAATGGAGCGCTTTGACGAATCCTCCCGTTGCATCGCAGAGCTTTTGAAAACGTATCCGGATTCACCGCTTAAGAGAAGAGCGAGGGCATTACAGATCGATACTATCCTTCTCACCAGGGACGCAGCCCGGCAGAATCAGAAGTCCCCTGGAAACGGATCCCTGACCCCTCTCCCGCCTCAGAAAAGTGAGGAGACGCTTAAGTACCTGGAGGCATATGTCGGGGATTATGCCGATGACGCCGAGATGACCTTCTCCTATGCACGGTTGCTGAAGAAACTGGGACAGACGGACAGGGCAAGGAAATTGTTCGTTAAGATATATACCGGCAACTCAGCATTTTCAGAGTTGGCCTATCAGGAGTTGGAGCCCTCTGACGTAACGCCGGGGGACATGCTTGCTAAGGCATCAAATCTGATGAAGGCCTTCGAACATAAGAGGGCGGAAGCGGTTTTGAGAAAGATCCTCCCGGCAGCCGGGGAGCCTTTCAGGGAAGAGGTACTGAAGAATCTGGCTCAGGCCCTTTTCAGGCAGAAGAAATACAAGGAGGCCGCTGAGGCTTTCTTAAAGGCCGGGGACCTCTACAACGGATCTCGCTCTCTTTACAGGGCAGGAGATCTCGGCGCATTCAGAGAAACGGTCTCACGGCTTGTGTCGATGGAAGATAAGCGCGCCGGATCCCTTCTCATCGCCTACGCGGCAAAGAAGCGGAGGGACGGCAAGACAGAAGAAGCCTTGGATATTTACCAGGATGTGAAAAAGAGATACCCCTCGCTCACTGAAGATGTTCTCTGGGGCATTGCCTGGTCCTCGTATCGGACCGGTGACTACAGGAAAGCGGCCGGGATACTGGCAACGCTGGTCGACCAATATCCCAATTCCCGGTATTCCTACTGGAAGCAGCGGTCCGGTGATCAGGAAAGCCTTTCTGGCAGTCCGGAAGATCGCGGGGAAGATACACGCCCGCGCCCCCAGGGTGACAAGGCCGCCACGCTTCCGGACGGCAAGGGTCTCAGTAAGGATTTTTACCGGATGCTGGCATATGTCAGGGATATGGACAATTTCAGCGGTCGCCCTGCGAGCAGGGCATCATGGACACGTTCCGCCCGTCTATCTCCTGATGACGGCCGGCGGGGCTTAGAGCCGCAGCAGCTTTCCCCGGACGTCCTTCCCCTCTATGAGCGCTTCACCATCCTGATGGAGCTGGGGATGAAAGATGATGCCGTTGGCGAGCTGGTTCGCATGTCGAACAGGGTCACAAAGCCTGACGTCCTCATATTCCTGTGCCGTATGATGCAGGCAGCAGGAGCGTACAAACGGTCCATGACCATGGTATCACGGTTCTCTGACGAAAGAGGATTGAAATGGAGTAACGGCACAGACACCGCGGACATCCTCTACCCTCTCGCATACTGGCAGACAGTGAGCGAAATATCCGACCTCTATACCCTTGATCCCTTTATCCTTCTTGCCGTGATGAGGGAAGAAAGCCGCTTCGACCCCAACGCCCGTTCGATCGCCGGGGCCCTTGGCCTCATGCAGATAATGCCGCACACCGCTGACAGTCTCAACAAACATCTTAAAATGGATATCGACGATGCTTCAGATATCTACAATGTCAGAACAAATATCACCGTGGGTGCGTATTACCTCAACTCCCTCCTGAAGGAATTCGGCTCGTTGCCCCTAGCCCTTGCCGCTTACAACGCCGGACACGACAGGGTGAGAGAATGGGTAAAGGAAGGAAAGTACAGGTCACACGATGAATTCATTGAGGATATACCCTATGATGAGACGAAGACGTATGTGAAGCGCGTATTGCTGACGTATTTCACCTATCTGAGCCTCGGGGACAGGCAGGAGAGAGGGAACTGAACCGTTATGAAGAAAACGCTTTTTGATGACGAAACCTTTGCAAATATCACGAAGGAGGACAAGCCATTGAACAGACTGAAGAACCTGGATGAAAAGATCGCGGGCGCAGTAAACAAGGTAAAGGCACTGAAGGACGAAAAGGTGCAGCTGGAGCGGAGGATCAAGGAGCTGGAGGCCCGCCTTGGCGAGAGAGATCAGGAAGTGGAAAGACTTTCGTCTGAAAAGACAGCAATGAAGGGTCAGCTCGAAGAACTCCTCAATGAACTTGAAACGCTGGACGTGGGATAAGAGATGGGCTCGATAGAAGTGTATATCCTTGGGCAGAAATATACCATCAAAGGTGACGCGTCGGAAGAATACATCCGGCAACTGGCAGACTACGTGACCGGCAAGATCAAAGAGGTCTCCGACGCCGCGCCGACGATCACTCCCCTGAAGGCCACGATCCTGGCAGCCGTTAACATCGCAGACGAGCTGCACAAGCTGAAGAACGAACAGGAAGACGTCGCAAGGAGCATCGAGGAAAAGACCGTGGCGCTGACGCGGTTGTTCGAGTGATACACAATCGCCGGATGAAGTCTCCCTAATCGGCTCAAGAGAGAGATTTTCATCGCTTTCTCACCTCGTATTGTTCACAAACGTCATGCCCTTTTGTTGTATAATTTAAAAATGGCCTATTTAATTGCCCTTGCAGGAAAAGGCGGAACCGGGAAGACAAGCATCGCCGCCCTCACCGTGAGGTACCTCATCGAAAAGCGGAAGGGACCCGTGCTTGCGGTGGACGCTGACAGCAACTCGTGCCTCAATGAAGCCCTGGGCATTGCGGTCCACACTACCATCGGCCGGCTGAGAGAGGAATCTCTCCAGGCAGTGAGGAGCGGAGGAGAACGTCCGGGCGGCATGAGCATGGAACAGCTCTTTGATTATCAGGTCCAGCAGTCCGTCATAGAGACAAGAGGAGTGGACCTCCTGGTGATGGGCAGGCCCGAAGGCCCGGGGTGCTACTGTGCTGCCAACAACATAATCAGGAAATATACCGACAAGCTTGCGGAAACATATCCCTATATCATCATCGACAATGAAGCAGGCATGGAACACCTGTCAAGACGGACCACTCACAAGGTCGATATTCTGCTCATGGTGAGCGACCCCACGGTGAAGGGCCTGCAGACCGCCAGGAGGATCAACGAGCTTGTGGATGAGCTGCAACTGGAGATAGAGAAAAGGATTCTCATCATCAACAGGGTTTCCGGGTCGGACGGCGTAAAACTGAAGAAACTGGCCGAGGACTACGGCCTTACCGTGGGAGGTCTCGTTCCCCAGGACGACATTATATTCGAGTATGACCTTAACGGCAGACCGGTATACACCCTCCCTCAGGATTCCCCGGCCCTGAACAGCCTCTCCGGGATTCTTGACACCCTGAAGATTCCGTAGGCAGACCGTGAAACTCCTGATGCACATCTGCTGTTCCAACTGCAGTCTCTATCCGCTGAAGAACTTTCTCACAAAAGGGATAGAAGCAAAGGGTCTCTGGTTTAACCCGAACATACACCCCTATCCTGAATATCAGCTCCGTCTCGACTCCCTCCGGAAGCTCCAGGAGATCTGGAACCTGGATGTGGAGTACACGGATCACTACGGAATAGATGATTTCATGAGGAAGGTGGGAAATCCGGATGAGGGCCGCTGCCTGCGGTGCTATGCCCTGCGCCTGGAGGAAACGGCCAGGACCGCACGAAAGATGAACCTCGACGGGTTCACGACATCCCTTCTCGTCAGCCCCTACCAGAACTTCGAAGGTATCCTCGCTGTCGGGAGGGAAATGGGAAAACGGCACTCCATTCCCTTTTACGAGGAAGACTTCAGGGTGGGCTACAGAGGAAATATCGGGGTATCGAGAGAACTCGGCCTTTACAGACAGAGATACTGCGGGTGCATATTTTCAGAAGGCGAAGGAACAGAGAACTCCTGTCCTTCTGCACCGCGGACGTAAATGATGGGTGACGCTCTCCAGCAGATCGGGAGATTCCTTATCATCACAGGGATCATCATCGCCGTGGTGGGCGGGCTTGTGCTTCTTTCGGGGAGGGTCCCGTGGATCGGAAGACTTCCCGGGGACATTGTGATTCAGAGGAAAAACTTCACCTTCTATTTTCCTCTGGCTACGAGCATACTCCTCAGCCTTGTCATTACCTTCGTCCTTTGGCTCTTAGGGAGGAAATAAAGAATGATGTGGAAGCGTTTTGCTTACCTCGCTCTTCTTATGATCGTTATACCTTCAGCGGCCTATTCGGCGCCTGGCTCGAAAATAAAAGTCCTCATTCTCGAAGATAACTACACCGTCCCCGACAAGGAAGAAAAACTGGTGATGATGGGACGTTCGGCGGGTGACCTCCTCGTGAACGGCACACATTACAGCGGCACCATCGAGGTCTGGAGGGGAGAGAAAGGGCTTTACCTCATCAATGAACTCTCTCTGGAGGAATACGTGGAGAATGTGGTCGCCTCGGAGATCGGTGCAAACTGGGATATTGAAGCCCTCAAGGCCCAGGCGGTCATTTCGCGCACCTACGCGGTCTACAAGAAACTCACCAGCGGAAATCCCCGGTACGACCTCACGTCCTCTGTCCTGCACCAGGTATATAAAGGCAGCAGCCCACCGATACAGATCTCGTATGCGGCGAGAGAGACGGCCGGAGAGATCCTCATGTATGAAGGGAAGCCGATAGAGGCCCTGTACCATTCGACGAGCGGCGGCAGGACAGAAAACGCTGAAGAGGTGTTCGGAAAGAGCTACCCGTATCTTACGTCCGTGGAGTCTAACTGCGAACTGTCCCCTTACTGGGTGTGGGAACGAAAGATTCCGAAAGAGGAGATCGAAAAAGCCCTCAACATAAAAGGCATAAAAGGCGTGACCATCCATTCTTACACGTCCACGGGGAGGGCAAAGGAGATCCTCGTTGAGATGGAGTCCGAGCAGACTGTGCTTAAGGCTACTGAGTTCAGAAAGCTTCTCGGCTGGTCAAGGTTGCCAAGCACCAACTTCAGCGTGAAGGTGAACGGAACCTCGGTCACCTTCGAAGGCAAAGGATACGGACACGGGGTCGGACTCTGCCAGTGGAGCGCCCTTCAGATGGCAAGAGAGGGAAAGAACTACAGGGAGATCCTCTCTTTTTTCTATCCCGGGACAGAGATTCAGCTCTATGAAGGCAACTGATTTCGACTTCCATCTCCCCGAGTCGCTCATAGCAAAAAGACCGGCAACGCCCCGGGACAGCTGCAGACTTCTTGTGCTCCAGCGGGATGGCTCCATAGAGCACAGAAGATTCTTCCACCTCCCTTACTACCTTCACAAAGGGGACCTTTTGCTCCTGAATGACACAAAGGTGTTCCCCGCACGATTGACGGGGGAAAAAAAGACGGGGGGAAAAATGGAGCTGCTCCTTGTCAGGGAGGCCGGACCCGACGTCTGGGAAGTGCTCACCAGGGAGAGATACACGGGAGAAATACAGGTGGCCGGGGGGTTTTCCGGAGAGATGTTCGAGGGGAAGTCCCTGAGACTTCACTCCCCTGCAGGGCACGCAAGCAATTTCAGAGAAGTCCTGTGGAACCTGGGATCAATGCCTCTTCCCCCCTACATCAGGAGAGACCCGGAGGAAAGGGACAGGGAATGGTATCAAACGGTTTACGCTTCCAGGGAAGGCTCCATTGCCGCCCCCACTGCCGGTCTTCACTTTTCACGTGAACTGTTGTCGACGCTTGAGGAAAAAGGGGTACTCGTCAGGTCTCTCACCCTCCACATAGGGACCGGCACATTCAGGCCCATTCGCGTCGAAAATCCCAACGAACACCACATGGACGCGGAATCCTTCGAAATTGACCATGACCTTCCGGAAACGATCAGGGAAGTTAAGGCATCGGGCAGAAGGGTGGTCTCGGTCGGGACGACAACGACCAGGGCCATCGAAGGATTTGTCAGCGGAAGATATGAAGGCTGTGATAAATCAACTTCAGAGAGCAAACAAATGCACCCGACTCCGAACTCTCGCCCCGGCGAGTCGCCCGAGGCCACTGAACTCCGAACCCCGAACTCTCAGAATGGTTCCTTCAGGGGGAAGACGGACGTCTTTATCTATCCCGGTTTTCCCTTCAAGGTGATCGATTCCCTCATAACGAATTTCCATCTCCCCGGATCGACCCCCCTCATGCTCACTTCAGCCTTTTCAGGAGCGGGAAATCTCCTCAATGCCTACCGGTCAGCCGTGAGCATGGAATATAGATTTTTCTCCTATGGAGATGCTATGCTTATTTTATGATGAAAGGGCATCGCGGTTGAGTCACGCTCTCTCCGGAAAGGTGTTCCTCAGTATTCTGGTGGTAACCGCTACAACCGGGGGCTTCACCCTGGGATATTTTGTAGGCAAGAGCGTATCGTCCCCTTCCACGACCTCTTCAGTGAAACAGCAGCTGAATGAGGGAGAAGGTACTCCTCCAGCGCCCGTTCCGGGAGCAAATCCCGCGGGTGAGGGATTATCAGCACCCCTTTCCGTCGTACAGAGCCCGTTGCCGGAAAATAAGCAGCCTGACATCACACCCTCACCCCTTCAGAAATCTCCCTCCAGGGCGGAAACGCCTGACAAGAGGAGAGCGGGAATATCCGCGAGACAGACACCATCAGTGTCTGACGTGAAAGCATCTGCCGGTGAGAAGAGACTCCCGGCCCGGACAGCTGTTTCCCGGACTGCCGGACCGGAAGACCAGGCAGCGGCGAGATCGTCCCCAGCCGAGGGCTCCACGGCTATGTCGGGGTCTGGAGGTTCATCCGCCGATAACGTCGTGTATACGGTGCAGGCCGGGGCCTTCAAGAATCGGGAAGATGCGGAGACACTGAAACGGAAACTTGAAGCAAAGAAGTATAAGACATCAGTAACGAAAGAGGCGAATGCCGGAGGTGTGGTTTTTTTTAAAGTGAGAACCGGTGAATTCGAAAATAAGAAAGAGGCAGCGGCGTTCGCGCTCGAACTGAAGAACACAGATGGCCTGAATGCCTTTTCCTTGGTCAAGAAATAAGAAGGAGCGACTACGGTTACCACACAGATAGATCTTGACGCCGAGAAGGAACTTCCCCTCCTTCACGGCAGTCTCACCAGGAATCTCAAACTTATCGAAGAGTCCCTCGGTGTTACGATAAGCGCCAGGGGCAGCAGGATCTTCATCCAGGGCGATGAACCCGCAGCCCATAAGGCGGAGAATCTCATTAACGAGTTGCGCTCATTGAGTGAAGAGGGCTACCTGCTCAATCCGGAAGACATCCGTTTTGCGGTAAGGGCCATCTCCAAGGGGGGCGAAGGGTCCCTGAGAGACCTTCTCACGAACCACATACCCGTATCCTCAAAAAAACGGTTCATTATTCCGAAAACAGAGATCCAGAAACAGTATATCGAGGCATAAAGATCCACGATATCGTGATCGGTATTGGCCCTGCAGGAACAGGAAAGACCTATCTTGCCATGGCCATGGCGATCAACGCCTTTCTGAAAAAAGAAATCAGCAGGATCGTCCTTGCGCGTCCTGCCATGGAGGCGGGAGAAAAACTGGGCTTTCTGCCCGGAGATATCTACGAAAAAATAAACCCTTATCTCAGGCCCCTCTATGACGCGCTTTTTGACATGATGGAGCCTGAAAAGGTGAGCAAAGCTCATAGAACGCGGGGTCATAGAAATAGCGCCCCTTGCCTTCATGAGGGGAAGGACCCTCAACGATTCCTTCATCATTCTCGATGAGGCCCAGAACACCACCTTGGAGCAGATGAAGATGTACCTCACAAGGCTGGGATTCAACTCAAAGACCGTGATAACCGGCGATACGACCCAGATCGACCTGCCCCCGGGAAGGACATCGGGTCTTGTGGAAATAAAGGGATCCTCGAGGGAATTGAGGGGATCAAGTTTATCTTTTTCTCCGAGAAGGATGTGGTAAGGCACAAACTGGTACAGGAGATTGTCAAGGCATATGAAAAATATGAAAAACGAGTACAGATAATCCAAAAACCGCAGAGTGAGATTACAGCGGCAAGAAAGTACGGTCTCCTCATCGTCCTCTCGCTGCTGACCTCTGCGCAATACAGAACAGGGTAAACGGTGAATCCCTCGTGGGCGGGGTCCTGATCTCCTTTGCTCCTTGTCATCCTCTACAGGGACATCATGCGCTACAAGCCCCTGTATATGAACAACTACAACATGCTCGTACTCCTCGGCCTCATGATCATCAGGACAATCATAACGGCAGGATCTCCGATTATGTGCTTCTCAACCTCTCGAAAGGGTTCGTTCTCCTGTGTTGAAGATGCAGTTTACGGAATTCCCATAGCGGCAGGAGCGATGTTCGTGACCCTGCTGTTTGACTTCCATACAGCCATCATCTTCTCCTTTACCATAAGTTTCCTTTCCGGTCTATGGCTGAACGATCCGCTCTATCCGGTCTATACCTTCGCAGGCAGCCTCACCGCGGCATTCAGCGTTATCCGGTGCAAGAAGCGGTCTGCCCTGCTCTGAGGGCGGACTCTATGTCATCGGAGCCAACATAATACCTCGTGCTGATTCTCCTGCTTTTTCAGGGAGATCTCTTCACCGGAAAGGCTGCGTCCACACTCGTCTTTGCGATCTCCGGAGCATCAGCGTCTCTGCGATCGTCTCGATGCTGCTGCCGCTCCTTGAATATGCCTTCAAGATCACCACAGACATAAGCCTTCTTGAACTTCTGGACCTCAACCAGCCGCTCATGAAGACCCTGATGATAACAGCGCCCGGCACCTACCATCACAGCGTCATTGTCGGCAATCTGGTGGAGTCGGCTGCAGAGGCGGTCGGTGTAAACCCCCTGCTTGCAAGGGTCAGCTCCTACTACCATGACATCGGCAAGATAAAGATGCCGGAATATTTCGTGGAGAACCCGGGCAATGGCCGAGCAAGCACGACAAACTGACACCGCACATGAGCAGCATGATCATCATAACCCATGTAAAGGAAGGGGTTGAACTGGTCAGCACATACAAGCTGCCGCAGTCGATCATCGACATCATCAGCAGCACCACGGACGATGCGCTGATCACCTATTTCTACCAGAAGGCAAAGGACCTGGACGCGGGAAATCATCCGTCAGATGGATGAATACAAATATCCCGGTCCGAAACCGCAGACCCGGGTGGCAGCGCTTGTTATGATGGCGGATGCTGTAGAGGCCTCCTCAAGGGTCCTCAACGACCCTACTCCGGCGCGGATCGCTGCCCTTGTGGACAAGATAATCAACCACATATTCCTTGAAGGCCAGCTCGACGAGTGCGAACTGACCCTCAAGGACATATCCGAGATAAAAACCCATTTTTCGTATATACTCACCGGCATCTTCACAAGAGGGTAGATTATCCGGGTTTTGATTTCGGCGAGGGAACAAAGAAAGGATCAAAGGACGGTGAAAGGGGGATTGCGGCGGAACTGCAGCATGCCCTGAACGTTGATGAAGGTCATCATAAAGAACCATCAAAGCCTCATAAGGATAAATCCCAGGAAAATAAAAAAGGACTCCCTCAAACTCCTCGCATCGTTCAACCTTGACAAGGCAGAACTCGGGATTCTCGTCGTCAACGACAGGCGGATGAAAGACCTTAACCGCATCCACCGGAACGCAGACAGGACCACTGATGTTCTCTCTTTTCCTCTGTATCACAGCAAGAAGGAGATGCCTGCCGACTCTGAGTTCCTACTGGGGGATCTCGTGATCAATCCTCATGCTGCACAGAGACAGGCGGTCGGATACGGCGTCAGCCTCAGTGAAGAGATGAGAAGGCTCCTCATCCACGGGTTCCTCCATCTCCTTGGCTACGACCACGAGAGAACCCGTTACCAGGCAAAGAGGATGAGACAGATGGAAAAAACGCTGAGGGATACCCTTGAGACGATGGATTAAGAGCACCAATTTTGCCATCGAAGGAATTCTCCACGGGACCAAGACCCAGCGGCACATAAGGTATCACCTCTACTCAGCAGCGTTTGTCCTGATCCTGAGTTACGCGCTCGGCGTGTCCCGAAATGACTTTCTCATCATAGCCCTTACCGTTATTGTGGTCTTGCTTGCCGAGCTCATGAACACGGCCATAGAAGCCATGGTGGATATGGTTTCTCCCGGGCACAGCGAGAAGGCGAAGATAATAAAGGATGTCGCTGCGGGTGCGGTTCTTACCACAGCCTTCGGCGCAGCCGTCATAGGATACATCATCCTTTTCCCCTATATCCGCGATGGGATCCAAAGGGGATTCCATATCGCAAGGCACTCGCCGGAAGAGATCTCCGTTATAGCGGTCACCCTCGTGCTGATCCTTGTTGTAGTGGCCAAGGCCTACTTCGGAAAAGGAACCCCGCTGCGGGGAGGGATACCCAGCGGCCACTCAGCCCTCGCCTTCTCCATCTGGGTCGTCGTTGTTTACACCACCGGCAGTCTTTTCGCATCGGCCCTCTGTTTTATCCTGGCGGCATTCATCGCGGCAAGCAGGGTCACATCGAGGATCCATACCCCGTGGGAGGTCATCATGGGGGGCATGATGGGTGCTCTCCTCACCTTTATCCTCTTCAAGGTATTTTCATAAACCCTGAAACCCTCTTCTGACCCGGCGGGTGACTTTGTTCTCCTCATTATTCCTTACGGGATGGGGCTTTCGATGTCTGAAAATAATCAATTCACGGTCTCCTGAATCTCATAAACACATAGATCAGAATCAGGAAAGGAGCGAAACTCATGGAAGCGTAGTCTGTTAAGCCCGACAAGAACTGATAGAGGGATATTCGGATCTGACCTACCTCTTCGATTCCCGCGGTCATGAACACAGTGGTCAATTGCAGCATCTCAAAGGAAAAGACATAGAGGAGATGAAGGAAGAGGAGCATGAGAAGGGCCTCTGCACAGGCCCTCGCCCTTCTCGTCAGAAAAAGAGAAAGCGAGGCAAGAAGGGACAGGGTCAAAGGGACGTTGGAAGTGTTGATCGATACCTTGCTTTGCGCAACGATGGCCCTCCCTCTCTTTCCCTCCCCGCGGTATTTGAACCACGTCCTGACACCGTTCCCTTCCGACATGATATTTTCTAATTTCGCGTCTTTTACCCCTGCAACACCTTTCGATGCTACAAAGGTGATAAGGTACTCATAGGGGCCTTTCACCTGTATCCAGAGGATGACGAGCGGCACATAGGCCAAAAAAAAGATGAGGATCGCTCTGAGGACTAGAGACTCAGGAATGAATTTCTTTAATAGCTTTCGCATAGTTTAGATAGATGAAGAAGACGCCGAGAGCCAGTACGATCATTATGCCCTGTGCGACATAAATATGCATATACTCAAAAAGACCCCTCATATGGATACCCGCATAGACGAGCAGTACAATTCTCATGATGTTTGTTGTTTGGAGGACTATAAACCCGGCTGTTATCCCGATGATCTTCTTCTTCCACTGTGCGGGATACGCCAGTACTGCAGTGGCATACATCATTACTGCCTCGAGCCCGTTGCACCCAAACTTCACGTCGAGAGACAGATCCGGAAGCAATATGACAGAGCCATGGTACGCGCAGGGTATCCCCAGGAGACCCACTACCTTTGAGGTCACTATAACGACGGATTGGGTGTACAACCCGTTTAGATCTATGATCGCATAGAGAGGTTTAAACCAGGTGAGAAGGAAAAAGACACTCATCAGTACGAAGTACGTGATGACAAAACGACGGATGCTGATGCCCCCCGAGCTCTTCTCTTTCCTGCTTTGATCCCCCTTTATCTTTTTGTCTCTCTCAGATGCCATCTCCCTTTATCATAAACCACGGTTATTGTTTCTGTCACGTCCCGACCTTCTCCCTCACAAACAAAACGGGCAGGGGATGCACCCTGCCCGTTTTGTTCGCCTATGCCGCGAAACCTAAACTCTCCTCTGCCTCCTCAGGTAAAGAACAGACCCGAGGCCCGCAAGGATCACAAAAATAATCATGCCCCATTCTGTCATAGTCGGAACGTCTAATACTGCGTCCAACAACAGCACCGGCCCGTAGATCTTGCCGCCCAATAACGTATTCGACTCGGTTGAATAGAAAATGCCTTCGGGATCTTGCCCCTGTGAGTCGACGACCCGCCAGCCATGATGGACGAACTCCTGGGTAGTCCCCACCACGTCAGATGTTACATCCCAGCGTACATAACTGTTGAAAGCGGAAAGACCAGTTGGTATCGACTGCTGATCCGTAAAAGGATTAGCAACGCCCGGCTGGTTGTTCCAGGTGATGGTATTGACATCCCACGGACCGGTCACACGATTGATATTATACGTGCGTGGCGAGCCAAAAAGGACGGGCGGTATAAGGAGACGCATGCGAACCTTTGCAGAGAAGACGTTCCCCAGGGGCGCAAGATTGAAACGCAAAAACGTCTTCTCGGTATCGTTAGAATCGTTATTGACATCCAGGAGGTACCTGGAAAGAAGGCTGGAGTTTGAATTAAAATCAGGAGAATGACTGGTAATGTACGAATCGTGTGCGCCGATGATGACGATCCGGGCCACGTCAAAAGTTAAAGTGCTCCGCAGGCTAAACGATGGGACGCTTCCGCAAGCATTTGCATTTGACGGCCTGTATAGTTCAGCCTTCCAGACCCCGCTCGGACCCCAGGCAGGGATAACAAAAGAATCGTTCCGGTTGTTTGATAACGAGGCATCGAGGTTGTGTGTTTCAACTACGTTATTATAAGGGTCTCTCCACACGACCTGCCAGCACGGCCTCATCGGGCTCGTGAATAAGTCATCGGCCCGAGCATACACCGTTCTGCCCCAGGCAAACGCGTCACGGGGTATGTTCTGTGAGGCGTCCTCAAAAAAATGCAGATGCGGGGCGTCATCAAACGTCGCCTGGGCCAAGAAACCGGAAGACTGTCCTGTTGCCTTCAGGGTAAACGCCCTGCCTTCATCTCCCGCTTGTGCAACATACGCGGGAACGACAAAAAAGGTGCCGTTATCGTCTGCTTGAGCATTACTTAATATGGAGTATGGATTAACAAGATCGCTGCTATCGTATAATACCAACGAGACAAACTCGAACGGTTGCCAACCAACACCGATAATATTGATGCTCTCTCCCGGCGCATATAACGGATTATCCGTAGCTACCATGGCGGCATGTGCGACGCATGGCAAAGAAACTGAGATAATCAGGGCAACGACGCACATCATTACTACGCTCATTTCTTTCTTCTTCATTACCATCCTCCCTTTTTCTGAGATTCTATCAAGATAGTTATGACTATGCTTGTAAAAAAACCGGGATACCAAAAGCTTATCCTTCGGTAGCCCGGCTGTCTTTTCGGCAGACCCGTTGCTTTCCGCTCCCCTCTCACGAAGGGTTAGGCTTTGTCGGGATGTCTTCAACGTCATTTTTAACATAACGAAAATCAATTGTCAAGTTATTTCTTTAGATTTAGCAACTTCCTTGAGCTACAAAACATATTTAAGGCGTTTGACCTCAGGAAGTGTTTAACGCACGCCCTGCCTTAACTCCATCCTCAGGAAGTAGCTTAGAACTGTCCGTACGCCTACAATGGTTACCAGGATGCCCACCTTTTCCCAACTCGGACTGACAGCGGAACTGATGATATCAGCCGCAATGAAGATTTCCAGTCCGAGAAGAAGATGGGCGCCGAGACGTTGGCGAACAGTTTCACTCTTGGAAACTGCATCTTCCTTCGCAGAGGAGAACTTTAGACCGACAAATGCAACCATCGCCTCAAGAACGCCCCAGACTACAACTGCAGCCCCTAATCCGCTAATAGTCAGAATAACTACCTGCAGAATATTGTGTATGATCTCCAATGTCTGTTCCCCTTACCTAAAAAGATACTCGCTATTATGCTTCCCGTCAAGGCTGATCCTTCCTTGAGACAGGGAAAAGCAAGAATCACCACATGATGCTGCTCAAAAAAAGGATTGTTTTGCTTGAAAAAAAGGAAAAACCACGGTAACGTATTACGTATGAAGAAGAACGACAGGACAAAGGCAGTAACGCCGGGGGGATTCCTCTTTGCCGCTGTGGAAGCGGCCGTCAAGAAACCAGGGAGAAGGGATCTCGCTCTCATCTGTTCTGAAAAAGAGGCGATAATGTCCGGCATGTTCACGACCAATGCGGTCAAGGCGGCACCGGTAAAACTCGATATGAAGAGGATCAGGGCCGGAAAAGGGCGGGCGATCATTGTAAACAGCGGAAATGCCAATGCCTGTTCGGGAAGACAGGGTATGAAGGATGCCGTGGAAATGACGACGTTGGTTGCGAGGGGATTGAAACTGGGCCGGAGCCAGGTATACGTCTGTTCCACTGGCGTGATCGGGACTCCTATGCCCATGGACCGGATACGGAGGAAGCTCCCTGAACTGATCACGGGTCTCAGGGTAGGAACTCTCCATGATGTTGCCGCCGCGATCATGACAACGGACACCTTTCCCAAGGTGGTGAGCAAAAAGGTAAAAGTGGGGAAGAGCACCGGTACCATTACCGGCATATGCAAGGGCGCAGGGATGATCCGACCTCACATGGCCACCATGCTGTGCTTTATCATGACCGATCTTAATGTCGCAAGGACAGCCCTTAACGACGCATTGAGAGAGGCTGTGGAGCATTCCTTTAACAGGATAACTATTGACGGGGACATGTCCACCAATGATACTGTGCTGATCATGGCAAACGGCATGGCAGGGAACGACGTGATCAGCAGAGGTTCCGGAGCATTCAGGCCCTTTGTGTCCGCACTCTCAGATATTACCTGCACATTGAGCAGGCTGATAGTAATGGATGGGGAAGGCGCCACAAAAATGGTGGAGATAGAGATAAAGAACGCCAGGAACAAGGTGGATGCGGAGAAGGCGGCGTCTGCCGTAGCCAACTCGCTCCTGGTGAAGACCGCTCTTTATGGCAACGATGCCAACTGGGGCCGGATCATGGCGGCCCTTGGATATTCAGGGATCGCCCTCAAGGAGGATAAAACCGACATCTCTTTCGGCAAAGTGAAACTCGTGAAGAACGGCATCGCCACTGGAAAGGATAAGGAAGCGACGGCTGTATTGAAGAAGAAGGAACTAAGAATAACCGTTGACCTCCACACCGGCAAAGCCTCTTCAAAGGTCCTCACCTGTGACCTCACCGAGGCATATGTGCGGATAAACGCGGAATACCGGACATAACTGAATACGCCATAAGCCGGAAGAGATCATCGAAGTCCTTCTGTTGTGGAAGCCATTGTCAGGGAAAGAAGGGGTGAGAAAAATTTTATAGCCCTAAAATTATAATTTATAGCCAACCTATAAATTTTACTTGACAAACTGATTTTTTTCTGTAATTATATAATCGTATTTTAAGCGCCTCGTTACCTCCCCTAAGCTGCTGTTCGTGGAAACGAACAGCAGCTACTTTTCTTTTGGGGCCTCTACCTCTACCAAGTCGTATATTGCTGCACCGAGCCCTAACCTTTCAGCCTCAACTACTTGGATTATATAGTCTTTCTTGTGAAGGGACAGGAGTATATCCCCGCCCGGAGGGACATTTTCCCCCGTAATGGCGGATTCAGGGAGGGGGACTGATTTCTTCAACAGATCAATACTTGCCTGCTCAATGGCAACGATATCATCTGATACCAATATCCCCTTATCCTGGATGACCGGGACGTCTGCTATGGGCATGCAGTCACATTCGGGCTGTATTTCGGTAAGGAAGTTAATGTAGAGCACCTTACCGGTCTCAAAGGTGCTCAGGACCGCTTTGGCTGCCTCAGCAAGAGAGCGCAGGAACCTTTCATCGTCCGACGGCATGACAATGGCCCCGGACTGGCAGACCCTGACACATCTGCCGCACCTCCAGCAGGTATTTCCGTCCCAGACCAGTTCATCTCCCTCTTCAAACACGATGGCGTCCAGGGGACATACCTCTGCGCACTGGTAGCAGAGTTCGCATTTTTCGCTGTCCCATACGAGATCACCCTCGCCGATGGTGTGCATGGCTCCCCTTCCGCACTTCCAGCCGCAATGCCGGTGGGACGAGCTTACCCCTCCCATCGCCACATTCTTGATCGCGCCGGCATACCCTGCATTGATATGCCCCTTTACGTGGCTGCATACCACCATTGCGGGAATGTCGTATATCAGGGAAGCGACCGCCACTTCACCGAGTATCTCACCGGCTTTCACCATGATGTTGTCCTTGCCATAGAGACCGTCGGCGAGAATAACAGGCGCACCTACCGAGAGATGGTTGATACCGTTCTGATTGGCTACATCAAGATAGTCAAGCCCCTTTATCCTCACGGTATCTACCACGCATGGTTTCGCACCGACGCCCTTCAACCCCTCAACGACCTTCCTCAGGAATACCGGCCTCACTATCCTGTGGGCGCCTTCCGAGCCGAAATGCGTCTTCACCGCCACCCATTCCTTTGGGCTGAAGTAGTTGGCCAGTCCTATCTCCCTGAGGAGCCTTTCAAGCTTTCCCGGCATACTGTCATCATATTTCCATTTCAGCGCCCTTGCGGAAGAAAAAAAGACCTTTGACATAGTGTCCTCCTTATTTCCCTAAATCCCTTTCAGAAACCACAAGCCGAAGAATACGAGAAAAGTCCCGCAGCAATAGAGGAGAAACCGGTACCCCCGGTCTCCTATCACGCTTCTCCCTTTGGCTACGGCAAGGGAGATGAAGCTGTACCAGCCGAGGTCAGCCACGATATGACCGATGAAAAATACCCCTACCCCGAGCCAGCCGAACTTCATGGAACTCACAAGATAGCTCATTCCTATGGTGATCCACCAGATGCTCCAATAGGGATTTGAGATGCTACCGATGATCCCTGAAAAAACAGGATGCATCCCTTTTTGCGCTCCCTCTCCCGATACCAGGAGTCTTGCGCCCCTGCCGTCCCTGATCAGCCGGTAACCCATATAGATGAGCATCAGTCCCCCTGTAATACTTATTGCCGATTTGGCGGATGGGGCGGTGAGGAAAGGCGCAACTCCGAGAATAATAAGGATGATCAGGGAAAGCTCGAGTATCCCGTGACCAATAATGATGAGCGGCCCCGCTATAGCTCCTCTTTTGGCGGATTCGGCCACGGTGATGCTGAAGAGCGGTCCCGGAACAAGCGCGCCGGAGAGAGCGATAACAAATGATGAAAAGGCGATCAGGAGAAGACTCATCGATTATTACTCATCCTAATCTCAGCCTGTAGTCGCGGCCTGCTGTAGCCTGAAGATGCGGGAGCTGCCAGTACTAAAGTCCAGTATGTCTTTTTTGTACCCTTTGCGTAGGCGGCGCCGGCCTCCCTGAATCTCGGATTCATGATGTTCTTGCAATGCCCCTCGTTCCTTAGCCATTCGTTCACTACCTCTTCCGGGGTTAGATACCCGGAGGCCACGTTCTCCCCGTAGGTCATCCACTTGTATTCCAACCGTGCGATCCTTTCTCCGGGTCCGCTGCCGTCAGAACCCGTATGACCCACGCTCTCTTCCGACGCCATGTCAAGGGAATGCTTCCTTGCTGCCTGCGAGAGGGTCTCATTCCAGTCCAGGGGCCTCGTTGCCGCATAGTATGCGTTGCCACACCGGGCGCCCCTGAGTCTTGCACTATTCACGAGTGCGATGACTCTCTTTTCTACGGACTGACGGTTCTCATCTCCGACAGCAAAGGCACTGCCGTCATAGAACCATAAGGACAGAAATACAAACCAGGAAGAAAGGAGAAGAACAAGGATTATGCCTGGGAGTATCTTTTTCATGGGGGACGCCCGCTCTATGCTTGCAGTGCCCTATTACAGATCGAACCGTCGGGTCTCATTCAAGGCTCCTGTCGTAGAGCTCATTCTTGCTCAACCCATACTGCCCCGATACCATCTTGACCGCTTCCTTTCTCCCTTTCCCTTTTTTCATCAGCGCCCTGACCTCGGTCAGCGCATCGTCATAGGACACTTCCGTGCTCCTCCTTCCTTCAACGATGATGACATACTCTCCAGCGATCGTCCTGTCCTGAATCTCCCGGAGAATATCAGCGACGCTCCCTCTCAGTGTTTCCTCATGGATCTTTGTGATCTCCCGCACGACAGCGGCTTTCCTGTCTCCCCACACTTCCCTCATATCCTCCAGCGTCTCGATGATCCTGTGGGGCGCCTCATAAAAGACAAAGGTCCGCCTCTCCATACCAAGTTCGTCCAGCATTTTTCGCCTCTGGCTTTTCCTGGGAGGAAGAAAACCGACAAAAGTGAATTCCTTGATGGGAAGCCCTGAAAGGGAGATGGCAGCCACAAGGGCAGAGGGACCTGGCACAGACACCACCGGAATGCCCTCCGCCACCGCCCTCTCGACAAGAACGCCTCCCGGGTCAGAAATGCCGGGCGTGCCCGCGTCAGAGATCAATGCCACCGCCTGCCCCTCGCGGAGCTTCGCAAGGACTTCTTCCGCCTTGACCTTCTCCTTTTCACCCCAGTAGCTCAGGAGGGGCTTCGAGATCCCGTAATGGTTCAGGAGCTTTGACGAATGCCTCGTATCCTCGGCAGCGATGACATCGACTTCTTTCAGAATCCGCAAGGCCCTGAGGGTGATATCCTCAAGATTGCCGATGGGCGTCGAGACAATGTAGAGAGTGCCTTTCATAATCTATCGATAAATAGTGCTGTTTTGAGCGGCATTGATATTTTTCGGCAACAGTTCTTAACGAATTGGAGCGTCAACAGCTTCGACTGTTTGAGCCCGAAAGGCGAGTTTCGAAGCTGTAGCAGAAAGAGTTTAGAACAGTCGAAAAATATCGCAGGGAGCGAAAAACAGCGCTATTTATTATCACAACACGATGCATCGGATTTCTTTGTTATTTCTTAAAGCTGCTCCTGAACTTGTTCAGCCACATGATGTGGCTCCGCTCCTCGTTGATGATCTCTTCCACCACTTCCGTTTCCTTCACCGCGCCCCTGAGTCCGTAGAAATAGAGGAGGGTCTCCTTCTCAAATCCCAGGGCGAAATTCACGGCGTCCTCCACTGTCTTCACATTCTCCATCGAGGGAAGGGACTTGTTCTTGCCAAGAAAAAACTCCGACTCGACGATCGCCCTCAGATACTGTTCCCCCTCTTCCCAGTCCACAGGTTCTTCATCCTTGATGATCTCAAGAAGCTCCTTGAACGTCTTTTCGTGTCTCAACTCTTTTTTCGCCAGTGTTGTAAAGAGGTTGTTCAGCCCTGCATCCTTGACGAACCTCTCCGCTATGGTCGTATAAAACTGATATCCCAGCTTCTCGGTCTGCACCGCCTGTTCAACAGCCTCCCTGATCGAAAATCTTTCCATAATGCTCCTCCTTTATGAATGCCTCATTAGCCGCAGACCCGTCCGGTTATACACTCCATGAGCAGTCCGGCGATGAAACAGGGCTCACTGTATTTTGAGCAGTTTCCTCAGTTTCCTGTCCGTATTCACGATCTCGTCAACGTTATCACCATTGAGGTCCCATGAATATTCACCCTTTGCGTTCCTGTGCAGCTTTATCTTTACCGGTCTTTGCGGTCTCACCTGCTGTATTTCAGGCTGTTTCTTGAACTGAAAGTCGGTTGTTTCTGCAAAAGCCACACCCCCGGCAATGAACAGTGTCAGGAAAAAAATCGCTCCTCTCCCCAAAAAAACCATTTCTCTCCTCCAGGATAAGATTCTCGCAATTGACAGCGATCACGTACTCTTGTATCTGTTTGTTATCGGAAACCTTCTGTCCCTTCCAAATGCCCTCCTCGTTATCTTAATGCCCGGAGGGGACTGTCTTCTCTTGTACTCGCTCCGGTCTATCATACTGATCACTTTGCTGACGCATTCAGCGCCGCATTCCGGGGAAACTATTTCCTCGAAGCTCCTGTCATTTTCCACATAGGACTTCAGGACAGGGTCAAGGACCTGATATGGCGGCAGCGTGTCGGTGTCTTTCTGACCAGGCTTGAGTTCTGCTGAAGGCTCCTTCCACAATATCCTCTCGGGGATGGGCGGCCTCCCTTCCTTCCCATTCCTCCATTTGCATAGCTCGTACACCATGGTCTTCGGCACGTCCTTGATCACCGCAAATCCGCCCGCCATATCACCGTACAGGGTCGCATACCCGACACTCATCTCCGACTTGTTGCCCGTGGTAAGCACAAGCCAGTTAAACTTGTTGGAGAACGCCATGAGGAGATTGCCCCTTATCCTTGCCTGGAGATTCTCCTCGGTCGTATCCGCCTTAAGTCCCTTGAACCGTTCTTTCAGCGTCTTGAGATAGGTTTCGTATATTTCCGCAATCGGCTCCTCGAAAAGCTCGATGCCGAGGTTACGGGCAAGCTCAAAGGCGTCTTCCCTGCTTTCCCGTGATGTATAGGGAGACGGCATGAAGAGCCCTTTCACCCTCTCTTTCCCCAGTGCATCAGCCGCTATGACCGCAACGAGGCTGGAGTCCACGCCTCCGCTCAACCCGATCACCGTTTCCTCGAACCCGTTCTTGGCGACATAGTCAGATGTCCCGAGAACAAGGGCGCGATAGATCTCCTCTGTCTGATGCAGCACCCCGTGCGCTCTCTTCGGGAGGGGCCCCCTTGCCTTGCCGGGTCTTTCTCTGGATACCAGGATCCTCTCGACCTTCGATCTCTCCGCAGTTGCAGCTTCCTGCCTTCTCCTCGGGTCGTGGAGCCTCTGCATGAAGACCGCGTCCAGGTTCAGGTCGACAATGATGAGATCTTCCTCGAACTGTTTCCCCCGGCAGATGATCTCTCCCCTCTCATTCACCACAATGCTGTGCCCGTCAAATACCAGCTCATCCTGTCCGCCCACGGTATTCAGATAGGCGATCACCACAGCGTTGTCGGATGACCTTGTTGAGAGCATGGTTTCCCTGAAGGCTGCTTTGCCCACATGGTAGGGAGACGCATTGATGTTGATGATCAGCTCGGCCCCGAACAGTGACTGGACGTGAGCCGGTCCTTCCGGGTACCAGATATCCTCACAGATGTTCACACCGATGGTGACGTCGCCGATGCTGTAAAGGGGAAACCTCGTTCCGACCTGAAAATAGCGGTATTCATCAAAGACGCCGTAGTTGGGGAGGTACATCTTGTGATAGATATCGACGATATTCTTGTTGTAAAGAACCGCCGCGGCGTTATAGATATCATTCTTCCTGTCCACGAAACCGACGATAGCGGTGATGTCCCAGACCTCTTCCTTGATCCTCCTGAGGGCCTCGAGGTTGTCTTTAATGAACTGCGGTTTCAAAAGAAGGTCTTCGGGGGGGTATCCGGTGACCGACAGCTCAGGAAAGGCGACCACATCGGCAGAATGTTCTTCAGCATTCCTGATAGAGGCGATGATTTTTTCGGTATTGCCCTCCAAATCCCCCACCGTGAGGTCAATCTGGGCAAGGGCGAGCCTCAGTGTCTTCATGCATAAATAATAAAGGAAGAGCCCCTATTTGTAAAGGCGATGAAAAGCGGCAGCACGACGGATTCCCCGCTCTTAAACATCATCTGTTGTATAATGGAAGAGTCTACTCTCCCGAAAGGACGAAGGGGGTGCGTCATCTCATTACGCATATGGCCGAAACCGTTCAAGGGCTTTGAAGAGGTCACGGTATTCCTGGTCAGTCTCAGCGTGATCATATCGCTCTTTATTTCCGCTATCTTCCTCGGCATTTACCTGAGAAGCAATGGGCTTTTGCTTGATACGGTCAGGGAACAGGCGAGGTCATATTTTGCACTGATCGTCGAGACACGGCTATGGAATGCTCAATACGGCAGCGTCTATGTGGAAAAAAGAACAGGGGTAGAGTCGAACCCTTACCTGAGGCAGATCGGGATCGAACCTGATGTGACATGCGAGGGCAACAGGAGGTTCACCATGAGAAACCCTGCCCTGATGACAAGGGAGATATCTCTGATCACAGGGAAAAAAAGCGGCGTGAAGTTTCATATCACCAGCCTCAAACCCCTAAACCCCGAGAACGCGCCGGACCCCTTTGAACAGAAGGCCCTTCAGCAGTTTGAAAAAGGGGTTAAAGAGGTCTGGCGTTTCGACAGGGACGCTGCATTGCCTGTCTACCGTTATATGGCGCCTCTCCTCGTGGAGCGCGCCTGCATCCCCTGCCATCAACAGGAAGGGTACAGGGAAGGAGAGGTCAGGGGCGGAATCAGCGTGAGCATTCCCCTTGCCGGGCTGGAGCATGCTATGACAACCAACAGGGCGATGATCATTGTCCTCTCGCTCCTGATCATCGCCCTTCTTATTTTCGTTGTTTACATCATGGTGAGGAAGCTCGTCTCGAGACTTCGCGAGTCCCAGCGGCAGCTTGCACATATGTCGATTACCGACGAACTGACCGACCTGAGGAACAGGCGCTATATCATGGAACGATTGAGAGAAGAATTCCTGAGAGCCAGGCGTGCGGGGCATCCCCTGGGCCTGGTTGTGCTTGACCTGGACTTTTTCAAGCACCTGAACGATACGTATGGCCACAGCTTTGGCGACATCGTCCTTGCGACAGTGGCTTTGAGGATGAAATCAGGCATGAGGGAGTATGACCTCCTGGGGAGAATAGGCGGAGAGGAATTCCTTATCGTCTCTCCTGGCTCCGCCAGGGAAGAAACGGTCGCGATTGCTGAAAGGGTGCGTGATGTGATAAAAGGGCAACCCATTGGGGACGAGAACACCAGTGTCAGCATCACCATAAGCGCCGGGGTGACCATGCTGAAATCCGATGACCCGAATATCGACGTTCTTTTTTCCCGCGCTGATGATGCACTCTATCTGGCCAAGGAGCAGGGAAGGGACAGGGTTGCCGTCCTTTGACGTTCCATCGTATTGATATGAATTCATAGTCCCAGGCATTCCTGCCGGTCGGCCATGGTGGGTACTGCCGTCCATTCGTACACGACCATCTCATCTGAACACCTGTCACCGTCTTGTCTTTTCGTTATTCCCTGTTGTATATTACGCTTATGACAGGGGAACCTATTCGCAAATCCAGAGTCAACAAACCGTCTTACCACTGCAGGGGACGTATCTGGATCGATGGCAAAGAGGGGACCTTCCTGGGGTATGGCCGGATAGTCCTCCTCGAACGAATACGGGAACATGGCTCTATAACAAAGGCGGCCAAAGTCAATGGATGATGTCGTACCGGCACGCCTGGGAACTCGTGGACTCGATGAACAGACAGGCCCCGGAACCTCTTGTTGAGACAGCTACGGGAGGCAAGAATGGAGGCGGTGCACAGAGCTGACTGAAGCGGGAGAGCAAGCCATCAGCCTTTTCTGGAAGTTCTATAAGGACTTTCAGGACTTCCTGGAGAAAGAAGAAGCGAAAGTTAGGTTTTTCGATCGGTCGAAACATAAGACCAATAAAGATGAATCATAAGCCAGTTGGCCGTCATCGAATGAAAAATAACACTTCGGCAATGAGAAAGGAGGCTTAACATGAAACAAGAGAAATCAAAGCTGATTATTGCGTCAACAACGAGTACGCAGAATTCCGGACTCTTTGACATTTTGATCCCGGCCTATGAGAAATCCACACGGTATAACGTTGTCGGTCGAAGTCATTGCGGTGGGAACCGGCAAGGCATTGCGAATTGCAAAGAAGGGGGAGGCAGATGTGCTTTTTGTCCATGATCCCTTCAGGGAAGAGAAGTTCCTGGCCGAGGGATACGGAGTGAACCGAAGATTGGTGATGCATAACGATTTCGTGATTCTGGGGCCAAAAAGCGATCCGGCGCACATCAAGGGGATTGAAGAGTGCAATTGACGCTTTTGAGTTGATTGCGGAAAAAGAGGCAGCCTTTGTTTCGCGGGGCGATGATTCCGGCACGAATGTGAAAGAACTGGATATCTGGGACGACGCCGGTGTACTACCGAAAGGCCAGAAGTGGTACATTGAGGCCGGCGCCAAGATGGGAGACACTATCCTCCTCGCAGACCGGAAAAAGGCCTATGTGCTCTCGGACCGAGGCACATTCCTGAATTATGAGTCAAGGATTCGACTGAAAATTATGGTTGAGAGCGATCCCCTCCTGAAGAACCAGTATAGTGTCATGGCGGTGAGTCCGGCAAAATTCCCCTCTGTCAGCTATCGCGAAGCAATGGATTTCATCGCCTTCGTTACGTCGCATGAGGGGCAGAAAATTATTGCATCATACGTCAAGCATGGCGCTAATCTCTTTTATCCGGATGCAATTCCAGTGTCGGAGGGAAAAAAGAAAGGAAGATAGTATGCTCATAACAAAAACCGCCACCACGCTTCTCCTGTCCTCTCTCTTTACAGCAATGTGTATCTGCAGCATGCCGGCCTTCGGCGCCGACCCTGCAGAACAACCGCGGAAGATCATGCTCGCCAGCACGATCGGTCCCATTGATGCCGGTATTGTCGGGGCCTTGGAGGATGCGTTCAAGAAAAGGACCGGGATCACAGTGGAACATACGGGGGCAGGGACCGGCCAGGCTTTGAAAATGGCAGAAACAGGGAAGTACGACCTCGTGCTGGTTCACGCACGAGCACTGGAAGAGAAATTTGTGGCCGACGGTTATGGAACGGAACGCTACGACCTTATGTACAACGATTTTGTGATTTTAGGGCCAGCAAATGATCCGGCGGGCATTCGGGGCGAAAGCAATGCGGCGAGTGCGCTCCGTAAGATCGCTCAAGCCCAGTCCGCTTTCGTGACGAGAGGGGACAAGTCAGGCACACATGTCAAGGAACTGGAAGTCTGGAAGAAAGCGGGGATAGAGCCTCGGGGGGCATGGTACAGCGTTTTTGAAGGAGGCGCGAAAGGGAATGCTCCCACCCTGGCTCATGCGAATGAGAAGCAGGCCTATACCATTATGGACAGGGCGACCTATATCACCATGAAGCCGAAGATAACGCTTCAGATCCTTGTTGAACGGGATGAAGTGCTTCTGAACCATATGACGCTGATACCGGTCAATCCTGCAAAGTTCCCTCAGGTGAACCATGAAGGTGCTCTTCAGTTCATTGAATGGCTGCAGGGGAAAGAGGCCCAGATCATTATCAGGGATTTCGGCAAGGATAAATACGGTGAGCCGCTTTTTTTCGCTAACTCACCGGAAGGAAAGAAACTATAAACATCATGAGATCGGAGGTTGCAAAATGAAAAAGATTGTATTGCTGCTGACTTCCCTTTTGATTGTGTCTGTTGCAGGCGGTGCGTTCGCACAGAGTGAGATCATCTGCTCATCCACCACAAGCACAGAGAACTCGGGATTGTTTGCGTATATCCTGCCCATGTTCGAGAAGAAGACGGGAATAAAAGTAAAGGTTGTCGCGCGTGGCACGGGCGCTGCAATTGAAATGGGCAAGCGAGGGGATGCCGATGTGGCCTTTGTCCATGCGAAAGAGCAGGAAATGAAGGCTGTCGAAGAAGGTTTCTTTGTGAACCGGCATGATGTCATGTACAACGATTTTGTGATCATAGGCCCCCCCGATGATCCATCGAAGATAATGGGGATGAAATCGGCTGCGGACGCGCTCAAGAAGATATCGGGCTCTGCCACCTTTGTATCGCGCGGCGACAATTCGGGCACCAATACCAAGGAACTCTCCATCTGGAAAAAAACAGGGATAGAACCGAGGGGCCAGAAGTGGTATCTCGAGGTAGGCCAGGGCATGGAAAAGACCCAGAGGATCGCCAATGAAAAGCGGGCGTACACCCTGACTGACAGGGGAACGTGGCTGGCAACGAAGGATAAGGACAAACTTGAAATGGTGATCGTGCTTGAGGGTGATCCCATACTATTCAACCAGTACGGTGTCATGGCGGTGAACCCTGAAAAACACAAGCATGTGAAATACAAGGAAGCGATGGAGTTTGTGAACTGGGTGATTTCAAAGGAAGGCCAGCAGGCGATCGCCTCTTTCAAGGACAGTCTCGGTAATGCCCTTTTCATTCCCAATGCAAAATAGCCATATACCATTGCCAGGGGTAGGGAATATGAGCAAACTGATCGATGCCATCAGGGATTACGCGGTGAAGAGTGCCCAGGCATATTACGAAGAGGATCCGACGGACTCGTACCGCGCCCCCTGCCTGACTTCATGGGACGCGCTCCAGTGGTTTGAACTGGTAAAGGATTGGGAAATGGTCGATTTCCTCCTCGCTGACGACACGAGGGCCCGCAGACTGATGAGGAGCCTCCAATCATTGCTTCAATGGTATGGACAGACCGAGATCGATGAAATTCTTGCACATTTCAGAATAATGGGCATGGTGAATTGATAGGGATGAAATCAGTTGGCGAAGATTTGGGGGCATAAAACCAAGGGATGAAACAATGTTAAGAAAATTTATTATTACGGTAGTTACAGCGGTATGTCTCTGGATCTCAACAGGTCTTTCTCACGCTGAAACGTCGGCTATCACTGTATCAGCTGCCATAAGTCTCAAGAACGCATTTGAGGAAATAGGCAGGCTGTTCGAGGCAAAGCAAGGCGCGAAAGTGACCTTCAATTTCGGCGCATCGGGTGACCTTATGAAGCAGATCGCTGGTGGAGCGCCCGTGGATGTCTTTGCATCGGCAGCACAAAAGGATATGGATGATGCGGACAAGCAGGGTCTTCTTGTTTCTGCTACGCGCGCCGATATTGCCGCAAACAGTATCGTACTGATCGTTCCTGCGGGGGCAAAGACATCGCCTAAATCCTTTGAAGGGCTGGTCGCAGCGGATATGAAGAAAATAGCGATCGGCAATCCGAAGACCGTTCCTGCTGGCCGGTATGCTGAAGAGGTCTTCAATTACTACAAACTTCTGCCCGCAATTAAGGACAGATGCGTTTTCACTGAAAACGTGAGGCAGGTGCTCGATTACGTTGCGCGCGGCGAAGTTGATGCCGGCGTCGTATATGCAACCGATGCCGCTGCAAGGACAAAGGAAACGAAAATAGTTGCGGTCGCACCTGAGACAAGCCATAAACCGGCAATTTATCCTATTGCTGTGGTCAAGGGGGCGACGAGCGAGACTTTGGCCAAAGCCTTCATCTCACTGGTTCTGTCTCCCGAAGGCCGGAAGATACTTCAGAAATACGGCTTTAATACGGTAAAATAGGCCGTAAATGGACGAAGCAGTTCTTTTTTCAATACGCCTCTCTCTGCAGGTGGCCGCTGTGTCGACGGCGCTTATTGTCCTGACCGGACTACCCGTCGCGTATTTTCTTGCGCGAAAGGACTTCAGGGGCAGGGAACTGCTGGATGTGATCTGCACAATCCCGCTGGTGCTTCCTCCAACAGTCACTGGGTATTATCTGATTATCCTCTTTGGAAGAAATGGCTTCATCGGAAAATACGTCTATGTATTGACCGGATGGAGCATTATGTTTACATGGTATGCGGCTGTCCTTGCTTCTTATGTAGTGGCCCTGCCCCTCTTGATAAAGATCGCGCGTGCAGCCATAGAATCTGTGAACAAGAGTCTCATCAATGCCTCATACACGCTTGGCCATTCTGAACTCGACACGGCGCTGAAAGTCATCCTGCCACTCGCCAAAAGGGGTATTGTCGCCGGAACGGTGTTGTCCTTTGCCCGTGCTATGGGAGAATTTGGGGCAACGCTCATGCTCGCGGGAAATCTTCCGGGGAAAACAAACACAATGCCCCTAGCAATTTACAGCCATGCGGGGAGTGGCGAATGGTCGCAGGCCCATGTCATGGTTCTCCTTTTGACCATGCTGTCAGGCATCTTACTGTATATCGCAAACAGGTACTCGAAAAGGATCATCTGATGGGACTACAGGTGAGCCTTAAGAAAACGCTCAACGGCTTCGGGCTTGATATCGGATGGGAGATCGGCAATGAGCTGACTGTTCTCTTTGGCTTCTCTGGCGCGGGCAAGTCCATGACCCTCCAGTTGATCGCCGGCCTCATGAAGCCCGACAAAGGACGGGTGAGTCTCGATGACGCGGTATACTATGACAGTTCGACGAGGACTGACATCCCGCCGCAGGACCGACCCTTCGGCTATGTCTTTCAGGACCTGGCACTCTTTCCACATATGACCGTCACCGGCAATATTTTTTATGGCGCACCGGCAGTGCCGAAGCCTGAGAAAATGGACCGTGCGCGGGAGATGATCCGTGAATTCAAACTCCCGGGGCTTGAGGGCAGATACCCCCATGAGATATCAGGTGGTCAGAAACAGAGGGTGGCACTTGCCAGGGCACTGATCCGACAGCCACAGGTGCTTTTGCTGGATGAACCGTTCTCGGCGCTGGATAATCCCCTTCGTCTTGAGATGAGGCAATTTTTGAAAGACATAAGGAATAAGTTCAACATCCCGATCGTTCTTGTTACGCATGATGTCACTGAAGCGTTCACAATGGCTGATACATTGATTGTATATTCCAAAGGGAGAGTGGCACAAAGAGGCTCACCGAAGGAAGTATTTAATAATCCTTCAAGTCCCGATGTGGAGCTTCTCGTCAGTAGAGAGGCCTTACCCTTATGAATTCAATACTGGAAGGGTTCGGTAAGGCCTTTTCTCTCATTCTGCACCTCAATGCAGAGTTGCTGGGGATCATCATCCTCTCCCTCAGGGTCTCAGGAACTGCACTTCTTGTTGCCACCCTTATCGGTCTTCCCTTCAGTGCGTTTCTTGGATTCAGAAAGTTTCCCCTGAAAGGGCTCATCATCAGCATCCTCAATACCTTCATGGGTCTTCCGCCGGTAGTCGTCGGGCTCTTTGTGTATCTTCTGCTGTCAAGAAGCGGTCCCCTCGGCTTCATAGCATTACTCTACACACCCATAGCGATGATCATCGCCCAAAGCATCCTTGCATTTCCGATAGTGTCGTCTCTCTGCCATTCAGCAATCGTGAGCGTAGACCCCATCATAAAACAGGCTTCCATGACGCTTGGGGCGACACCTTTCCAGAGCTCACTGACAATAATAAGAGAAGCCCGTTATGGAATAATGGCAGGGATCATCGCAGCCTTTGGCAGGGTGATGGCGGAAGTGGGTGCAATACTCATTGTTGGGGGGAATATCGCCGGGTTTACAAGAGTGATGACAACTACTATAGCCTTGGAAACGGATAAGGGGAACTTCGAACTTGCTCTTGCGCTTGGGATTATCCTTTTAACCATTTCACTAGTGATAAATTCAGCCCTCCATATTATTCAGAAAAAAGGTGTGATTGGAGCAAAGAAATGACCCTGAGACTTATAGCCTCAAATATAGAGAAGGTATATAACGGCGATCAGGTGCTACGAGACTGCTCCTTCGCATTCAATGAGCCCGGCGTATATGTTTTGACAGGACCGAACGGCTGCGGTAAATCCACGTTCCTCAGGATCTGTGCCCTCATCGAACCCCCTGACAGCGGTGAAATCGCTTATTTCTCTGATGGGCACGGTCTGGAGAAAGACCTTGAGCTGAAACGCAGGATAACCTTGGTGCTCCCCAGGGTCGGAGTCTTTAACACCACGGTCTTTAAGAATGTCGCGTACGGGTTGAGCATAAGAGGGATGAATCGTGACGAGTCGGAAAAGAAAGTGAACGGGGCGCTTGAGTTTGTCGGGCTAAGCCACAAGAAGGGGCAGAATGCGCTTACCCTTTCGAGCGGGGAGACCCAGAGGCTCGGTATTGCCCGGGCTCTGGTCATTGAGCCCGAGATCATTTTCCTGGACGAACCCACGGCATCTGTCGACCTGAGGAATACCGGGATTATTGAACACATCATTTCGGAAATGAAACAGAATGCTAAAGCGATTGTGGTCATTACCACCCACGACCGTGCACAGGCTGAACGACTTGCCGATTTCCTGCTGGTGATGAAAGAGGGGAATATCTTCGCAGACAGCTCTCCTCTCTCCCCCTGACGCTCCCTGCGTCCATTCCCCGGACTCCTCCTCTATGATATATGTCAATGCAGCGGCACGGCTTTCCTGATACAATGAGACTAAGGACTTTTTCATAATTATTTTCAGGAGGAACACAATGGATCTGAGTGGGAAGACAAAGATTGATGAGCTGCTGAAGACATATCCTTTTCTGATGGACTTTTTTGTGAACCGCTCTCCCAAGTTCAAAATGCTCCAGAGCACTGTTATGAGAAAAACTGTCGGAAAGGTGGCGCCTTTGTCGCACGTGGCCCACATCGGAGGCATCGACCTTGATCTGCTCCTTTTCGAAATCGCAGTGGAAATAAAGGTAAAAACGGGAGAGGAAGTGGACATATCAAAGGAGACAGGACCGTCCGGACCCGTGGAGGACTCCGAAGCACGTCAGGAGATCCTGAAGGATATCATCAGAGACCTCCACAAGGGAGTGGACATGGCAATCCTGAAGCAGCGGTTCTACGACCTAATTAAGGACATCGACGCCACAGAGATAGCCAAGATGGAGCAGAAGCTCATGGAAGAAGGGATGCCCGAGAGCGAGATAAAGCGCCTCTGCGATGTGCATGTTGAGGTATTTAAGGAAGCGCTGGGCGAACAGGAGACGCCGACGGCCCCTCCGGGACATCCCCTCCACACCTTCATGAAGGAGAACAGGGCTGCGGAAGAGATCGTCGGGGAGATCAAGGGCATCCTCGAGACGCTCTGCGATACTCCTGACAAGGAACTTTTCAGACAGCACAAAAGGGACCTCCTGGCGCTCATCGAGCGGTTATCCGCGGTCAACCTGCACTATCTCAGGAAAGAGAACCAGCTCTTCCCCGTCCTTGAACTCCACGGGATTTCCGGTCCCTCCGAAGTGATGTGGGCCATTCATGACGATATACGACAGACGCTCAAGTATGCCCGGTCCCAAGTCTCGGAATTACAGGTCCCCCTTGTGTACGGCACACTCAAGTACCTCCTCCAGAGCGTCCTCGATATGATCTACAAGGAAGAGCATATACTCTTCCCCATGTCTTTGGAGATGCTCACCGATGCCGACTGGGGAAAGGTGAAGAGGGGGGAAGAAGAGATAGGGTACGCATGGGTCGAGCCGGAAGAGGGATGGGTGCCGGGAGCGAAGGCCCTTCCCGCCGAGGCAATACCCGCAGAAGCCGGGGCCCTGAGCATGAAAACGGGCCGTTTGAACCTTGAACAGATAAACCTGCTCCTCACGCATCTGCCGGTGGACATCTCCTTTGTGGATGAAAATGACGAGGTGGCCTACTATTCTGCAACAAAGGAAAGGCTCTTCCCGAGAAGTCCCGGCGTCATCGGCAGGAAGGTACAGAAATGCCACCCGCCCAAGAGCTTCTATATGGTCCAGAAGATCCTTGATGAGTTCAGGGCCGGCAAGAGGGATGTGGCCGATTTCTGGATACAGATGAAGGGCAGGTTCATTCATATCAGGTATTTTGCGGTAAGGGATCTGCAAGGGAAATACAGGGGAACCCTTGAAATGACCCAGGACGTCACCGATATCAGAAAGCTTGAAGGCGAACAGAGGCTCCTTGACTGGGATTAGACTCTCACACACCACCCGCCCTTGCCCACGTGAAGAGAATCACTGCAGCCAGGAGGAAGCGGTAGTAGGCAAAGACATCCAGGGGATACTTCCTGAGAAACCGGAGGAGGAACTGTATCGCGAAGAACCCGGAAATGAAGGCGGCAAAGAAACCAACGGCAAAGATATCAAGATGATAGCGCTCGGGGCTCTTCAGGAGCTTTCTCCCCTCAAGGAGGGTTGCGCCGCCGATCACCGGCGTCGAAAGAAGAAAAGAGAACCTTGCGGCTGATTCCCTTGTCAGGTTCCGGAACAGGCCCGCGGTCATCGTCACCCCCGACCGCGAGACTCCGGGTATCAGGGCAACGGCCTGGGCGGCTCCGATGATAAGTGCGTCCCGCAGAGATGCCCTCTCGCCGCTCTTCCTGCCGTAGCGTTCTGCGACAAGCATAAGGATGCCGAAGAGCACCGTCGAAAAGAGCGATGAGCAGCGGGCTCCTTAATGCATTCTCGACAGCGTGATGGAACAGCACACCTGCAGCGCCTGCGGGAATTGTCGCAGCGATGATGAAGAAGAGCGTCTTCCTGTCCCTGGCGAGCATATCGAGCCAGTCACGGTAAAAGCAGAGCATCAGGGCAGCGAGGGTTCCCGCGTGGAGGGCAACATCAAACACAAGGGTATTGAGTTCCCCGCCCCAGTGAAAGAACCACGGGAAGAGAATAAGGTGCGCCGTGCTGCTCACAGGGAAGAACTCGGTGATCCCCTGCACGACACCCAGGACCATCGCCTTGATCGTCTCAGAATCCATGATTGCCCCCTGCATTATAAAACCAGCAGGGACAAATAGTAAACGAATAAGGACGAGTTTTCGCCAGATGCGCTATAATAAAAAATGAGGAGCATGTCATGGGATTTAAATACTTTCTGTATTTTCTCTTCGGCGGGGTCATTACCAGCGCGGTGACGTATTTTGCGAACACTTCCCGGGGGCTATTTGCAGCCTTTATCGGGACGCTGCCGGTCATTACCATCAGTACCTTTCTCCTGATATATTTTAATGCGGGCCAGGCTGCGGTGCTGGCCTATGCAAAGGGCCTGATCATCATGATCGTCCCCTGGATGGTCTTTATCCTCTCCGTGATCTTCCTCGCTCCAAAAACGCACTTTATTTTCTCACTGATCGTCGGACTTCTCCTGCAGGTCGTTATCGCTCTTCTGATCCTGAACGGCTTCGGTAGCCTCAGGTTCAAGATTTGACCCTTACAGTCTTCTTTCAAAGAGCCCGGTGAGACGGTCGAGATGGACCTTTTCTTCGTCCGCGAGGGTCCTGAAAACCTCTGCCGAGCGAGCGTCTTTCATGGCCCGCTCCATCTTCAGATAGAGGTCAAAAGAATTCGTCTCCAGAGAGATGGAGAGCTCCAGTACATCCCTGACATCCCTGCCTCCTGCCCACTGCAACGCCTCACTCACGAGAATCCCGCCCTCCATGACATCTCCGGCGGGCCGGCGCCGGAGGACCGCATCAGGGAATCCGGGATCCGATTCTTTCCCCGAATACTTCCTGTACAGCTGAAACAGCGGGGACTTGTGGTGTTCCTCTGCGACGGCCAATGCGCTGAACATGGAGGCTGCCTCTTCATCCCTCATCGCGGCAGAGAGAGCGCTGTAGAACTTCCGGGAGCCTTCCTCCAGAAGCCATGCCAGGGCGATGAGTTCCTCAGTCCCGCTCGCTGGAGAAAAATAGGCCATGCCGGCCTCAGGGGCACCCTGCGCCACAAGACCGTGCCATGCCTCTATTCCGCCGTCAAGAGTATGGACCACTTTAAAATCCGCGTTGAGAAGGAATGCCGCGGCAGCCCTGCTGCGCATACCGGAGGCACAGTAGGTTATAACAGGTTGTGCGGGGTCGAGTTCTCCCAGGCGGTCGGGAAGTTCATCAATGGGGATCAGGCGCGCTCCCGGCAGGTGGGCGGCCTGATACTCGGCCGGCCTGCGCACGTCAAGGAGACAGTATTCATCATGGTGTTTTTCTTTGAGGAACCGGCGGACCTCCTCGGCAGTCAGGACTGAGAGGGGTTTAAAATACTCCCGAACGTCCATACAAGGCCCTATGAACTTCTCTTGCGTTTGGTATCGTCAAAGAGTCCCGGCTCACCCTTATGAGAGAGATTCAGGTGGGCGTAGGCCTTTTCAGAGGCCTTTCTCCCCTGCGATGTCCTGATGATAAAGCCTGACTTCAGCAGATACGGCTCGACCACATCCAGCAGGACGTCCGACTCGACCTGGAGGGTCGAGGCAATCGCTTCGATGCCGACGGGTCCCCCTTTGTAATTCAGAATGACTGTCTTGAGCAGTTTCCGGTCCGTCTCCCCCAGGCCGTGTTCATCGATCCCTTCCAGCGTCAAGGCCTCCATCGCCACTTCCTTCGTAATCTTTCCCTCTGCCCTCACCTGGGCATAATCCCTGACGCGCTTCAACAGCCTGTTTGCGACCCTCGGTGTCCCCCGCGCCCTCCTCGCTATCTCGTATGCGCCCTCCTCTTCAGTGGTTACTTCCAGGATCTCGGATGAGCGTCTCACGATCCGGACCAGATCATTTTCATTGTAGAAGTCCAGATCCCGCGTGATACCGAACCGTTCCCTCAAAGGAGAAGAAAGGAGACCCGCCCTTGTGGTGGCGCCGATAAGAGTAAAGGGCTCAAGCCGGTAACGATGCGTCCGCGCATGGACGCCCTTGTCGAATATGAAATCCACGGCAAAGTCTTCCATCGCGGGATAGAGGAATTCCTCCACCACCTTCGGTATCCTGTGTATCTCATCGATGAAAAAGACATCCCCTTTTTCAATATGGGTCAGGATGCCCATCAGGTCGCCGCCCTTTTCGAGCGCGGGGCCTGACGACGTGATGATCTTGGTACCCATCTCGCTGGCGATGATGTGAGCCAGGGTTGTTTTCCCCAGCCCCGGCGGCCCGTTGAACAGAACATGGTCCAACGGCTCCTTCCTCTGCAAGGCCGCTTCAATGGCAATCTTCAGCGTTTCCACGATCTTTTCCTGACCGATATACTCGAAAAGCCTTTTCGGCCTCAGGTTCAGGTTGTTCTCTTCATCGAGAGGGCTCTTATCCTTCAAGATGTCGGGGAGGACATCAGGGATATTGTTCTCTTCTTCGTAGATCACTGCCTCTCCCCCCGATAGACTTCCTCGAACAACTCTTCCGATGACCCGATGCGGGGATTCCGCTTCATGGCAGCCTCGATCAACTGCCGGGCCTCCAGGAGCTTATGCCCCAGCTGACTTATCAGGACGTCTTCCACTTCCTTTCTGAAGTCCTCCACGATCTCGACCGGCGCTGCGATCTCAGGCATCAGCGCATACTTCGCCACCTTCCCCTTGAGAGTGGCGATGATCTTTTCGGCCTTTCTCTCGCCAATGCCCTTCAACTCCTTCAACGCCCTGGTATCCTTCCCCTCAATGGAACGGGCGATCTCCCTTACCGGCTTTACCAGGGCCTTTACCGCCGCTGAAGGCCCTATATCTTCCACAGAGATGAAGAGCTCAAAGAACTCTTTGTCCAGGGGAGATTCAAACCCCACGAGGACCGGTTTCGGCTGCCGCTCTGTCTGGTTGTATGAGACATAGAGTTCCAACTCGTCTCCCTCTTTCTTGTCCGCCCTGACCCTCTTCATCACAAACGCGGGGATCAGGACATCATAGCCTATCCCGTTCACGACGAGGGTGACCCTGTCGTCATGGGCGCGGTTCATCCGGAGCTCCCCTTTGAGATAAGAGATCACCGTTTCCTCCCGCCGGAGTTCCGGTAAAACGCGGTCAGGGCCACCGCCAGTGCATCAGAGGCGTGAAACGACCTGAGTTCAGAAAGGTTCAGCAGATCCTTTATCGTCTCGTTCACCTGACGCTTGTCCGCCCCGCCATATCCCACCAGGGCATTCTTCACCTCTTTCGCCGTAATTTCCACCATCGACACATTATTCTGGAAAACAGACAGATATATGATACCCAAAACCCCTCCCAATAATATACCGGCCTTGGGGTATCTTACGAGAGAGAATACATTCTCTATGGCGATCAGGTCAGGATGGAGGGCGCGGATCAGGTGATTGATGTCCGAATGGATATGGAAAAGTCTGTCGGAGATATGTTCCTTAGGAGAGGTCTTTATATACCCGCACTTCAGCAGGGAAGAGGAGTCTCTTGTACAACTGATGGCACCAAAACCGGTGCTTGCCAGGCCGGGGTCCAAACCAAGGATGATCATGCTCCCCATCCACGACCCGTGTCCGGGTCAACGCGTACGATCCCGCTACCTCTTTCTCGGTGTCTCAAAGAGTATCTCCTCCACCATCTGGCAGAGGACATGTCCCAACGTAATGTGGGTCTCCTGCACCCTCGGGGTGTTCTCGGACGGAACGACAAAGCCGAACTCCGCCTTGGCAGCGAACTTCTCCCCCTTTGCTCCTGTAAAGATTATGGTCCTGAGCTTTTTCCTCTTTGCCACATCCATGGCCTTAAGCACGTTGCCTGAATTGCCGCTGGTGCTAATGGCGAGGACCACATCCCCTTCTTCAGACAGAGATTTGAGCTGTCGCGCAAAGATCTCGGAAAAGTCATAATCATTGGCGATGGAGGTGAGCACCGCCACATCGGTGTTGAGGGCAATGGCGGGAAGCCCCGGCCGGTCGCGTTTGAACCGGTTCACGAATTCCGCGGCAATGTGCGAGGCATCCGTCGCGCTTCCGCCGTTGCCGAAGAGGAAGAGTTTCTTGCCGTCATTGAAGGCATCGGCGATGAGCTTCGAAGCCCCCACGATCATGTCAACGTTTTCCTTAACGAACTTGTCTTTGACGGTTATGCTTTCTTCGAAGGCTTTGATTATCTTGTCTTTCATCCAGGCCATTCTCTATTCGAACAAGGTTCTCCCCGCTTTCAGAGTGAACAGGGTTTTGATTAGAGTAATACATGAGCTCTTTCATTGTCAATAGACGGAAAACCGCACCAGACCTTGATTGAGAGGGTCCTCCGACCCTTTAGTTTGCCACCTCGCCGACCAGTGGTTCGCTCTCCATTGCAGGTCCCACGGCCTTTATCATGTACCAGACCTTCTTATCGATCTTTTCCGTGTCGGTAAACGTCGGCAGCTTCACCTCGTTGAGAAGAGTGAATTCCTGCTCTCCGTCAATCCTGCGGTACACGCGGTAGCCCCTCACCCAGGGTTCAGGACTCTCCTTCCACATAAGATATGTTTTGTCATCCTTTACCACCCTGAGGTCGGAAGGAGCTGAGGGGACAAAATGGGTAGGGTTCACTTCCCGTTCTTCGGATGCAGATCCCTCGTCCCCGATATCGGTCATCCATAATGCCCTGACCTCGTAATAGGCGGACTTCTCAGGGCTCACCGCTGCATCCGTGAAGGACGTTGCGCACACACGCGCCTTATTCAGCGCGCTGTTCCCATATTTCCCTTTTTCGCCGGTCTTATAGATGTTATAGCAGGCGCCTTCCCCTGAACTTGTCCAGGAAATGACAACGCTGTCCGGCTTGACAGAGAAGCGGATATCCGCCGGAGCCGCAGGGACGGGTTTCGGGGTCACAGTGATTACGTTTGAGTCGCTGCTTACGACCCCTTTCAGATTCTCCGCCACCACCTTATAGGAACAGGGCACATCCACCTTGAATGTCTCGTCCGCGAAAGAGCTTTTGCTGCCGGTCACCGCCCCTATTCTTTCGAATCCGTCCTTATCCGACCTCAGGATCTGGAACCCTGTCAACGATGACCTGAGGTTGTCGGGAAACGACCAGGAGAGAACCATCCTGTCTTCCCTGTGATATGCGGTCAGGCCTGACGGCGCCTGAGGTTTCTCGTACGCTTTTATTGTTGGCGGACCTTTCTTGCCGCAGGAGATCGCAAGCACTGAAGACACAGCAAAAGAGGCAAGAAGCAACAAGCGGGCAACGGTCTTTATATCAGCAAGAAAACGCTTACCAGAAAATCGCAGCGGGCGAACGGCAGCGTAGCGCATCATACGAAAGAGTATCGGGAATGCTTCATGTATGGACGTATCACTTTTTGTCTGCAATCGCCTTCTTGAGCCTTGCTATCTGCCTCTTCACCTCACCCGGTGAAGTGCCTCCCCTGGACCTTTTCGCAGCCACGGACCCTTCGGCCGTGAGAAGGGGATAAATATCCTGGCCTATCAATCCGGAAAATTTCTTCAATTCACCGATCTTCAGATCGCTGAGGCTCTTTTTCTTTCTCACGCAGTGGATGACGATGCGACCCGTCACTTCGTGGGCCTCACGGAAAGGCATGCCCCTCCGGACGAGATACTCCGCTATATCAGTGGCTGTGGAATAGGCCCCTGACGAGGGTCTCCGCCATCCTCTCCTTGTTGAATGTGATATGTCGGATCATGGCGCTCATGACGGAAAGGGACGCCTTTGCCGTATCCACTCCGTCAAAGACAGGCATCTTGTCTTCCTGCATGTCCCTGTTATAGGCAAGAGGCAGGCCTTTCATGGTCGTCAACAGGGCGATGAGCGACCCGAAGACCCTTCCGGTCTTCCCCCGCACAAGCTCAGCAACGTCGGGATTCTTCTTCTGGGGCATGATGCTCGATCCTGTGGTGAAGGAGTCGGGCAGCTCCACAAAGGAGAACTCCTCGGTGGACCAGAGGACCAACTCCTCTGCCATCCTGGACAGATGCACCGCAAGGATCGCCGCATCAGACAGGAACTCAAGGGCAAAATCCCTGTCCGATACCGCATCCATACTGTTGTCCGAGACAGAGTCAAAGCCGAGGACCTTCGCCACATATTCCCTGTCAATCGGCAATGATGTACCGGCAAGGGCGCATGCGCCCAGGGGGAGGACATTGATCCTTTTCAGGGCATCGCGAAACCTTCCCTTATCCCTCTCAAGCATTTCGGCATAGGCGAGGAGATGATGAGCGAGAAGCACCGGCTGTGCCCTCTGGAGATGCGTGTATCCGGGCATAATGCAGGCCACATTTTTTTCTGCACTCTCCACGAGCGCTTCCTGAAGTCCTCTGAGCGCCGAGATGATCAGCCCTGTCTCGTCCCTCAGGTAAAGCCTGAGGTCAAGGGCGACCTGATCATTTCTGGATCTTGCCGTGTGAAGCTTCTTCCCGGCAGGACCGATCTTTTTGATGAGGGCGGCCTCAATGTTCATATGGATGTCTTCAAGGTCTTCCCTGAACCGGAACTTTCCGGACTCGATCTCGCCGGCCAGCGTTTTCAGTCCGTGAATTATCCTGTCTGAATCGCTGTTCGTGATTATCCCCTGCCTGCCGAGCATCTCCGCATGGGCCACGCTTCCCTCGATGTCGTATCTCCAGAGGCGCCTGTCAAAGGAGATAGATTCCGTGAAAGACTCCACGACCCCGGATGTCCTCTCCCTGAAGCTTCCTCCCCAGAGTTTCTTCATGGCCTAAGAATAAAAGTTTTGGTGTTTTGTGTCAAGGGCCTTTGAGCACGGGATATGACATATATCATAGGTTTATTGACAGAAAGGATATACCATTAAAGTGGACGTAAGAGACGAGGGATAGGGATGTTCTTACAAACCAAGGAGGTGCACTCATGACAACAGCCGTAGAAAGCAGCGAAAAAAGACTGGAACTGGATGAAGACGGGTATCTCAGGGACATTGATACCTGGGATGTGCGCGTTGCAGAGCAACTCGCGGGGATGGAAGGCGTCGGAGCGCTCACCGGTGAACACTGGAAGCTCATTACAGCGATCAGGCTCCATTATGAGAGGAACAGAGTATCCCCCGTGTGCCGCGACATTCTCATTGAAGCAGGCTTTACGAAGGCCGACATGTACAGACTCTTTCCCTCCTTAGGGTACAGGACTGCATACAAGCTGGCCGGATTGCCGAAACCCGTTGAATGCTGACCATCCCGTAAATAAGGGCTGACTAATGGCTCTGGCTTCCCTGCCATTGGTCAGCCGCAGCGTGCTCGCTTCATTGGAGCACCGTCGAAAAGACGTTCTCACGGAAGCAACGCATAACCCCATCTCGTTGCAGGTCTCGTGTTGTTTCCGCAATGTTCGCCCGCAATTTCCCCCCCTGATTGTGATATGATAATTTGTTGCCGGAGCTCACTGACGGAGAAAGGGGAATACCGATGGTTCCATTTTTTGTGAAGGCAAAGACTATTTCCGATGCGTGGTTCCAGCTGATTTACAACCTGTTCGATCATGCCTATACCCAAAACATACAGCACGGCTCATTTGAGAATGAGCAATACCGTCTGCAGTATCCCGGTATAGCGGTCTTCATCGAATATCCCGGTGAAGATATGATCCCGGTGATGCCCCCTGCTTCGGGGATCCCTGCCCCGACCACCATGGACTATATCGAAGACTATTTTGTGCACTACCTCATGGACCCCACCCTGGCTGAGAACGAGACGTACAAGTACGCAAGCAGGATACATCATCCCATGCCAAAGGGGGGAACGCAGCTCGAGCGGGTGATGGAGCTGCTCAAAAAAACGCCCCTCACAAACCAGGCGGTCGTTGAGGTCGGCACTCCCGAGGATCACGACATCTGCTTCGGCAACGACGGAAAACTGGACCCGCCGTGTCTGAGGCTTCTCGACTTTAAGGCGATCCCCTCAGGTGATGATCTGGTGCTCACCGTGAGCTGCTATTTTCGCTCGTGGGACCTCTGGGCGGGATTTCCCACCAACCTTGGCGGGATAGAACTCCTGAAGAAGCTGGTGGCAAGCGAGACAAAGCTGACCAACGGACCGATGTACGTATACAGCGCCGGGGCCCACATCTACGGATATCATGAGGAGATCGCGAGATTAAGAACCCTGAAACCTTTGAAAGCAGACATCCCCTGAACAACACTTTACGGAGAGAAGAACTTTTTTACTATTAGAGACTCTCTCGACATTCCAGTTTGCTGAGAGCTTCCTTTGCAATCCAGCGGATGCTTTTTATACAGACCGAATCATTCTCAAAAATCCAGGTCTCCCTTGCATCATCCAGAAAACCCTTTATCTCTACCGTTGCTTCCTTTATGCCCAATTCACCGACGACCCATATGGCCTGCCCGGTCATACAGACGTTGGGTGAATTCAAAAAACCCGTCAGTTCAGGAATGAAGTCTTTGATCATGTCCCTGTCAACCTGGCAGATCCTGCACATCCCCCATAGATACCCCTGGCAGCTACACTCGTCCTTCCTGAACACTTTCAGGAACAAAACGATCTTCCTTCTGTGCTCCGGCAAGTTTCTTGCTATCTCTCCCAGTGCCTCTGCAACGCCCCAGCAGCTCATGGTGTCATCAAAGGCCCTGAAGAGACGTTCCCACCTCTGTTTCATAAGCTCAGGCTCTCGTCGTGCTATTTCCCCGAGCGCCTTTGCCGCGATGAGGCGTTGACCCATATCCTCATCGTAAAGGAGAGATATGATGTTCCTGAGCTTTCTATGATCCCTCACCGCCTCCTCGACCAGCAGTGTCAGGTCTCCGTGGTTCTTCGTTCTGTCCCTCCTGAGTCGGAATTGAAGTACGATAAATCTTTGAAACCCTTCGTGTCAATGGAAGAAACGGTACCTCCAAAACCCGCACGCTTCACGAATCCATCGTACGCGTCAAGTGATATGTCATTCCCGCTCCCCGGGAATCTTTCCCTTAAAAGGGATCGTCAGTCCCGGCGGATCCGCCTGAAGTTGAAGGGGTATAAGCCGCAATGACAAATATCGGAGCTTTACGAGCAACCATACGAGTAATTTTAGCGAGTCGGCTGGAAGTTGTAAAGATGATGCCGAGTTGCATCCTGGAAGGTGATAATGAGCTCTCTCTTGTCCTACGCTTTCCTTTTCGCCGGAAGCATGATGGGGAAGAGCCTGTCCCCCTTGTTTTCAAAGACCATCTCCCGCAACCGCCGCACGTCGTTTATCTCAATCTGCCCTCTTTTCACCCTGATAACGCGGTCTCTTTCGAGCTTGTGCAGCCCCTTGCATAAGACCTCTCTCACGGTCCCTATCCTGTGAGCCATCTGGTCCTGGGTCGGGACATTCCTGAGAATTACGCTGTTTCTGTAATCGACTCCTGCCCGCGAGACACAGTTCTCCTTTTCGCCTTCGATGAGTTCAACGAGCAGCCTGACGATCCTCTTCCTGACATCGTTGAGCGCTACTTCCGCCACCAGTGATTTCAGCCTCTCGATTCTTTCTCCAAAATCAGCGAGCATCTTTATCCCGATCTCGGGATAAGCATGAATGATCCCTTCAAAACTCTTCTTGTCTATGGATAACAACTCCGAATCTTCGAGGGAATGCGCATATGCTCCATATCTGCCCACATTAAAAAGAATCGTGTCTCCCAAAAAAGCGCCCCTCGTAGCATGGTGCAAAACAATCTTTTTCCCTTCTTCGCTCAACTGAGAGATTTCTACAAGCCCCTCCTCGACTATGTAAAGGTTCGTGCAGACTTCGTCGGCCATAAAGAGATATTGCCCCTTGGGAAGGTATTTATGTGAAGCGTATTCGAGGATGAAACAGGTTATCTCTTCACCCATCTCCCTGAAAAAAGGGATGGATGAAAGGGTCTCGCAATCCTTCTTTTTTTCAAAATAGTACATCGCTGCCAATTTTAGATGTGATAAATGTCACACTGCTTTTGGAAGACGTGATGACATGAACATGACGGGACACATATCACATAACAAGCTCACCCTTCGGAAGGTCATCGGGCGCTTTCTGAAAACGGAGAGTATCTTTCCAGAGCCTTATCTCTTCTTCTGTAGCATCACCACTCTCTACAATGCACTGATGGCACCTTCTGTCCCGGCCGTCTGTCTTCTTCCACCGCGACATGTCAGGGTCTCCGTAATGGCCGCATTCGATGCAGACGAAGCAGCAAAACATACATTACCTCCTCATCGGCTGGATGCTTTTAGTCTAGCCTTCTGTCGGGACAATGGTTATGATCTGTATCATAAAATCTTGACGCCCTTTATAGTATTCTGTTAACGGTGTCAAAGGACGCTTGTGTAAAAGAAAACCCTTCGAACCAATAGGAGGATGAAGATGCTCACCCGTGAAATAAGGAAGAAGATCAGATTCAGAGTGTGGCACCAGGGCAAATTTCATTTCTGGGGTTTTTTTGATGACCAGTTCGTCCCTCCTCCCTGTGACTGCGGGGACTACGCCGATGTCGTCGAAAGAAAGAGTCAACAGTATACCGGAATGAGGGATAAATGGGACACCGAGATCTATGTCGGAGATATCGTTGATGTCTCATCCTTCGGAGTCCGGAACAGGAAATACTACATTATCTCTTCCGTCTTCGGATTCGGAGAAGACTTCGGTTTTGCCTGCAATCTCTGGAAAGAGAGCGATTGCGAGGTCATAGGAAACATCTACGAGAATCGTGACATACTCGCTCAGGCGGTCGGCCGCAGATAACCCTCCCCCTTTAATTCACTCCTGACGTTTCGGATCGGTCTCGGGAGCATTTACCCATCCCGACCGGACTTACGCCGGAAGGCGCCGGTAAAAGACTGCAGGGGAAAAAAGTTTCAAACGTGTCAAGAGTCATATTTCTTTTCTTAGTTCACCTCTAAAATGAAAACAAGATGAAAAATCCAGCCTTATGCAGAGAAATCTGCAGCCGTAGTTCGGCCGGATTTTCAGTGTGGACGAAAGAAAAGGAGGTGGTGGTACTGCTTAGAGATCTATCAGAGGGAGGAACATTGGCCTTTTAGGTCACTGAAGGCAGATTTCATCAATTGTAAAACTATCGTGAGGAGGTAACGCAATGGCACAGATAAGTACCAAGACAGAGCAGATGACAGGTCTTGAGAGAGTAGGGACGACCTTTCAGTTCAAGGAGCCTGACAGGGTACCTGCCGCTCCCCTTGTATGCGGCGCAAGCCACAGGCTTGCCGGCATAACCTACGGGGAATGGTCTCAGGGGACGAACATCGACGCAATGGTCAAAGGACATGTAGACGCCCTGGACATGATCGGACATGACGGCGTCGTAATGCTGCTCGACCTTTCGGTAGAAGCCCAGGCTTTTGGCTGCGAGGTTATCTTCCCTGAGTTTGACACGGCGCATCCTAATTATGACAACAATTTTATTAAGAATCCGAAGGAGGACTACAAGAAGATCCAGAAGATCAACCCAAGGAAGACGCAGAGGATGAAGGCCGTGATAGACCTGACCGCCGGCCTGGCGAAAGAGATCGGCAAGACCCATGCGATCGTGGGCTTTGTCTATGGTTCCCTCGGAACATTGAGCATGATGCGCGGTCCGGAGAACTTCTTCCAGGACCTCATCGAATACCCCGATGAAGTGATGGGCGCTCTGAAGATCATGGACGAAGTGCTTAACGAGTATGCTCTTGCCCAGGTCGAGGCAGGTGCCCATTCTGTCTGCTATGACAACCTCTACGCTTCCCAGTCCATCCTGAGCAAGGAACTGTGGGAGCAGTTCGAAGGAGAATCTCTCAAGCTGGTATGCGATACGATCAGGAACGCCGGAGCGCTGGTGAGCCATCACAACTGCGGAAACGGGATCTACTTCGACATGATCGACAAATGGGGCAAACCCCATGCGGTCTCTCACGCGTATGTCGCCGACGACGTGGACAGCTGGGAAGATCATAAGGCGAAGTGGGGAAACAAGATCGTCACCATCGGCTGGGTGCCCCCGGGACCGGTAGCGATGCTCGGGACCCCCGAGGAGATCGAGGAAGAATGCAAGGCCGAGATAGAAATCTTTGCGAAGGGCGGAGGGTACGTCCTCGCCACCGGCTGCGAATTCGGGCCGAACGCACCCCTCCGCAATGCGAAGAGGATGGTAGAGGCCGCAAAGAAATACGGTGTCTACTCATAGCGGACAAAGCCTCGTGTGAGCGAGTAAAAAGAAGACGCGAGGGAACCACTTGGAATAGCAACGGGTTCCCTCGCAGGGATACCGCAGATTTTATCGGTCCTGGGTGCAGAAGCACGATATGCAGGTATCACATGGAATTCAGATACATGGGACTGGATCGCGGTTTCAAATCCCGTTTTATGTGTCCGGTCTGCCGGCTGTAAAACGCGTGGTGCCTGATAAGCGCATGAAAAAGGTCGGGGAAAACGGCGAGCCCCCTACCGTTCCCTTATGATTTAAATCATAGCATCTTGTTTATGGATACGCTAAAGATAAGTTATAGGGTAGAAAAGGAGAACTGATTCTTTAATAGGAAGAATGGAGGCATATATGCCGGAATCTCCCATTCATGCAGCACCGAAGGAGAAGATCGCAGAAGAACCGGGCGGTAAAACAACAGAAACACCCCTCATGGATGAGCTCTCAAAAGGACCGTGGCCGAGCCATGCAAAGGAACTCAAGAAAACGCGCTACCCTGTTATGATGTATGAAGAGGCCATGAGGTTAAGGCTGACCCAATGGGGACATGGAGGAATGTCCTCTGTACCCGGACTGGGCTCCGGGGCCATCGCCAGGAAATCGAGGAGGCCTGATATCATCAGTCATTCCCACCTCATACGGGTTCTCGGCAATCCCGGAAATTTCTTCAAGACGTCAACCTTCAGAAAGATATGCGAGACAGCAGACAGGCACGGTGACGGATCCCTCCATATGCTGACGACGAATTACAATATCGAGATCTGCGGGATAATGAACGACAATGCTATGGCTGCCGTGACGCGCGAACTCAATGCGGTCGGCAACGACGTAGGCTCCGCAGGTGATGCGATCAGGAACATCCCCGACTGTATGGGTCCGGCACTCTGTGAACATGCGGTAATGGACACCCCGGGAATCAAGCATTTCATGACGACCCATTACATCGACGACATACAGTACCCGAGGTTTCCCTTCAAGATAAAGACAAAGATGTCGGGCTGCCCCAACGAATGCGGCAAGGCGCTCCTCCATGGAGACATCGGCATCGTAGGCGTATTCAAGGACCTGCCGAAGGTGAATAACGACAGGCTGAGGGAGTGGGTCAAAGAAGGCGGCAATATTCGTTGGGTCTGTGATCACTGCCCGACCGATGCAATGCCCTGGGACGGGGACAAGCTCGAAATTGACGGTGACAGATGCATACGGTGCATGTACTGTATCAACCGCGTGCCTGCCATAAAACCCGGGGATGACAGGGGCGTTGCGATAACTGCCGGCGGCAAGATGAAAGGGAAATTCGGACCTATGAAAGGAAAGGTCATCTTTCCCTTCATTAAGGCGACACCGCCCGATTACGCGGATCTGGTCAAGGCATTCAACAAGATATGCGATGTCTATGACGAACACGGAAGAAAAAAGGAACGGATAGGGGATATGGCCCAGAGGGTTGGTTTTGACAAATTCCTTCAGTGGTGCGAGGTCGAGATCTCGACGATGCATTTTTCAACACCGAGGAGAAACACCTTCTATCACTGGGACGAGGGTGAAGTAGGAGGTCACAATGAGTAAGATCGGTGGAATCGGGGTACCCAGGATAGAGGAGAATGTCCCGCCTGTAATAGTAAAGAACTACGGGAAGTGGGACCGGCATGAGATACCGAGACCCGGTGTTATAAAGCATATCGCCGAGTCAGGGGATGTCTGCTATACGGTCAGGACCGCAATGCCGCCGTCGAGGATCAGTGTCGCCTCGATGCTGGACCTCTGCGACCTCGCCGATGAATACTCAGGAGGATACTTCAGGATCACTTTGAGGAACTCCTTTGAGTTTGTGGATGCGAACCCTCAAAAGATAGAGGAACTCATCGAAAAGGTCGAGGCCGAAGGGTTTCCGGTGGGAGGGACAAAGAACTCCGTGCACAATATCATGGCGTGTCCGAGCTGGATCCACTGTAATCTTCCTGCAACTGACTCACCGGGGATCGCAAAGGCCCTTGGCGATGCCCTGATCGATGAATTCAGAAACCAGAGACTGCCTTCATGGTTGAAGATAAACATAGGCGGCTGTGCGAATATCGAAGAGGCGTTGATGGCGGACATAGGAATAATAGGAGTCCACAGGGATTTGCCTATAGTGCTTGAGGATCAGTTCAGGTTGTGCGAACGTCCCACGGTTGTCGCCTGTTGCCCTACAGGTGCGATAAAGCCGAAAGGTGAAATCGGTATCCAGATAAGCGCTGAAAAATGCATACACTGCGGGGCTTGCACCATGGCATGCGAAGCGATCCTGACGGGCGATCCGAAACTCGATGGCTTTGCCGTGTCGGTTGGAGGCAAGGCATCCAATACCGGCAGCGGTCCTGACCTCGGAAGGATCGTCATCCCCTACTTGCCCAATAACCCTCCAAAGTGGGAGGAAGCCGTAAAGGCGGTTATCCAGATAATGGATGCGTGGAAAAGGAGTGCCGAACCTGACGAAAGAATAAAAGAATGGATAAACAGGATCGGCTGGGACAGGTTCTTCAGAAAGGCCGGCATTATCGTCAATCTGAAGGATGTGGACGGTTACATCTACGGGAATGAATTCGCGAGATCGGATCTCAGGTTTGGTTGGTAAAGGTGCGGAAAGGACGATTGCCGAAACCCGTAGAATGTTAGTCCCTGGGCAGAGTGAGAGCCATTCAACAATGAAAAGGAGAGCGGCATGGGCCGGAACTCCACAAAAGGAGGTAAAGGCGTTATGAAGAACCAACCCATCATTACGGCCACCATCGTTTTCATCCTCGGTCTCTTCCTTGCTGTACCGGTATTTTCCGGAGGGGGGAGCAAACAATCCGTTAAGTATCCCGAAGGGTATCGGCAGTGGACCCATGTGAAGTCAATGGTGATTCAACAGGGTCATCCTCTCTTTGAGTCTTTCGGGGGAATTCACCACATCTATGCCAACAAAAAGGCCCTGGAAGCTATGAAAAGAGGGAAACCCTATCCCGATGGAGCGGTCCTGGTTTTTGACCTGCTGGAAGGAAAGAGCGAGAATAGCGCCGTTGTTGAAGGCCCCAGGAAAATCATCGGCGTGATGGAGAAAGATTCCAAAAGATTTGCGCAGACGGGCGGATGGGGGTTCGAAGGATTCAAGGCTGACACCAGGGAAAGAGCGGTGACTGACCCAAAGGGCGCGTGCTTCAACTGCCACGAACCGCAGAAAAAGACGGATTATGTTTTCAGCTCTTATCGCAAATAAAGAGAGGGACATTCACAAGGCGGAAGATCATTGATACGGTACAAGATAAGCGGAATGCCGGCTGTGGACGGTGAGGGCCACGTCATCGGGATCATTACGGAAGCGGATCTTCTCATTCTGGCGGGAATTCCCCGTGGTCATGTGTTCAACGATATAGTGATGGCGACATCGAAGGTGCGTGCCGGTTGCTCCCCAAATGGCGGTAGATATGCACAAGGACAATGACCCCGCCCCGGAACTGAAAACCACTCTCTGGTTAAATACGGAGAGGGAAATAAAGATCGAGGACTGCCGGGGCAAGGTGATCGTTGTGCATACGTTCCAGATGCTCTGCCCGGCCTGCGTTCTTCACGGGTTGCCGCAGACCCAGAGGATCTTCGATTTATTTTCGAAGGCCGGCGTTATCGTCATCGGTGTGCATACCGTATTTGAACATCATGAAGCGATGACGCCTTCGGCGTTAAAGTCATTCCTGTACGAGTTCAAGTATACCTTTCCTGTCGGTGTTGATGCTCCCGATCCCTCCGGTTCAGCTGTCCCGTTAACGATGAGGGATTATCGGTGCCGGGGAACACCCACCTTGATCCTCATCGATAAGAAAGGTTTTATCCGAAAGCACTATTTCGGAATCGTTGATGACATGCAGATCGGCGCGGAAATCATGCTTCTTGCGGCCGAAAAGGCGTAACCTCCTGCAGGCCTCCGAGGCACACTTGCAGGTCTTTTTGTAATTCCTGCAATCAAGAGCTGTCCATTCTATAATGTCTTATCCAATCATGCCGGGAAGAACTATGCGAAAGTACTGTGAGGTCAAAAAGGTTTCCGCTAATCTATTTCGGGAGATTTCTTGACCGGCAGCATAAATTTGCTATCATAAAGAAGCTTTTTTTGGTATACAGGTATATAGGGAATGAATATCGCAACTTTTTTTAGTTCGTATGTCGGCATGTACATTGCCCAGGCGTTCTGCCATTCCCTCATCGCTGCCCTGATCGTGGACAGGGCCATCCAGGCATGGGACATCACCAATCCGCTGATACGCCAGCGCTTCAGCCTGATCGTCATGCTCTTCCCCATAGTCTCCTTTCCCGTCTACCAGTACATAAACCCGGGGAGGGGGTCGGTTTCCTTCAGACTGGAGACCCTTTTTGATATCAACCGGTGGCTGAACCTGGAACTATGGGGGATCATCCCTGTAAACCTGCTGTTCATTGCCATGCTTTCTGTCACTACTCTGGTCTTTCTTGTCCAGGAGATGGTCCCGATCCTGATGCATACCATTGAATCGAGACGGTCTTCATCCGAAGAGGAAGAGGCCATTGATCACCCTGCTATCAATGACGCACTGGAGAATTTTCCCGGGGAGAGGCCCCGCATTTCGGTGATCGACGACGATGAGCTCTTATTGTTCTCCACCACCCGGAATGAGCCTACGGTCTATTTATCCTCAGGGCTTGTTGCGGGAATGGACGGGGAGCAACTGCAGGCGGCCATTGCCCATGAGGTCGCCCATATCGAGAGGAACAGACGTCCGCTCCTTGTGGTGGTATACCTGATACGGATGCTTATGTTCTTTAATCCGGTGATCCTTGTGGAGTTCAGAAGGATGGTACAGGAAGAAGAGAAGATATGTGACGATGTGGCCGTTGCACTGACGCAGAGGCCCGGTGCGTGGCGAAGATCCTCCGGAAATTCAATTACAGGGGAGAAGACCTCACCCTTGGGAAAATGAAAAAGCTCTCGACCCTCAGCGTTGCCCTTGAGGATTACAGCCATAACGTCCACCTTGAGGGCAGGATCAGGAGACTTGAAGAAGGGCTGGAGCACCAGCCCGGGGGTGCATGGCTGAAATTTCTCCTCACCCTCGCGGCGGTCGGTATCATCAATTATTATGTCGTATGACGGAATGGAGGTGAACAGTGCGTAAGAAGGTTCTCGGTTTTTTCTATTTTGCAGCCACCGTCACGATCCTCCTTGTGATCCTGAAAGTCACCAACTGGCTGCCGACGGTGTTCCAGGAAGGGATGATGAAGAAGTACAGCAGCGTTGATGAAGTGAGATCAAAATTGAATGTGAGAGATATCTATCTCCCCTCCTACATCCCCCAGAATGTCAAATGGCCGCCTTCGAGGATACTGGCCCAGTCCAGGCCGTACTTTGCTGTGCTCATGGAATTCAGCATCGGCGAGACCTCCGACACGGGTCTTGTTATATCCCAGGTTGGGGGCGGTGGCCCCATCCCGGAAGAGAAGCTGGTGCTGACGCAGATCAAAGAAAGGGCAACCTCCCCTCTCAAGGGAAGGACTGCGCTCCTGGAGGTGGGAACATGCAAGGACGATCTGCCCTGCAGCAGGATCTCCTGGGATGAGGGGAAATACCGGATGACCCTGACCATGAAGGCCCCTCCCTTCGATCTCCTGAAGATCGCGGACAGTATGATCCACTGATCATGGAGTGGTTGCTCAGTCATATACGTAGAATTGATAAAGCGTTGGGGACCTTTCTCAAGACGAAGATCCAGCCGCAGTAATTTCTCTCGCTCAGAATGCCTGGATATTCCGACCAGTTTGAGCAGGTGTTCTGTTTTACTTCGGACATCGCCGCAACGGCGTAGACCCTATCCCCGCGGAACTCCGCAGTGTCAGCTCCTTCCTCTGAAACAAACGCGCAACCCTTCGCCTTCGGGTTGCTGTGTACACCTACGAGTCCGCTGTTTCAATCTTGTGAACCCTTAAAGATTAGGGGATGACCTTTCCCCGAATTGATGGACACACCTAAAGATTTGTAAGATGGAAGAGGAGGTGTGTGTATGGGGAAAGAGGATAAACGGCGGCATTTCACCGGTGAGTTCAAGAGGAATGCAGTGCAACTGGTCACGGAAAAGGGGATGCCAGTAGGTAGGGTAGCGCGGGAGCTTGATATTCATCCAAATTTGCTTCATCTGTGGAGAAGGAGATTGCTGAAAGATGGTGAGAAGGCCTTTGTGGGCAAAGGGCATTCAAGTCCTGAGGGAGCGGAGATAAAGCAGCTCCGTAAGGAATTAGAAAAGGTGAAGGAAGAGAGGGATATTTTAAAAAAAGCCTTGGCCGTATTCTCCAAACAAAGCAGATGAAGTATGGGTTTATGGAAGAGCACCGGGAGAAGTACAAGGTGAGAAGCATGTGTGAGGTGTTGAAGGTATCCAGGAGCGGGTATTATGCGTGGCGCAGTCGTCCGGTCAGCACGAGGGTAAAAGACAATCGTGAGCTGCTGGGGCACATACGGGAGGTCCACACTCAAAGCAGAAAGCTGTACGGTAGTCCCCGGATCACCGTTGAGCTCAATGAACAGGGTGTCAAATGCGGGAAGAACCGGGTAGCCAGGATCATGAAGGACCATGCAATATGTGGGGAAGTGAAAAAGAGGAGATTCAGGCGGACTACCGATTCACGGCATGATTATGCCCTGGCGGCAAACCTGCTGATTGAAAAGAGACAGACAGAGGGGGTATGGGCATCAGATATAACATTTGTTCCCACTTCCGAGGGCTGGCTGTATGTGGCGGCAGTGATGAATGTCAGAAGCAGGAGGATTATCGGGCTGTCCATGAGCGCCAAGCTCTCTCAGGAACTCGCCTCTGATGCGCTGAAGGCGGCAGCAAGCAGGCAAACCCCTTCCGAGGGGCTCATCCACCATTCTGATCGAGGCAGACAGTACGCGAGCTATGCATATCAGGAGCTTCTCAGAGAATACGACATTACCCCGAGCATGAGCAGAAGTGGCAATTGCTATGATAATGCCTATGCCGAGTCGTTCTTCGGTACCCTCAAAACGGAATTGGTCCACGGTGAGAAGTACCGTTCAAGGCTGGAGGCAAGGCTCAGCATATTTGAGTACGTGGAAGTGTTCTATAATCGTCAGAGGAGACACTCGGCATTAGGGTATAGGAGTCCGGAGCAATATGAACGGCTCCTTGATGAAACTTAACTGGGTGTCCACTTTTTCGGGGGAAGGTCAGGATGTAACGTGAGAGAATATGATCTCGGTTAGCTCAACTGTACAGCCGTGGTTTCAGAAAACGATCAAGCCGTCTCTCATAAATTTCTGCAAAGCCGTGGTTCAGCGCCGAGCCTGTACAGCAGATTGGCGAGTATGCAAAATCCCGTGAAGGCAAAGACGATCGTAGCAGCACCCACAAAGACCGGAAACCACAGCCAGTAAGGACTGTGGAATCGGGCGAAAAGGGCTGTCCACGAGAGGTTAATCCCAACAATAAGATATATATATCTTTCGAGATACCACCTGTCGGTCTGCATCAAATAGAATGCACTCTTTCCCCCTGATTTGAGAGATTTCTCTAGGAGAGGTTTCACCCCAAGCCTGTAAAGAATATTACCGACGACACAAAAGCCAGTGAGTGATACGAAAACCGAACTCATACCAACGACGAGAATAAGAAATGCCCAGTTATGGTTATGCAATGCGGAAAGAAGGGAACCCATGAGCATGAACATTCCGGCTATGACCCACACAAGCCTCTCCACATACCATATATAGGTCTTAATGATATATACCCCGGATCTCTTGCTCTTGGGGTGTACCACCAGGGTAGCCTCTTCTGTGTGCCCGTTTGTCAACATATGCATTGCTCTTAAATTACTATAAGTCTATTGTTTTCCACAAGTCTCTCATTCCCAGCATGACATACATAAAAAGGTGTTGAACATTATATCCATAAGTGTTTGGTGAGATATTGCCAGCAAGGGACAGATCCTTATGCTCATACCAAGTGTTTCTCAAGAGTAGATTAAGTGAATCCTAACAGCTATCCTAATCGCCCCAGAAAACATCCTCTGGAAATCATTGAATACAATACTCCCAAATCATCAATATGTCGTTTAGTTGACACACAGTGATTCTTCTGGGACAATTTAATTAAGAATCAATATTTTTCACTCAGGAAGGGATGAGGGGGGAAGACAATTGAAAGAACATTTTTTCGAAAATGAGGCAAGCGAAGAGGCCAGATCACGGTATCTTTCGGCTATCTTCCTGAGGGCATTCTGGACCTCCTTGACGATTGTCGCGCTCCTCGGTGTTCTTGTGCCCCTGACGATCGTTCTCGGCTGGGGGCGGTTATATCTCTCCTGTCTGCTCGGGTCTGCTGACCGGATTCTCCATCGCTCCAGGACTTCTGTCCTCGCCCCAAAGCAGAGCGTTGATCACGCTTCTGTTGGGTGTGCTCACGCTCCCTGGCTTCGCCATCTTCCTAACCCTCATGGCCGCGAGCAGTGTTCAGGCTCTTGAGGCTTCGAGCGAAGCCCTGACGCCGTTTGTGGTGCATGCGCTGGCTGCGGTCGTCGGTGGCCTGATCATAGTGAGGATCTGGCAGAAAATGCCGGTCATGAACCAGAAAGAAACACTGGACAAAGAGAGTTCCAGCATGTGACAAAGAGGGAAGGAGTGCAAAAGCCATGAAGGATCTGCTCTCAGCAAAACTTCTGAAAGTCATCGCCGTATGGTCGTTGATACCCAGTTACCTGTTGGCCGGCGGTGCAATCGGGTATGGTCTGGACAGATGGCTGAAAACATTTCCATACATTACCGGTATCGGCCTGTTGGTCGGCTTTTGCCTGGCTGTTCGTGACATGCTGCGGCTTAAGCAGGAATGGCATCGATAGCCGTGGGGGGACCCCGTGTCTGAGATTATGCAACACTATCTGCCTTATATCATCATCTTCAATTTTACGCTTGTCGCGGTGGTTCTCATTGTCCTGGGAATCGTAGCGACCCACCGGAAGCTTGAGGAGGTGCCTGACCCGATCCAGAACGTTGCTGAATTTGCCCTTGAGTGGTTTGTCCGGCGAGCCAGGGCAATACATCCTGACGGAGTGACGGTGATCGCACCGTTTCTTGCCAGTCTGTTCCTGTTTATTCTCTTCTCGAATCTCCTGGCCGCCGTGTCTTTTCCGATCATCAGGATACCACCGACCTCGTACTACGGCGGGACGCTGACGCTCGCCCTGATTGCCGTGTTCGGGACCACCTTCATAAGCGTAAAGTTTGTGGGTGCACTTGGAGCCATCAAACATCTATTCTGGCCCAATCCGCTCCAGTTGGTCACCAAGATCAGCGATATCCTCTCTCTCTCCCTCAGGCTATTCGGCAATATCGGCGGTGAATTTCTTGTCGTGTTACTCGTCGTCAAAGCAGCACCTTACGGGATCCCGCTGGTTATTCACACTCTGGGCCTGATTCCGGCCTTCATTCAACCGTTGGTCTTTACCCTGCTGACATCGAACTTTTTGGCTGAAGCCGTCCATACGGACAAAAAAAAGGCTGAGGTTGATACTCAGACCTCGCCTCCGTTCTCTGCCGTTGCAGAAAGGAAAAGGAGTAAATAATTTAGAAAGGAGAGATACCGATGAAAGAAATCTTCCTAGTCCTTGTTCCCACATTGACCATTGTACCAACCGCCATTGCTGCCGCCTTCGCGATGCGAAAGATCTCCTATACGGCGATCGAGGGGATGACCAGGCAACCGGAAGCAGCACCGCAGTTGTTTACTGCCATGATCGTCGCGATGGCCCTGGTAGAAGCGCTGGTAATCTACTGCCTGGTTATTGCTCTCATGTTGGCGGCGAAGATTTAGTGGTCTGAGGAGACAGGGAGCAGCATATGACACTCAATCCCCTGGAGCAGCTGAACCTGATTGCGATGGCGGCGATGGCCGCCATATTCCTCGTGACCTTCTTTCTTTTGAGAAAAGTGGTATTTCTCCCCCTCATCGCGGTGATGGAGAAGAGGGAGCGAAGGCTGGAGTGCTGCCGCCTCGTAGAGCAAGAAGCGAGCGCGCTGCTCCGGAAAGCGCAAGGAGAGGCGGAGAGAATTCTGACGGAAGCAGCGGATCAGGCAAGGCGTCTATCGGGAGCGGGAGAGGAAGAACTCATGAGGATACGGGCAGAGAGGTGTGCGCTGGCCTCTACCGAGGCGGAGAAAATTCTTGCCATGGGCAGGGGAGAGGTTCTCAGGCTCGCGGAGGAGGAACAGACCAAACTGGTATCACATTTCTTGACCTGCAGCAGGCAGGCCCTGGTCAAACTGATCGGCGAGGTTGACGAGGATATGCTCCGGTTCATGGTGGACCGGGTCGTGACGACCCGGGGAGCGGCAAAGTAAGCATGGAAGAACTGTTCAAAGACGCGATCCACGAGATCACAGGGCAACCGTTGATTTTTGCGGCTGAGGTCGTCCAATTCCTCCTGCTTGTTGTGATGATCCGGTTTCTCCTTCTCCGGACCGTGGGGAAGACTCTGAAGGAAAGACGGGAGATGATAGCTGTTGAGATGGAAAAAGCGAACAGGGCGGACAAGGAATATGCTGAAGCCCAGAAACAGGCTGCTTCAATTGTGGCAGAAGCACATGCCGAAGCGCAGAGGATCGTTGGAGCGGCACAGGCAGCGGCTGACGAAAGGCGGCGGACCGGACTGGAAGAGGCTGAACACGAGGCGAACGCCATCATTCTCGAGGCTCAAAAGACCATCAAGACCGAAAAGGACAGAGTCGTCCGAGAGACTTCTGAACATCTGGCCGATCTCGTAACGCTCGTCACTCGCCGTTTCATTGACGAAGCGCTGACGGAAAGTGAGCGCCGGGCTTTGACACAGAAACTCATTCTCACCCGCCTGAAGGAGATGGAGGGCATTGTGTCTCAGGAATGAGCAGCGCTCCGAGACTGAGCGATGAGTGCAGATACCAAAATGGAAAAGTTCACACATAATCCCAAAGCTACGGATCTCGTCCGTCTCTTAAAGTGCCTGAGCGAGCCTGTTGTGATCCTGGAAACACAGATCCCCCTCGACCGCACGGTAATCGAGGAACTCAAGGAAAGCCTGTCCACTGCTGCCGGAAGAGCAATCGAGATTGATATGAAGGTCGTCCCCCGCCTAGATATCGGGGCCAGACTGATTCTCGGCGAGAGAAGAATCGACCTCGATCTCAGGCGGAGGCTGCTGGAAGAGCTCGAAACACAATTCATTGCGAAGAAGAGAGAAGGGTTCACGACTGTCGAAGAGACGGCTGCTCATCTGGCGAGGATCATCGAGAAAACAGAGCCGCGGCTCCGCATCGAAGAGCTGACCGACATCGGCAGGGTCCTGCAGGTCGGCGACGGCGTCGCCATCGTCTCGGGCCTGAGAGGTGTCGGTTCCCAGGAGGTTGTCTGCTTCCCGCGCGGCGTGTACGGCATCGCCTTTAATTTACTGCGGGACACGGTGGGGTGCCTCTTGCTCGGCCCCGAGGAAGAAATCGAAGCGGGCAGCGTCGTCGAGAGGACCGGCCGCCTATTGCAGATTCCGGTGGGTGAGACACTTGTCGGACGGATTGTGAATGCCCTTGGTCAGCCGATTGATGGCAAAGGACCGCTTCAGACCGTGCGATCCAGGCCGGCGGAACGAATTGCGCCAGGCGTCGTCAAGCGCCATCCGGTGATCGAACCGCTCCACACCGGGATCAAGATCATTGATGCGCTCGTTCCCCTCGGACGGGGCCAGCGCGAGATGATTCTCGGTGACCGGAAGATCGGCAAGACGACGATCGCCATTGACACCATTTTAAGCCAGAAAGATTCGGGCGTCATCTGCATCTATGCGGCGATAGGCCAGAAGGCGTCGTCAGTAGCCCGCGTTGTCAGTACCTTGCAGCAGCGAGGGGCGATGGACTACACCATCGTTGTCGTGGCTTTCTCGAACGAGGAGCCGGCATTCCGCTATCTGGTTCCGTATACGGCCTGTGCCATGGGTGAGGAATTCATGGAGAAGGGCGGTCATGCCCTGGTTGTCTACGATGACCTGAGCAAGCATGCCGTCACGTACCGGGAGATCTCGGCGCTGCTTAAGAGGCCCATCGGGCGCGAGGCGTATCCCGGGGATATCTTCTACATCCATTCCCGCCTGCTTGAACGGGCAGCCCGGCTCCGGGACGACCTCGGCGGCGGTTCTCTTACGGCGCTCCCGATCGTTGAGACCTTGGCAGGAGATATTTCCGCCTTCATCCCGACCAACGTCATTTCCATCTGTGACGGCCAGATCTTTCTCGATATGCGCCTCTTTAACGAAGGGTTCAGACCGGCCATGGACGCTGGGTCTGTCGGTTTCGCGGGTCGGCGGCATGGCACAGACACGGGCGATGAAAAAAGTGGCCGGTCATTTGCGCATTGACCTTGCCCAGTATCATGAGATGGCCCAGTTCGTCAAGTTCGGAGCGGAAGTCGACCGGGCGACGCTGGACCAGCTGACCCGGGGTGAGCGTGAGCGGGAACTGCTCAAACAGGACCAGCATACCCCGCTTTCGCTGGAGCAGCAGGTCGTCATCCTCTACGCCGCTGTGAACGGAGGTCTCGATGCGGTCCCTGTGGAGCAGGTGAAGGCCTATGAAGAGAGGTTCTTCACTTTCCTGGAGGCTCACTATCCGGACGTTTTGCGAAGCATTCGCGAACTGAAGGATCTATCCGAGGAAACAGAGACGGTCCTGAGAGAGGCAGTTCTCCGGCTTACCCGTGACTTTCTCGAGAAAACCACCGGTTCCGGCGCCGTAACGCCTGTCGTATGAGGCAGACACTGTGCTGAAATTACTCGAGCTGAAGCAGAGAATCAAGTCGGTCCAAAATATCCAAACAATCACCCGGACGCTTGCGACGGTCTCGGCTGCCAAGCTTTCCCGATCGCGACGCAGGGCCGCCGGCCTGCGGGAGTATACCCGGAAGATGCAGGAGATACTCTTTGACCAACAGGAGTATCTGGAGGGCAAAGGCGTGAGCATCGGATCGCTCTACGCCGCTGCTCACGGAACGGGATGTCGTGCACACGGTCGCCGTGCTGGTCATTACGGCCGACCGGGGGATGTGCGGCAACTATAATCTGGCGGCCTGCCGTCTGGCCATGAACTTCTGGGAGAAGAGAAAAAAGGCCGCTCAGATCAGCCGTGTTCCTGGTGAAAGGAAGGAAAGGCGAGCGGTACTTCCGGAAACGCGGTGCCGCGATCCTGTATTCCGCGGGCTGGCGTCGCGAAGGAGTTCTGGCGGAAGAGGTCGAGAAATTCCTCTCGCTGCTCCTGGATCTCTTCTGAACGGATCCATCGATGAGGTCTATGCGGTGTACACCCAGTTCTACTCGCCCCTCCGGCGTCTGACGCAGATCAAAAGACTGCTGCCGATCACATTGGAACTGACACGGGCAACGAAGCGAAGCGATCGACAAGTGGTACTACGAGCCTTCATTCCGGGAAATTGTCGACGAACTCCTGGCGATCTATTTGCGTGTCCAATTGTATGATGTCCTCCTGGAGTCTCTTCGCGAGCGAGCACGGGGCGCGGATGATCACGATGGAGGAGGCCACGGAACGGGCGAACAAAACGCTGTGGCGAATGCCGGGTGCATGCACAACAGGCTGCGGCGGGAGTCCATCACCATCGACCTGCTCAGTGTTCTCTTTGCATCCAAGGTCGTTGAAGAGGTCAAGAGACACCCGGGGAGATGGCATAGCGGCGGGAAGGTGAAGATGGAACAGGAAGAGATCATCGAACAAGTGCTTTCCAGGCTCGTCAGGACCTCACCGAGGAGCAGGCAGAAGGCTCGGTCGCTCAGGTCATGGGCCCGATCGTCGATGTGGAATTTGGCCGCACCCTCCCTGCCATCAACAATCTCCTCCGGGCAGGCGACAGGGAGACCGGTCTTCCGCTCGAGGTGATGCAGATCCTGGGGGAAGGGATCGTCCGAACGATTGCCCTTGATTCCACGGATGCCCTGGCCCGTGGGACAAGAGTGTTTGATACCGGCAGGCCGATCTCGGTGCCGACCGGGACTGAGACACTTGGCCGAATCTTCAATGTCCTGGGCGATCCAATCGATGAAAAAGCCTTCTCAAAAGGCAGGGTCCCGGGCATCCACAAACCCTCCATTCCCTATGAAGGTTGGTGACATTTCCGCAGGTGATCGAAACGGGCATAAAAGCCCTCGACCTGCTGACGCCGTTTCCCCGCGGCGGCAAGATCGCTCTCTTCGGGGGAGCAGGCGTCGGCAAGACCGTCATCATCATGGAACTGATCCGGAACATCGGCGTGGAGTACCGGGGTGTATCGGTCTTCGGCGGCATCGGCGAGCGAACGCGCGAGGGAAACGAGCTCTGGCTCGAGATGCAGAGGTCGGGCGTGCTTGAACGTGCGGTCCTGGTCTTCGGCCTGATGAACGAACCTCCGGGGGCGCGGTTCCGTGTTGCCCTTGCTGCCCTGACGATGGCGGAATATTTCCGGGACGAGAGAAAGCAGGATGTGCTCCTCTTCTTCGACAACATCTACCGTTACGTGCAGGCAGGGCTGGAGGTATCCCTCCTCAGGGCACGCATTCCTTCAGAGGTCGGATATCAGCCCACGCTGTTTACCGAGATGGGCCAGCTTCAGGAGCGGATTGCATCGACGCATGACGGAGCGATTACCTCGGTGCAGGCGGTATATGTGCCAGCTGACGACCTTGCCGATCCCGGGCCGGCGTCGGTCTTCGCCCATCTGGATGCCTCGGTGGTTCTTTCGCGCCGCATCGCTGAACAGGGCCTGTATCCGGCGATCGACCCGCTTCACTCTTCCTCGGATATTCTTGAACCCTGGATCGTCGGCAAGGAACATACCGAGGTGGCAAGAAAAACCCGGAGCTATCTCCAACGATATGGGGCACTGCAGGATCTCATTGCCATCCTCGGTGTTGAAGAGCTTACGGAAGAGGACAAGATCGTTGTCAGACGAGCGCGGCGTCTGCAGAAGTTCCTGTCCCAACCCTTCTTCTCGGCCGAGGCGTATACGGGCATACCGGGAGTATATATCCCCCTTGCCCGGACAATCAGCGATTTCAAAGAGATCATCGAAGGCAGGTATGATGAAATCCCTGAACAGGCTTTCTACATGGCCGGGACGGTCGACGATGTATTAAAGAAAGCGGAAACCCTTGCCAGCATTGGGGCAAGAGACATCTTTGCAGTCAAGAAGGAAGAATGAACCCCGAGCGGCTTAACCTTCAGGTCATTTCACCGGACGGGCGTTCCCTTCAAGTGCAGGACGTCGACGCCGTTATTGTCCGGCGGAAGGAACGGCGCTTTGAGCAGGGAAGCGAAGTCGCCATCTTCCCCTTGCATGCCCCGACGCTGATCAGGGTGCCCGTAGCTCCTTTACGGTACCAAAAGGGGGGACGGACTGAGTATCTCGTTGCAGGAGGCGGGTTCGTAGAGGTCAAGGGCAATCAGGTGCTCGTAGTGACACCGCGGTTTGAAGAGATCAGCCCGGATGAACCGGATCCTCCAAAAAAAGCCAAACACAGGGCGGCACAATGGATGCGGGAGCAAACGGAGTTCCGGAAAGAAATCGTCGGCTATTTATTATAACAGGAACTATTTTTACACCCTCCCACTCATTTTTCAAGAATAACTCCTGACATCATATCTCTCTCATTTATTAAAATGTTTCAGCTCGAACCGCAGGAAGTAGCTTAGCACAGCCCATATTGCCACAAGGGATGCAAGTCTACCCATCATCTCCCATGTTGGGCTGGCAAACAAACTGATGATACTTGCAGCGATGAATACCTCAAAGCCAAGCAAGATGTGTGTATCCAATCGCAGGCGAATAGCCTCGCTCTCGATGATGACTTTTTTCCTCGCACGCGCTATCTTCATGCCAAAAAATTCAACCATGGCTTCAAGAATGTCCCAAACGACGACCACTGCGCCCAGGACACTGATAACAAGAATTATGAACTGTAAGACTTTATGTCCCAACCCCATCTGACACCCCTTCTCATGAGAACGATAGAGAACTGTTCTTTAATTTTGGCGGTAGTCTTTCAGTTTTTATCCCGATGTGACAATGTCGGAAACCTATCAAGCAATACAATAATGATTTTCATTAAATTTTACACTATTGAAACGGGTTTGAGAAGTTCATCGCTCGTTCCTGCAATAAGGTACATACACGAGTTAAGTCGTGAACATTACAGCTTGACCTTTCCCCGAATTGATGGACACACCTAAAGATTTGTAAGATGGAAGAGGAGGTGTGTGTATGGGGAAAGAGGATAAACGGCGGCATTTCACCGGTGAGTTCAAGAGGAATGCAGTGCAACTGGTCACGGAAAAGGGGATGCCAGTAGGTAGGGTAGCGCGGGAGCTTGATATTCATCCAAATTTGCTTCATCTGTGGAGAAGGAGATTGCTGAAAGATGGTGAGAAGGCCTTTGTGGGCAAAGGGCATTCAAGTCCTGAGGGAGCGGAGATAAAGCAGCTCCGTAAGGAATTAGAAGAGGTGAAGGAAGAGAGGGATATTTTAAAAAAAGCCTTGGCCGTATTCTCCAAACAAAGCAGATGAAGTATGGGTTTATGGAAGAGCACCGGGAGAAGTACAAGGTGAGAAGCATGTGTGAGGTGTTGAAGGTATCCAGGAGCGGGTATTATGCGTGGCGCAGTCGTCCGGTCAGCACGAGGGTAAAAGACAATCGTGAGCTGCTGGGGCACATACGGGAGGTCCACACTCAAAGCAGAAAGCTGTACGGTAGTCCCCGGATCACCGTTGAGCTCAATGAACAGGGTGTCAAATGCGGGAAGAACCGGGTAGCCAGGATCATGAAGGACCATGCAATATGTGGGGAAGTGAAAAAGAGGAGATTCAGGCGGACTACCGATTCACGGCATGATTATGCCCTGGCGGCAAACCTGCTGATTGAAAAGAGACAGACAGAGGGGGTATGGGCATCAGATATAACATTTGTTCCCACTTCCGAGGGCTGGCTGTATGTGGCGGCAGTGATGAATGTCAGAAGCAGGAGGATTATCGGGCTGTCCATGAGCGCCAAGCTCTCTCAGGAACTCGCCTCTGATGCGCTGAAGGCGGCAGCAAGCAGGCAAACCCCTTCCGAGGGGCTCATCCACCATTCTGATCGAGGCAGACAGTACGCGAGCTATGCATATCAGGAGCTTCTCAGAGAATACGACATTACCCCGAGCATGAGCAGAAGTGGCAATTGCTATGATAATGCCTATGCCGAGTCGTTCTTCGGTACCCTCAAAACGGAATTGGTCCACGGTGAGAAGTACCGTTCAAGGCTGGAGGCAAGGCTCAGCATATTTGAGTACGTGGAAGTGTTCTATAATCGTCAGAGGAAACACTCGGCATTAGGGTATAGGAGTCCGGAGCAATATGAACGGCTCCTTGATGAAACTTAACTGGGTGTCCACTTTTTCGGGGGAAGGTCAGCTTGAAATACTCAAATGGCTTAGCTCATCGTAGACGCAACTTTTCAGGAAGGAGAACGAGAAGAGTTTCATTTCCTCGAAACTGGGTGTCGGGTGTACTCCACAGCCAGGAAGTTGATTGACATCATCTGTCAGGTCAAAAAAAGTGACCACAATATGCAAGCCGGTCAGCTACCCGAACTATTCCGAAACGACTGCCCGGAATTTCAAAATGCGGGTTCACTCATGAAGACCGTACGGGAGCACGGCCTGCAACTTCACGATATTTCAGGGAAAAACAGCGATGGTTTCATAACGGACCGCACTGAGAAAGATCGCGCGTAAGACATTACAACTCCACCAGTTCAACGCAACAGGCTTGGGATTTTCCTCCCCCTTCCCCCTAGGACATTTTACCCCCCAAAATAGGAGTTTCTTCCAATTATCTTCCTTCCCGGCATGTGCTATAAATAAACCAGGAAGAGAGAAAAAGAAACGAAAGGGGGTGAATGAAAATGTTTGGATTCAAAGGAGGACATAAGGTAGGAAAGGGGACATACTGGAACATCGCCGACGGAAACAGGGTCGATATTGCAGATGAAGGAATGCTTCCGGGAGACAGCAAAGCAACATACACAAGATTTCCTCCCGGTGTTGTGCTCCTTGCAGGTCCCATAATCGGACTGTTCTACGTCATCGCCATGCCGTTCATCGCGGTCGGGACCATTGTGACCCTGGCGGGCAGAAAGATCCTGGGCGGTCTGGCGAGTCTCCTCGGAAGTCTCGTGTCATTCGGCTGGAGACCGAGCGAGGCGCATCTGACCGGGAAAAAGAAAGGGAAGAAGAGAGCACCAAAATAATAAAAAAGGGGCTGGGGACAGCCCTCGAGAAAGGAGGATACGATGAATACACTGTATGACTATTTAACCCATGTGAAGGGCGTTGAGTACATCATCTCTATCCTGTTCATCGCCGGATACATACTCTTTGCAGAGGTCTTAAAGCCGAAACCCTTCAAGGTCCTGAGGGAATCGGGGAGAGAAGACCTGGAATTTCTCAGGAATAACAAACCCTCCACCTTTGCGACCATCAAGAAGATCGCAGCCGCACCGTTTATCGGTCTGGGATACGTGGCGATGCTTCCCTTTGCCTTTGCCTTTGCCGTCGGCACAGCAGCGCTCAGCGGTGTAATGGGACTGGTCGGCAGAAGTGCATCTTTCGGTTGGAGGCCCACAGAGGCTTATCTTGCCGGTAAAAAGAAAAAGAAAGAAGAGAAGAAACAGGATGAGGAGAAATAACCAGGAAAGCTGCAAAACTGCCCGGCAATTCCCGGGAGTGGCTGCCGGACCGGCATGCATAACTCACGGGAATTGCTGAAAAGGAGACACGATATATGAAAAAAATGACACTCTTGGTCCTTACCGCCATAGCCCTTGCTTCCTTTGCAGCAACACTCTATGCGGGGAGCGCTGCGAAGGCCCCTGATATCATAACTCTCGACAGCTTGTCCGATAAATATCAACCGGTGTTCTTCACTCACGAGCGGCATACCGCTTTCGCAGGCAATTGCGGCACCTGTCATCATGAGCACGGCAACAGCGGCACCCTTCCCTGCAAGAGCTGCCATTCCCTTGACGCATCGGCGTTCAAGAACTCCGTGACCCACAATTTCACGGCGTGCAAGAGCTGCCATGGTGCGTATTCCCCCGCATCTCCGAACATCCCCGGGCTCAAGGCGGCATACCACACCCAGTGCCTGCAGTGCCACCGTGGGATGGGCAATGTGGGGAAAGACCCGAAAGGATGTGCAGAGCTGTGCCATGCGCAGAAAGAAGTGACACTAAGCAAGAAACTGAAGTAACCATATTCTAAAGGAGGCTATTTATGGCAAAAAAACCTGACAAACCTTTTGCAGCTGAAAAAAATGCCACAGCAAAAGGTGATGCGGATCACACTCAGACGGCCGCCGCAAAAGGGATTTCCCGAAGATTCTTCTTAGGGACCGTGACCGCGGTGGGCGCCTCTGCAGTCATCGGCAGCCCTTCCCGCCTGAATGCGGCAGGGGAATTTACGGGCTGGCCGAACCGCTTCGGCTTGCTCACCGACCTCACCGCATGCGTGGGCTGCCGCAGTTGTGAGAAGGCGTGCAATGAGGCGAACAACCTTCCCAAGCCTTCAACTCCTTTTGACGACGTATCCGTCTTCAACGAGACAAGGAGACCTGACGCAAAGGCATACACTGTGGTGAACCGGTATGCAGACCCAAAAGACAAGAACAAGTTCGTCTACCGCAAGATGCAGTGTAACCACTGCAATGAGCCGGGATGCGCGACCGCCTGCCCGATACACGCATACAACAAGACGCCCGAAGGTCCTGTGACGTATAACGAGGATCTCTGCTTCGGGTGCAGGTACTGCATGACCGCCTGCCCCTTCTATGTCCCTGCGTACGATTACGACAGCGCACTCGAGCCGAAAATCGTGAAATGCACCATGTGTTACGGCAGGGTAAAGACGGGGGGTATCCCCGCATGCGCAGAGGCCTGTCCTATGGGAGTCATCACCTTCGGCAAAAGGGATGAAATCCTCAAGATCGCCAGGGAAAAGATCTCAAAGAACCCGGGCAGGTATATCGATCACATCTACGGTGAGAAGGAAGCAGGAGGTACGAGCTGGATGTACATTTCCGGAGTTCCCTTCGACTCCCTGGGATTCCCGACGAATATACCGAACAGGCCCCTCGTGGAAGAGACGAAGGGTTTCCTCGGGGCAGTTCCTCTCGTCCTGACCGTCTGGCCCGCCCTCTTCGGGATGTGCTACGCAGCGCTGCGCCACAGGGATGAAGCTGATGAGGAAACGGCCAAATCCAAGAAGAATGAGGAGGTAAAATAATGGGCAACGGATACGCAGTAAAAACAGACAACTTTCGAGCCTGGTTCATGGACAAGCTCCTGATGGGGATGACCTGGCCTGAATACATGAAGACCCTCATTACCCCCTTCAACGTCATTGCGGCGATCATCCTCAGTGTTGGACTGCCCATTATGGCCCTCAGGTTCTACATCGGCCTATCCCTTGTTACGCATAGTTCCAACGAATATCCTTGGGGACTGTTCCTCGGTTGGGGACTCTTCGGCGGCGTTCCCCTTTCAGCTACCGGATTTGTGATTGCTACCGCCTATTACATTTTCGGCTTCAAGAAATACCATCCTATCGTGAGGCTTGCCGTGCTCACAGGGCTTCTGGGCTACTTCTTCGCCGTCGTCTATCTTCTCACCGACCTTGGCAGGCCCTGGCGCATCTATTATCCCATGGGGGTCGCCTTCGGCACCGCATCTGTGCTGTTTCTCGTCGCGTGGCATGTGGCCACCTATCTCACAGTCCAACTCGTTGAATTCAGCCCTGCCATCCTGGAATGGCTGAAGTCTCGGAGGATCCGCAAATGGGCGGTCAGGATCACCATCGGAATGACGATCGCCGGTATCATCCTGTCGACACTGCATCAGTCCGCACTTGGCGCGATGTTCCTCCTTGCGCCGGGGAAGGTCCATCCCCTCTGGTATTCTTCCTACATACCGGTCCTCTTCCTGAGTTCAAGTGTATGCGCCGCCCTCTCTATGGTGATCGTGGTAAGCACACTCGCTTCCCGTTTCCTCAAGGACAAGTGCGGGAAGAAGTTTCTCGATAGCCTGCCCAGGCTGACGCTGGGACTCGGAAAGGGTGCGGCCATCGCCATATACGTCTATTTTGCGATAAAGGTCATCGCGCTGGCCCATGACAGCAACTGGCATCTTCTGAACACAGGGTACGGATACTGGTACCTCGTCGAGATCTTCCTGCTGGTACTCGCTCCTGCCGTCATATACAGCCTCGGGGTCAAGAAGGGGAGTGTCGGCACGGTACGGCTCGCGGCGTTCCTGGCGGTGTTCGGGATTGTCATGAACAGGCTGAACATCGCTATCATCACGTTCAACTGGAACCTGCCGCACCATTTCCACCACATCATTCCACCGTGGAAGGAAGTGGCCGTTGTGATGGCGATCGCAACCCTTCACATACTGATATTCCGCTGGATACTGAACAGGATGCCCGTTCTCAGAGAAGAACCGGACTATGAGGAATCTCATTGACATGAACGCCTTCCGGAATGCGGCAGAAGCGGGTATTCACCGTCCGTCGGGGAATACCCGCCTGCCTTCATCATCACGGACCCGGTTCCCCGCAACGGTAGCTGCCGTGGGCGGGAGGTCACCTGTTCAGATGTTTTCAGGCTTCTCTTTGGGTACACTTTGCCGGTTTCCAGGGGGGTGTTTATGAAAGGGAGAAAGCTTTTTTTCTGTCTGACCGTTCTGCTTTTATGTGCATGCCCGCCATTTCTTGACCTCGTCGGCGCCAAAGATATTGTCCTCTCTGACGAAGCCAGAGCATGCCTGGGGTGCCACGGGAAACAGGGCATCACAAAGCAGTTTCAGAACGGAGAATCGGTGACCGCCTATGTGGACGCAGAAAAATTCAGAAACTCCGTACACAGTTTCCTGACGTGCTCCAACTGTCACAGTGATTTTTCAGCCGACAGCCATCCGGACAGGAGGTTCCGGTCAAAAAAACAGTATCAGATAAAGGCTTCCCGCGAATGCAGGCATTGCCACACCGATGAACAAATAAAAGGGAGCCCGATCCATGTCGGACTGCTTACGGGTGACAGCGGAGGGACAGCGGCGGTCTGCACGGACTGTCACAGTGCGCATTCGGTCAAGCCGGTGAGGGGCGGAAAAATCTTCAGCACTGAAGGGCAATACTGCATGAGGTGTCACGGGTATAAACTTGCCACGACCTTCAGGAACGGTGAAACCATCGATCTCACCGTGGACAGATCGCACCTCGCAGGCTCGGTTCATGACAAGCTCAGTTGTTCGGACTGCCACTACGGCTTCTCCTCCGAGGAGCACACCCGCAGGACGTTCAAGAGCAGGAGGGAATTTTCCATCGCTTCTTCCGAGAGCTGCAGGCGCTGCCACTTTGACAAGTATTCCAAAACCCTGGAAAGCATCCATTATGCAATGCTCAGCCAGGGGAACCTGAAAGCCCCGGTATGCACGGACTGCCACGGGTCACACTCCATCGCCCGCGGGGGCAGGGAAAGGTCCCTGACGACCAAGAGATGCCAGGGGTGCCATTCGGCGACATATGAGGTCTATGCAAAAAGCGTCCACGGAAAGGCCCTCTTCGATGAGCACAATCAGGACGTGCCGGTCTGCATCGACTGCCACAGGGCTCACGACATCATTCAGGCACATTCCCTGGATTATCGGGAGAGGATACCGGCTACGTGCAGCACCTGTCACGCCAACAAAGCCCTCATGGGGAAATACGGTCTTTCCACAGACGTGGTGAAGACCTACCTGTCTGATTTTCATGGCGTCACCCTGGGGTTCTACAAAAAGCAGCGGGAAGCCGAGTACAAACCTGCGCGGCCCATCGCCGTCTGCACCGATTGTCACGGCACCCACTCAATAAGCAGCACGAGAGGCACGGACGCGGCCACACTGAAAGCCAACCTCGTGAAGAGATGCCAGCAGTGCCACAAAGATGCACCGAAGAACTTCCCGGATACCTGGCTCTCTCACTACGAACCCACCCTGGCCAGTGCGCCGCTGGTCTTTGCGGTGAACTTGATATATAAGATCTTTATACCCATTCTGATCACAGGACTCTTTCTGCAGATTCTCCTGCACATATGGCGCTATGCAGTGGACAGATAATGAGGAGGGATACCATGAGCATAATGAAGATCGACGCGGAAGAAAGAATAAGAAGGTTCGGCCGGGGCCGCATTGTTGAGCACTGGCTTACCGTAGTCACCTTCCTGACCCTCTTGATCACCGGCATTTCCCAGAGGTTCTTTTACCTCGATATCTCCCGGTGGTGCATCATGAAGCTGGGGGGGATCGACAGTGTACGGCTCATCCATCGCTATGCAGGGGTAGTCTTCGTGATCACGGCGGCGTCCCACATCATCATCGCCGCACTGGGGGTCATTCTGAAAAAATGGCAGCCCTCAATGGTCATTAACAAGAATGATTTCACTGATGCCGTCCACGATATCAGGTACTATATCGGCATGGAGAATTCCCCTGCACGGTGTGACCGTTACAGCTACAAGCAGAAGTTTGAGTACTGGGGGATCCTTACCGGCGGGCTCCTCATGATCGGGACGGGCCTTATCCTCTGGTTCCCGACCTTTGTTGTAAGGGTCTTGCCGGGAGAGCTCATCCCCATGGCAAAGGCATTGCATTCCAACGAGGCGCTGGTGATCGTCCTGCTTATCGCCGTCTGGCACATCTACAACGCCATATTCAGCCCCGAGGTCTTCCCCCTTGATACAAGCATACTGAGCGGGTATATTTCGAGAGAGAGGATGAAGCGTGAACACCCGCTCGAACTTATGCGCGAGGAAGGTTCAGAGGCAGAAGAACTGGACATGAATCTGCAGGGAGGAGTCGACGAACCGGAAACGCGTCAGGTCTCTTCCCGGTAATTCGTATTCCCTCCACCTCCCTTTTGAGACGAAGATCCCTCAGAGCGCTGCAGACGACAGGGGATGATAGTCCCGGGGGCATTCTCACCCGCCCCTCTCTTGACAGAAAGCGGTGACAGGTATAACGTAAGTTATAGGCATGCGAAGAAGAATAACATTCTCGGTTATCCTCGGCATATTCACCATCCTCATCGGTCTCGGCGTAGTCAGCTACCTGAGCGTTAATGACAGTATTCGGCGTTCTCTTGCGAACCGTCTCACACTGGCCAACATTGTCGGCAAATATTTTGACTACATCCTGGAGACCAATCTCACCCGCCTCTACGACATCTCGATTTCGGGAAGGATCGATTTTGAAGACAACGACTGGGAACCGGAGAAAAAAGCCCTGAAGGCCGCCTATGAATACTCGATCTTCACGGACAGGATCTTCCTCATGGACACGTACGGCAATGTGGTCCTGACGTATCCCCATCAGGAGGAGGGGAAGGTGAACCTGCTGAGCATCCCCTATGTGAGCAAGACCATCGCCGAGGGGAAACCGGTAATATCCGACGTGTATACCATCGATTCCACCGGGAGAAAGGTCATTTTCGCCTTAGTCCCCCTGAAGAACAAGGAGGGAAAACTCATCGGTGTCGCGGGAGGGGAAATCAATCCGACGAACTATACGTTCACCCAGATCATCAAGTCCTTTCCCTCCGGTACAAGCACCACTATAGAACTGGTGGACAGTCACGGCACCATCATTGCATCCACTGACCCGAAGCGCATTCTTACCTCCAGCGATCATGACAAGTTCCTCGGCAACCTCATTGCAGCTAGGAAGAGCACGGTGGGAACGTGCCACAGGTGTCATTCGGAAGAAACCTCAGACAAAGTAAGGACAAAAGACATGCTCGCATTTGTCCCCCTGTCCGTGGCTCCCTGGGGGATATCAGTGAGGGAACCCCAGGAGATCGTCTTCGCTCCTTCGACAAAACTGAAGAAGGGGTTTTTTGTTCTCAGTGCGCTCTCTGTGGTGACCGCACTGCTCCTGGGGATCGGATTGAGCAGGGGGATCGTGCGGCCCGTGCAATCCCTCATCAATGCGACCGAGAAAATCGGAAAGGGCAACCTCTCTGAGCCGGTCAGGGTGTCCAGCAGGGACGAGATCGGGACCCTTGCAAGGAGTTTCGATAATATGAGGATAAAGCTCTATGAATCCCTCGAGAGCATTCACCGGCACAATATCGAGCTGGAGAACCGTGTGCTGGAGAGGACCCAGCAGATACGGCAGAGCCGCCAAAAGGTGGAAAGCCTTCTGAAAAAACTCCTTTCTTCCCAGGAAGACGAGAGAAAAAGGATCGCCCGTGAGCTCCACGATGACATCCTGCAGGATATTTCAGCCTTTCTCATAAAGCTCGACATATGCAAAATGTACCCCGAGAAGATCACGACTGAGAAGATTGAAGAGATGAGGATGATCGCGCTGAAGACCATCGACGGAATACACAATGTCATCCAGAACCTGCGGCCGACCATTCTTGACGACCTGGGCCTTGAGGCGGGGATCAAGTGGCTCCTGGACAAGCATCTGGGGGAAAGGGGGATACGGTATTACCTGACCATTAAGGCGGAACCGAATAAGCGGTTCGACCCCCGTGTGGAGATCGCGCTGTTCAGAATACTGCAGGAGTCCATCGTCAACATCGCGCGGCACTCCGAAGCCGGGAATGTTTTTGTTATACTGAAGACGGAAAGGGATTCGGTCGTCGTTGACATAGAGGATGACGGGGAGGGATTTGATGCCCATTCGGTATTGCGCCATACGTCCGACGGCGGCAGGGGCCTGGGGATTCTCGGAATGAAGGAGAGGGCTTCCCTTCTCAGCGGAAAATTACAGGTTTGTTCCTCACCCGGCTGCGGCACCAAGGTGAGTTTAAGAATTCCATTAAATCCCCTGGAGGAAACAAATGTCTAAGACAACGGTACTCATTGCCGATGACCATGCCCTCGTGAGGGAGGGGATCATCGCTTTCCTCAAACTCTGTGATGACATCGAGGTGGTGGCCGAGGCCTCAGACGGGCTTGAGGCCATCGAAAAGGCGAAGAAGTTCAACCCCGACGTTGTCCTGATGGACATCGCGATGCCGAAACTGGGCGGCCTCGAGGCGACCATTGAACTGAAACATGCAAGGCCCGACATAAAGATCCTCGTCCTCACCCAGTATGACGACAAGGAATACATATCGCGTTTTCTCAAGGCCGGGGTTTCGGGATACCTCCTGAAACGGGCTGTGGGCAGCGAACTGGTCTCAGCCATTCGGGCGGTGAGCAGGGGCGAGTTTTACCTCTTTTCCTCCATCGCTTCAAAGGTAGTGGCAGGGTACCTGGGGAAGGACAGGGAATCCGCCGTGGAAGACCCCTACGAGAAACTCACCGACAGGGAGAAGCAGGTGCTGAAGCTCGTCGCCGAAGGGTACACGCACAAAGAGATAGGCGACATGCTCACCATCAGCACCAAGACCGTCATCGCCCATCAGACCAACATCAGTGAGAAGCTCGGAATCGGCAGCAGGGCCGCCCTGATCAAGTTCGCCATTCAGAAAGGGATAATCAAGATAGAGTAGGGGTCGCGCCCGCCGTCAGGCACGGCCCGAAGTGTATGGGCTCTGTGTGGTTATCGGATCGGCCATAAAGAAGTATAATAAGGGGAAAGGCGGCTGTTAAACGAACGGAGGGACAATTCCATGAAAACGGTCAATGAAGTATTGAAAAACAAGGGGCGCGAGATCTGGACTATTTCGCCTCTGGCCACCGTATTCCAGGCTCTGGAGCTGATGGCTCAAAAGGATGTGGGGGCCCTGCCGGTCGTCCAGAACGGCAAGCTTGTGGGTATCTTCTCTGAGCGTGATTACGCGCGGAAGGTGATCCTCAAGGGAAAGGCCTCCAAGGATACCGCTGTCAGCGAACTTATGACGCAGACGGTCTTTTACGTAAATCCGGAAAATACCCTCGATGAATGCATGGCGCTGATGACATCCAAGCAGATCCGTCACTTGCCGGTCCTCGATCATGACCGGTTGACGGGCCTTATAACGCTCGGAGATGTCGTCAAGAGGATCATCTCGGAACAGGAATTCACCATCCACGAGCTCGAGAAATACGTTAAAGGGGGATAGGGGACGCCGCCGGCTGTGCCCGCTGTGAGGTTCATCAACGACGGGAGATGAACGAGGCCGTAGACATTGTGACCCGGGTTAAGATCGAGCAAAGGGAACGGTTACTTTAGCAGCAACCTGAGAAGGTTCAAGAAATTGAGCCTCCAGCCTTTTATGGGCCAGTCAAGCTCATGCTTATCGCAGAGGGAATCGAGATTATTGAAGTGAGCGATCTCTGCCTTTGTTGCGTCATCTATCAGCCCTGAACTGTCGATACGCCCGATGAGGACCTTGGCCTCTTCGATATGTTCACGTATCATCGCCGCATTCTTTTTCCCGATGACCTGATATTTTTCTTTTATGTCGACGAGCCTGAGCGCCCCATCATAGGTTGCCCTCACTATATCTTCCCTTTTCATCCATTCGGTCTCGTAATTGAGGGTATATTTCCAGCTCGGCATGAGCATGGCCTGCCGGTGCTCTTTCAGTGTCTTGTAAAAAAGCCGGTACCCGAATCTCTCCGGCTCCTCAAAGATGCTGCTGCCGGGGTCTATGAAGGGCGCAAGGGGCGCTATCATGGGAAGGAGCCGCCGGGTGCTGCCGAATTTCTGCAAGAGTTCTTCGCAGTATCCCACAGTCTCCATGACCGAGTCGTAATCCTGGTAAGGCAGGCCGACCATGAAGAATACGTCTATCCTCCTGCAGCCTGCATCAAGGAGCGTTGCCATCATCCGCTCCAACTCTCTGTTTTCATAGTGTTTCCCGAAGGCCTTTCTGACCCTTGGATCGTGTGATTCGGGGGACACCTCGACATTGAAGTTTTCGATGCAGTCAGCGACCTTCTTTATAAAGCCTTCAGGGGGAGGGGTAAAGAACTCCACTGTCAACTCGTTCCTTATCCGGTACCTTTTGACGGCATCCAGAAATCTTCCGGCATAATCCTCCCCGGCCTGCAGCAGGTCCCCTATCACCATGACCGGCGCACCCGTGTACTCCGAGATCTTTCTGATGTCTTCTGCGAGAAGTTCAGGAGACCTGAAACACGGTTTTTCCCTCATGCAGAGCCTTTTGAAGGAGGAGAGGGACCCCGCGCACGAGGCGCAGTTATGGACGCATCCCCTGCACTGGAACACCGCGGTAACGGGATAGCTGAGCCAGTACTTGAAAGGGATATACCCGGACGGGTCACGGTATCGTATGGCCATCCTGAGAAGATGAAGATAATCGAAATTGATGTCATCGAGGTTTTCCGGCCTGTGGGAAAGCTCATTGGCGATCACCTTCCCATTTCCGTTCCTCCAGACAAGATTGGGAACACGCTCAAAGCCGGTTCGGGATCTTATCGCCTCCATGAGCATCCGCAGAGGCTCTTCTGCAGAGTCCCCCAGCACAATGAAATCGATAAAGGGGTAGTCTGCCATGATCTCACGGTGATAATAGGTGGCGGACAGGCCCCCGAGGATGACCGGCTTTCCGGGATGATGCTTCTTTACCATCTCCGCAAGGCTCAGGCTTCCGTCAGCGTGGGGGAGCCAGTGGAGGTCGATACCAAAGGCCAGCGTATCGAGCTTTTTTATGAATTTCTCAGGATTGAAAGACTCGGCCCTGAGCATTTTCATGGCGAGGTTAATGATCCTCACTGCTATTCCGTGACGGTGAAGGTACTCGGAAATCGTAAGAAAACCGATCGGATAGATCTCAAAGATCGAAGAGGACGGGATAACATCGCTCATGGGACCGTAAAAGCCCGGCCTTTCCCGGAATCTGAAGACCGTGGGAGGATGTAGAAGGATCAGGTCCGGTCTGGGCATGGAGTCACTGCTCTTCCTTTGTAAGGAAAGAAAAAAGGCGCGTGACCATGACGCCGAACATCCCTCCTACCAGTGCGCCAAAGCCTGCCACAAATCCGATGACGATGACAACTCCCAGGAGCACAACAAAAGAGTTATTATCGAACCTCCTGCCGAAGACGGCTCCAAGATCATGGGCAACCGCTTCCCTCCACCCGCCCCCCAGCGCACCTCCCAGGACAAGGTCCATGCTGAGGCAGATGATGATACCCAGCACACCTCCGCATATGGCTCCGATGAAGAATCCCTTCTTCAATCTTCTATTCCGTACTTCTTCAGCTTCCGGTAGAGGGTGGCAAGGTCAATGCCCAGACACCTGGCGGTACCTTCCTTGTTCCTGCTCTGTGCATGATAGACATTCAGTATCAGGGTCTTTTCATATTCCGAAAGGGTCAGTTTAAGAGAGGACGTCTCCTGCTGTCCCGGAGGCGTGCTCCCGTTCTTCTTCAACTTTTCCGGAAGCTCGGCAGCAGTGATCACATCTCCCTGGCAGAGGACCACCGCCCTCTCGATGACATTCCTCAGCTCTCTCACATTCCCCGGCCATTCATATCTCATGAGGAGGCCCAGGGCATCGCTGTCACATCCCCTCACCGTCTTCTTATTCTCCTCCGTATACCGTTTCAGGAAATGATTGACGAGCATGAGGATATCCTCTTTCCTCTCCCGCAGCGGAGGGATCCGGATCTCTATGACATTGAGCCTGTAGTAGAGGTCTTCTCTGAAGGCCTTTTCTTTTATCCTCTGCTCCAGGTCCTGGTTCGTGGCCGTGACAAGCCTTATATCCACAAGCCTTGACCGTGTATCTCCCAGGGGGGTCACCTCGGATGATTCGAGGACCTTCAAAAGCTTTGACTGTAGGTTCAACGGCATATCTCCGATCTCATCGAGGAAGAGTGTGCCCTGGTCGGCCATAGTAATGAGGCCTGATTTGTCGGAGACCGCTCCCGTGAAGGCCCCCTTCTTATAGCCGAAGAGCTCTGATTCCAGAAGGCCCTCGGGTATGGCTGAACAGTTAATGGAGATAAAGGGTCTGTCCCTCCTCGGGCTGTTGCAGTGGACCATCTCGGCGATAAGACCCTTCCCGGTGCCGCTCTCTCCCAGGATGAGGATGTTGCTCCTGGTGGGGATGACCTTTTCGAGCGTGGCAATGACATCGATCATCGCTTCGGAGTTGGCCACAAAATCCATGCATCCCATGCGCTGGCTCAACTGCTGCCTCAGGGCAATATTCTCCTCAACAAGCCGCTTCTGCTCCAGGACCTTCCTGATCTTCAGCTTGATATCCTCATTCAGAAAAGGCTTCTGGATGTAGTCCGCAGCCCCCTTCTTCATGGCATCGATCGCGGATTCTATCGATCCGTACGCGGTCATGATCAGGACGGGGGTACTGGAACTCACCTCCCTGGCCTTCTCGAGCACCGTCAGCCCGTCCATCTTTTCCATTTTGAGATCAGTGAGGATGAGGTCGAAGCGCTCCTTTGTGAACTTTTCCACCGCCTCTTCACCGCTATGTGCAAGGGTGACGGCGTACCCCGCATTCCTGAGGAAAAACTCCAGGGCCCTGCAAATGTCCTTCTCGTCGTCGACTACCAGTATCTTCGGCTTCATTTCGCTCCATTCATGGGCAGGGTTATCACGAACTTCGAGCCCTTGTTCATTTCGCTTTCCACACCGAGACTCCCGTTCAGTTTCTTGATGATGCTGTAACTGACCGCAAGCCCCAGTCCTGTTCCCTTTTCCTTGGTGGTGAAGAACGGGTCGAATATCCGGCTGATGTTCTCCTTCGAAATGCCAATGCCCGTGTCCTCAAAAATCATCATGATGTGGTTATCCCTTACCCTGCTCCTGATGGTCAATGTTCCGCCGGCAGGCATCGCATCAACCGCATTTAATATTATGTTCACAATGACCTGAGAAAGCTGGTTCCCGTCCGTAGTGATCTCGGGCATGTCCGCCGAGAGGTCCCTTACAATGGTGATGTCCTTTGCCCTCTTGTCATACTGGATCAGGGAGAGGGAAGATTCGATGAGACTGTTCACCTTCCACGGCTTGAGCTCCACAGGAGGCGTCTTCGAAAACCCGGAAAGCTGCTTCAGGATATCGGCGATCCTGCTGATATGGAAATAGATGGTCTCGAGGCTCTCTTTCTTGAACCCATCCTGCTCCATCTCCTTGAGGATCTGAACGAATGAGAAGACGGACGTGAGAGGGTTCCCGATCTCATGGGTAATGCCGGCGGTGAGCCTGCCCAGAGACGCCAGTTTCTCGGAGTGCATCATCTGCTCCTCCATCTTCTTCAGTTCCGTCACATCCTGCACCAGCCTGATATAGCCGTGTACCGAGCCGTCCGTTCCCTGGACCGGCGCAGTGGTCACCTGGAAATACTTGTCCTTCATGCCAAAAAGGTTCTGGAGTATCTCGGTCTGCATGTCGTCCACCGCGTAGGAACCGACAACGGTGCAGTCGGCGCAGATCTCTTCACAGAATATCCCTGTAATGTCCTTTCCCGCGATCTCCTGCATGGTCTGGTTTATCCATTGTATCCGGCCGCTCATGTCAAGGAGGATGATACCGCTCCCTATGGCGCTCACGATCGTGTTGAGCTTTTCCTTCTCGGTCGAGAGTTCTTCCGTTCTCTTGTTCACCTTCCGCTCCAGGTCCTCGGCATATTTCTCCAGTTCCTTCTGGTGTTTCTCCAGTTCCTCGGCCCTGGCCCTCTTCCGGTAAAAGAATATCAGCATCACCGATACGATGCTTGTGGTGATAAAGATGCATATGATGAGCCAGGAATAGAACTTCATGGACCTCTGGATGGTCCTGGTGACCTCAGAATAGGGCGCTGATACCGCCACGATCCACCTCGAATCCCCGATGGACGCGGAGGAGAAGGCAAGGACCTTGTCCTCTCCCGATGGAGCGACCTGCCTTCCGAAATAGTCGCCCTTCCCTTCTATGATCTTCTTCTCCACGTCAAAGCTCATGTGGCACTTAAAACATGACGCGTCTGTTTTATAGAGATTCTTGCCCACCATGCCGGGCTGTGTGGGATGGAAGAGGAGGTCACCCTTGCCGTCCATCATCCACGCATACCCCCGTGAGCCGGATTTGATGGGACTGAGAAATTCCTGGGCAACATCCTGGATGCCGAGGGAAAGGATGACCGCACCTTCAAAAGAGTTCTCCCGGCACACCGGCGCAGCGATCTGGAGCCTTGTGCTGTCCTGTTCGATCAGCATGCTCTCAGGACATAATCCCTTTGCCTTCTCCAATATCACCCCGACTTGAGACTTACCCGGGGCCACATCGCCTTTGGAGAAAAGAAGGACCCCCGCGGCGTCAAAAAAGGCGATATCGGTCTTGATCTTGTCTTTTCCCTTGAAAAACTCGGTCACGAGACGGGAGAAATCCCGCTTCTCCCTCACTTTCAGCCCTGACACGACTACAGAGATATGCGACAGCTCGTCCTTGAGGCCGTTGACATACGACTGGATATTGGCCGCTTCTGCACTTGCCAGGAGCAGTTGCTGCTTGTTGAATTGCTCGGCCATCTCCATCTGCAGGGTCTGCTGGAAAAAGATGTTCAGAGTGATAAGGGCGGAGACAACGAGGACCAGAATTCCGATGATAATGACATACCCTTTCATCGGTCTATAATACCAGAAAAAGGCCCGCCAAAAACACTTTCCTGTCCGGACAGGGGAGAGCCAAAGTCCACAAAGAAGCCTTTGGCTCTCCTTGCGTCATCCCTGCTGTCTCGGTTTAGAGCGGAAGATACGCGGCCGGATTCAGGTCCATGGTCGCGATATCGCGGGAGATGAGATGGTGATACCCCGCAGCAGCGATCATGGCGGCGTTGTCGGTGCAGAGAGCCACGGGCGGGATGAACACCTTCAGCCCGTCCTTCTCCGCCATCCCGGCCAACTCCCTCCTCAAAGCAGTGTTCGCTCCCACGCCTCCCGATACCGCCACCCTTTTTATGTTTTCCTTCCTTACGGCCCATTCTGTCTTCCTTACGAGGACATCGACCACCGCCTGCTGAAAACTGGCGCAGACGTCCCTGACGGCTCCCGGGTCAAGATTCCGGATTTCGGACTTTGCCTGCTGAGCGCCCGCTCCCCTCCTCAGGAAGTTCGATACGGCTGTCTTGAGCCCGCTGAAACTGAAATCAAGCCCATCGGGCAGATACGCCCTTGGAAAATCGATTGCAACCGGGTTTCCCTCGTAAGCAAGCCTGTCGATGACGGGACCTCCCGGATACCCAAGACCCGAGAAGTTTCGATACTTTGTCATATGCCTCCCCTGCCGCGTCGTCCCGTGTCCGGCCCAGTTCTGTGTACCTGCCAAACCCGTCCACCCGGTACAAACTTGTGTGCCCGCCTGATACGATGAGGGAGATGAACGGAAAATCCGGGGCGTGTGAGAAAGACGTCTCTCCCGGAGGACCCGTTTCCTCAAGAAAAGAGGAGTAAATGTGACCTTCGAGATGGTTTACCGGGACAAGGGGAATGCCTCTGGAGAAGCAGACGGACTTTGCAAAGGAACATCCCACCAGGAGAGAACCGATGAGACCCGGTCCGTAGCATACCGCGACAGCGGCCAGCTCTTCCAGCTTCGCATGCGCTGATTTCAGCGCCTCGTCCACCACAGGCCATATCATCTCAATATGCCTGCGGGAGGCCAGCTCCGGAACGATCCCGCCGTATTTCCTGTGAATGCTGTCCTGGCTCGAGACGATGTTGGAGAGTATCCGTCTTCCCGTCCTCCACCACGGAGGCTGAGGTGTCGTCGCATGAGGTGTCGATACCCAGGATCAGCATGAGTTACTGCGGCCTGGTATACTCGTAAACGCTTACCCCTTCCGGGACGGAGAAACTGAATGAAGAGTCTTTGATATGGGAGTTGAGGACAACATCTTTGAAGGTAATATCGATCCTGTTGGAGCGTTTGTCTATGATCGTCAATGAACGTATCGGAAAGTCTCCACCCGAGGGCGTGACCTCTATGGACACCACACCGCCCATGCCTCTCTTTGGCTTAAGCAGGAGTTTTCCCTCCTGCGGCGACACCTCGAATTCGTCTTCGATGTCGCCGAAGCCCCCCAGCAATGCTATGGGGGCATGACCATAACTTTCCCGGTTGAACGTGCCCCTGAAGGCCTGTTTCTCACTCTTCTGGTAAATGATCATCTCATCACCATTGATGATCACCTCTGTGTCCTGTTTATCGTCGCCGTGATACTGCCATCTCATCTTCGAAGGAACCTTCATCAGAAGTGAACCCTTGTATGTGTCGGTCCTCTTGAGGTCCTTGATCGTGCTTTTCTGGATGAAATTTCCCTTTATGTCCTCGATGTTCTCGTAAGCCTTCTGGATGGTCTCGACGGTAAAGTCAGCGCCGGATGCCCCCCTGACAGGCGTTTCCGTCAAGAGAGCGGCGACAGAAATGACAACAAGAAAGAAAGTTGAGCAGGAACGCTTTCTTCTCATCCCATCACGGTGACGTCCCAGACAGAGGAAGCCACAACAAACACTTTACTATTATTGCTTTCGACATCAACGGGGATGAGGAAGAACCCCGGGCCCTTCTTTGGTTCGAGGAAGAAGCCTTTCTCCCACGGTACGCCGCCTTCAATATATCCAATCATGGACTCGCCGTCCTTGAATTTCACAAACACCCTCTTCCCGAGGGAAACAGGGTCGCTGAAGGTCTTCCTTTCGGAATGGTTCCTGTTCCCTTCGAATGTCCTTACAAAAAAAATAGCCTTGAGCTCATCCACTCTGAACGTGTGCGACTGCAGTACCTCATCTTCAAGGGTGACGACTTCGTCTGACACCGAGAAATCACCAATAAAACCCTTGATAAGCCTTCCGTCAAGACATCTCAGGATCACCCTCTGCCGCTCCATGATAGAGATTTTACCATACTATCCAGAGAATTATTAACCTTTTGGCACACACGTCATCCCCCGGGCCTGCTGCCTGACATTCTCTCCTATGGTATACTGAGCAAAAACCGGTCGGGTGCTCAGTATGCACGGTGAATTGAGGCGTTGATGGACAGGCGGGAATCTATCAGGCGGGTTTTGCAGGGTAAGCGCAGCGAGCGTCTCCCCCGTGCGTTATTCGGGGCGGGGCGCTGGGCATACCGGCAGACCGGCCTGAAGATCGGGGACCTCGTTCACGATCCGGTCCGCTTTGGGGAGACCCTTGCAGGTTTTTTCGCGGAGCTGGATACCGATATTGTTTTCCCCGGATCGGGTCTTAACACCTTTCCGGCCGAGGCAATAGGAGGCGAACTCGCCTTCGACGGGGAGCAGGCCCCTCTCCTCTCTTTTCCCCTTATCCAGAAGACCGAGGACGCGCGCTGCCTTGAGAACGTGGATATCTCCCACTCCCCCCATACCCTGTGGCTGGTCGAAATGATCGCCCGTATGAGGGAGCGTCTTACCGACCGCTTTCTCTGCGCCACTTCCTGGGGACCTTTTGCCTGGGCCATGATCCTCTGCGACTGGAACCTCCTCCGGGAGAAAACGGTGTCGGACAGGACATTTATCCGGGAGGTATGCGAGCTTGGCGTCCGCCTCTCCATCGCACTCTTCGAGCCTCTCATCGAACGGCGACTCATCGACGGCATCGCGATACCTGATGGGGCTGCGACGCTGATCCCCGTTGACCTCTACCGTGAGGTGGTCCTTCCCTGCGAAAGGAACCTCCTTGAATTGGCCAGAGAGCGCGGCCTTGCAACCCTCCTCCACCAATGCGGGGATATCCGCTCCCAGCTTGCGCTCTATGCCGAAACAGGTGCTAACTGCATATCGGTCGATGCCAGTGTGTCCCTCGGCGAAGTGTACGGGATCTACCACGACCGGCTCGTTATTGCAGGGAACGTGGATGTGATCAACTCGATCTTCGGCGGGGACCCTGCCCACCTATGCAAAGCGGTTTCCGCGTGTGTTGCCGGGATTCCCGACCCCCACCGCAACTACATCCTGATGCCCTCGTGCGACCTGCCTCCCGACACCCCTTTGCACAATGTAAAGGAATTCCTTGCCTGCGCCGACCGCACGGGGTGACCGGGAAAAACTGTTCTTTTCCGGCCGGTTCTCGCTGTGCATACCCCGTGCAGTTGAGGCCTGTGATATACTGAATACACTGCGGATCAAATACTGAATGAGGTGAAGATGCCGATTCTCTTGTCCATCCCCGGTATTGCCCTTATTTTCCTTGTTCTCTGGGAAGCGTTCGAGGTAATATTGCTGCCCCGTCGTGTGACCCGCAAGTATCGTTTCACCCGTTTCTTCTACAGAAACGCCTGGCGAATTTGGTCGGCAGTTTTCCGTTCGATATCCAAGGGTGGGCGTCAGGAAACCTTTCTCAGTTATTTCGGACCACTTTCTTTGCTCCTCCTGCTCAGTATCTGGGCCTTTGGATTGATCGTGGGTTTTGCGCTTCTGCACTGGGCATCCGGCTCTCCGATCAAAACACCTGAAGGGACTGCCGGTTTCACTACAGACCTGTATCTGAGCGCCACGACTTTTTTCACCCTCGGGCTTGGAGACGTTACCCCTGTCGCTCCGCTTGCACGAGTGTTTACCGCGGTTGAAGCAGGACTCGGATTTGGTTTTCTCGCGCTTCTTGTCGCTTATCTTCCTGCCCTCAATCAATCTATCTCCAGGCGGGAGGTGAACATCTCCCTTCTCGATGCACGTGCCGGATCGCCGCCCACCGCTGCCGAGATGTTACGGAGACGCTGCCATGATGCAGACAATATGGAGACGCTCCTGCAGCATCTCAGCGAGTGGGAGCGCTGGGCTGCAGAGTTGCTCGAAAGCCATCTCTCGTATCCGGTGCTCGCCTATTTCCGTTCTCACCATGATAACCAGTCGTGGCTTGCCGCGATCACTGCCATCCTCGATACAAGTGCCTTCGTCATGTCGCATATGGAAGGTTCATGTGCACGCCAGGCGATGCTCACCTTCGCGATGGCACGGCACGCCGTCGTTGACATCTCCCTCATTTTTGGACGCGCCCCTGTCAAATCGAAGAGAGAGCGCCTGACCCCTGAAGAACTGACTGGGTTACGCACAGTCCTGGCTTCAGCCGGCCTGCCCCTGCGTGAAGGGGATGAGGCGGACAAGGAACTGTCTGAACTTCGCCAGATGTATGAACCCTACGTGAATGCCCTCTCTCACCATTTCCGGCTGGCTGTTCCTCCATGGGTTCCGGGATCGACCAGGAGAGACAACTGGGAGACGAGTGCCTGGGAACGGGGGAAGAGGCTCCAGAGGACCGAGAGACCGGCCGAAGAGGAAGATGAACATTTCTGAGCAGGGAGAGAAGTTCATAGCTGGCCGCATCATGCTCCTTTTCTGACCGCGCCACTGAATGCCTCTCTCTGCGTTGCACCTGCAGGTCGACAGGTTCGGATATGGCGTGAAAGCTGATAGACTATAAGGAAAGAGGGTGGCATTTTCTTAAGGAGGGCAACGCCATGGTGAGAAAGATAAGAAAGGTATGGAAGAGCACGCCGACGATCGAAGGGGCCGGCGTCCATCTCAAGCGTGCCTTTGGCAACTACCAGGTCCCTCAACTCGATCCCTTCCTCCTGCTTGATGACTTTCATTCCGATAACCCCGCCCATTATATCGCCGGCTTTCCCTGGCACCCCCACCGGGGAATCGAGACCATCACGTACGTGCTTCATGGCACGGTCGAACATGGTGACAGCATGGGAAACAGCGGGATCATATCTCCCGGAGATGTGCAGTGGATGACGGCGGGAAGCGGCATCATCCACCAGGAGATGCCAAAGGGGAGAAAGGATACGCTGCTCTGGGGGTTCCAGCTCTGGGCGAATCTGCCGGCGAAGTACAAGATGATGGATCCACGCTACCGTGAGGTGAAAAGTGCTCAGATTCCCGGGAAGACACTGGCCTCGGGAGCAACGATCAGAGTTATCTGCGGGAACGTCGACGGCGTCGGCGGCCCTGTCAGGGACATTGTCACCGATCCGGAATATCTTGACGTGTCTGTGCCGGCAGGGACGACGTTCACGCATCCGGTCCCTTCCGGGCATACCGTTTTTGCCTATGTCGTCGAGGGAAGCGCGTATTTTGACGAAATGCGCAACCCATTTGCCCATGAAGTGACCGGTATCAATTATTTCGACTTTAAGAGAGACTGCAGATTCAGCAGCGAGACCCTTGTCCTGTATGAACGCGCCGGTGACCAGGTGGCGATCAAGACGGAAGACACATCGGTACGCTTTCTTCTCGTCTCGGGCAGGCCGATCGGCGAACCTGTCGCATGGTACGGTCCCATTGTCATGAACACTCAGGAGGAACTGCAGATCGCTTTTGAGGAGTACGAAAAAGGTACGTTCATCAAACATCGGGCCTGAGGCGGCATCTCTTGCTGCCAAGGCCCTGTGCTTTCATACCTTATGCTGATAGGCTTTTCTAAAGACCGAAGGAGGAGTGTGATGAAAAGAACGTTACTTCTGATCACTGCCGTGGCATGGGTTATTTCAATAGTGTGTGCGGCCTCAATTTTTGCTGGGGAGATCAAGCTTGTCCTGCTCCCAAATCCGCAGGTCGATGGCGGCAGACCTCTCATGCAGGTGCTGAAGGACAGAAGCTCTTCCCGTTCATTTAGCACAGAAAAGTTATCTGCGCAGGTGCTTTCAAATCTCCTTTGGGCTGCGTCCGGAATAAATCGCCCGGACACGGGAAAGCGTACTGCGCCCTCTGCAGTGAACCGGCAAGAAATTGATATCTATATTGCCACTGCTGATGGTCTCTATCTGTATGAGGCGAAAAGTCAGGCATTGAACCTCCTTATGTCAGATGACATCCGCGCTTTGACAGGTCGGCAGGACTTCGTAAAGGAGGCTTTTGCCAATCTCATCTACGTAGCGGATTTCTCAAGGATGGGCGATGTGCCTAAAGAGGACAAGGAACTCTATTCGGCTGCGGATACAGGTTTTATCAGCCAAAACGTTTATCTGTATTGTGCTTCCGAAAGATTGGCGACTGTTGTGCGTGGGTCAATTGACAGGCAAGCCCTGGCGAAGGCGATGAACTTACGGCCTGACCAAAAGATCATTCTTGCGCAGTCGGTAGGATATCCCAAAAAATAAAGGCGGCTTCCGGTATTCAGTTGATGTCACTCACGGGGTATGGAAATGGCGAAGAGATCTTTTCCGTTGTCTAAGGTCTATGGACTGCTCGAACCGGGACCGGTCGTTATGGTCACGACCGCCGGCAAGCTGAAGATGAATATCATGACCATGTCCTGGCACACGATGCTCGATTTTGATCCGCCGATAGTCGGTTGCGTGATAAGCAACCGCAACTATACGTTCGGCATAGTAAAGGAAGACCAAGAACTGCGTGATCAACATTCCGACTGTAGAACTCGCGGAAAAAGTGGTGGGCTGCGGGAACACCTCGGGACGCAAGGTCGACAAGTTCAAAACCTTTGGTCTCACGCCGGCGGCCGCTTCATGCGTCAAGGCCCCCCTCATTGATGAGTGCTACGCCAATCTTGAGTGCAAGGTCGTCGATGCACGTATGGTGACGAAATACAATTTCTTCATTCTCGAAGTGCTCAAGGCATGGATCGACCCCTCGAAAAAAGGCCCGCGGACGATACATCATCTCGGAAGAGGCGCCTTTATGGTTGCCGGCGAGGTGATCAAGTTGCCTTCAAGAATGAAATAGCTTTCCCTGCGACACGGCAGGTATCCGAACGCGAATCTCCAAGAGAACCTGTTATCACGGCCCGCCCGTTTCAAATAGTTCTTCCCAAAAAAAACGATCGCGACAGGTGATATAATACTTTTGATTAGGAATGGAATTTATTCTTGAATAAGGGGTGAACAGATGGAGAAAATAAAAATTAAGAAAGACCTCTTTTGCCTTCCCTGGACCCAGACCATTCTCGGTACCCATTTTGAAGGAAAGGTCAACTTTATGGCCCTTGATTGGCTTACACGGGTAAACTTTCAACCAGCCATGCTCGGTATTTGTGTAAACAGGATGCATGCCTCAAATGAGGCAATTCGCAATTCCGGTGAATTCAGTGTAAATGTCCCCTCAGTTGATATGGTGGATATTACCGATTATACGGGGCTTGTTTCCGGTAAAAATGTTGACAAGTCCGGACTCTTTGAGATTTTTTATGGACAGCTGAAATCCGCTCCTATGATTAAGCTGTGTCCTCTTTCTATGGAATGCAAGGTAATACAAACAGTTGATCTGCCGACCAATACTTTCTTCATTGCTGAAATTATTGATATCTACTCGGAGGATCGTTTTCTTACTGAAGGCAAGCCCGATGTGAAGAAAATTAATCCCTTTCTCTTGACTATGCCCGACAACAGATTTTGGTCAATCGGTGAATGTGTCGGCAAGGCATGGAATGCCGGAAAGTGCCGTAGGTGAGCGTTTAAAGCAGAGGTAATACTGCTAAGGAGGACAATATGGAAAATGAAACACTCAATACTATTTACTCTCGAAGAAGTGTAAGGTCATTTACCGGAGAAGCAGTCTCACGTGAAAGCCCTGCATAAGCATATCTGAGGGCGGCAATGGCAGCACCTTCAGCAGTGAACATTCAGCCCTGGGCTTTTGTTGTTGTGACAAAGAGAAAGACCCTTGATGAACTCTGCGCCAGACTTCCCTATGCCAAAATGCTGGACAAAGCCGGGGCGGCCATTGTCGTCTGCGGTATCCCCGACAAAGATGAAGTGTTCAGTAAAGAGTACTGGATAATGGATTGCTCGGCGGCAAGTGAAAATATCCTTTTGGCATGTCATGCCCTCGGCCTCGGCGCCGTCTGGACAGCGGTGTACGTCGACAAGGAGAGAATCGCGAACGTCAGAAACATTTTAAACATCCCTGAAAATATCATTCCCCTGAATGTCATACCGATTGGTGTCCCCAAAGAGAAGGGGAAGGCTTTA